>NZ_CBYM010000022.1 GCF_000577815.1 Clostridium saudiense | reverse complement strand
ATTTAATTTTTATTTATTATCTATTTAATATAAAAAGTGGTGAAAGCCACTTTTTTGTTTTAAGTTTGTTAACAAATTAGAAATAAATTAGGTCAAGTAAACGATTTCTGTGAAAAGAAGTATATGGAAAACGTTGTAAAATAGTAATTTGATAATAATAAATGATAAATATTTACAGAATACCATAAAAGTGTTATTATTATTAATAATCTCCTAATAGGAGAGCGCAATTATAATTAAATATAGAGGGGGCATTTTAAATGAATGGATTAACTATTGTAGGGTTAGCCATAGTTGTATTAGGAATTGCCTATGTGACTTATGGAAGATATCTTGCTAAAACTTGGGGAATTGATCCAAATGCAAAAACACCTGCTTATACAAAAGAGGATGGAGAAGATTACATTCCAACACCTAAAGCAGTTGTGTTTTCACATCAATTTTCATCAATAGCAGGGGCAGGACCTGTAACGGGGCCAATTATAGCAGCAATGTTTGGATGGGTTCCAGTGTTATTATGGGTACTTATAGGTGGAATATTTTTTGGAGCAGTTCATGATTTTGGAGCATTATATGCATCAGTAAAAAATGAAGGTAAATCAATAGGTGGATTAATAGAACAATATATAGGAAAAGCAGGAAGAAAGTTTTTTTTCTTATTTGCTTGGATTTTTACTTTACTAGTAATTGCAGCATTTTCAGATATAGTTGCAAGTACATTTAATGGATTTGGAGAAGGTGGAGCATTAAATACACCTAATGCATCAGCAGCATCTATTTCAATGTTATTTATTGTTGTAGCTATGATATTTGGTGCATTTATTAAATATAAAAAGCCAAGTCAAAGTTTACAGTTTATAATAGGTGTAGTACTTTTAGTTTCAATGTTAGCTATAGGTATTGCTTTTCCATTATACTTTGATAAAACTACTTGGTTAATAGTAACATTTGCTTATTTATTTTTAGCATCAATAACACCAATGTGGTTATTAATGCAACCAAGAGATTATTTAAGTACATTTTTATTAATTGGAATGATTGTTGGAGCTGTTTTAGGAGTTGTAGTTGCAAGACCCGAAATGAATTTACCAGCTTTTGTTGGATTTGAAGTTGATGGTAAATATTTATTTCCAACTTTGTTTATTACTATAGCATGTGGTGCAGTATCAGGATTCCATAGTTTAGTATCATCAGAAACATCATCAAAGCAAGTTAAGAATGAAAAGGACATGCTTTGCATTGGATATGGAGCTATGTTAATAGAATCACTACTTGGTATTGTTGCTTTAGTGGTAGTTGGAGCTGCAGCTGTTGGGGGAAAAATGCCAGAAGGAACACCTTTTGCAATATTTTCTAGTAATGTTGCAGGTTTCTTAGGATTATTAGGTATACCACAACATGTAGCTACTTGTATAATGACAATGTGTGTATCAGCATTAGCATTAACATCACTTGATTCTGTTGCTCGTATTGGACGTATGTCATTACAAGAATTATTTAAGGATGATTCAAAAGAAGTATCTGGTATTTCTAAGATAATGACTAATAAATATTTTGCAACAATTATTACATTAGTAATTGGACTTGTGCTTTCACTTGGTGGATATAATAACGTTTGGCCATTATTTGGAGCAGCAAATCAATTATTATCAGCTTTAGTGTTAATAACCCTAGCAGTATTTTTAAAATCTACAAAGAGAAAAGGCTTTATGCTTTGGGCACCTATGGTTGTAATGTTATCAGTAACATTTACGGCTTTAGTTCAAGCTATACTTGGAATTATGAAGAAAATTGGTGCAGGACAATTTGTGTTCCTAACAGATGGATTACAATTAATATTTGCACTGTTATTAATAAGTTTAGGATTTGTAGTAGCAGTTTCTTGTTTTAAAAAGTTGTTTTCAAAGGATAATAAAGTAGAAGCTGCAAGTAATAATGCAGTATAAATTTTAGTTTAAATTTCAATATGCAAGTGATAGGTTACCAAATAGAAAATAAAAATTTATTTTTAGAAATTAGGTATTAATTTAATAATTAGATTATAACTTATCACTTGTAATTTGAAATTTTTTTATTATTAAATAAGTAGGGTTTAAAGTTGTATTATGAAATAACTAAATTATGTTAAATAAAAAACAATTCTATTAGTTGACATAGAAAAATCACTATGATATCTTTATCATAAAGACAATAAGGGACATGGGTTGTTACTGGTTATGCAGGCTTTACCAAATTATTTATGACATTATAAAAAATGTTGTTTTATTTGAGTATGGTCTTTTTTTGTACTTTAAATTAAAGAAAAGGTGTTAGTAAATGAAGATAGATAAGATAATCAATAATAATTTAATTAGAACCTTTGATAATAACGGTAAAGAAGTTCTTGTTATGGGATGCGGATTAGGATTCCAAAAAAAAATTGGAGATACTGTAGATAAGAGCAAAATAGAGAAAATCTATTCTATTGAAAATAAAAATGATTCTAATAAATTAATGACTTTACTAGCAGAAATACCTTTGGAGTATATTCAGGTTTCTAATGAAATTATTTCTTATGCAAAGTATTCGTTAGGGAAGAGATTGGATGATAATGTTTACGTAACATTAACTGATCACATTAGCTTTGCAATAGAACGTTATAAACAAGGGTTAAATTTTAAAAATGCTTTATTATGGGAAATTAAAAGGTTTTATAATCATGAATTTTTAATTGGTAAGGAAGCCTTAGCAATTATTAAAAAAAGATTAGATGTAGTTTTACCAGAAGATGAAGCTGCATCAATAGCTATGCATATTGTAAATGCAGAGCTAAATTCAAGAAATATGAATGAAACACTTGATATCACTAAGATGATTCAAAATATCTTAAATATTGTAAAATTCCATTTCAACATAGAATTGGACGAGTATTCATTACATTATGAGAGATTTATAACTCATTTAAAATTCTTTGCACAAAGAATGATTAGTGGAAAGATAATAAAAGATGATGATACTAATTTCTGTGAAATGATAAAAACACAATATAAAGAAGCTTATTCATGTGCAGAAAAAATAAAAAAATATGTTTTAAAAGATTTTAATCATGAACTTTCAGATGAAGAAATGATGTATTTAACAGTTCATATTAAAAGAATAATAAAAGAAGATTAAAAAAACTCAGCTCCTTTAGTTCTATGAGTACACTAAAGTGTACCTTCAAGGAGCAAAATTGAAATTTTGACTTTCAGGCAAGTTGGATTAACTAAATCAAATATTTAGAATCTTACTTAGGATTGTTACTAGTAATGTAGGCTATACCTAAGAAATATAGATTTGAGCGCTCATCTATATTTCTTAGGTTTTTTTATAAATAAAAGCTTAGTTATGAAAGGTAGTTACCGTAAGCAGTAGATACTGTATTATGGGCTTTACTTCATTAAAATTAATAAATTTTAAATGGAGGATATTAAAATGGATTATGCAGTAGTTGCAAAAAAAATATTAGAAAAAATAGGTGGAGAAGGTAATGTTAACAGTGTACAACACTGTATGACAAGACTTAGATTCATATTAAAAGATGAAAGCAAGGCTGATGATGAAGCTATAAAAAAGATTAAAGGTGTTATGGGTGTTACAAAACAAGGTGGCCAATATCAAGTTATTATTGGTAATAATGTTGGAGCATGCTATAAAGAAATATTAAAGTTAGGGAACTTTAAAGAAGGAAATTCAAATGAAGTTAAAGAAAAAAAAGGGGTATTTACTAGTATATTAGATGTAGTATCAGGATGTATGTCTGCAACAATGCCAGCAATCGTTGGGGCAGGTATGATAAAGGTTTTACTTGTAATATTACCAATGATAGGAATATTATCAGAAACTAGCCAAACATATACTATTTTAAGTGCTTTAGGAGATGCAACATTTTATTTCTTACCACTAATACTTTGTATTTCTGCATCTAAAAAGTTTAATATAAACGCTTATACTTTAGCAGCAGTAATTGGTGTTATGGTATATCCGGATTTTATAGGATTAGTTGATGCTGGTAATAAAATATCATTATTTGGATTGCCAGTTGCATCTGCAAGTTATGCTTATTCTGTAATTCCGGTAATTATGATGGCATGGGTAATGACATATATTGAAAAATTTACGGATAAAATTACTCCAGCAGTTACAAAGAATTTCTTAAGACCGATGTTAACACTTTTAATTGCACTTCCAATAGCTTTAGTTGTTATTGGACCTATAGGATTCTATGCAGGTGAAGTTTTATCAAGTGCAATGGTATTTATTTATGACAAAGCAGGTTGGTTTGCAATAATGGTAATGGGTGCATTAATGCCTTTATTAGTTATGACAGGTATGCATTGGGCATTTGTTCCACTTTCATTAATGAATATAAATAATCCTAATGTTGGATTTGATACTTTATTATTAGTTGGTATGTTAGCTTCTAACTTAGCACAAGCATCTTCATGTTTAGCAGTATTCTTTAAATCAAAAAATAAAGATTTAAAACAAGTTGCTGGTGCTTCAGCTGTTTCAGCATTCCTTGCAGGGGTTACTGAACCAGCAATGTATGGTGTTACTTTAAAATATAAGAAACCATTATACGCTTGTATGATTGCAGGTGGTATTTCAGGGTTATATGCAGGATTTGTTGGATTAAAATGTTTCGTATTTGCTACACCGGCTATTTTATCAATAGTTCAATTTATAAATCCAGCTGGTGGATCTAACTTTACAAATGCATTAATAGTTGCAGCAATGACGATTGTTATAGCATTTATATTAACTTGGGTATTTGGATTTGAAGATCCAGCTAATGAAGAAGAAGAAGAAAGTCAAGAAGAAGAGATTGCAGCAGATATAGCAGTAAATGAAGAGAAAACTAGCCCACAAACTGATGCAGTAGTATTAGCACCAATTAAAGGTAAAGCAGTTTCTTTAAGTCAAGTTAATGACATTACATTTTCAGAAGAAATAATGGGTAAAGGGGCAGCTATAATTCCAAGTGAAGGAAGAGCAGTATCTCCAGTTGATGGAGTAGTTTCAGCAATATTTGAAACAAATCATGCAATAGGATTAACTGCAGATAATGGCGCTGAAATATTAATTCATATTGGTTTAGATACAGTTAGGCTTGGTGGAAAGTACTTTACTGCTCATGTAAAGAATGGGGATAAAGTAAAAGCTGGGGATTTATTAGTAGATTTTGATATAAAAGCAATACAAGAAGAAGGATATGACACAATTACTCCAGTATTAGTTACAAATCCAGATAACTATAGCAATATTTTAACTTTGATAGATAGAGATGTTAATGAAAAGGAAGAGTTTATTAAAGCAACTAAATAATTTAAACAAAATGTTGTATCGAAATACTATTATATTTTAATTTTGATACAACATAAAATTAAAATATATGGAGGTAGTAAAAATGATTAAGTTTCCAGAAAACTTTTTATGGGGTGGAGCTACAGCAGCTAACCAATTTGAAGGTGCATATAATGAGGATGGTAAAGGATTATCAATTCAAGATGTTATGCCAAAAGGAATAACAGGTGCTGCAACTGAAGAACCAACAGCAGATAATATGAAATTAATTGGTATTGATTTTTATCATAGATATAAAGAAGATATCAAATTATTTGCAGAAATGGGCTTTAAGACATTTAGATTATCTATTGCATGGTCAAGAATATTCCCAAATGGTGATGATGCAGAACCAAATGAAAAGGGATTAGAGTTTTATGATAAGGTATTTGATGAGTTAGCTAAGTATGGTATTGAGCCTTTAGTTACTTTATCTCATTATGAAACACCTTTACATCTTGCAAAAGAATATGATGGATGGGTAGATAGAAGATTAATAGGTTTCTTTGAAAAATATGTTAGAACAGTGTTTACAAGATATAAGGACAAGGTAAAATATTGGTTAACATTTAATGAAATTAATTCAGCGTTACATTTTCCTTTAATGAGTGCTGGAATATGGACTCCAAAGGAAAAGTTAAGTAAGCAAGATCTTTATCAAGCAATGCATCATGAATTAGTTGCTAGTGCATTAGCAGTTAAGATTGGTCATGAAATTAATCCTGAATTTAAAATAGGATGTATGATTTTAGGTGTACCAAATTATCCATTAACTCCAATGCCAAGTGATGTATTAAAAGCTGTAGAACAAGACAGAGGAAATTTATTCTTTGCTGATATTCATGCAAGAGGAGAATATCCTAAGTACATGAATAGATATTTTAAGGAAAATAATATAGAAATTAAATTTGAAGATGGAGATAAAGAAATACTAAAAAATACAGTAGACTTTATTTCGTTTAGTTACTATATGAGTTCATGTGCAACAGCAGACCCAACGAAAAAGGCTGGGAAAGGAAACTTAATTGCAGGGGTTCCAAATCCATATTTAAAGGCATCAGAGTGGGGATGGCAAATAGATCCTGAAGGTTTAAGATATATCTTAAACTTCTTATATGACAGATATCAAAAACCATTATTTATAGTTGAAAATGGGCTTGGTGCTGTAGATGAATTAATTACTGATGAGCATGGAAATAAAACTGTAAATGATGATTATAGAATTAATTATTTAAATGATCATTTAGTTCAAGTTGCCGAGGCTATTGAAGATGGTGTTGAACTAATGGGATATACTACATGGGGATGTATTGATTTAGTATCTGCATCAACAGCTGAGCTTAGAAAAAGATATGGTTTCATTTATGTTGATAGAAATGATGATGGAACTGGAACTTTAGAGAGATATAAAAAGAAAAGCTTCAATTGGTATAAAGAAGTAATTGCCACTAATGGTGGAAGTTTAAAAAGATAATTATTTATTGGGTAATATTTAATTTAATGTATAAAAATAAAATAAAATAAAATTTCGGAAAGACACCTACATTTACTGATGTAGGTGTTTCTTTTTTATACATAATAAAGGTTAAAGTAACACTATTAAAATAAAAAACATAATATATAGTAAGTATAAGTAGTTAGTTAATTATGCTAAAAATATAGAGGTGTTATGTATGGATAATTATGAGGAAAGATCACGTAGAGGTCACAAATATTATTCAATTAATAGAAATAGTAGGTTACAAGAAAATGAATTGAAAGAACTAAAAGAAATAGGCGGAAAGAAAGTCTTAAAGATATTATTAGCTAATTCAAGTAACCCATTAATGGATATAGAGTCATTAGAAAATTCCTTAAGTCCATTATATAGTGATTTTAATAGAAGAACCGTATATTCTTATAGTCTTGAAGAGGAGAAATCACTTTTGAATTTATATTATGGCTATTTACAATAATAGTAATATAACGAAAGTGTAACAAGAGATAAAAACGATATGGACAAGTATTTTAAACCAAATGATATGGTAAATGGATATAGGGTTATTAAAATTATAGGACAAGGAAGATATGGAATTGCATATTTGGCTAAAAACAATCAAGGGGAAAAATGTGTTATTAAGCAATTAAAGAGTAAAATGCTAAATGTTACAAGAGATAAGTTATTTTATGAAGAAGATATTTTAAAAAGTTTAGATAGTCCAAGATTTCCTAAGTTTATTTCAAAGTTTAATGATGGAGTCAGAGAAGGATATTTATTAGAGTATATTGATGGTAGAGTGTATTATGATTTAATTAGTAAATATGATTATGTATTTAGTAGAAAAGAGATATATAATACAGCAAGTCAACTTTTAGATTTAATAGAAATTTTGCATAGTAGTGGTATAGTACATCGAGATATTAGACTTCCTAATGTTATCATTATGAAAAATAGTAAGCTAGCATTAATTGATTTTGGATTGGCTCGATATATTGATGGGTATTATAAAGAGAAGATGGATTATTGGTATATAGGAGATTTTTTAATACACTTATATTATTCATCTTATGAACCGGTATATGCAGAGGAAAGACCGTGGTATATGGAATTAAATTTAACTTCCCAAGAAAGAACCCTTTTAAAAAGATTAATGGGATTAGATAGAAGGTTTAGAAGTATTGATGAAATACGTGAACAATTATATAGAATTAAGAGTAGGTATTAGGAGAAAGCACCATGTAGTGTTAAATTCTAGTATAATATTACATGGTGTATTATTAAGATAAGAAAATAGGGGAGTGGGCTATAATGGAAGCTATAAGGATATTAGAAGTATATCCAGAAAGTTTTAGGGCAAATATTTATACCGATGATCCATTTAGAATGATTGGATTAATAGATGTAGATATTGAATACACTTATGGAATTGAGAGAGTAACATTAGCATTTTATAGATCCTCAGGAACAAATAGCGGTAAGATACAGGGATTATGGTATCCTATAGTTGGAATAAAAATTAAAAATGGAAAATTTACTGAGTTTTCAAGTGATATAAATATAATTATGAAAAATTCTACTAGACAAGGAAAAGGTAAAAAAGGGTGGCTGGCAAAATCAATATTCTTTTCTAAAAAGATAGATGCAAATTATCAAAAAAGAGGATTTTCATATGGAAGGCATTATGAAAAACTATTAGGTATTGGAGAATTATTAAGGCAGTTATATAATAAGCAAAAATATATATATGATAATTCTTTAAGTGCTAAGGAGTATAATAAAATACTGTATTCTGAGGAAATAAAACAAGGAAATAAATTAAGTCAAAAGGTGAATTTTGATAATTTTATAAAAGATGTATTTGAGCAAAGATAATTAAACTAAGACATGTATTGCTAAAAATTTAGTAATACATGTCTTTTTAAATTAATAATCATAAATTAGTTTAAATTTTAGAATGTATATAGTAATAATAATGTGTTATGAAATATTTTGAAAAATTAATATTTATAGTATAATTATGTAAATAAGAGCGATTAGCATTCAATTTAAGTAAAGTATAGGAAGGAATAGTATGAAAATAGGATTAGTATTAGCAGGCGGTGGTGGAAAAGGAGCATATGAGCTTGGTGTATGGAAAGCTTTAAAAGAATTAAATTTAGCGCAATATATATCGGTTTTTTCAGGAACGTCTATAGGTGCATTTAATTCTGTATTATTTGCTATGGATGATATGAAAAAGGCAGATGAGCTTTGGGAAGAGGTAACCATGGATAAATTAGTTCCTATTAGTAAAGGGGAATTAATAAAAAGAGGAATAGGTTTATATATTGGAGGGAAAAATCTTCAATTGGCTAAAAAGTTCTTAACTGATAAACTTGAACATGGAGCTATAGGTAATGATGGGGCCGTTGAAGTATTAGAAAAATACTTAGATTTTAATAAGATTAAGGAAAATAATAAAATATGTTATGCTGCATGTACAAAATTACCAGATCTAAATGCAAAGTATTTTAGGATTAATGATTATGATGAAGAAATAGGTAAAAAAATAGTGTTGGCTTCAGCTTCATTACCATTAATATATGAAAGTACAGAAGTATTAGGTGAGAAATATATTGATGGAGGTATTGCAGACAATGTTCCTATTCAACCTGTATACGGTGAAAAGTGTGATATTATAATTGTAGTTTTATTATCTAAAGAAGTGCAAATAGATAGATCGCTTTATCCAAATTCAAAACTTATTATAATATCACCAGAAAATCTAGTTGAAAATACGTTAACAGGAACATTAAATTTAGATACAGATGCTAAAAGGGTAAGAATAAGTGAAGGATATAATGATACAATCAATAAACTTGAGCCAATTGTAGAATTAATAAATTATATAAATTTAAAAGAGGAAGAAGAAAAGAATCCAGTTTTATTTAAATTATATGAGTATTTAAAAACTATTAAAAAAACAAGTACTAAGAAAGCAAAAGGATAAATACTTTATAAATGAATTCGTATGATATTAGATGAGGTTAATGTAGAAGTTATTGAGCTGTCATTTGATAATTTTATAAATTTATAAAGAAGTGGATAGAATAAAGTTAGAATTTATTAAATTTAATATTATTAGTATAATTATAAGTAAAGGTAGTAATGTTTGATTTTGAATACAAAACTGGTATAATTTACTTAAATAAAAATTTAAAATGAAAGCGAGGTAGGTTAGTTTAAATTTTATGACTAGCCAAATAAATATGTTAAAAGAGACATTAAAAAAAGATGAAATAGCTGCTATGAAAGCAAGAGATAAAGCAAGAGTAAGTGTTTTAAGATTAGTTAATTCTGAAATTAAGGCATATGAAGTTAACAATAGAGAAGAAATTTCAGATGAAAATGTAATAAAAATAGTAGAAAAGAGTATTAAGCAAAATAAAGAAGCTTTAGAATATGCAAAGCAAGCTAATAATGAAGAAAAAATAGCTGAAGGGAATTTTGCAATCGAAGTATTAACTCCATATTTACCAAAACAATTAACTGAAGAAGAAGTTAGTGCGATGTTAAGAGAAATAATTACAAATGGTAATTATACTGCAAAGGATATGGGAAAGATAATGAAAGAAATTATGCCAAAGGTTAATGGGAAATTTGATAGATCTAAAATTAATCCTATGGTAAAAGAGATTTTAGTATAATATTATATTATAATGGGCATGTATCATAATTATTAAGATATAGCCCATTTTTTATTTGCAATAAATTATATATAATTTATTTGATTTATTTATAAGATAAAGAAAGGAGTAAGTATGGAAATGATAAAAAGGTATATAAAAAATAATAAAGGACGATTTTTTACTGTTCTTATATTTTTTATAGTATTTTTGGTTTTATTTATTTGGACTAACAATAATTATAATATTTATAAATCTACAATAGCAAAAGTAATAAGCTTAGAAAATGTTTATGATAAAACTGAAAAAGGAACAAATGATATAGAAGAAAAATACTATATTCAAACAATGGTTGTGAAAGTAAAAAATGGACAGTATAAGGGGCAACAAATAACTTTGAAAAATTCATATTCATCATCAATGTTAATGAATGAGAAATATAAAAAGGGTGATGATTTATTTATAAGTATTAATGAAAACAGTAGCGAATTATCAGGGAGTATTATAGGATTAAAAAGAGATAAATTTATAGTTTTACTTATTGGATTTTTTGTTATAGCTTTAGTTGCTGTAGCAGGAAGGTTTGGAATATTTACATTATGTACTTTAATTGCTAATATAGTAGCATTTATATATTTTATTAAACTTTATGTTTCAGGCAAGGATTTTATGTTAATAAATGTTTTAATGATTATTTTCTTTAGTGTAGTTACTTTATTGATACTAGGGGGATTTTCTAGAAAGAACATTGGAGCAATTTTATCTACACTAATTACTACTTTTTTAATATTTGCACTATATAAGATTTCATTAGCTTATACTGGAGATTTACATTATGAGTTAATGGATTATATTGCAGGGCCTAATGATTTAGAGAATATATTTTTATCAGGGGTTTTAGTTGGATGTTTAGGAGCTGTTATGGATGTAAGTATTACAGTAAATTCTGCAGTTAATGAGTTGGTAAATGCAGCAAAATCTATTACATTAAAGCAGTTAATTAAATCTATTAGAGAAATAGGTCATGATATTATGGGAACAATGATTAATGTTTTAATGTTTTCTTATATTGGAGGAAGCTTATCTATTGTAATTTTAAAAATAATAAATGGGTATAATTTTCAAAGATTAATTCAATTTGATATATCTTTTGAAATAATAAGATTTTTAGTAGGAGCTATAGGAATAGTTTCAGCTGTCCCTATATCAGCTTGTGTAGCTCTATTATTTTTTAGAAAGGGGATGAGTAAGAATGATAGTGTTGCTAACAATAGTATTGCTGATGTTAATGATTCTAGTAGGAGGAGATAGGGGCGCAAAGTCGTTTATTGCACTTGCATGTAATGTGCTTTTATTAGTAATGGCTGTATTTATTATTAGTCATGGGGTAAATCCTGTACTTGTTACAATCATTGGAACTATAATTTTTTGTCAGATAACATTAATTTATCAAAATGGACATAATTTAAAGACCTATGCAGCAGTAATTTCGGTGGTAGGTGTTATTTTATTGCTAAGTTTATTAGTTTCAATATTAGGAACAAAGTCTAATTTGGGTGGATATAGTGAATTAGATTTAAGTTCTGAATTAAGTGTATACTTATCTCCTAATATTAATATAAACATGAATCAATTAATGATATGTATGATTATTATAAGTTTATTAGGAGCAGTAATGGATACTGCTATGGCTATTACATCTTCACTATATGAATTTAACGAAGTTAATAGTGAATTAACTTTTTCTGAATTAGTAAGATTAGGTTTTAATGTTGGAAGGGATATTTTAGGGACAACTGTTAATACAATATTTTTTGCTACTATAGGTGAAACTATGATGATAGGAATATTATTTATAAAAAATAAATATACTTTTGAAAGTGTTATTAATTCAAAAGAATTTTATAAGAATTTATTCGATTTAGTTATTTCTAATATAGGATGTTTATTAATAATTCCTATAAGTATTTTTATTTGTACTTATATGATTAAGAGTAATAATAGTTTTATTAAAAAGGTAAAGGATTATTGCCAAAAGATGAGTAATGAAAATTAAATTTTAATTTTATGTAAAAATGCTACATAACACCTAAATAAATGTAGTATTTTTCTGTATTATATTACAAGATAAAACATAATATTCTATAAAAAACTATAATATTAAAAAAATATATATTATGTTATAATAAGGAATATGAGGGGAGATAAGTTGGGGATTGTGTATAAGGGGTAAATATAATAATGAAAAATCATATTTTAGTAATTAATAATAATTTAGAAGACATTGAAAAAATAAAAAATATATTAGGTAAAGTCTATAGAATTACTATAGTCAAATCAACCCAAAAAGCACTTGAAGTGGTAAAAGATGATACACCAGATTTAGTATTAGTAGATATTAGTTTAATTAGAATTAGTGAAGATGAATTTATTAAAATAATAAAAAAAAATAAGAAGTTATATAAAATACCAATAATCTTTATAGCGGCTAGTTTAAGATATAAAGATGAAGAGCTGAATATGGAATTAGGTGCAATAGATTTTTTAAGAAAACCTATAGAATCAGAGATAATGCTTAAAATAATAAAGCTTAATTTAGAATTAAAAAACTATATAAAAGATTTTGAATATAGAATTCATGAAAGAAATAATAGAATTGAGGATTTAAAAAATGCATTGATATTATCTTTATATGAATTAGTTGAATGTAGAGATTCTCATACTGGAGAGCATGTAAAGAGAACAGCAAAATATGTTGAGATATTGACTGAAGAATTAGTTAAAGAGGGGATTTTTAAAGAGATATTAACAAAAGAATATGTTAAAGATATGATTAGAACAGCTTTATTGCATGATATTGGGAAAATTGGAATTGATGATGCAACTCTTTTAAAAGCAGGATCATTAGATAGCGATGAATTTGAATTTATGAAGTTACATACGACTTTAGGAGCAAAGGCATTACAAAAAATAATAGATGAAATTAAAGAAGAAAATAAATTTCTAAATATCGCTAAGGATATGGCTCATTATCATCATGAAAAATGGGATGGCACAGGATACCCAAAAGGGTTAAGTAAACTAGATATTCCTCTTTGTGCTAGGATAATGGCTGTTGGTGATGTATATGATGCATTAACAACCATGAGACCTTATAAAGAAGCATTTTCACATGAAAAAACTGTAGAGATTATTTTAAAGGGAAAAGGAACAAGTTTTGATCCGAATATTATTGAAGTTTTTGAGAAGATTCATATTAAATTAAAAGTTGAAAAAGAAGCAATGAATAAATAGTCAATTATCAGTTTTATTTATAATACAAAAAAAGTTAGGATGGAGATGATATCCTAACTTTTTATTGTTTTAAAAGTACCAATTTTATTGGTATTAGTATGAGGCATATCAAAAAAAAATAGGTTTGGCTAAGTGTACTTAGAAACAAAGGAATAATAAAGGCCATATTAACCAAGCATTACCAAATCCACAACCATTATTGAAATTTCCACAGCATCTATTATTCATACAAGAGTTGTTATTTCTACAACAATTTCTTCTACAATTATTACAATTGTTTCTCATGTTTACTCCTCCTATAAATAGTAAAGCTTGTTTTTAGAGCTAAACTATTTTGCTTATACTATAATATACTCAAAGGTAGTAATTTGGTGCACATAACAACAAGAAATGTAAATAAAAATATATTTATTTTACTTAATTTTTAAGAAGAAGCACGCTATAGAGAATAATATTGAGAATCTATTTTATTATTTTAATAAATAATATAAAATAATAGTAATCAAAAGGAGAAATAAAAAGAAAAGAGGGAATAAAAATGAGTAGACTTTTAAAGTTAAGAGAATCAATGAAAAAATATAATATAAATTATTATATAATTCCAAGTTCAGATCCACATCAAAGTGAATATGTAGCAGAGTACTATACGGGTAGAGCTGCGATTTCAGGTTTTACTGGATCAGCAGGAACATTATTAGTTGGAGAAAATGAAGCTAAGTTATGGACTGATGGAAGATATTTTATTCAAGCTGCAGAACAGTTAAATGGAACAGGAATAGACTTAATGAAAATGGCTACACCAGGCTATGATACTATAAATGAGTGGATAGAAAAGAATGTGTATGAAGGAGAAACTATAGGGTTTGATGGAAATTGCTATAGTGTTAATCAGTATAAAGAACTATTAAATATAAGTAAAAAGAACAACTTTAATATAAAAATGGACAAAGATCTATTAGAAGAGGTTTGGGAAAATCGACCTAGTTTACCTAAATCAAAAATATTTATTCATGATGTAAAGTATTGTGGAAAAACTGCTAATGAAAAGTTAAAAGCTGTAAGACTCGTTATGAAGGAAAAGAATGTAGAAAGTTATTTATTAACTTCCTTAGATGATATAGCTTGGTTATTTAACATAAGAGGAAATGATGTTTTGTTTAATCCAGTAGCATTAAGCTATTCAATAATCACTGATACCGAAGCTAAACTATTTATTGATAAAAGCAAGGTAAATAAGGAAGTTGAAGATGAGTTAAAATTACAAGGAATTGAAGTGTTTGAATACCTAGAAATTGAAGAAGAAATAAAGAAACTTAATGGTAAAGTGCTAATAGACCCTGCAAAAGTTAATGCAAAATTATACTCTTTATTAAAATGTGAAATAAAAGAAGAGGTAAACTTAACAACTAATTTAAAAGCAATAAAAAATAATGTTGAAATAGAAAGCTTAAAGAATTGCCATATTAAAGATGGAGTTGCAATGGTTAAGTTTATCAAATATTTAAGAGATAATATAGGAAAAGAAAAGATTACAGAATTATCAGCTAGTAAGGTATTAACTGAACTTAGAAGTAAGGAAGAACTAGCAATGGGTGATAGTTTTGGAACTATAGCAGGGTATAAAGAACATGCAGCAATGATGCATTATAGTGCTACAGAGGAAAGTGCTTATGAGCTTAAAGAAGAAGGATTATTTTTAGTAGATTCAGGTGGACAATATTTAGATGGAACAACAGATATAACAAGAACTTTTGTTTTAGGAAATATTACAGAAGAAGAAAAAAGGGATTTTACGTTAGTATTAAAGGGACATATTAATTTAGCTAATGCAAAATTCTTAAAGGGTGCTACTGGAGGAAACTTAGATGTATTGGCAAGGGGACCTTTATGGCAATATGGATTAGATTATAAGTGTGGAACAGGTCATGGAGTTGGATTTTTCTTAAATGTTCATGAAGGCCCACAAGGAATAAGACCGTATGGAAATAATGTAGTTTTAGAGCCAGGAATGATATTAACTAATGAACCAGGTGTTTATAAAGAAGGTAAATTTGGAATAAGAATTGAAAATATTATGGTAGTAGTTGAAGATGAAACTAATGATAATGGAGAGTTTTATAGATTTGATACAATATCATACTGCCCTATAGATTTAAATGGAGTTAAGGTTGAGTTATTAAATGATGATGAAAAAGCATGGCTAAATAACTATCATAAGAAAGTATATGATAATCTTTCTCCTTATTTAAATGAAGAAGAAAAAGAAGTTTTAAAAATGGAAACTAGAGAAATATAAATATTGTGTAGGAATTTAGTTGATTTATATGATATAGAAAGAAATATTATATTGTAATACAAATTGTTTATGGAATTTTAATATAGAAATAAAGAAAAAATAAATGGAGTATCGTAAGGGAAGTTATATTAATTTCTGTAGATAACCCATTTATTTTTTTATATATTAAATGAAGAGAAGTAGTATAAAATATATACTTACATATAAGAAAAATTAAAAAAAGAGAGAAATATGAGTATAATTTTAAAAAATAATATATCAGACTATATTTATCTACTTTAAAATAATTTAAAAAGTATTATAATTAATATAAGTAATAATTATTATTAAATAAAAATTAAAGTTAATAATAAGAATGAGGTAAAAATATGGATGAAGCAAAAACTATAGAGATGATAAAGAAAAATCCAATTATTATAAAAAATATAGATAATCCTACTGAGGAAATGAAATTAATAGCCATTAATAAAAATGGACTTTTATTAAGATATATAAATAATCCTACATTAGAAATGCAGGAAATTGCTATGAATAATAATCCTAGAGCTATTGAGTTTATAGAAAATCCTACGGAAAAAATGATGATTGAAGCAGTAAATAATGGATGGAGCAATTTAAATTATATTAAAAATCCAAGTTATAATGTTATTAAATTAGCTATAGAGCAAAGGGGATGGGCAATTAGATATGTTAAGGAGCCTAGTGAAGAGTTACAATTATTAGCTGTAATGAGGGATTACGATTCAATCAAATATATTAAGGAGCCATATGAAAGTGTTCAAGAGGCAGCTGTAAATATAAGTTATGATGCGTTAAGATATATAAATTCACCTTGCTATAAAGCTGAGGTTGCAGCTATTAAAAATAACGAAGCAGCAGTAAAATTTATAACCGATTTAAATAAAGATAAAATATTAAACTTTTTAAAGGTAAATATTTTAGTAATTAGATATATTACAAGAAGTATGCTAAATGAAATTTCTCATGAAGAATTAGAAGAAATATTTAAAGAAGTATTATCAAAAGATGATGTTGATGAAAAGTATGTTAGAGATTTCTTAAATTGTAGTATTATTGATAGAAATAGTGAAATAATTGATATTGATAAAATTATGTTTATATATAAGTATGGAAGTAAAAAAGCAAAAAGAATTGCTGTAGATGAAAAACTAAAGATGATGTAAGGGGAAGAAAAATGAATTTTATAGATACGTTAAGAAGTGTAGAATTAGTATTAGCAACAGAGGAAGTGCCTTTAGTAGTTGGAGAAAGTGGAATAGGAAAAACAGCTTTAGCTAAAAGATTAGCTAAAGAAAATAAGTGGAAATTAATAGTTATTGATGGTAATCTTCTTAAAGAAGGTGAAATAGGGGGATTACCGACTGTAGAGTCATATATAGCTATGGATTCTAATGGAGATAAATTTGAAAAGAAGACAACAATATATGCTGTTCATACAAAGTTAAGGGAAATTGATGAAGAAATAGCTAAGGGTAATAAGGTACTTTTATTTATTGATGAAATAAATCGTTGTGAGCATACAGTTCAACAAGAACTTATGAATTTAATATTAAATAGAGAGATAAATGGATACAAATTACATGATAATGTAAATATATTAGCAGCAATGAATCCATCAAGTAAATATGGCTCTGACTTTGATTATCAAGTAGTTGATATGGATGCTGCTCAAGAAAATAGATTTGTATGGCTTAATATGGAAAGTGATCATAATGTTTGGTTAAAGTGGGCAATGGAAGCTAGAATTGAGCAAGAAGTAATAGAATTTATTTCAACATTCCCAGAATATTTACATAAGATAAATGAAGATGATGTAAGAGCAACGCCAAGAAGTTATGAAAGAGTTTCTAAAGCGCTTAAAATTTATAAAGAAAAGAAAGACTCTATACCTAGAGCTGTATTTTTAAATGTTATAAAAGGTAATGTAGGAAAAGTTATAGCAGAAGAATTTATAAGTTTCATCGAAGCTGAACATAGTCCTTTAATATCATTTGAGGAAGTATTTGCTGGAGATACCTTAAGTGAGGAAGTTATAGAAAAAGTAAAAAATGAAAGTCATACTAGACTTTATTTAAGTGCAATGAATATTTTAAAATCTTTAGAAGAAAATATCAAAAATTTTGGTGATGAAGATTCTTATTATATTAATAGATTTATTGAGTTCTTAAAAGAGTATCCTGTAGATTTAATGGTAGGAATTATGAAGGATATGAAAAATGCTTATCCTGAAAGCTATAAGAGGGCTTTAGAAAATGAAACGTTTGTAGAAAGTTATTTTGAATCTTATAGTTCAATAAGGGGATAATGTATGGAAGGAAATTTTGAAAGCATAAAGAATGTACTTTATAATGAAGCTAGTGAATTAGTTAATAGTTCAGCTATGTTTAAAGCATTGCGTGCTAAAGAAAAAATTGATGTAGATATACCTAAAGAGTTTGCCGAGAAATTTTTTAAGATTATAGATAAAGTAAATTTAAGTCTTATGGAAGAAAAGGATAATTTTTATGGATACTTTTTATTTCAAATGGGTAGGGAAATACGCTTTGATATAAATAGTCCAACTGGTATAAATTTTAAAGGGGCTAAATATGTTATATATTTTAATCCAATAATATTTTTACAGCTTAATATAAAACAAATGGAAAGTACTATTAAGCATGAAATTCATCATGTATTATCTATGCATTTAGCAAGAGCAAAAGAATTAAGAGGAAAGTTTAGTACACTTGCAATTAATTTAGCCATGGACATAGTAGTGAATCAATACTTAAATAATTTACCAACATATGCAACTACTTTAAAAGGTGTAAACTTAAAGTATGAATTAAATCTTGAGCCTTATAATTCATTTGAATATTATGCTGAAAATATTCAAAATGTTTTAAATGTATTAGAAGAAAGTGATGAAGGGGAAGAGGATGATAGCTGGGGAGAAGAATTAGAAAATGGATATGATCCAGAAACTACTCATGATCTTTGGGATGAAAGTGAAAACATAGATGAAAAAACTCTTAGGGATTTTACTGAAAAGTTTATAAGTAACTCTGAGAAAGGTGTAATACCTATTCATATAGAAGGAATGATCGATTCATTGAAAAAAAGCAAGGGAGAGCTTCCTTGGAATTTATTCCTTAAAAAATTAATGGGTACAGTAGAAAGTAATAAAAAGAAAACTATAACAAGAAGAAATAGAAGACAGCCTAATAGATTAGATTTAAGAGGTGAACTTAGAAATCATAAAGCTGAAATTGCAGTTGCAATTGATATAAGTGGTAGTATTAGCGATGAAGAGTTTAAGCAAGCAGTTAAAGAAGTTTTATCTATAGTAAAAAATTATAATCATGAAATAACTATAATAGAATGTGATAAAGACATTAAACGAGCGTATAAGGTTAAAACTATAAAGGATGTAAAAGAAAGATGTTCTTCTGGTGGAGGAACTAGATTTACTCCTGTCTTTGAATATGCAAATAATAAAAATATTAATTTATTAATTTATTTCACTGATGGTAAGGGAGAAGATAAATTAGGGGTAATACCTAGAGGATATAAAGTATTATGGGTTATTTCAGGAAGAGGAGAAGGAATTTCATTAAAAGAATCTTATGGAGCTGTTAAAAAGCTTAGTAAAGTTGAAATAAAATATAATACACTAGATATGAAAGATGTTAGAAATGATGGTTATTCAATGAATAACCAAGAACCGATATTTTAAGTGATAATAAGTACAGATTTTATTTAGTATATATTGCAAAAGGAGAATTTACTTTGGATAAGACATACATGTTTGATAACTATATATCAATAGGACGAAACTTTATGACTGAAAAGAATTATTTAAAAGCTTTAAAGTTCTTTAAAAAAGCATATAATTGTCCAGAAGGAAAAGAAGATATAGATTTAATTTTGGATTTAGCATTTCTTTATGATAAAATAGCAAACTTTGATTTAGCTGAAAAAATGTATAGAAAAGTAATAGAATTAGATGATACTAATGCTATAGCTTATTATGGTTTAGGTATAATTTATGATGATGATGAATTATATGAGGAAGCTATTGAATATTATAAGAAAGCTATAGAAAATGATAATAAATACGAAAAGGCATATTTCTTTTTAGCTAATGCTTATGATGAATTAGGAAATAAAGAAGAGGCTATAAAGAATTACAAGGAAGTATTAAAGATAAATCCGAAGGATTTATGGGCAAATGCAAATTTAGGATGTATTTATGATGAATTAGGAGATACAAAACTTGCTTTAGAATATATGGAAAAAGCTTTAGAAATAGATAGTAAGCATTTTAGAATTCTTTTTAATATGGGTGTATTTAATAAGAAGTTAGGAAATTTAAAATTAGCAGAAGAATATTATAAAAAGTCTATAGAAGAAAATCCGTATTATCCATACAGTTATTTGAATTATGCTGTAATGTATAGAGAAAAAGAAGATTATAATAGAGCAATTGAAATAATTAATGAAGGAATCTTAGAAAATAAAGATGAAGGATTCTTATATTACAATAGGGCTTGCTTTTACGTATGTATAAATAAATTAGACTTAGCATTAGAAGATATACTTAAATCTATTGAGCTAAATGATTTTTTTGAGGAATATATGAAAGAAGACGAAGACCTTGATGCTATTAGGAAACTAGAAAAATATAAAGAGATATTTGGATAAAAATACAGTAGACAAATTTGTTTTCATACAAATTTGTCTACTGTTTATTTTAATTATCTATTATCTATTTTTTCAGGATATAAATCATGATTAGCTAATCTATTAAAAGCAATTTCCTCCCATTTTGTACCTGGTTTTCCATAGTTACAGTAAGGATCAATTGAAATACCGCCTCTTGGAGTGAATTTACCCCAAACTTCAATATACTTAGGGTCCATAAGCTTAATTAAATCCTTCATAATTATATTCATACAGTCTTCATGGAAATCACCGTGATTTCTAAAACTAAATAAATATAATTTTAATGACTTACTTTCAACCATTTTTATATTTGGTACATATGATATGTAAATTGTAGCAAAATCAGGTTGAGCAGTAATTGGACAAAGGCTTGTAAATTCAGGGCAGTTAAACTTTACAAAATAATCATTGTTTGGATGTTTATTGTCAAAGGTTTCTAAAATATCTGGATTATATCCAAATTCATATTTTATATTTTGATTTCCAAGTAAATTTAATTCTAAATCATTTCTCATGGGTTATTCTCCAATCTTATTTTTTAAAGCATTAATTAAAAATAAACCTAATATTGCAGGTATAACTTGTCCTAAACACAAGCTAATAGCTAATGCACTATAAGGAACATTTAATAACATTGATAGCCAAATAGGTACTATTAAACCAGGAATAAAGATTATTGGTAATATAGTAAAGTAAATATTTAATTTATATTTACGAACAGCATAAACTAATAAAGCTGTTATTATTCCAACTAATCCTCCTCCGATAATATCAAATATACCTAATCCACCAAGTAGCATGTTAGATAAAACGTTCGCAAGTCCCAAAGGTAAAGCTAGGAATGGAAAAATATAAGATAATGAATATAAACTAGTTGCTAAACGAACTTGTATAGCACCAAAGGCAAAGCTTTGAGTTATTACCATTATTACAACATATAGAGCAATAACAATTGCTGAAATTGTTATTTTTCTTGTTTTAGTCATAGTATTTTCCATAAATATCACCTCCAGAAAATAAAAAAAGGATGGAAAAAATCCATCCTAAATAAACAATAATAGTATTTCTATTATTAATCCCTAGTTTTATTTTGAGACAGGATGGTTACGAACTGTCTTATATTAAATTATTATTCAACTTTGCTCTTAGAGAAAAGTTGAATTTTAGATTAACTAAATTCAAAATCTAGAATCTCACTTAAGTATATAGTGCTTATGTGGATAAGTCAACCAATTAATAAATAATAGAGGAAGAGAGGATAATATAGTAAAAATGAATATTTAATTTTAAAACAAAATGAATAATATGATAATTTGTATGCATACAATTGATTTATTTGTTTTATTAGGTATAAAATGGATATAAAGTTTTATAAATAAGGGGGCAAATATTAATGAATAACCAAATAAGATTTAAAAAATTAATTCAAACTGCATTATTAGCAGCATTATGTTTTGTATCATTTACTTACTTACAAATTAAAATTCCAGTACCAGGTGGAGATGCAACTTCACTTCATATTGGAAATGCATTTTGTGTTTTAGCAGCTTTATTGCTTGGAGGATGGTACGGAGGATTAGCTGGAGCAATAGGAATGACAATTGCTGATTTACTTGATCCAGTATATATATTAGTAGCACCTAAAACATTTGTTTTAAAATTATGTATAGGATTAATAACTGGATTAATTGCACATAAAATAGCAAAAATAAGTGAAAGTAATGATAGTAAATATATTTTTAAGTGGAGTTTAATAGCATCAATAGGTGGACTTGCTTTTAATGTAATTGCAGATCCTATAGTAGGCTTTTTCTATAAGCAATATATACTTGGACAACCTCAAGATGCAGCTATGATTTTAGCAAAATTAAGTGCTGCAACTACATTCATAAATGCTGTGGTATCAGTAATTTTAGTAGCAATTATATATAATGCAATAAGACCAATACTAAAAAAATCAGGTTTATTACTACCGGTTTAGTTAGTTAAGAGTTAAGGTTGAAAACATACGGTTTTCTTTGAATGACAAGGGTGAAGAAAGTTTCAAGTGACAAGTTAAGGAATAAATTATATTTTAGCTTATCACTTGTTACTGAATCCTCTTTTCAAAATTTAGATTAATCAATAGAAAAGTCTTTTCCATAAGCACATTTGTTAAAGTGCTTTTCAGCATCAATTAATCTCATACCTAAAATTTTAATAGGGGAGCTAGAATCAGTAGTAACTTCTCCGCAACCAAGACCTTTATTTATTGACTTATATAAATAATTTATAGCTTGAGGCTTAAACCCAAGTAGTCTAGCAGCAACAGTATCTGTAGCAATAGGATCAGTTCCGCATAAAACTAAGCCAGTATGATTACCAATTCCTTTATGAGGCCCAGTTCCAACCATTGCAGGGCTTGCGCTTACAATAGAAAGATCTATAGTGAACTTTTCGAGCATAGCACTTATAAATCCATGCAAATCTTTATGGATACCTAAATTCTTTTTGGGATAACCTTGTTCTTCACCAGTTGGCCATCCCATAGCTATATTTTTAATAGATGCAGAAATAGTAGCTTCTTCATGAATTTTTAATTGAGTAAATGATATTAAAAATGTCATTTCATCATATAGTTTATTTAAAGCTATTGATTTTGGACAACTATGATTAAGTGGAAGATTAATAAAAGGCCCATTATTTAAATTTATAAATTCAACATTTTCTGATTTAATAACATCCATAAAACCAATATCAATCATTAATTTTTCAACATCTTTTCTTGCTGAAGCTGTAGCAATTACAATTCTTTTAGGATTGCAACTTTTAATTATTTGAATAATCTTTTTTAAACTATTAGGACCAACTACATCTCCAATTTCAGGTCCACCTGCCCCAACCCAATTTGGTGTAATGACAACAACATCATTACTGTTTATCATTGATGAGATATTAAGTAAATTTAAGCCTTCTTCTATAGCAAAAGATTCATCATTATTTTGTGTAATTGCAACTAATGGACTTAGTGTTCTCCTTACTCTCATGTAAAATTTCCTCCAAAATAAAATTAATTTATTATTAGTTTTAGCAAAATTTAATATTTTATTTGATGTTTATTCTTATTGTAGAAATATATAAATAGTATAAGAAAATACATGGAAGTTTCTGTGAATTTGTAATAATATATAGTTTGGTAAAAAGATTATATAGTCAATGTTAGAAATAAGTAAAAAATAAAATTAAATATAAATATGAAGAGGAAAAATTATGAGGAGTAATGAAGTTAAAGATTTAACACAAGGAAATGTATTTAAGCTTATTTTAGGATTTTCAGTACCACTGCTGTTAGGAATGTTATTTCAACAACTCTATAGTATGGTGGATACAATTATTGTTGGTAAATATTTAGGGGTAAGTGCTTTAGCTGAAGTAGGTTCAACTGGTTCAATAAACTTTATGATAATTGGATTTTGTATGGGAGTATGTAATGGGTTTGCTATACCTGTTGCACAAAAATTTGGAGCAAATAATTATAAGAAGTTACGTAAGTATGTATTTAATAGTGCTGTTTTAGCAGCTATTTTTTCTATTGTTATGACTATGATTGTATGTGTTCTTTGTAGAAGTATTTTGGAATGGATGAATACACCAAGTGATATTATAGATGGAGCATATAGTTATATTTTTGTAATATTTTTAGGAATACCAGCAACATATCTTTATAATTTATCATCAGGAATTATTCGTTCTCTTGGAGATAGTAAAACACCGTTAATGTTTTTAATTATGTCATCAATAATAAATATAGTTTTAGATTTAGTATTTATAATTGTGTTTAAAATGGGTGTTGCAGGGGCTGCATGGGCAACAATTATAGCACAGGCCGTGGCTGGAATTTGGTGTACTATATTTATGATGAAAAAATATAAGATACTAAAGTTTGAAAAAGATGAGTTAAAATTAAATGGACATTATATAAGTAGGCTTTGTTATATGGGCATTCCAATGGGATTACAATACTCCATTACTGCTATAGGAAGTGTAATTTTACAAACGGCAGTAAACGGGCTTGGCTCTCTTGTTGTAGCAGCTGTTACGGCTTCAAGTAAAATTTCAATGTTCTTATGTTGTCCTTTTGATGCTTTAGGGTCAACTATGGCAACATATGCGGGACAAAATGTAGGAGCAAAAAAATTAAGTCGTATCAGTGAAGGAATAAAGAAAAGTTTATTAATTGGATCAGTATATTCTATAATAGCATTAGTAGTATCAATTTTCTTTGGTGAAACTATAGCATTATTATTTGTTAATGCAGGAGAAACAGAACTGCTTTTAATGGTTAAGCAATGTTTAGTAACATCAGCAGCATTTTTTATACCACTATGTATTGTAAATGTTGTTCGTTTCACAATTCAAGGTATGGGATATTCAACATTTGCAATTTTTGCAGGTATTTGTGAAATGATAGCAAGGGCACTTTGTGGATTTATTTTAGTACCTATGTTTGGATTTACAGCTGTTTGTTTTGCAAGTCCTATTGCTTGGATATTTGCAGATGCATTTTTATTGCCAGGATATAAAAATGTATCTAATAAGCTAAAGAAAAAGATAGAGATCTCAGAAATAGATTATAAAAACAATAAAGATGAAAAAATTGAAGAAAGTATTACTTTAATAGATTAAAAATATAAGATTAATTATTTTATATAAAAATTATATATTAGTTAATAATAAGAATGGTATCATGATTTAGCAATGATATCATTTTTTTATTGAATTATTTTATCATAGTAGTTTAAGTTGTTTTAGACTAAGTGTTTGACAAAAAAAAACTTTTAGAATAAAATAAATTTAAAAGTAGTTCACAAAGTAAACTACTTTTTCTTATATTAGTTAGAGGGTGTTGTGATTATGGAAAATAATGATTGGATAACAATGGTTGAGAATATGAATGAAATCAGATTATTTAGTAGATTACTTATACGTCGTGTTACAAAAGAACATGAAATATCAACTCAGCATTTAGATTTATTATCTCAACTTATAATTAATAATGGAGGAATGACTCCGTTAAGGCTTAGTAAGGCGATGTGTGTTAGTAAAACTATAATAAGTAGATTAATAGAGGGGTTAAGCCAAGCTGGATATGTAGTTAAAAAGCAAGATTCTCATGATAAAAGAAGTTATAGTATTTTTATTACAGAAGCTGGTGAAAAAAAAGTAGATGAAATACTTAAGTTCTATTTAGGGCCAATATATAATCTGCGAAGAAAATTAGGTGATAAGGATTTTTTAGAATTAATGTATTTTATAGAAATGGCTAATAAAAAAATAGGAGAAGAGGGGGAATTAGAATAATGAGTTTTTATCAAGCTATACAATTAGGAGCTAATAGTTTAAAACCACTAATAAAGAATGCTGAAAGCAAAGAAATAAGAAATAAGTATATAGCAGCAATTATATTAAGAACAGTGTTAAATCTTATGTTTTGTATGTTTGTTATTGTTAGTTTTGGGGCAGTTTTTGGATCGGAAAATAGTATAGTTGGAGTTGTAGCAGTTTTAGCTTTATTACATTTTAGATTTTCAAATTTAGATTTTAATGTTGGACAATCAGCATTAACTATATTTGGGGTATTTTGCATTTTTGCAGTGGTGCCTTATTTTGCAAGTATATCAAATCCCATATTAGGATTTGTAATAAATTTTCTTTCAATAATAAGTATATTAATTTTAACATGCCATAATGTAAAATTATTTAATCATAGTATACTTGTATTATCATATCTTCTTTTATATGGATATAAGATTGATAATGAACAAGTTCTTTTTAATCGTATTATAGGATTAATTTTTGCAGGGATTTTAGTGACATCAATATTTTATATAAAACAAAGAAAAATAAAGTTTGAAAATAAATTTTCTAATATGATAAAAGATATTGATTTTAATACAGAAAGAACAAAATGGCAATTTAAATTTGCTTTTGTGGTAACTTCATCAGTATTAATTGGAGAGCTTTTACACATTCCAAGAGCTATGTGGATAGGAATTGCATGTATGTCAATATTTCATCCAGATAGGGAGCAGATAGAAATACGTTATAAAGATAGAATGAAATATATGATTATTGGATCTATAATATATGGATGTATTTATATTTTACTTCCAGAGGAATTTAGAAGTTTTATAGGGCTTATGGGTGGAATAATGGTTGGATTTAGTGCAACTTATAAATGGCAAGTAGTATTTAATGCATTTGGTGCCTTAGCTGCAGCAACACCTATTTTAGGACTTGGAGGAGCGATAATATTCCGTATTATAAATAATGTTTTTGGAGCATTATATAGTAAGGGATTCGATTATATAACTAACAGCATAAATAAAAAGGTATTAATGAATGTAAATGAAGCATAGAAGCTTTCTATAATAATTAATCATAATACTAATTTTTTATTGTACTTTATCAGTGGAGAACGAAAAAATGGATTATCTTAAGGAGTTAATATAAAATTCCTTTAAATAATCCATTTGTTTTTTTATTTAAAATCAAGTAATTAATAACTAAATAAGGCAAAGCAAACTAACGATTTATCTGTATTTATAGGTGCATAACCACAAGTAACAAGGTAATCCTCTTTAGATAAAATTAAATCTGTAGTTTCACTAGGGTACAGCAATTCTGTAGTACTCCATAAACTTTCTTGGTTATTGCTTCCTATACATTCAATAAAAGCATGAGAGTTATTATTAATTGTTGAAGATCCAGAAATAATATAATTACCTTCTTTTGATTGAATTATATTATTTAATTTATAATTGGAATTTTTTTTCGACCATACAATATTACCAATAGAATTTATTTCGAAGATAATAGATTTTGCTACTACAGCAAAATGTCCATTTTTCATTTCAATAATAGATGAATTTACAATATCGCTATCTATAAATTCACTATAAATCCTATCCCATAATTTTTTTCCATTTGAATCTATTCTTAATATAAAAATATTATTTAAAGATGAATTTAATGTATTTATAGCTCCAGACAACATAAATCCATTATCCATGGTTTCAACTATTGAAAAAGCAACACCTATATCGAATAATTCATCCCACTGTAACTCATATTCATTATTAAATTTGAAGATTCTAGTCTTATAAGAAGTACCATTATAAAATAAACTAGTTATGGCAAATCCACCATCAGATGTGGCACAAATATCATAACCTTCAGATTGCATACCAACAAATCCTAGTGTTTTTTGCCAAACAATATTTCCGTTTTCATCTAGTTTAACTATCCAAGTATATTCATCACTAGCATATTCAGAATAATAATATATACCGGTAGCTACTAAATCACCATTAGTTGTTTGAATTATTGAAGTAAAAAATTGAGGAAGTGGGGAACTATATATTTTTTTCCAAATTACATTACCTTTGTAATTCACTCTTATAGCAAAGGCAGATGAATGAGAGTCTTTATTATGAGCTTTTCCAACAATTATATAATCACCATTTTGGCACTCAATAATTGAGTTTGGTGTTAGCGAATAATCAAAGCTATAAGTAGTAGCAAATTTAAGTTTTGTCATAATATAAACAACCTCTTTATAAAGTTACTTTTGGTAAAAATAACTAAAACATTCTAATGTAAAATATGTAAAAGGCGAGGAAAATGTTACTGCTAAGAAAGAGTGATAGATTGAATATGAATTTGTTAAGGAGTTTAATGTAATGCTAAATAAAATGGATATATTAATAAATGATGAGGTTAATGAAATAAGATTCATTACTTTTAAAAGTTTAGTAATAAATGATATGTTATAATTACAAATAGTAGATAAGGAAAATTAGTATGAAATACTAGGGAGGAAAATCACATGAAATTAAAAAAGATGATAGTAGGAGTAACAAAGACCGATATAAAGAACTTTTTAAAGTTACAAAATAAAATTAATATAACTGATATATTTATTAATGATGAAATAAGATTAATTGGAATAGTTCAATTTTTAGGAATGAATATAAATATTGAAACAGAATTAAACATTTCAAAGGTTAAATTTAATAGTGTTTATTTAAATATAAACAGTTTTAAAATTTTAAAAATGAATATAGTGAATTCTATATCAAAAAAAGTTTTTAATTATGTAATAAATGTTTTTACTGATTTAGAAGGTATAAGCTTTGAGGGAAATGATTTTAAATTAGAAGTAGATAAACTTATTAATAGATATTATAAAGAACAAGGACTAATTGATTTAAATAAGATGCAAGTAACTGAGGTATCAATAATTAACAAAGAAATAGAAATAGTTTTTGGTGGAATTGATATTGATACTGAAGTAATTAGAAAAGAATATGGTGTAGATGAAATTCCATATGTTGAAGCTGAAATAGTAAGTGAGTAGCAATAGATGAACTATCTATATAAGTAATGAAATATATAATTATAAAAGGTAATATATTATGAGGGGATTAGTTTATGAATACAACAATTTATTTAACAAGACATGGTCAAACTTTATGGAACTTGGAAAAAAGATTACAGGGAAGAGGAAACTCACCATTAACTGAAGATGGAATAGAAAGAGCTAAAGAGCTACGAGATAGACTTAAAAATATACATATAGATATTATTTATTCTAGCCCAATTGAAAGAGCATTTGAAACAGCTAAAATTATTAAAGGTGATAAAGATGTTGAAATTATAACTGATGACGGATTTATGGAAATGTGTTTTGGTGATTATGAAGGAAGAAAAACTGATGAGGTTATGAAAGAAAATCCTAATTGGGATATAGGCCTAATTATGAAAGGTAATACTGAATTATCAGCACCAAACGGTGAAAATTTAAATGAAGTTAGGGCTAGGGTTGCTAATACTATGAATAAAATAATAAAAGCAAATATAGGAAAAACTATTTTAATTGTAGCTCATGGAATAACTCTTAAAGCTATTATGTATTACTTTAAAGACAATGAGGTAAATTCAGAAGTTATGGGACAATCAACTTTAACTAAAATTAATGTAGATGAAAATAATAATTTTAATATTGAATTTAAAAATGATAGTAGCCATTTTACAGTAAAAGATCAAAAATTAGGGTGGTAGATGTTAAAGTATTATTCAAACAATATAAAACAATGTACTGAAAAATTTATTTTAAGTTATTTTATAAAATGAAAGTAATTGATAATTATATTAAGTATAATATAATTTCTTAAGCATGTAGCTTATAATAAAGTAATAACATCGAAATGGAGTTAGTGACATATGAATAAAGAAGTGAAAATTTTTAAGATACAAAATTATGATTATTTTAGATGTACTGCTGATAAATGTAAGTTTACATGTTGTTCAGGATGGGATGTAAATATTGATAATAACACTTATATTAAGTGGAAGAATAATAAAAAAAATTATATATTACAAAATGTAATAGAAATAATTAATGATGATGAAGTTGAGTATTTTATAAATAAAGAAACTCAAGAAAAGTGTCCATTTTTAGATAATAAGGGATTGTGTAATATAGTAAAAAATGATGGTGAGGAATGTTTATCATTAACATGTAAAAAGTTCCCTAGAATTGAAAATGTACTTGAAGGAAGAAAAGAAATTACATTATCATGCGCATGTCCAGAAGTTGTAGAAAATATAAGTAAATTAAAAGGAAAAATTAAAATGATTTCTTCAGATAATAAAATAATTGAGGAAAAATCTACAATGTATAAGGTTAGGGAATTATTAATTTATATTATTCAAGAGAAAAAGTTGTCATTAGATGATAAATTAATACTTTGTTTTGATATATTAATTAATATGTTAAGTAATGATATAAGTAAAAATCAAATATTAAAAGAATATAAAAGTGATAAATATATTAGTAACGTACTAAGAGCATTTAGTGAAATTGAATTTAATATAGAAGAAGCAATAGAGGAATTAAATTATTTATTTTTAGATATTACTGAAAATTATAAGGATGTTGAAGGATTAGAAAATTCATTAAGAGAAATATATAAATTTTCAGAAAGTAAGAAAGATAAGAATTATATTAATAAATGGATAATCTATAAAAAAACATTTGAACAATATAATGAGTTAATAGAAAATTGTATAGTATCTAAAATCTTAAGTGAGTGTACTAGTGAAGATTTTCAAGAGCTTGCACTTAGTTTTCAACTTATAATATTAGAATATTTATTAATGAGATATACGGTATTTTTAAAATATTATACTAATAATAAAAATGAAATATCAATTGAAGATATTAAGGAATATATTGTAGTATTTTCTAGAGTTATTTCAAATAATTCTGAAGCTGTTTTAGAGTTTTTAGAGGATGGATTTGGAAAAGCAATTTTAGATATTGGATATATTAAATTAATTATGATATAGAATAAAAATATTATAGTGTTGAATATTAATATTGGTAATCAATTTTTAAAGAATAAAGAAGAAGTTTATATTTTAAATACTTATTTTAACCTTAATCAAATATAAGAAGTTGATTAAGGTTTTTTATTTTTAATGAGTTATAGATTTGTAATATTCCTAAATTAATGTAAAAAAGTGAAAAAATGTGGCAAAAAGGAGTTTTGAATATTAAATAAAATGTTTAATCATAATAAAAAAATATAGAAAAATAAAGAAAAAGGGTATAAAATATAAAAAAAGGTATTAATACAGAAAAACTTTTGTTGAGTATTAATGGTTAAAGGGGAGATGTTGTATGGGAGAGGTATCTATAAAAAAAAACACTGTAGCTGAAAAGGCAAGTGATATAATAAGTGTTTTTTTAATGTTAGCTTTAGTTCTGATAACATTTTTTGTTTATAAAATATTTATAACAGGCAATAATAAAGAATATTTATCAGCTACATTAGAATTATTAAAGATGATTAATAGTTTTTTAGCTATTATTTCAGTTATAAGTTGTTCAATTTTATATAAAAAAACAAAGAAAAATACAGTATTTACATTAATATTAGTATATATAGGGTTAGTTATTGGAATAATTACAGATCAATTTGATTATTTTACTTTTATAAGTAATGAATTTTATATTTCTGATTATATAATGATTTCTACATCAATATTAAGAATGCTAATACTTTACACTATTCTTTTTCCAAAAAGTAAATTATATAAATTTATAAAAGAGAATAGGGGTTTTTCATTAATATTTGTTGTTATATATTCATTTATAGTAGGAATAATTGAAAAGTATTTAAGAGGAACAATTTTAAATATACCTGATAGTGTATTTGTATACTATAATGTATTTTTATTTATCTCATATTATATTATTGCCATCAGGTTGATTTTTATATCATTAAAGGAAAAAAGTGTAATAGTAGGATGTTTTAGTGTTAGCTTAGCTTTATTAGGAATAAAGGCTATATATGCAATATATGCTCATACTGGTTTATATTTTGATATAATGCTAACATCAATATTAATTACCTATATATCTTTTATTAGTGTAATTATTGGAACAGTAATAGAATTATATTTATTGTATGAAGAATCAAAAATTCTAAATGAAGAATTGCAAAAATTTTATAATTTAGCGCATTATAATAGTCATACATATATGTTTATTTGTGATAATAAGTTTAATGTATCTTATATGAATAACAAAATTAAAGAAGGATTTTCAAATGATATCAGTAATGAGAAATTTAGAGAATTAATACTTGAAATTGAAGATGTAAAAGAGAAAATACCAGAAATATTAAGGGAATTAAAAAGAACTGGAATGTGGAGAGGGATACTTACAGATGTTAAAAAAGATGAAATAATTGATTGTTTTATTCAACTTATTCATTCAGATAAAGGTGAAAATCAAATTTTGGTTAGTTATATTAATATTTCTAATAATATTAGACTAGAATCTGAAATTCAGGCTCATAAACTAAATGATATAAAAAAAGCCGAGTTTATATCTACTCTTTCACATGAATTAAAAACACCATTAAATATTTTTGCTTCGAGTGTGCAACTTTTAGATAGTTTTAGTGATGGTGATAAAGAAGAGTTTGTTTATAAATATAAAAAACATAGTCCATATTTAGCTTTAAATTGTAAGAGGATGTTAAGACTAATAAATAATATAATAGATTTAACAAAAATAGATGTAGGAATGATAAAACCTAATTTTGGGAACTATGAAATAGTATCACTTATAGAGGAGATAGCTTTATCCATAATTCCATATGGAATGTCTAAAAATATTGATATTGAATTTGATACTAATGTAGAAGAACATTATATTAAATGTGATCCTAATATGATTGAAAAAATAGTATTGAATTTACTGTCTAATGCTATTAAATATTCAAAAAATAATGGATATATAAAAATAAATTTAATTTTAGAAAGTGATATAATAAGATTTATTGTTAGTGATAATGGAATTGGTATCGATGAAAAAATAAAGGGTAAAATATTTGATAGATTTTCAAGAGGAGATAATTCGTTAAATAGATTAAATGAAGGTAGCGGAGTAGGTTTAAGTATAGTAAAATCAATGATAGATATTCATAATGGAAATGTAACTGTAGAAAGTGTTTTAGGTAAAGGAAGTACTTTTGAAGTTCAGTTACCAAACATAAAAATAGAAGATGAATTAGAGGAAATATATGAATATAATCGTGATAAAACAGTTTTAGAATTATCAGATATTTATTAAATTAATTTATATTATAAATATTTTGTTGACAAAAAATAATAATGGAATATAATGAATTATAATAATATAAAGCTTTGAAGAGAAAGAGTAAAATTAATAGAGTTATAAAGAGAGGTTCCGGTTGGTGAAAGGAACATAACAAGTTAATTTGAATACATCTCTGAGTAGCACTCCGAAAGATAACAACCAGTAGGCAGATGTCGTAATGCACACGTTATAGTGCTAGAGTATAACCAAAATTTTTTTGGCGTACTTGAAGAGGTTGTTATTGTGAGATAATGATAAATTTAGGTGGTAACACGTGAGTAATGCTCTCGTCCTATTCATATAGGATGAGAGCTTTTTTGTATTTAAAAATAATTGCACAATTTATATATAGTTTCTTAAAGTAAAGTGCACGTCAGTTTAAGAAAAAAGTAATTATTGGAGGAAAGTAAAATGATAGATGTAAATGAACAAATCAAGATAATATTAAAAGGTGTAGATGAAATAATAGGTTTAGAAGAATTAAGAGAAAAATTACAGCAAGGAAAAAGTTTAACAGTAAAGTTAGGATTAGATCCAAGTGCTCCTGATATTCATTTAGGACATACAGTAGTTTTAAGAAAGCTTAAACAACTTCAAGATTTAGGACACAAAATAGTAATAGTAATTGGTGATTTTACAGGAAAGATAGGTGATCCAACAGGAAAATCACAAGCTAGAAAAGCACTAACAACGGAACAAGTTTTAGAAAATGCTAAAACATATGAAATACAGATTTTTAAGGTTTTAGATAAGAATAAAACTGAAGTTAGATTTAACAGTGAGTGGTTATCTAAGATGAATTTTGAGGATGTAATTAGATTAGGATCTAAGATGACAGTTGCCAGAATGCTTGAAAGGGAAGATTTTAAAAAGAGATATGAAAATCAAATGCCTATAAGTATTCATGAATTCTTTTACCCTTTAATGCAAGGTTTTGATTCAGTAGAATTAAAAGCTGATATTGAACTTGGTGGTACAGATCAAAGGTTTAATTTACTTATGGGTAGAATGTTACAAAAGGAATTTGGTCAAGAACCGCAATGTACAATAATGATGCCACTACTTGAAGGTTTGGATGGTATAAATAAGATGAGTAAGAGTTTGGGTAATTACATTGGAATTGATGAAGAAGCAACAGTAATGTTTGAAAAAACTATGACTGTTCCAGATAATTTAATTGTTAAATACTTTGAGTTAGTTACAGACATTCATCCGGATAAAGTAGCAGAGATAAAGAAGAGTTTAGAAGAAGATAGTATAAATCCAAGGGATATAAAAATACAATTAGCTAGAGCAATTGTTGAATTATACCATGGTAAAGATGCAGTTAGAGATGCAGAAGAAAGATTTAGAACCGTATTTCAAAAGAGACAAATTCCAGATGATATAAAAGTAATTAAAGTTAAGAATGATGATTTTAATTTATCTGAAATAATTGTAAGTAATGGATTAGCTAAGAGTAAAAATGAATTTAGAAGATTAGTAACTCAAGGTGGAGTTAAAATAAATGAGGAGAAAATAAGTAATATTGAAGAGCTTAAATTAGCTTCAGAAATTATAGTTCAAATAGGCAAAAAGAAATTTATTAAAATAATTACTAATTAATACTGTAAGTAGGTTGTTTAGATTTTAAATTTGACTAAATAATAAAATATTTCTTGAAATAAAAATAAATTTTAGATATAATGATAAAAGAAATTTATGCGCGTATAATTGTTCAGCGTGGAATCAACTAATTGGTTCCACGCTTATTTTTTTGATATAAAATAAATTTAAGGGAGAAAAATAATATGGAATTTTATATGAAGTTACCAAGAAATAAAAAGGAGATGACAATTTTTATAGCAATTATTTCAGTTATATCTGTATGTATAATTGCACCACTAATAACTTGCTTTGAAATTGGATTTAATATTACTGTATGGGGAGAAGCTATGAGAGTTGTACCATTCATATGGATTAGTGTTATTATAGTTGTTTTACTTACACATAAGCCAGCGGACTGGTTAACTGGAAAAATAATAAAAAAAGAAGATAGTTTTAATGCACATATTATAGTAAACACATTATGTACAGTATTCTTAATGTCAATATTACTAACGATAATTGGAACATGGATTGGTTTTGGGAAAATTACTATGGAGCCGATTTATAACTTCTTTTATAAATGGCCAAGAAATTTTGCAATTGCATTTGCTGTAGAGATTTTTATAGCACAACCTATTGCTAGATTTGTAATGAAAAAGATGCATGAAGTACAAGAAAAAGTTGTTCAAAATGAATGCTAATTAGTGCTATTAAAGTTATAAAAGTAGAAATAGTTATTTGATACTACAGGAACTTTAAATATGTCAAGAAGTTGATTCTATTTCAAGTTCAAGTAAATTATTCATGGTATAACAGGAACTTTAGCTATAGTTTTAATGTTATTTCATGTAGGATGGGTAACTTGGGTATTATATAAAAATAATGAAGAGCAAAAAGCTAAATTTCATAAGTTTAGTATATTTGTATGGGCAGTATGGCTTATACCATATGTTATAGGTATGATTATTGGAATGGGTGCTTAGTTAAAAGGATAAATTAAGAAAAAATAAAAGCAAGTAGTATTTTCAAAAGTAAATACAGCTTGCTTTTATTATTATACTTAAAATATTAATTTATCATTTTTAAAATTTCATCTTCTGGAGTAGAAGAATCACATTTAACTTCTATTTTGCCACTTTTATTAACAATAAATCCAGGAACAGTTACAATATTATATTTTTCTCTAAATGCCTTAAGATTATTATCAGAGAAAGACTCACTATTTACATAATATATAGTTGTATTAATTTCATCTGATAATCCACTTAATTTTTTAGCAAATTTACGACAATAAGGACAAGTTTCTCTTCCTATATAAACAACAGCTAAGTTTTCTTCAGACAATAATTTATCTGCTTGTGTAGAATTTATTTCTTTAAATACTTGAATATCTTCTTTATATGTATTTTCATCAAACATTTAAAAACCTCCGAGTCTTTTAATATATTAAATTTTAGTTTTATTATATCAAATTAATTTAAGTATTATATTTAATATATAAAAAACTAATCTTTATAATTTACTATTTTTTACTTGCTGTTTTCTTAGTTCTAAATAATAAGTGCTTTAAAGCGCTCCAATTGAAAGGTATTAATGGATAAAGATAACTTTCACCAGTAAGTGTTTTAGTTGAAGCTACAATTGCTATACTTATAATTATTCCCGCAATAAAGCCCCAAGTACCAAAGAGGCCAGTAAATACAAGTAGGATTAATCTAATAAACTTTAATGCAAATGTTAACTCTACACTAGGTTGAACAAAGCTTGAAAGAGAAACAATTGCCATATATAAGATACTTTGAGGAATAAACCATCCAGATTGAACAGCATAATCACCTAATATTAAACCACCAATAATTGATAAAGATGTTCCTAAAACATTTGGTGTATTTAATGAAGCTAATTTTAAACCATCTACAGCAAATTCACCAATAATAAATTGTAAGAATAATGGTATTGTATATGAATCTTTAGGCAATAAAAAACTAAGTGGACCAGCAAGCCAAGTTGGATTATCTGTAAGTAAAACATATACCGGTGTTAAAAATACATTTACTAAAAGTACTAATGCTCTAATTAGTTTTTGATAGTTACCTGTAAGCACTGGCATATAATAATCATCTATAGATTGAATAAAGTCAAAAACATTAGATGGAAATATTAAAGCAGATGGCATATTATCTATCAATATAATAACACTACCTTCAATTATCTGTGCAGCTGCAACATCAGGTCTTTCAGTAAATTTCACCTTAGGAAATGGATTAAGCCAACTTGATGAATTAAGTAATTCTATTAAACTTTGATCTCCTAAAGTTAATGATTTAACTTTTAAATTATCAATCATATCTCTAATTTTACTAAGGGTATCTTCTTTAACTGTTCCTGCTAAAAATCCAATAGCAATATCGGTTTTTGAAATACTACCTATATTATGCATTTCAAAAGTAAGGTGAGGATCGCGAATTCTTCTTCTGATTAAAGCTGTATTAAAAACTATTGTTTCAACAAAGCCATCGTGGGCACCCCTAAGAACCTTTTCTTTTTCAGGTTCTTCAACACCTCTTGCAGGATAAGTTCTATAATCTAATAGTACTGCTTCATCAAAGTTTTCGCATAACATAGCTGTTTGACCACAAAGTATAGCAGTAATTATATTACCAATATCACTTTCGGTAGAAGCTTCAATTGAGCATAGGGCTTTTTCAACTAAATCTGTAGCGTTTTTTATGCTATTAAAATCTTTTTCATCTAAATTATAAATATCTCTACGAACATATTCCATATTTGTATCTTTTACAAAGCCATCAAGAAAATAAAAGTAATACTTATGATTATGGACTTCTATTATTCTTTCAATTACATCAAAGCTTTTACCTAAATTTAATTCTTCCCGTAATTTCTTTACATTAATATTAATATCATTAGTTAGTTTCATAGCTTTCTCCTTTAAATAATAAGACTAAATATATTTTTTACTATTTTTTATCTAATATTCAAAGATTAAATAAGATAAGTTTTTAAATATAAGTAATGAATAAATTTAGTAGTTTTGGGAAAATAATTTATAGGATAAAAGATAATGACTATAGTATTAATTTAAGTATGAGATATTATAAATAGCAAAGTATTTTGGACTCTAATTAAAAGTTACAATTATTTTGGACTCTAATTAAAAGTTACAATAATGAAAGATAAATGTAATAAACATAAATATGAAAATAAAGAATTAATTAATATAATAAAAGTACATCGTAAGATAAAACAAGGAGCTGATTATTGATGAAAAAAATAATTGAAGTTATAAAAGTAGTTGGATTAGTAATGTTTGCTGGTTATGATGAAGAAAAATTTAAATTAGTTCGAAGATAAAAATTATGTTTAATATACATATTGGTAAATGAAATATATTATAATGTTAATTAAGCTTTGATTAATATATATAAATATTAACAAAGCTTTTTATTTTATAATTATATGAGGAGTATAAAATGAGTAAAATTTTTATTGTGGAAGATGAAAAAACAATTAGAGATGAGTTAAGTATTTTTTTATCTAGATATGGATATCAAATAGAAGCACCAGATAACTTTGAAAATGTAATAGAAAATATAAAAGAAAGTAAGGCTGACCTAATATTGTTAGATATAAATTTACCTATATTTGACGGATATTACATATGTAGAGAAGTTAGAAAGTTTTCAGAAATTCCAATAATAGTTGTAACTAGTAGGGATAGTGATATTGATGAATTAATGAGTATGAATTTAGGTGCTGATGATTTTGTAACCAAACCATATAATACACAAATTTTATTAGCAAGAATTGAATCAATTTTAAAGAGAGTAAATAGAAATTCGACTCAAGTAGATATATTAGAATATAAAGACATGAAAGTAAATTTATCAAATGGAACAATAAGTTATAATGATAAAACTATTGAAATAACAAAAAATGAATTAAAGATTCTTTCTTATTTAATAAAAAATAAAGGAAAAATAGTATCTAGAGAAAACTTAATGAATTATCTTTGGGATTGTGAAATGTTTATAGATGATAATACTTTATCTGTAAATGTTACAAGAATAAGAAAAAAGCTTGATGAAATAGGAATTAAAAATGTAATAGAAACAAGAAGAGGGTTAGGATATATTATTCCATAAGATAAAAGGAAGTAAAATATGAGCATAATTGAATTTATAAAGGAAAGAATGATTTTTTTAATAATTAATTTGATAATGTTTTTATTAGTAGCAATATTAATGAAAATAGTAAAAGTATCAATAAATATAATATTAATATTATTTTTAATATGGTTTGGCCCGATTCTAATATATATGTTTTTGGAATTTATTAAATATAGAAGATATTTAAATAATTTAATTAATACAGTAGAAAATTTGGATAGAAAATATTTATTGCCAGAAGTTATTGAAGAGCCTAGATTTCAAGAAGCAAGAATTATAAATGATGTTTTAAAACAATGTAATAAATCTATGCACGAAAAAGTTAAGCATTATAAAGATGAACAAATTGAATACAGGGAATATATTGAAACATGGGTACATGAAATAAAAACTCCAATTGCATCAGCTAAGCTTATTTTAGAAAATGATAATAGTAATTTAAGCGAAAGAATTAATTATGAAATGAAAAGAGTAGAAGGATTTATTGAACAAGTTTTATATTATGCTAGGAGTAGTGATGTAAGTAAAGATTATATCATTAAAGAATTTTCATTAAGAAGTGTAGTTATGAAATCTGTTAAAAGCAATAGCAGGGATTTCATAAATAAGAATATAAAATTAGATATTAGAGGTATAGAAGGTAATATTTTTAGTGATGAAAAATGGGTAGAATTTATTATAAATCAAATTATAATAAATGCAGTGAAGTTTTCTATACCTAATGAAGGAAAAGTTTCGATATATTCAAAAGTAAATGAAAATAATATTATTTTAACTATAGAAGACAATGGTGTTGGAATAAATGAAAAAGATATAGATAGGGTATTTGAAAAAGGGTTTACTGGAGAAAATGGACGGAAATTTGGAAAATCTACAGGAATAGGACTTTATTTATGTAAAAAGCTTTGTGATAAATTAGGTATTGGAATAAGTTTAAATTCAAAAGAAAATATAGGAACTAAAGTAAATATAGTTTTTCCGCAAGGAAAGTTTACTGATTTTTAAATTATTATGTAATAACTATGGAAGTAGTAAAATAAAAAAGTTGAACTTTAAATATTTCTATAAAGGTATAGGAATGAAAAGAGTTTAACTTTTTTATTTTTTTATTTTTTTATTGTAATAAAGACAAACCTTTTGATAATTTCATAAGAGCAGTAGAACTATAGTAGGAGAAGTGAGTTTTTTATTGAAAATATATTAATGTAACTTAAATAAATTAAAAGTTTTAATATTATTAAAGTTACGATTTTGTAAGATTACTGAAATGTAATTCAATATGTACTTTGCTAACATTAATATAAAATAAATAATGAAGACAGCGATGATTACAAATACTTAAAGTAAGAAGATAGTTTGTTAAATTAAGAGATATAAAATAATTGGAGGGAAGATTAGATGAAAAATATATTAAAAGTTGAAAAAATAGAAAAATATTATGGAAATAAAGATAATATAACAAAAGCCATTGATAATATCAGTTTTAGAGTGGATAAAGGTGAATTTGTTGGAATAATGGGGCCATCAGGAAGTGGTAAAACAACATTGCTTAATTGTATTTCTACAATAGATACCGTAACTACAGGTAATATTATAATAAATGATAAAGATATTACTAAAATGAAATCAAAACAATTAGAAAACTTTAGAAAAGATGAACTGGGATTTATATTCCAAGATTTTAATCTTTTAGATACATTAACAGCTTATGAAAATATAGCATTAGCATTAACAATACAAGGAGTTAAAACTAGTGAGGTAGATAATAAAATAAAAAAGGTTGCAGAGAACTTAGGCATTATAGAAGTTTTAAATAAATATCCATATCAAATGTCTGGAGGGCAAAAGCAAAGGATTGCTTCTGCAAGAGCTATTGTAACAAGTCCATCATTAATTTTAGCTGATGAACCTACAGGTGCATTAGATTCAAAATCTTCAAGATTACTTTTAGATTCTTTTGAAAAATTAAATAAAGATTTACAAGCAACAATTTTAATGGTTACTCATGATGCTTTTACTGCAAGTTATGCTCATAGAATTTTATTTATTAAGGATGGTAAAGTTTTTAATGAATTAGTAAGAGGTAATGATACAAGAAGAGAATTTTTTAATAGAATAATTGAAGTAGTAACATTGCTTGGAGGGGATGTAGAAAATGTATTCTAAAATAGCAATAAATAACGTAAAAAAGAGATTTAAAGATTATACAATATACTTTTTAACTATAGCTTTTGCAGTTTGTATATTTTATAGTTTTAATTCAATAGAATCTCAAAAAGCACTATTAGATATGAATAAAAATCAGGCAGAATATATGTCACTTGTAACAACATTAATATCATATGTTTCTGTATTTGTATCATTTATTTTAGGTGGATTGATACTATATGCAAATAATTTTTTAATTAAAAAAAGAAAAAAAGAACTTGGAATTTATATGACTCTTGGAATGAGTAAAAGAAAAATATCAAAGATATTATTAAGTGAAACTTTAATAGTTGGAGTCTTATCACTTATAGCAGGTTTGTTATTAGGATTAGTTGTATCACAAGGTTTATCATTATTTACAGCTAAGTTATTTGACGTTGGAATGACAGAATTTAAATTTATAATATCAAGTAGTGCTATTTTAAAAACAGTATTATACTTTGCTTTAATATTTGGTGTTTTAATGATATTTAATACAAGGATTATAGCTAAATATAAATTAATTGATATGTTAACTGCAGCAAGAAAAAGTGAAGATATTAAAATAAAGAATCCAATAATTTCATCAATTATATTTATTTCAGGTATTATAATTTTAGGAACAGCTTATTATTTAGTAACTAAAAGTGGGCTAAATCCAGACAAGTTAGGATTTAAGCTTTCTATAGTATTTGGAATAATTGGAACGGCAGGATTTTTCTATGGAATCGCAGGGTTCTTATTAGGGGTAATTCAAAGAAGTAAAAATATATATCTAAAAAAATTAAATATTTTTGTTACGAGACAAATTAGTAGTAAAGTAAATACAAACTTTGTATCAATGACAGTAATTTCACTTATGTTATTTATAACTATAGTACTTTTATCAACTGGTTTAAGCTTTAAAAGTGCTTTAGAAAAAGGTATAGTTGTTCCATTTGATGCTTCAGTAAAGTTATTTACAGATGAAGAAAATAAGTATAAAAGTATGGAAGATGTATTTAAAGCTATAAATTATGATTTTAATGGAAAAGAGCCTATATTTATCAATGGTTATATAATAGATGGTATAGATGCTAATATGATATTAAAAGATTATGCAGTAGGAGAATTTAAAAAAAGCTTAGATAATGGAAAACACAGATGGGAATATATAGATACTATTAAAATTTCAGATTATAATAAAATAAGAAGTTTATATGGTGAAGAACCATTAAGTATAAATGATAATGAAATATTAGTTACATCTAATTTTACAGAAGCTAAGGATTCAGTAAAAAACTTTATTAAAAATAGTCCACAGGTTAGTATAGCTGGAAAAGAGTATAAGGTAGCTAATAAAGAATATTTAAATGAAGCTGTATATAATTCTGAGTTAGCAGATAATGTACTTACGATTATAGTACCAGATGATTTTAAGGATATGACTTTAAATGCAGCATATATGAATATGAATTATAAGAATCCTAATGATCCTGCTGAAGAAGAGGATATGAATAGTCTATTTGATTCTTTTAGAAGATATGATGAAATTTATGATTTACCAATGATAAGGGCTACAAAAAGCCAAGTTTATGAGGCTAGCAAAGGACTTACTACAATGATACTTTATATAGGATTATATTTAGGAGTTGTATTTTTAATTTCTAGTGCAGCAGTTCTTGCTCTTCAACAATTATCAGAAGCTAGTGATAGTAGTGATAGATATAAGGCATTAAAGAAAATTGGTGCAACAGAAAAGATGATAAATAAAACTATATTTACTCAAACTGCAATTTATTTTGCAATGCCATTAATACTTGCAATAGTAAGTTCAATTGTTGGGATATCAGTAGTAAATAAGTTTATAGCTTTATATGGAAAGCCTAATATAGGCCCAACAGCATTACTAACTTTAGGTATACTTGTTATAGTATATGGAGGATATTTCTATGTAACATATGCAGGTTATAAGAGCATAGTTAAAAATTCAAAATAAAATATTATAGTAAAGTAAGAACTCTATAGGTTTTATATCTATAGAGTTTTTACTATTTAAAGTATATTAATTAATGATAAAGGTTTAGATAGAGAATATGGATTTAATAATAGAGAATGATATAGTTTTTTATTTGTATATAATTTTTGTGTGAATGTAACAGTAAACAAGGTTGCAACATAATATATATTATAAAAAAATAGGGGGGGAGATATTATGAGCAAATCAAGTGTTACTAAAGCTTTAAAGTTTATTTTGAATTCAGATTTATTAGATTTAACAATTGATACAAGTGCAGCACACTATGGATTAAGATTTTATACTGAATTTAATAGAATAGATGCTGTAGATGAAATGCCAAAGTTAGTAGTTAATAATAATCTAGTAAGTTACACTGCTAATATTATTACTCCAGTAGATTATCCAAGTAGGTTTGATAACCTAATGAGAGAAATATTTATTCCAGTAACAGATATTATTGGCATTGCATTAGTAGTAAAAGAAGAGAAATTAGATGAATTCATGGATCAATTATCTAAGATATATGATTGGAGTAGATTGCCAAGTGAAAGTGACGTTAATTGCAATAGCGAAATAGCAGAATTCTTAACTCAAAATAATGATATAGAGAATTTTGATATTGCTCTTGATGCAATAGATCGTTCAAATAACCCAGCAAGAGGAAAAGTTATTTGTATAGATAATGATTTAATATGGATTAAGGGAACAGATATGGATGTGCCACCAACTTTTTATATTGTTCAAATAAATAAAATACCATTTATTTGTAAAAGTTAAAATTAAGCAAGCTCAAGAGTATAATATTTTTGAGCTTTTATTTTATATTCTGATGAATTAGTATTTATATAATTACTATTGAATACTATAAAAAAGTAAGTTAAATTATATTTAGAATTTTTTATTTAAAAGTAAGTTATGTAATATGGATATATAATAATCCACAGATTGAGTAGAAATAGTTAACAATTATAAATAGTAATTAGTTATAAAAAGAAACTATTTTTGGTTGTTATATACATATGTTTTTATAAAATCTTATAATATGGACTATATGAGTCTTATTTATAGGCTAATATATAATAAAAAAACTTAATAAAGTATGTGAGGCAGTATTAATGAGATTATTAGATATTATATTTTATTTATTAAGAAAAGGCTCTAAAATTACAATGAATGAATTAGCGGAATATTTTAATGTATCTATTAAGACTATACAAAGAGATTTAGATAAATTATCAGTAGTAGGAATTCCATTAATAATTCATAGAGGTAAAAATGGAGGCGTAGAAATAGATAGGAGTTATAATATATCAAGACTAATGCTAAGATATGAGGATTATGAAAATTTAATATTTGCAATGTATATCGCTGAAAGTATTAGTAAAAATTTAAGAAAATCCTATTTGAGTGATAGGTTTAGAATAATAGATAATGATAGATATTCTCAAATTTTAAGTAAATATAAGAAACGATATATATTAGATTATAAAGATGAATTTGATATAAAAAATGAAGTATGTAAAATGATTGATAATGCTTTGGATAATAAATTTTATATAGAAGTTTATATTAATGATAGAAAAATAGAAGTATTTCCCATTTGTTATGTTATACGAAATGAAGGATTATATTTGTATTGTTATAATGGAGAGTATTTACTTATTTATGTAAATGAAATCAAAGATGTTTTAATTATTAATAAAATTTATGAAGGAAAGATAATAAGTTATGAACATAATAAGGAGAAATTATACATAAATAGTGTTTTGTAAGTTAAAGATATTTCAATATATTGTGAAGTAAAAGAAATAGAGAGATAAGTTATTAATCTTATTGAAAATATATTTAAATTTATTTAAATATATGGTGAAAATGTGATGATAAAAGATATTAATAATATTTTTATAAAAGATAATTGTAATCCCCCTGTTTTTAGAACAGAGGGGTTTTTTAGAATACTTTTATTTAGCTGCAGGTTCCCATTTGCAACGAACTGGTGAAACGATAGCTTCTTCTTTTTTTAATTCCTTAAATGCTTTATCTATATCTTTACGATCAAGTCCTGATAGTTTTTCAACTTCTCCAGCACTAACAGGTTTTCCAGCTTCTCTCATAACATCTAAAATAGTTTCTTTAATATCCATAATATAGCCTCCTTGAAGATAATAATTATTAGTTAATATTATATATTTATTATTAACATAAATCAATAAATATAATCAATATCTTACAATTTTTATAAAATAATTTATTGTTTTTTAGAAAATAAATAATTATGTTAAAGGTATAATAGAGGCTAATTAAAATAATAAACAAAATATAAATGTCTTTAATTAATAATTGAGGACATTTTGTTTTATTTAAAGTGTTCTATATTGTAAAATATAAGAAATAATATAGTATAAAAAATTATTTAATAGTTAATTGAGAGGTAAGTAAAATGAATAGAGGGGCAATAATAGATATTGGATCTAATTCTGTGAGACTAATAATTTATCATATAAATGAACATTCAAATTTTGAAGTAATTGATGAAGCAAAAGAGACTATTAGATTAGGTAGCTATTTAACAAAAAATAATTATTTAATTGATGATGGAATAGAGATAGCCATTAATGTATTAAAAAGATTTAAAGAAATATGTCAAAGGTATGAAGTTGTAGAAATTTATGTTGTTGCAACAGAAGCAGTTAGAAAAGCTGTTAATAGAAGTTATATATGTAATAGAATTGAATCAGAATTGGGGTTAAATGTAAATATATTATCAGGAAAAGAAGAAGCTAGATATGGATATTTGGCAGTTAAAAATTCAATGAAGGAAAAAGATGCTGTTTTATTGGATTTAGGTGGTTCAAGTATGGAGATTACTCTTATGGAAAAAGGAGAATTTAAAGAAACCATAAGTTTACCATTAGGATGTATTCCGCTTACTAAGATGTTTAATAATATTGAATCTGATGATGAAAATATTGAACTAGAAAAATTTATTAATAATAAGCTTGATGAAATATCTTGGTTAACAAAAAATAATAAATTGAATGTAATTGGAATTGGTGGTATTGCTAAGCATATAGGGAGGGTAGCTAAGGGGGATAAAAATTATCCTAAGGAATCACTTCACGATTATAGTATGACAAGAGAAGAAGTATCTAAAATATATAGTGATTTTTTAAAGTTATCTATAAATGAAAGAAATAATTTTAAGGGTTTATCTAAGAAGAGAGCAGAAATATTTGCAGCACCGCTTGGGGCTATTTTAGTAATACTTAGATATTTTAATTCAGAGAAGTTTATAATAAGTGCATTAGGACTTAGAGAAGGTATAATTTATGAAGAAATTATAAATAAGAAATAAAGTTATATTAAAAATAAGTATTATTCATATATCTATTAAATTGAAGATAAGAAGTGTATCATGTATAATTATTCCTGCAAATGAAAACATAGGAGGAATAATTATGTTAAGTAACTTTTTAGAAATAGTAATCCCTGAAATTATTCATTTACTTGAAGCTATGGGGGTAATTATAATTTTTATAGGTGCTATTAAAGCGTTTTGGAAGTATTTTTGTAATTTAATAAAGGGGACAAACTATCCAATAAAAATTCAATTTGCGGAAGCACTAACTTTAGCTTTAGAATTTAAAATGGGTGCAGAAATATTAAAAACAGTAATAGTAAGATCCTTAGATGAAATGTATATTTTAGCAGCTATAATACTATTAAGAGCAATATTAGCTTTTGTAATTCATTGGGAAATAAAGGCCGAGAATCATGTAAAATAAATTAGAAAATCAATATTATTCATGTATTAAACAATATTGTATAAATTATTATAGTTTATTTTATATTTACACTAAAAATAAAAAATATTGAAAATTTAAATAGTTTATAAGAAGAAGTTTAAGCATATAATTTAAAAGTTTTTTAACTTGTAGTATTACATTAGAAAATAAAATTATGTTATACTTAAAAGAGTAAATGCGTTGTACCGATGGTTATACCACTTGCCGTCGATACAATGCATTTTTTATTTTATAAAAGGTAAAAGTAGTATTAATAAAAAGTGGATAAAAGAGAATGGAGAGAAAAAATGGATATTGATAAGAAGAAAATGGCAGCTATAGAAACAGTTATGAATCAAATTGAAAAACAATACGGAAAAGGTTCTATAGTTAAATTGGGTTCAAATAAAACACTAGATATAGAGTCTATACCTACAGGTTCATTAGCTTTAGATATAGCATTAGGAATAGGGGGAGTTCCAAAGGGAAGAATAATAGAAATATATGGACCAGAATCGTCAGGTAAGACAACTATATCATTAAGTATAATAGCTGAAGCACAAAAATTAGGAGGAGCAGCAGCTTTTGTTGATGCAGAGCATGCATTAGATCCAACATATGCTAAAAAATTAGGAGTTAATACAGATGAATTAATAGTCAGTCAACCAGATACTGGAGAACAAGCTTTAGAAATAGTAGAAGCTCTTGTAAGATCTAATGCTATAGACGTATTAATAGTTGATTCTGTAGCAGCATTAGTACCAAGAGCTGAGATAGAAGGAGAAATGGGAGATTCACATATAGGATTGCAAGCTAGATTAATGTCTCAAGCATTGAGAAAATTAACAGCGGCTATTAATAAATCAAATTGTATTGTGATATTTATAAATCAATTGAGAGAAAAGATAGGTATTATGTTTGGTAATCCAGAGACAACAGCAGGTGGAAGAGCACTTAAGTTTTATGCATCTGTAAGGCTAGATATAAGAAAGATTGATACAATAAAGAATGGAGATACTTTTTTAGGAAATAGGGCTAGGGTAAAAGTTATAAAAAATAAAGTTGCATCACCCTTTAAACAGGCTGAATTTGATATTATGTATAATGAAGGGATATCTAAGGAAGGTAATTTAGTAGATGTTGGAGTGAATGAAGAGATAGTTCAAAAGAGTGGTGCATGGTTTGCTTATAATGACATAAGATTAGGTCAGGGAAGAGAAAATGCAAAAATATATTTAAAAGAAAACCCTGAAATAGCTCTTGAAATTGAAAATAAAATTAGAGCAAAGCATGACTTACCGCTATGTAATGAACAAATTTATAAGGATGAAAAATAGAGTTTAAATTAAAATAGAGTATAAGTAAAAATACTATTGCCAGACATAAATTTATCTGGCAATAGTATTTTTTATAATTTCAATTATATCTAATAAAACAAAATCAATTCTTTTATTAACATTAATAATAAAATCTGCTTTGTTTTTGTAAGACATGATATGTAAGTTAGTAGTTCTTGTTAGCATTGATGCAGGATCATCATTTCTAAAATTCATTCTCTTTTCCATAACATCCACAGGGATATCTAGGTAAATAGTAATTGCTTGGGATTTTAAAAGTTCTTTCATTTTTATAGCACCTTTATCATCTAAAACAATAATTGAATTTCCTATATTCAATGAATTATTTATAGATTCTAAGCAAGTTCCATAGTAGTTTCCGAAGTTTTCAACATATTCTAAAAAGTCATCATTACTAATTTTTTTTTCAAATTCATCTTTATTATAAAAATAATAGTCAACACCATGTATTTCTTTTTCTCTTGGAGGTCTTGAAGTAGATGTAATGATTTTATTAAAAGGAGACTTTTCCAAGGTGTTAATTGCTATATTTAAATTTTCTAACATTGATGATTTATCTAAATCATTAACTACATTAATTAGATTTTGCAAAAAATTAACATCTTTATGTACTAAAAAGTTGGAAATTAGAGTCTTTCCTGCTGCTGATGGACCAACTAATATAAATAATTTATTCATAAAACACACCTTTTTAATAATTTTTATAGTATTTGATTTGTACATTATAGCATGTTTTGAATATTGATTGGATATTAAATTAATAGAAATTATTAATTATAGATTTTCACTATCTTGAATTAATTTTTTTTTATATCTTCATCCCTTGTAGCCAAGTAAGTAAGGAAACGAACTGCACAATGATTATCTAGTTATAGATGTTTTATATTTGATTTAAATACATATTATGGTATAATAAAGGAAAAGATGCTGAAAGGGGAATGTAAGTTATGAGACCAGCTAATTGCTAATATAAATTAAATTTTAATTTTATATTGATTTTATAATGAGTAAAAATTGACCTAATTATATAGGTTTTATTGTTGTGCTCTTTATAGAATAAGGCATTTAGAAGGTAACTTACTTTACTGAAATAGGCATTATAGTTTTTAGATATAAGTTTAAATAAATAATATATTAATTATATAAACACATATTATTATAAAATAACATAACAAAAAGTTTACGTTATTTATAGTATCTTTGTGGAGTATAATTAATTGTTTGACTATGAATATTTGGAGATTATAGGTTAATAATGTGATTTCAGACTGTAGGGAGAGTATATCTTTTTACAGTTTTTTTGTTTTTATCTTAAGACTGACCGTTGTAATAACCTAGAATATTGGGTGATTGATAACAAGGAGTAGTTTTTAGCTAACAAATTCTTAGATTAAGTTTGAGTTAAAAGTATATATGAAGCTAAGAGTTAAGTTTATAGCTTTGTGCCTTTCTATTTAGAGTTTTAGTAGAAAAAGAAAGAAGGCGTATTTATGTTTGAATTATCGTTAGTTAATGTAAAAAAATATATGGAAGCAACACTTGTTCTTAAGAATATTAATTTTCAAATATATTCAGGAGAAAAGGTTGGTATCGTTGGTGTCAATGGAAGTGGTAAAACTACGGTTTTAAAACTTATTGCAGGAATATTGCCAATGGATTATTGTGTTGGATATCCAGGGGCTACTAGTCCTGGGTATGATGAAGGATTTATTAATAAGCCAAGTGGAGCTACATGTGCATATTTAGAGCAAATTCCACAATATGAAAATGGAATAAAGGTTATTGATGTTTTAAAGATGGCTTTTAGTGAAGTTTATGAAATAGAAGAAAAAATGCATAAGTTAGAAGATGAGATGAAAGTGTTGAAAGGAGAAGAACTTGAGAGAAGTTTAAAACAATATAGTAGATTAGTTCAAAGCTATGAAGTTAAAGGTGGTTATAATACTGAAGAAAAATTAGCAAAGATATGTACAGGATTAAAATTTACACAAAACTTTTTAGATAAAGAATTTAATTTATTAAGTGGTGGTGAAAAAACTACAGTTATATTAGGAAAATTATTAATGGATAATCCAGATATTTTATTATTAGATGAGCCTACAAATCATTTAGATATGGATTCTATTGAATGGCTTGAAAGATATCTTAATAATTATGATGGTATTGTAATCATAGTATCTCATGATAGATATTTCCTAGATAATGTAGTTAGTAAAATTATAGAAATTGAAGATATGGAAAGTAAAACTTATAAAGGTAATTACTCAAGTTATGTTAAGCAAAAAGAAGAAAAGTTACTTGAACAAATGCATAACTATAAAGAACAACAAAAAGAAATTAAAAGCATGGAAAGTACTATAAAGGACCTTAGAGATTGGGCAATACGAGCTGATAATAGTAAATTCTTTAAAAGAGCTGCTAGTATGGAAAAAAGGCTTGAAAGAATGAAAAGTAATGAGGATGCACAAAAGCCAAAGATTGAAAATAAAACTATGAAGCTAAACTTCAAAAATAGTGAAAGATCAGGAGAAGAAACTATAAAAGCTAAGGGCTTATGTAAAAGTTATATTGATAAGGTAATTTTTAATGAAGCTGATTTATTAATTAATTTTAAAGAAAGAGTTGCTTTAGTTGGTCCTAATGGAAGTGGAAAGACAACATTTTTAAAGATGCTATTAGGAGAAGAAGCTCCAGACAAAGGAACAGTAGAATTAGGTGATAATGTAAAGGTGGGTTATTTACCACAAGTTATTACTTTTGATAATGAAGAGTATACTGTGATTCAGGCTTTTAGAGATGATATTTCAATATTAGAAGGGCAAGCAAGGGAATATTTATCTAAGTTTATGTTCTTTGGTAATAGTGTGTTTAAAAAAGTTAAAGCCTTATCAGGAGGAGAAAGAATAAGATTGAAACTTTCAATGCTTTTATATGAGAATATTAACTTATTGATATTAGATGAACCAACTAATCATCTTGATATAGATTCTATAGAAACTTTAGAAGAAGCTTTAGAAGAATTTAAAGGAACTATTTTCTTTATATCACATGATAGGTATTTCATTAATAAGATTGGTGAAAGAATAATTGCAATTGAAGATAATAAATTTAAAAGTTATCTTGGAAATTATGATTACTATAAAGAAATACAGGATAGGGTAAAACTAGAAAAGGAAATTAATGATTTACAGAAAGAAAAAGTTATAAAAAAGGAAAAGAAGAAAAAAGAAATAGATGAAGTAAAAAAGAGAGAAAATGAAATAAAGAAACTTGAAATAAAGATTAAAAAGCTTGAAAAGGAACTTGAAGGGATTGAGTTAACTATGAGCAATTTAGAGTTAAATTATGAAGAACTTAATGAACTATTTTCTAAAAAAGAAGAATTAAGTGAAGAGTTAGAAAAGGTTATGGAAGAATGGATAGAGTTGAATAGTTAAAAAGAGTTTAGAGGTAAAATATCAGTATAGGTTTATGAGGGGAAATGTATGAATAGTAGATTAATATTAGTTGAGGGTATACCAGGTGCAGGTAAAACTACAACTGCAAGAAAAATAAAGGAAAAGTTAATAGATGAGGGAAAAGAGGCAATTCTTTATGAAGAAGGAATGTCACATCCAGCAGATATGGCATGGAATGCTTGTTTAAAAGAAGATGAATATAATGATTTTATTAAGAAGTGTTCTGAAATGTAGGAAGGTTCAAAGAAGAGTATAAGTAAAGAAGAGTTAATTAGTAGAATTCAAAGACAAACACGAATAGAAGATAATAATGTTATTTTAGCTTATACTAAAATAGATTTTCCAGAAGATTGTTATTTGAGTTTAATAGGTGATGTTGCTTCAAAGGAAATATGTGATGGTAGAAAAAGCTTAGATGAATTTAGAGATATACATTTAAGAAGATGGAGTAAATTTGCAGAGCAGGCTTTGTTAAATGATAATATTTATATTTTTGAATGTGCATTTCTACAAAATCATATATTTGAATTGTTAGGTGTATATGAAAAAAGTGATGAAGAAATATATTTATATCTTAAAAGCTTATTAGAAACAGTAAAATCCTTAAGTCCATCTATTGTTTATATTGAGCCTTCAAGTGTAGAAGATATAATAATTCAAGCAGCAAATGAGAGCAAGTCACCAGAGGGTTCAAGGCCAGATTGGATTGATGAAGTTGCAAATTGGGTTAGTAATGTGAATTTTGGTAAGAGTCATAACTTAAAGGGGATAGAAGGAGTATTTTATTTTTGTAAGGAAAGACTGAGAATTGATAAGCTAATGATAGAGAAGTTAAATGTTCCAGTAACTATAATTAAAAGATAAGATAATAATATTATTAGGAACACCTATTTAAACGTAGGTGTTTTTATTTTAAAACTTTTAGAGAAATAAACAAGGAATATTATGCTATAATTAGTACATAATCAATAATATTAGATAAAGAAGAGAGGAGTAAAATGGAGAATATACAGTTAGAAATATTAGATAAATTAAAGAGTAAAGAATTAAAGAATTATCTTAGTAAGTTAGATATAAATAATGCTTTAGTTTTTGGTAGTATAATTACTGACAATTTTAATGAAGAGTCTGATGTGGATATAGCTATATTAGGAACCTCAAAGTTAACAATTAAAGAAATTTTAAAATTAGAATTATTTTTAGAAGATCTTTTAGAAAGAAATATAGATGTAATTGATTTAAATAGTGATAACTTAGATATATTTATTAAAATAGATATTCTAAATGATGGTAAAAGTATTTATACAACTGATAATAATAAATTTTTAGAAAAATTTATAGAAAAAGTTGATTGGTATTATAGAGAAAATGAGTATTATTTTAAGTGTAGAAGAAGGGAATTGTTATCATGAATCAAGAAAGATTAATAAAAATAATTGAAGATATGACTGAAGTAATAAAGAATTTGAAAGATTGTAAGCAATTATTGCAAGATTTAGAAGAAGATAATAAAACAATTTTTATAGAATTTGGGCTAAAGCAAATATTTGTAGATTTTTTTATAACAGTTGAAAATTTAACTTCTATGATCTTAAAAGAGTTAAAGAAATATAAAATAGGAATAGATATGAAAGCATCGCTTATTATTTTAGTTGAAAATAAAGTTATAGGTGAAGAGACGTATGAATTCTTAAATGGAGCAAGATTGCTTAGAAATAGAATTTCACATAGATATAAAGAACCGTCAAGAGAAGAGCTTTTAGAATTTATAAATGATAATATAAATGAATTTGAAAAGGTGTTGGATATAGCAAAAAGTTATATTAAAGCCTAGTTAATTAAAGAGAATGGTAAGTGAAAATTGAGGATCTAAAATAGATTCTCTTTTTCTTTGGAAAAATATAGATTATAATTAGTAAAAAGCAATAAAAGGAGATAATATGTGGAATGGTAGATATGCTGAATGCATTTCTGTAGATGATACTATTAAAAGAATAACAAAATAGAATAAAGTTAGGAGGTTATATGTATGGAATTATGGGATGGATATAATGAAAATGAAGAAAAAATAGGTGTTGATATAGTCAGAGGAGAGAAAATAAGTAAAGGGATTTTGCATGCAGTAGTTGATGTTATTGTATATCATGAGGATGGAACTTTTTTATTAATGCAAAGAGATTGGAATAAACCTAATAAACCAGGCCTTTGGGAAGCTGGAGCTAGTGGAAGTGTAGTAAAAGGTGAAGAGTTTTTAGATGCAGCAAAAAGAGAATTGTTTGAAGAGACAGGTATTAAAGCTAATAATTTAGAGCTTATTTATACAATAAAAAAGGTAGAGAAAAATACATTTTATAAGATGTATACATGTAGATGCAATATAAAGAAAGATTCAATTATATTACAAGATGGGGAAACTATTGATTATAAGTGGGTTACAAAAAATGAATTAATTAATTTAATTGATTCTGATAATTTTGTTAGTCCAGATAAGAGTAAACTTCTTCAGTTTATTGAAGTACTATAATAATATGAAGAACTAAATGTCAGCCTTAGGTAATTATTATAAAAATAAGAGGGAAAGATAATAACGAATGATATTTATAATATTTAAGAGGTGAAGGTAATGAGTACAAAATATAAAAATACTAAAAAGAAAATGGCATCTTTAGGATTAAAAAAGGATAGCAATGGAGACTATGTCTACATTGACCCTAATGATACTACTTCAGAGTTTGTACCGGTAAGAAACAAAAATAAAGAAGGTAATAAATAATATAAAAGGTATTAGAAAGTTTCAATAAGTAGTCTTTACATTTGCTCAAAAATCCACTGCAGAAATGTCGTGTTTTTTGATATAATGGAATAATAAATTAGATATTGAGATATGATCTGAGGAGAGATAGATAAATTTGTGTAAATCACAAATATAGATGTAGTACTGGTATACATAGGCATTAATAGTTATTATGAAAAACTCGACAACACTAAGATGTATTGTCGAGTTTTATTGTCTATTTGATTGAATTTATAGTAATTTAACAAGCTTTTCTAGTTGTTCAGATAATTCTTTTGCAAGTATAAAATTATTATCTCTTAAAGCTAATTCAATATTTGTTTCAACTGATTTTTTCTTTTGTTCAATTTTTAAATAATCTTTATTAAAATGATTAGCATAAATTATATCTTTAAAATGGTTTATGTTAATTTTTCTAATTTTCTTATCTTCAATAAGTAAAACATAATCCATACAATTTGCTATAGTATAGTAATCATGAGATACCATTAAAATAGCACCTTTGTAGTTTTTAATAGCCTTTTCTAATGCTATTTGTGAATATGTATCTAAATGACTTGTAGGTTCATCAAGAAGAAGAAGATCAGCTCCAACTTCACAAAGCTTAGCTAATTGAATTAAATTCTTTTCTCCACCAGATAAAGTTCCTATCTTTTGATTAAGTAACTCTTCATCAAAGTTATAACCAGCAAGATATTCTTTAATATCATCATAGGTTTTAAAACCAAGGTCAAAGAATTCTTCAGCTATAGTATTAGAATAATTTAATGTTTGGCCTTGAAGCTGAGATAAATAACCTATCTTAGTATCTTTATCTATTTCAATGGAAGGATTATTATTTTTAAATATCTCTTGGAAAAGTGTAGTTTTACCAGTACCATTTGAACCAACAAGAGCTACTTTATCAGTAGATTTAATTTCAAAATTAACATCTTCTAAAAGCACTTCATCAAAAGCAAGATTATAATCAGTTACTTTTAAAGCTGTTTTTTCTTCAATTTCATTTGCTGTAACGAAAATTATATTTGGTTCTTTAATCTCTACAAATGGAGCTTTAATTCTACGTTTTTCTAATCTTTCTTGGAATTTAACTCTAGCTCTTAAAGTTTTTCCTCTAAATTGTTCTGCATTTTCAGATGCTAGCTCTCTTAATCTATCTATTATTTCATCATTTCTTTCAATTTCTTCAGTATCAGCGGCAGCTAATTCTTGTAATTCAATTTTAGTTTGAAGTAATGAGAAATTATACTCAACATATCCTCCATCAAACTCTTGAATTTCCATGTTTTCAAGATGAATAATTTTGTTGAAACAATGATTCAATAAGTATCTATTATGGGTAATAATCAATGTTGTTCCCTTGTGTGAATTAATTAGATTTTTAAGAGCATTAAGGTTTGTAAAATCTAAAAATACATCAGGCTCATCCATAATAAGTAGATCAGGATTAGTTAGCATTGACTTAATTACCTGAATAAGCTTGAATTCTCCACCACTAAGTTCAGATATCATTAAGTCTTTAGACTTAATTAATTCTATAAGGTTTAATTTTTTATCAATCATGTTTTCATAGTCATCACCATTAATTGCTTCAAATGCATCTAATGCTTCTTGATATTTTTCAAGTAAAGTTTCAATATCAGAAGATGTTTCCATTTCAGTACATATAGCAGTTATTTCATTTTGTAATTTAATGAAGTCTTCTGCTAAATATTCAAAAACTGTGATTTCTTTTGTTTTATCAATTTCTTGGAATTGACGTACATAACCAATTCTACAGTTTGGATCAATTTCTAATTTGCCATCAAACATATATTTTTCAGGATCCATAATTATATCTATAAGTGTACTTTTTCCACTACCATTTGTTCCTATAAAGGCACAATGTTGTCCCTCTTCTAGTGTGAAGGAAATATTATTATATAGATTTTTCTGTGGAAATGAGTAGGATAAGTTTTCAACTTTTATCATAGTATTACCTCTCTTTATCATTAAAAAAGAGCCTATAAACTGAATACTTAGCTTCAGATAAAAATAAGCTCTTTAATATATTATTTTATCAATTGAAATTTTACAGTTGATAAAGATATTTTTAGTTTAATATTGATAGCTTAACACTTTTTTTAACTAAGTTCAATCATTTCATATGAGCAAGAAAAAGTTCTATGAGATTACTTTTTTTAAGTAATAATTAATTGGAATTAATA
>NZ_CBYM010000021.1 GCF_000577815.1 Clostridium saudiense | reverse complement strand
TTAGCTGTTATTTTTATTATTTTGATATACTTTTTAAATAAGTAGTAATAAATTGATCAATTTCTCCATTCATAACGGCATTAACATTTGCAGTTTCCTCATTGGTTCTATGATCTTTAACCATATTATATGGATGGAATACATATGATCTTATTTGACTTCCCCATCCCATATCTTTAAGTTCCCCAGTTAAATCTTCTATTTTTTCTTTATGAGCTCTTTCTTTAAGCTCTATAAGCTTAGATTTAAGCATAGACATTGCTGTATCCCTATTTGCAAATTGACTTCTTTCATTTTGACATTGAACTATGATACCTGTAGGAATATGTGTAATTCTAATTGCAGATTCAGTCTTATTGACATGTTGCCCACCAGCTCCACTTGCTCTAAATGTATCTACTTTTAAATCTTCTTGTCTTATATCTATATCTTGATCTTTAGTAAGTTCAGGCAATACTTCAATTGATGCAAATGATGTTTGTCTTTTACCATTTGCGTTAAATGGAGAAATTCTTACTAGTCTATGAACTCCCTTTTCAGCTTTAAGGTATCCATATGCAAACTCTCCTTTTACTCTCAATGTTGCACTCTTTATTCCAGCTTCATCACCTTCAAGTAAGTCTAGAGTTTCAACTTTATACCCCTTCTTTTCACACCATCTTGTATACATTCTAAGAAGCATAAGCGTCCAGTCATTAGCATCACTTCCACCAACACCAGCATGTAAACTTAATATAGCATCATTTTTATCATATTCCCCTGATAATAAAAGTTCAATTTTATATTCTTCAATTAGCTTTTCAATATCCCTGATTTCAGAAATAACCTCATTAACTGTTTCCTCATCATCCTCTGCAAGTTCAGCTAATACTTCGACATCATCTAATCTTCTTACAAAACTTTCATATCTATCTATTCTATCTTTAATTCCTTTACTTTCCTTAGTAACTTCTTCGGCTCTTTTAACATCATCCCAAAAACCTTTTTCTTGCATTTGAAGCTCAAGTTCTTGAAATCTTTTTTCTAGGCTTTCCTTGTCAAAGTGAAGCCCCCATTTCTTTTAATGTTTCTTTTAAGCCACTAACCTTTGAAAGTTCTTGTTCTAACTTGATTAACACAAAAATCACCCCTTTGAATTAGTTAAGAGTTTTTAGTTAGTACTCTATTGAGAAAATTCAGCCTAGGCTGAATTTATTTAAATATATATTTAAGAAACTCCCAAAGGAGTTTCCACCTTAACTACTAACTTAATAAAAAAGTGCCCTTTAGGCACTTTTTTATTATGCTTCTCTTCCACAACAATTCTTATATTTTTTTCCACTACCACAAGGGCATAAGTCGTTTCTTCCAAACTTATGATCATTTCTTACTGGTTCTTTTTTTAAGCTCTTATCATCTTCTCCATGACTTGCTGAAGTTTCTTCTGCAACCTTTTCTCTTTCAACTGGTCTTTCAACTCTTACATGGAATAAGAATTTAACTGTTTCAAGCTTAATTCCCTCAATCATTTCTTCAAACATTGCACTACCTTCCATTTGGTATGCTTGAATTGGGTCTTGTTGCTTATATGCTCTTAATCCCATTCCTTGTTTTAAATGATCCATGTTATCTATATGAGCCATCCATTTTTGATCAACAACTCTTAAAAGAACTACTCTTTCAATTTCTCTTAATTGTTCTTCACCAAATTCAAGTTCTTTACCCTTATATATATTCATAACAGTTTCAGTTAGCTTATCTTTTATTTGTTCATTAGATAAATCTGCTAATTCTTGTACAGTTACAATACCGTGTGGTAAACAAATTTCCTCTAAATATTGAAGTAATGTTTTGATTTCAGCTTCTATATCTTGAACGTCTCCACTTAAATGTGAATTAACAGCATCAGATATAACTTCTTGAATCATTCCTTCTATTTGCTCTTTTAAATTCTTACCTTCTAAAACTTCAGTTCTTTGTCTATAAATAACTTCTCTTTGAAGATTCATAACATCATCATATCCAAGAAGGTTCTTTCTTATGTCAAAGTTATTTCCTTCAACCTTCTTTTGAGCATTTTCTATAGCCTTAGTAACCATTTTACTTTCTATAGCTTCAGTTTCTTCAAGACCTAATTTATCAATAATTCCTTGAATCTTTTCTGAACCAAATATTCTCATTAAATCATCTTCTAAAGAAATGAAGAATATAGATTCACCTGGATCCCCTTGACGACCTGATCTACCTCTAAGCTGATTATCTATTCTTCTTGATTCATGTCTTTCAGTACCAAGAACCTTTAATCCACCTGCTTCTCTAACTCCTTCACCAAGCTTAATATCAGTACCTCTACCAGCCATATTAGTAGCTATAGTAACCATACCTAATTCTCCTGCATGAGAAATTATTTCGGCTTCTTGTGCATGATATTTAGCATTAAGCACTTGATGCTTAATTCCTCTCTTCTTTAATAAAGAAGAAATATATTCAGATTTATCAACACTTGCTGTACCAACAAGTACTGGTTGACCCTTTTCATGTGATTTTACTATTTCTTCAACTATAGCTTTATACTTACCAGATTGATTTTTATAAACCATATCTGATTGGTCAATTCTTTGAACTGGTTTATTAGTTGGTATTACTATAACATCAAGATTATATATTTCTCTAAATTCATTTTCTTCAGTTAATGCAGTACCAGTCATTCCTGATAATTTAGCATACATTCTGAAATAATTTTGGAATGTAATTGTTGCTAAAGTTTTTGACTCTCTTTGAATTTTAACATTTTCTTTAGCTTCAATTGCTTGATGAAGACCATCTGAATATCTTCTACCTTCCATAAGTCTTCCTGTAAATTCATCTATTATTACTACTTCATTATCTTTTACCATATAGTCTTTATCAGCCTTCATAGTATAGTTAGCCTTTAAAGCCTGAGTAACATAATGTTGTAATTCTAAGTTTTGAGAATCAGCATAGTTTTCTATTCCAAAATATTTTTCAGCTTTAACTATACCATCCTCAGTTAATAAAACAGCATTAGCCTTTTCATCAACATTAAAATCTTTCTCGTTTACTAGTGTTTTAACAAAATTATCAGCAACATTGTAGAACTTAGTAGACTTATCTCCCATTCCAGAAATAATAAGAGGAGTTCTAGCCTCATCTATTAAAATTGAGTCAACTTCATCCACTATACAGAAGTTAAGATCTCTTTGAACTCTGTCTTCCATATGTATTACCATATTATCTCTTAAGTAATCAAATCCGAATTCATTATTTGTTCCGTAAGTAATATCACATGCATAAGCAGCTCTTCTTTGTTCTGGTGTAATTCCATGAATTATACATCCAGTTGTTAATCCTAAGAAATTATAAAGCACTCCCATTTCTTCCATTTGAGTTTTAGCTAAATAATCATTTACTGTTATAACATGAACACCCTTGCCAGTTAATCCATTTAAATATGCTGGTAAAGTTGCAACTAATGTTTTACCTTCCCCAGTTTTCATTTCAGCAATTCTTCCTTGATGTAAAACCATCCCTCCAAGTAATTGCACTCTAAAATGCTTCATTCCAAGCACTCTGCTTGAAGCTTCTCTACAAACAGCAAATGCTTCTGGTAATAAACTATCTAAAGATTCACCTTTTTGTATTCTCTCCTTAAATTCTACAGTTTTAGCTTGTAATTCTTCATCAGTAAGCTTTTGCATTCCTTCATCTAAAGCTTCTATTTTATCTGCAATTGATTGAAGTTTTTTAACTTCTCTCTCACTATATGTTCCAAAAACTTTTTCTAAAAATCCCATAATGTATTTCCTTTCAACATTAATACTCATAAAAATGAATATAAAATTAAGTAATGGATTTAAACTTTTTATATAATTATTTAATTTATATAAAATTACCCTTCTAATGTTTTACTTAATAAATTATACCATTTATGATATTCATAATTCAACATAAATGTATATAGGTTAAACTCTTTTACTTTTATTTAACATTTAGATGAAAATAAGGAGAGCTTTAATATAGCTCTCCTTATATATAATAAATTATATTCTAAACATAATCAGGCTCTAACAAACCATAATTTCCATCTTTTCTCTTATATATAACATTAATATTTTCTGTATCACAATCTTTAAATACAAAGAAATTATGTTGAACAAGTTCCATTTGTAATATAGCCTCTTCAGTACTCATTGGTTTTATATTAAATCTCTTAACTTTTACTATTTCACCTTCATTATCATCTTCCTCAGATGCAACCTCATCAAAGTTACCAAACCTTAAAGACTCATTATTTCTTCTTTGTAATTTTGTTCTTTGCTTTCTGATTTGTCTTTCAAGTTTATTTTCCACTAAATCTATAGACTTATACATATCATCTGTAGATTCTTCACATCTTAAAACTACGCCATTAAAAGGTATTGTCACCTCAAAAATTTGACTATTCTTTTGAACTGTTAATGTAGCTCTCGCAGTTACATTAGGTTCAAAGTATTTGTCTAGCTTCGAAATCTTCTTTTCTACTATTTCTTTCAATGCAGGTGTTACGTTAATGTTCTTTCCTATTACTGTTACTCTCATAAGGTCAACCCCTCTCTTTAAGTTCTAATTATAATTATTAAGATTTCAATATTTAGTATAGTTATATGTTACCATTTTCAAATTTATTCCACAAGCATTATTTTCTGAATTTACAGAAAATTTAAACTTGTTAACTCTACATAACTCTATTTTCCTTTATTTCTCTTAATATTTAAACAAAATAAAAAAACATCAACTCATACGAATTGATGTTTTTTATATAAAGTTAGCTGACCTGGATTTTGCCCCCACACTCGCCTGCTGGAGCTTTTGCTACCCGGAATTAACCTCTCACTACTAACACTCTCAGTATCTCTACTGGCAGGGCTTACCTCTATACCGCACCATGCTCATTAAAACTTTGTCTAACTTACGTGGATCGTTTCGCCTGCGACTGGCATCGACTTTCATCCACAGACCTAACTTTACATTACTATTATATATTGCTTTTAGCAATTGTCAATACCGTAATTTTATTTGCACCATATTTTAATAAAATATTTTTACATTCATCTACTGTAGCTCCAGTAGTAACAACATCATCTATCAATATAACATGTTTATCCTTTATATCTTTGCTACTTTTTATATTAAAGACTCCTTTAATATTACTTTTTCTTTCATCTTTACTTAAAGTCTTCTGCTCCTTTGTATGCTTTGACTTTATTACACAATTACTAATTGGAATATCTGTATTATAACTAATGTTTCTTGCCATAATTTCACATTGATTAAATCCCCTTTTTCTAATTGCTTTTTTAGTCATAGGAACATAACAAATTACATCAGCATTAATACTCTGATTATTTATTATCTCTAAAATTAAATTTGATAATATCTCTCCAGCAGTAAAATTTTTATTATATTTAAATTCTAAAATTAACTTTTTTAATAATCCTCCATAAAACCCATATGAAATATTAGTTTTATCCTCAACATCACATTTCTTAATTTCAGATTTACAGCAATCACATATCCCTATAAATCCTTCTATTTCACAAAGAATACACTTTTCTTCTATCGGATAAACTATATCTAATAACTCCTGATATATTTTTTTTAATATTTTAAATATTGTCTTTCCCACAAATTTTTATTAAATGATCTCGCCATATTTTTAGCTTTATCCATTTCTTCAGAAACTTCCCTAGATACCATTATTGCTTCTGAATGAATATTACTTTTAACATTAATTGCTGCACACATATATAGTATCTTCTTATATGAATAAAACATATCGTCTGCAAACAACATTATTATATTTACATCAGGAATATTTTTTATATACTGTCCACAATTATTTGTTACTATAAATAAAGCATCACTATAACCATCTATTATTTCTTTAATAAAGCTGAAATCTTGATTTTTACTATAGCGAACTACTCTTATATTTAATTCTTTTAAAATATTGTAATAATGATTATAAACTTTATTTAATTTATCTTCTGAAGGAACCACTATTAAAACAATTCTTTTATTTTCCTTAAACCACCTAAAGTATTCAAATAAGGAAAGTGGAATATCCTGTTCTAATTTTATTCTAGTATTCATTAATCGTGGTTCTATCATCGGTTCTTGTGATGGCATATAATTAATTTCAAATTTTTCTCCAATAGGGAAAATATATTCTGAGGCATACACTATTATTTTATTACAATTCCAATATATATCTTCTATGGCTTCCCTAATGTATTTATTACTAGATTTAGAAAATAAACTTATGTCATCAAATATAACTAAATCATATAAATTGTCTATTTTATTAATTTCATCTATAAAAATAAATTTAATTTTGCTTTCAATTTTTTCTTTTTCTATAGTCTCATTAATATATTCATATAGTTCATTTTGTTTTTCATATGCATATTTTTCTTTTTTGCTACAGAATACGTATAGTATATTACTTTCTCTACCTACAACTTTATTTATTATATTTGAAAAAATTTCAACTGTATTAAAAGGCCTCGTCTTTATTGATAAAACCTTTGTTTTTTTACCATACCATTTATTTATCTTTTTAAAAGTATTACTCAATTCCTTATAATTCATAGTATCAGAACTCCATTATCTATTCTTCTTTTATTTTATCATCAGATACAATATCTACAATTCTTTCTTTTAATGATGAATATCTCTCCATACTATTTGTATTATCTACCATGTATTTTAGTGATTTTTGATTACCTACAACTACAACTAATTCTTTTGCTCTAGTTATACCTGTATACAAAATATTTCTATTCATTAAAAAAGCTGAACCCATAAATGAAGGTGTGATTACAACTTTAAATTCACTACCTTGACTCTTATGAATAGTAATTGCATAAGCTAACTCTAACTCTTCTACATATATATTATCGTATACAATTCTTCTTTCATCATCAAATACAACAGTGACAGTTCTACTTTCCTCACTAATCGATTCAATAAATCCCATATCACCATTAAATACCCCTACACCTTCATTATCGCCATATCCACCTGTTCTATTCCATTTTAAAGAATAATTATTTTTAGTTTGCATTACCTTATCGCCTTCTCTAAAAATTATATCCTTAATATTTCTCTCTTTTTTATTTTTACTAGGTGGATTTAATATAGCTTGAAGCTCATTATTTAAGTTATCTACTCCTAATATTCCTTTCCTAGTAGGAGAAAGAACTTGAATATCTCTTGTTTTATCCCACTTAGGATTAAAAAGGGGTAATCTTCTATTTACTAAATCTAAAATAGTGGACAAAATTTCTTCATTACTTTCTCTATTATCAAAAAAGAAATCTCCACCTTTTTTATTCAAGTATGGCAACTCACCATTATTTATTCTATGTGCATTAGTGATAATCATACTTTCTTTTCCTTGCCTAAATATTTCTTTAAGCCTTACAACCTTAATAAATTCACTATTTATTAAATCCCTTAAAACATTTCCAGGACCTACTGATGGAAGCTGATCAACGTCTCCAACTATGATAACTCTTGTTCCAAGTTTAATAGCCTTAAGTAAGCTATTCATAAGCATTATGTCAATCATGGATGCTTCATCTATTATTATTACATCTCCTTCTAATGGTTCACCTTCACCTTTACCAAAAAATGAATTTTCATCATCGCTTACACCCATTTCTAGTAGTCTATGTATAGTTTTTGATTCTCTTCCTGTTGATTCTGTCATCCTCTTAGCTGCTCTTCCTGTTGGTGCTGCTAAAAGAACTTTCATCCCATTATTTTCATATATCTCTATTATACATTTAATTATAGTAGTCTTACCTGTACCAGGACCACCAGTAATTATCTCTATCCCATTTTCAAAAGCTCCTAGTATAGCCTCCTTTTGAGAATCTGCAAATTCTATATTATTTTTCTTTTCAAAACTAGATATTTCAAAAGAAATATCAGAGTTTATAGTTTGAAAGTTTTCAATACTTAAAGTAATAATTTTATTGGTTACTCCTAATTCACAAAAATAATATGGCAGAGCATACACAGCTTCTACATCATTAATTTTTTCTACTTTTATTTTACCCTCTAATACGCTATTATATATATTTGCTTCTATTAACTCTTTATCTACAACCAAGACCTTTTGACACTCTTTTATTAGCTTATCTTTAGGCATATATGTATTTCCTAAACCTGAAAAATTATTTAAAACATATCTTATTCCACTTTGAATTCTAAAATCCGATACTGGCTCAATTCCTAAGCTTTTTGCAATTCTATCTGAAGTTAGAAAACCTATTCCAGAAATTTCATCACTTAAAATATATGGATTTTTAGATACAATATCTTGAGAATCTGGACCAAATTTTTTATATATTTTTAAGCATTGATTTATTGTTACTCCATGTTTTTGAAAAAACATAATTATATCTTTAAGTTCTTTGCTTTCTAAATATGAATCATAAATAATGTTATACTTCTTTTCACCAATACCTTCAACTTCTTTGAGTCTTTCAATATTATTGTCTAATATATTTAAAGTTTCTTCTCCAAATGCTTTTACTATTTTTTTTGCTGTTACTGGCCCTATTCCATGTATTATGCCTGTGCTTAAATATTTTTCAATTTCCTTAACAGAAGTTGGAAGAAGCTCTTTATATTCTTCTACATTAAATTGTCTTCCAAATTGTTTATGTGTAATCCAATTTCCTTTAACCTCTATTTGTTGACCTTCTTTTAATAACGGCATTATTCCAACAATCGTAACAACCTCTTTATTCGCTGTAATTTTAGCTACTACATATCCGCTATCTTCACTTCTAAAAATTACTGCTTCAACTAAGCCATCTAATATCTCCATATTATCGCTCCAAACATTTTATTTTACTTATTAATATTATATAATTATATCATAAGTGAAATTTTGATTGTTAATTTATACTCTTCTTATTCACTTATAAATTATTTGCTTATAATAAAAAGCTTAAACATCATAGGGAGGTTATTTAATATGTTATTAAAAAACTGTAATATTATTTTTCTAGATAAAATTGAAAAAGGCTCTATATTAATTGAAAACGGTATTATTAAAGAAATAAATCCAAATACTACTTCTTCTGATTCAGTCATCGACTGTAAAGGTTTATATGTAGCTCCTGGATTTATAGACATTCATATACACGGAGCTGGAGGATATGATACTATGGATGGTACATTTGACGCAATAAATGAAATTTCCAAAACCATCTGTAAGTATGGTACAACTTCATTTACACCAACTACAATGACGATGTCAGCAGAAGACATATTAAAATCTATGACTGCAATAAAAAAAGCTAAACTTGAAGGTACAGATGGTGCTCAAGTTTTAGGCGCACACTTAGAAGGACCTTTTATCAGTCCTAATGCCATTGGAGCTCAAAATCCTAACTATTTAATTAAACCAACTTTTGAAAATTTTGAATCTATGACTGGAGATGCAATGGATTCTGTAGTATCAATTACAATGGCACCAGAAGTTGATGGAGCTAAAGAACTTGCTAGTATATTAACCGAAAAGGGTATTCGTTGCTCTATAGGTCATACTAAAGCTACTTATGAAGAAGCAATTGAAGGTATCAAATGTGGCTTCTGTCACTCAACTCATTTATTTAATGCAATGACAGGCTTCACTCATAGAGAACCTGGTGTTGTAGGTGCAACCTTTGATACTGATATTACTACTGAAACTATTTCTGATGGTATACACATATCCTATCCATCATTAAGAATAGCTTATAAACAAAAAGGAACTGATAAAACTTTATTAGTTACAGATGCAATGTGTGCTTGTGGAATGCCAGATGGAAATTATGCCCTAGGAGGACAACCAGTCATAGTTAAAGATGGATCAGCAAGACTTGAGAATGGTGCATTAGCAGGATCAATTTTAACTTTAAATAAAGCAATCAAAAACATATACGAAAATACTGATTATCCTTTATACGAAATAGTTAAAATGGCTTCATTTAACGGTGCTAAATATTGTAGAGTGGATGATAAAAAAGGTCAAATAAAAGAAAATTTTGATGCTGATTTAGTTTTATTCGATGATAATATTGATATTAAAATGACTATCGTAAACGGAAAAATAGTTTATTCTAGTTAAGAGTTTTGAGTTAATAGTTATTACTTTAGGAATAGTTTCATGATAAACTACTAATTTTCTAACTGAGTAAATTTCTTTTCAATCTAATAAAAAAGCGAAGACATGAGTCTTCGCTTTTTTATTATAAGTATTTCTTAATTTCTTCTACTTTATTTAATTGTTCCCAAGGTAAATTTAAATCATTTCTACCAAAGTGACCATAAGCTGCTGTTTGTCTGTATATAGGTCTTCTTAAATCAAGATCCCTTATTATAGCTCCTGGTCTTAAATCAAATACTTTTTCTACAATTCTTGTTATTTCTTCTTCATTTAATTTACCTGTTCCAAAAGTTTCAACTTCTATAGAAACCGGCTTTGCAACACCTATTGCATAAGCCAATTGAATTTCTAACTTATCTGCAACACCAGCTGCAACTAAATTCTTAGCTACCCATCTTGCTGCATAAGCTGCTGATCTATCAACTTTTGTTGGATCTTTTCCTGAGAAAGCACCACCACCGTGTCTTCCATATCCTCCGTAAGTATCAACTATAATCTTTCTTCCTGTTAATCCACTATCACCTTGTGGTCCACCAACAACAAATCTTCCAGTAGGATTAATGTAATATTTAGTTGATTCATCTAATAATTCAGCTGGAATAACATGTTTAATTACATGCTCCATTAAATCTTCTCTTATTTGCTCTTGACTTACATGCTCATCATGTTGAGTTGAAATAACTATTGCATCAATTCTTACAACTTTATTATCATCATACTCAACTGTAACTTGAGTTTTTCCATCTGGTCTTAAATAAGGTAAAGTTTCATTTTTTCTAACTTCAGTTAATCTTCTTGACAATCTATGTGCCATGGCAATTGGTGAAGGCATAAATTCTGGTGTTTCATTAGTAGCATAACCAAACATCATTCCTTGATCTCCAGCTCCTACTGCTTCAACATCATCCTTTGTTCCTGCTCTAGATTCTAAAGCTTCATCAACTCCCATTGCAATATCTCCAGATTGTTCATCAATAGATGTTAATACTGAACATGTATCACAATCAAATCCATATTTAGCTCTATCATATCCAATTTCTCTAATTGTTTTTCTAACTACTTTAGGAATATCTACATAACAAGATGTTGATATTTCTCCCATTACTAGTACCATTCCTGTTGTTACTGCTGTTTCGCAAGCAACTCTAGCTGTTGGGTCCTTTTCTAATATACTGTCTAATACTGCATCCGAAATTTGATCACATATTTTATCTGGATGCCCTTCTGTAACTGATTCTGAAGTAAATAATCTTCTCATTTTGCTTAGCTCCTCTCGTTTTGATATTAATTCTAAGCAATAAAAAAAGCCTCTTGCAAAAAGAAGAGACTATAATTATCTAAGGTCTTTCTTATCTTGCAAACTTAATTGTTCTGCAGGAATTTGCACCACATTAACCTAGTTAATAATTCTTAGTTTATAGTTCATAGTTATAGATGAAATCCTAATAGTTTTCTCTAATCTTAACTATTAACTTTTAACTGTTAATAGGTTGCCGGGTTTCACAGGGCCTTTATCCCTCCACCTCTCTGGATAAGAACTAATATCAAATTTTATTTCTAGAATATTTTATCAATATAATTATACTATGTCAACATTTAATATATTCATAAAAAATAATATGATTATAATTTATTTTTTATAAAATAAAAAAAGCATGGTATAAACCATGCTAATGGTGGGGGAGGACGGATTCGAACCATCGAAACGAAACGTAACAGATTTACAGTCTGCCCCCTTTGGCCTCTCGGGAACTCCCCCATATTTGGAGCTTCATGTCGGAGTCGAACCAACAACCTGCTGATTACAAGTCAGCTGCTCTGCCATTGAGCCAATGAAGCTTATTTGGTGGAAACAACAGGGATCGAACCTGTGACCCTCTGCTTGTAAGGCAGATGCTCTCCCAGCTGAGCTATGCTTCCATAAAACTAAATTTGAAATGGTGGGGGAGGACGGATTCGAACCATCGAAACGAAACGTAACAGATTTACAGTCTGCCCCCTTTGGCCTCTCGGGAACTCCCCCATTTGGAGCTTCATGTCGGAGTCGAACCAACAACCTGCTGATTACAAGTCAGCTGCTCTGCCATTGAGCCAATGAAGCATAATACCAAATTTCAAATTTTCTTTTTTAAGTTGTTAATGGTGGGGGAGGACGGATTCGAACCATCGAAACGAAACGTAACAGATTTACAGTCTGCCCCCTTTGGCCTCTCGGGAACTCCCCCATGTGCTTATTTACAACTTTTTTGTCATTCATTATGTTACTGCCGAACTGACAAGGACTAGTATATAATTAAACCAATTATATTTCAACCCCCATTTTTAATCTTTATAAAAGATTATTCTTAATATACTCTTATTTTCTCTATAATTCTTCTTTTTAATATATAATTCTATTTTTTTATAATAATAAAAATAATACTTTTTTCAAATTTAATAGTAGATTTTTTATTCATTTTTCACCTCATAATTAGTAACAAATTTACCCTCATATAAATATAGTATAAGTACAAGCTTGTTAATTTTAATAAATTTTACATACTTTTATAAATCATCATTGTCCAACTGATACCTTTTCTTTTAAGTTCTTAATATAATTTTTTATAATAAAATTATATTATTGCTTTGTAAATCATATATTTTATATAAGACAAGCTATAATATAATCAAAATTTAAACTTTTAATTTTATTATTAAATTTATTTACTAAATGAATCGAAAAGAAGTTTTCTTTAAAGTAACAAACATTATTTTTTGTTATTTTAAATAGCGAAAAATAATTTCCATATATAAAAATGGGAGGTGAATTATTTGATTAAAAGAAAGTTTAATTATAAATCTAATTTAGCATACTATGAAATTGCTGAATTTATGAGAAAATATATTAATTCTAATAGTATTATAGTATGCATCGGTACTGATAAATGCGTAGGTGATTGTTTAGGCCCACTTGTTGGAACTTTTCTTCAAGAACATAATTTTCCTTTACCTGTATACGGTACGTTAGAAAATCCGATTCATGCATTAAACTTAGATAAAAAACTTATTGAAATCAATAAGCTTCATCCTAATGCTTCTATAATAGGTATAGATGCATGTCTCGGAGATGTAAATTCAATTGGTGAAATACACACTCGTGATTATCCTATCCATCCTGGGAAAGGTGTTGGAAAATCACTTCCCGATGTAGGTATTGCTTCAATAATTGGTATAATAGACTCTAGTGATACTGCTGAATTCTTCACTTCTAGAAGTATACGACTTCATCTTGTTTTCGAAATGGCAAAAGTAATTTCTCATGGATTAATACATGCTTATTATTTAAATTCTATAGTAAACAAATAATGCTAGAAGTTATAACTTCTAGCATTATTTGTTTACTAATATAAATTTAATCTATTAAAGTAATTTCTTTATTAGAAATATTATTGTCCAATTTATCAGCATACTTAAGAACCTCACCTGTTCCCATTGCTACTGCCTCTACTGTGTTACTTGCAATACTAACATTAATACCTGTATTCTCTTCTATAAGTTTATCTAATCCATCTATTAACGAACCACCACCAGTCATTAATATTCCTTTTTCAATAATATCTGCTGCTAATTCCGGTGGAGTCTTTTCTAATACAGATTTTACACTTTCAACAATCATTGATACTGGTTCCATTAATGCTTCTCTTAATTCTTCAGTAGAAATAATAACTTCACCTGGTAAACCAGCAATTAAATTTCTACCCTTAATAGTCGTTGATATGTTCCTTGATCCCTTAAATACAGATCCAACACTAACCTTTAAATCTTCTGAAGTCTTTTCACCAATTAGAAGCTTATACTTCATTCTTACATATCTAGTAATTGCTTCATCAAATTTATCACCTGCGACTTTTATAGACTGTCTAATAACAATACCACCTAATGAAATAACTGCAATATCAGTTGTTCCACCACCAATGTCAATAATCATATGTCCATCTGGTTTCGTAATATCTAATCCTGCTCCAATTGCAGCCGCTAATGGTTCTTCAATTAGATTAACTTTCTTAGCTCCCGAATTCATAGCTGCATCTATTACTGCTCTTTTCTCGACTTCTGTTGCTTCTGATGGAATACAAATCATAACTCTCGGTGCTATAACCCTTCTTTTTCCTAAAGCTTTCTTAATAAAAGCCTTAAGCATTTTTTCTGTAACATCATAATCAGAAATTACCCCATCCTTTAATGGTCTTACTGCTACAATATTACCAGGGGTCCTCCCTATCATCCTTCTTGCTTCCTCTCCAACTGCTAAAACCTTATTATTATTTTTATTAATTGCTACAACTGATGGTTCTTTTAATACTACTCCTTTTCCTTTTACATAAACAAGTACAGTGGCTGTCCCTAAATCAATTCCCAAATCGCTACCGCTTTTCCAAAACCACATTTTATTCACTCCTATATAATAAAATTCAAAATATTTGTTTTTTCTACAAAATTATTCCTTTTTCTATTATATATTTAATGGATTTATCATTCAATAGCTTTATCCTTCATTCGCCTTATATTTCATTTTTGTGGCTTTACCGCCTCTAATATGTCTTTCAGATTTATTTAATTCTAATATTAAATGTGTTTGTTCAGCTATAGCCGGATTAATTTTAGGTAATCTTTCTGTCATATCCTTATGAATAGTACTCTTACTTACCCCAAATACTTTCGCTGTTTTTCTAATTGTAGCTTTTGAATCAATTATATATTGGGCTACCTCTAAAACTCTTTCTTCTATATAGTCTTTCAAGATTATACCTCCTTAATCTCTATTTGATATATTATTTACTTAATCTATAAAAAAAATTCATATTCTCAAACTAATTAAATAATTGTATAAGTATCAACCATAAAAATGGTTGATACTTTAATAAATTATTTCATCTCGAAATAAGCACTTGGATCAACATCTTTTCCATTTGCATCTTGTACTTGAACATTTAATACATCTCCGCAAATTTTTGATGTAAATATACCTGAACTATTTCCTACTGTACCTATTTCAGTACCAGCACTAACAGTATCCCCTGCTGCTACCTTAACATCTTCGCTTAAGTTAGCATATTTTGTTTTTAGCCCATTAGCATGTGCAATAACAACATAAGTTCCATCTGTAGTATTGCTTGATACTTCTTCAACTTTACCCTCTGCAGCTGCCTTAACAGTTGTTCCGACAGCAGCATTTATATCAATACCTCTTCTAGATATATCTTCACTTCTAGTTTCATCTGAATAAGTTCTTACCATTTTTCCAAATTCTCTTGATATAGCTACTTCACCATCTATAGGTAATGATAGAACAATATTACTATCAGTTCCTGCTGAAACATCAACATCAGCTTCTTGCTCTGAGTTATTTTGATTTTCAGAAACAATCGCTTCATTAGTATCATTAGTATCATTATCTACTTCATTAGTAACTTCTTCTTGAGATATTTCATTATCATTTGCTTCTGCTAATTCATCATTGTTTTCTACCCTTTCTGCATTTTGCATATTAAAGTTAGAATCAACCTCTGAAGAATTGCTATCTTGAACATCATTTAAAGATAATTCATTGCTAGTATTGTTTTGCTCCTTAGCAACTGAATTCTTTTTAATAGTAAATGCTGCTACAGTTGCAACTACACATAAACATACTAGTAAAACTAAGTAAAAGCCCTCCTTTCTGAAAAAGTCCTTTACTTTATTTTTTTTATTTTGGTCCATTTCAACACCTCCTGTATTGTATTCTTGCCCCTAAAATTAAATTAATTCAATCTATACTAAATTTTTATTCGTCAAATTTATATATAAAAAAACAAAAAGAGATTTGATAAATCAAATCTCTTCGTGTTTATATAGTATATATTAACCTTATAGGTTAAATTTTAAATTTCCTATATTAATACCCGTATAATAATGCTTTAATATTTCATCATAACTCTTCCCATCCTTAGCCATAACATTTGCCCCCCACTGACTCATTCCAACCCCTTCACCATAGCCTTTACAATTGAATATAATCGTATTATCGCCTATAGAATAATCAAAGTTTGTTGAGTTGAGCCCTAGCAAAACTTTAAAATCAGCTCCTTTAATCACACTATCTCCTACTTTTAATTCAATAACTCCCCCCGACTCACTTCTTGATAATATACTAATACTATCTCTTATATTACTTGAAGTTATGCCAGACTTAGGATATTTATTACTTATTATATAAGCTAAATCACTTAATGTAATTTCCTTAGAACTTTCAAATTTAGATGATTCCTCATCACCTGGGCTATCTACTGATTTAAGATACGGGATTTTTCCCATCCCTAACTCTTCTGCTGACTCGGTCTTTCCAGCACTAACAGCAAAATATAATGGATACATTACCAATTCGCTATCATAAGTTAAAACCATACCTTTTGTATCATCTACTGCATTTTTTATTTTTTCCCAATATCTCTCTCCATTTTCCTCTCCCCATTTCTTAAGGATATCATCCTTTGATGAATAAACCTGACAATGTGCTGAGTCACATATATCTCCTCCATTAGCCTCTGTACATGGATTTATTTTTTTACTAACAACATAGGTTCTAGCTACAATAGCTTGAGCCTTCAATGCTTCAGTTTCAAAGCTAATAGGCATTGTATTTGCAAGTACACCATATACATAATCTTCTAGTTCTATCTCCTCTATTCTATTCTCTAAAGTAATATATACAGAAACAGTACTATTTGTATTAATGTTTATTTCATTGTTTATATCCTCTATCTTATCCACATTATCTACATTGTCCACTTCATCTACTTTGTCTTTAATCTCTGTATTATCTATCTCTTCCTCTACCTTATTATCTTCACTCTTATCCGATTCATTAACATTTATCTTTTCTTTATTAGTTGCATATTTATTAAAATCTATTTTCACATCTGCTTTCATAGTTATTACTGGAATTATTATCATAAACAAAATAATACATATAGCTGTTACTATTACTAACTTAATCGTTGTAAATCCTTTTAAAAAATTTTTACTCATACTCCCTCCATCTTACCAAGGTTACACCTATATATATGTTTTAATCTGTTGAACAATTCCAAATTATCATTATTATTAATTCTTATATTTCTATATAAAATAAAATTAGGAGTCAAAAAAGACCCCTAATTTATTTATGAACTCTATATATTTCTGCTCCAAGCTTTCTAAACTTTTCTTCAATATTAGTATATCCTCTATCAATATGATATATTTCTCCTATCTCCGTTTGTCCATTTGCAACTAATCCAGCTAATATCATTGCTGCTCCAGCTCTTAAATCAGTAGCTTTAACCCCGCATCCAGTAAGAGTAGTTACACCTTCTACTATTGCTATTCTACCATCAATTTTTATATTAGCACCCATTCTTCCTAGCTCTCCAACATGCATAAACCTATTTTCAAATACAGTTTCAGTTATTACACTTACTCCTTTAGTAATTGCTAATAAAGCCATCATTTGAGCCTGCATATCTGTTGGAAAACCAGGATAAGGCATTGTTTTTATATCTACTGGTCTTTTTTCTTTAGTTCCATCAACAATCATCTTTTGTCCATCTATAGTACAGTAAACTCCGCACTCCTTCAACTTTTCAATAGTAGGCATTAAATGTTCTTCATTTACTCCATTAATCGTTATCTTACTATTAGTAATTCCAGCTGCAACCATAAAAGTTCCAGCTTCTATTCTATCAAATATAGGTGTAAATGGTTTTGGTTGTTTCAATTCTGATACACCATGTATAGTTATCTTTCCATATCCAGCTCCTTCAATATTAGCTCCCATACAATTCAAAAATCTTGCTAAATCCCAGATTTCTGGTTCTTCAGCAGCATTTTCTATTACAGTAACTCCTGGTGCTAAAACAGCTGCCATCATAATATTCTCTGTAGCTCCTACAGATGGAAAATCTAAATAAATTCTGTTTCCATGTAATTTATCAATCTTAGCTTCGACATATCCATACCCAACTTCAGATTCTATTCCTAAAGCATTAAAACCTTTTAAATGTAAATCTACAGGTCTGCTTCCAATATTACAGCCTCCAGGCATTGATATTTTACATTTGCCAAACCTTGCTAACATAGGTCCCATAATTAAAAAAGATGCTCTCATTTTTCTAATTAACTCACTATTAGGATCTACTTCTTTTAAATTTTGGGTATTTATTTTTAAATCTCCTGTTATTGAAGAAAATTGCACTTCACAATTTAACTCTCTTAATAAATTAATCAAGACAGTAACATCTTCTAACATAGGTACTTTCTTTAAAATTATTTCGGTTGGATTTAAAATAGTTGCAACTATTATAGGTAATACTGAATTTTTTGCAACACTTATATCAACTTCTCCATGAAGTTCCTTTCCACCTCTAACTATGATTTTTTCCATATTATCCTCCATATTTATTGTTAGTATGTTACGAAAATTATCGGTGTTCCTATAATTAAATATGAACCTGTATCGTACTTAATTTGTCCAATGTTTATATGTTGATTATCTTCAAATGTAGCTTCAGCAACACACCCATTGTTTATATCTAAATATTCATTAACTTTTATATTTAAATTTTTTTCCAAATCATCAATCAAATTTTTATCCTGTGTATTTAGCTTTCCCTTTATAAATGAAAAATACCTTTCATTTATAAAATTATCATTTCTTATTTTCTGTGATAATTTTTTCAATTCTTCCTCTGATTTACTAACATCATTATTAATTAGAATAACTTGAACTTTTATCAAATCATTATATTCACAAATATTAATACTATAATCAATATTTTCACTTTCTGCTGTAATATTATTATTCTCTGTAGAAAGTACTAAAAAATTATTTTCTTCAAAAAATTGTTTTATCCTTAAGTATTCTTTGCATAATTTTTCATCAACTGTATATTCTAATTTAATTCCATTTTGAACAAAATCATAATTATTTATCACATATCCTTCAATCTTACTGAAAGAATCTTCCTTTGATTCACACTTATACTCTTTTCCACCAATAATTAATAGAGAAAAGATTAAAAGAAATACAAAAAATACTTTTTTCATATTGTAATCCCCTGCCCTTCCTCTAAAATTATTGTCCAAACTATTTTTTTTATACATTGCTTTAATATAAATTGTCCAAATGAAATTTCAAAATTCTATTTGGTTAATTCAAGTTACATAAATATATACTGCCACATTGTAGTAAAATAATTTCTCTTAATAATATATATATATTATTAAGCTCTTAAAATAGTTCTCTTTATTCTAAATTTAATATATTTCTCTACTGATTTCGTGTATATATATCATTCTATTCAAATCTAAAAAAAAGGTTATATAAATAATTTTCTATAAAAAAAAATAAGGAAGTCGCTTTTTAGCGATTTCCTTATTTAAATTGCAATCTTGCATTTGCCCTAGCTAATGCTCTCTTTGCTCTTTCTATATCAACATTTTCTTTTTTACTAGTTAATCTTTCTTCTGCTCTCTTAAAAGCCTCTTCCGCACGATTTATATCAATTTCTTCTGGATAATTAAATGAATCACAGCAGAAATTAATCACGTTATCTTTAACATATATAATTCCTGAAGATGTAAATAATTTCTTTATATCACCATTAGCGGTAGTATACACACTTACCGTTGGTATAGCAGCAACTATACTTGGTGCATGATTTGCAAGAAACTCAATTTTACCATTAGGCTCGGTTGTCAATAAACTAATAATTTCCTCTGTTAATACTTCACGCCCAGGAGATACAATGTTAAGTTTTATTGTTTTTCCCATAACTTACATCTCCTATTTCATTTTATTAGCTTTTTCTACAACTTCTTCAATAGTACCTGCAAATAAGAATGCTGATTCAGGTAAATCATCGTATTTTCCTGATAAAATTTCTTTGAATCCTCTTACAGTCTCTTTAACTGGAACATATCTTCCTTGCATTCCTGTAAACTGCTCTGCAACAGTAAATGGTTGAGATAAGAATCTTTGAATTCTTCTTGCTCTTGCAACTACAGCCTTATCTTCATCTGATAATTCATCAACACCTAAAATTGCAATTATATCTTGTAATTCTGTATATCTTTCAAGTATATTTTTTACTTCTGTTGCAACTTCATAGTGTTCCTTTCCAACTATTCTTGGGTCAAGAATTCTAGAAGAAGATTCTAATGGATCAACTGCTGGAAATATTCCTAATGATGATATAGCTCTAGATAATACTGTTGTAGCATCTAAGTGAGTAAATGTAGTTGCTGGTGCTGGGTCTGTTAAGTCATCAGCTGGAACATATACTGCTTGAACTGATGTTATAGAACCATTTTTTGTTGAAGTGATTCTTTCTTGAAGAGCACCCATTTCAGTAGCTAGAGTTGGTTGATACCCAACAGCTGAAGGTATTCTTCCTAATAATGCAGAAACTTCTGAACCTGCTTGTGTAAATCTAAATATATTATCTATAAATAATAATACGTCTTGACCTTGATCTCTAAAGTATTCAGCCATAGTTAATCCAGTTAATGAAACTCTCATTCTAGCACCTGGTGATTCATTCATTTGACCAAATACTAATGCAGTCTTATTTATAACTCCTGAATCCATCATTTCATGATATAAGTCGTTACCTTCTCTAGATCTTTCCCCTACACCTGTAAATACAGAAATTCCACCATGCTCTTTGGCAATATTATTAATTAACTCTTGGATTAATACTGTTTTACCTACTCCGGCTCCTCCAAATAATCCTATCTTCCCACCTTTTTGATATGGTGCAATTAAATCAATTACTTTAATTCCTGTTTCAAACATTTCTGGCTCTAAAGATTGTTCTTTAAAGCTTGGTGCTGGTCTATGTATAGGATATGATTCATCGGATTCTATGGCTCCTTTATTATCTATAGGATTTCCTAATACATTAAATAATCTTCCTAATACATTCTTTCCTACTGGTACAGATATTGGCTTTCCTGTATCTAAAGCCTTCATACCTCTCTTTAATCCATCAGTAGACTCCATTGCTATTGCTCTAACAATATCATCCCCAACATGTTGCTCAACTTCTACAACTAGCTCTCTATCACCCATATCAATTTTAATTTCATTGTATATGTTTGGTAAAGAAGCTTCATCGAACTTTATATCTACTACAGGTCCAATTACTTGAACTACTTTTCCAATTTTACTTTCTGACATACTTCTTCCTCCTTGCTACTTTTGAGCTTCGGCTCCCCCAACAATTTCTGAAATTTCTTGTGTTATAATACCTTGCCTAATTCTATTGAATTTAATATTAAGACTTTGTAATATGTCATTTGCATTTTCTGTAGCTCCATCCATAGCAGTCATTCTAGCACTATGTTCACTAGCTTTTGCACTAAGCATACATGTCTTAAGTTGGCTCTTTAAATACATATCTATTGCATTTTTAAATACAGCTTCTTCATTTGGCTCAATTATATATTGACCTTCTCGAGAAGCTTTCTTTTCTATTGGTAATATTTTAACACTTTTTACCTCTTGTTTAACCGGAGAAATAAATTCTGTATATACTATATTTACTTCAGAAACATCTCCCTTTTCATATAAATATATAGCATCATTATATATTCTATTAATATCTTTAGTAGCAGGCATATCTGGTAAATCTACATATTCAGCATATGTGCTTATTTTATATCTAGAAAGATATGAAATTCCTTTGCTTCCAACAACAACAACTTTTGCTCCGCCACTTTTTTGAACTAAATTGTTTAAATATATAGCTACAGTATTATTATAACCTGCGCATAACCCAGTGTCTGAAGTTAATACAATATAGAGTTTATCTCCATCAAAGCTTTTATAATAAATTGAGTCAAAATCTTCCGGCATACTAGAAACAACTTCACTAATAACTTCTTTGCACAAATTATTATATTGCTCGTTAGCTATAAGCTCTTTTCTTGCTTTTCTGAGTTTTGAAGTGGCAACAAGCCCCATAGCCTTAGTTATTTTTCTAGTACTTTCAACTGACTTCATTCTTCTTTTAATTTCTATAAGTCCCGCTGCGCCCACTGTTTTACCTCCTAAAGAATTGCATAGCTATAAAAAGCTATGCATCTTTTAAAAATTCTTTTTTAAAATCAATTATACATTTTTCAATGTTTTCTTTTAATTCATTTGTTAATTGTTTTTCAACAATAACTTGCTTCAAGACATCTCTATGATGAGTATCCATATATTCTAAGAATTCAGCTTCAAATTTTCTAATATCTTTAACCTTTATATCTGATAAAAAGTCATTTACAGTTGCATACAATATAACTATTTGTTTTTCAACATCCATTGGTTTATATTGATCTTGCTTTAATACTTCTAATATTCTTTTACCTTTTTCTAGTCTTCTCTTAGAATCAGAATCTAAATCAGATCCAAATTGAGCGAATGCTGCAAGTTCTGTATATTGTGCAAGTTCCAACCTTAATGTTCCTGAAACTTGTTTCATAGCCTTAATTTGAGCATTACCACCAACTCTTGATACCGAAATACCTGCATTTACTGCTGGTCTTTGTCCTGTATTGAATAATTCACTTTCTAAGAATATTTGCCCATCTGTAATTGATATTACATTAGTTGGTATATATGCTGTAACGTCTCCAGCTAGTGTTTCTATAATTGGAAGTGCTGTTAATGAACCTCCTCCATTTTCTTTAGATAGCTTTGCAGCTCTTTCTAAAAGTCTTGAATGAATATAGAACACATCTCCTGGATACGCTTCTCTTCCTGGTGGTCTTCTAAGTAATAATGACATTGTTCTATAAGCTACAGCATGCTTAGATAAATCATCATATATTATAAGAACATCTTTACCCTTATGCATGAAATATTCACCCATACTACATCCTGCATATGGTGCTAAATATTGAAGTGGTGCACTTTCTGATGCAGTTCCTGCAACAACAATTGAATAATCAAGTGCTCCCATTTCTTCTAATGTATTAACTATATGTGCAACTGTTGATTGCTTTTGACCAATAGCTACATATATACATATTACATCTTTACCTTTTTGATTTAAAATTGTATCTACAGCGATAGCAGTTTTTCCTGTTTGTCTATCACCGATAATAAGTTCTCTTTGTCCTTTACCAATAGGAACCATAGAATCAATTGCCTTTATCCCTGTTTGTAATGGCTCATTTACTGAAGCTCTGTCTATAATACTTGGAGCTGGAACCTCTATCGGTCTAGTTCCTGCATAGTTTATAGGTCCTTTACCATCAATCTCTTCACCAAGAGGGTTTACAACTCTACCTAAAATTCCTTCTCCTACAGGCACTTCAACAATTCTATTAGTTCTTTTTACTATATCGCCTTCTTTAATTCCTTCTTCAGAACCTAATAAAACACATCCAACATTATCTTGTTCTAGGTTTAAAGCCATCCCAAATACATTATTAGGAAACTCTAAAAGCTCACCTTGCATACAATCATCTAATCCATAAACTCTTGCAATTCCATCACCAATTTGAATTATTGTTCCAGAATCAGAAGTTTTAATTTGATTTTCATATCTTTGTATTTCTTTTTTTATGATAGATGTTATTTCTTCTGGTTTTATGTTCATGCAATCACCTCTATTCCGTAGTAAGCATCAGCTTTCTTAAATCATCTAATCTTGTTCTTACAGTTCCATCAATAACGTCATTTCCTATTCTTACATAAATTCCGCCTAAAATTTCAGGATCTATTATTTTCTTTAATATAATATCTTTATTATACTTCTTTTCTAATTTTTCTACTAAAGCATTATATTCATATTCCTCTAAAGGTATTGTAGTTTTAACAATTCCTTGTAAAACATTTAATCTTTCTAAATGGATTTTCTCCATTTCCTTTAACTTTTCTTTTAAAAATAAAATTCTGTCCTTTTCTATTAATATTAATAAAAATGATAAAAGTTCCTCATCGATTTTACCTTTAAATATGTTAATAAAAGTCTTTTTCTTTTGCTTTGTACCTATTTGAGGATGTTTAATTACTTCTAAAAAATCACTATTATTATCTATAAGATTGCAGATTTCTCTTAAATCTCCAAGATATTCATCAACTTTTCCTTTTTTTTCAGCAACTTCATAAAGTGCAAGGGCATATCTTCGGTCTAAATATTCGTACATATTTATTTACCTACCTCTGAAATAAATTCATCAATTAGAGTTCTATTTTTTTTCTCATCGATATTTTTTTCAATTACTTTTTTAGAAAGTTCTAAAGCTAAGTCTATAGCTTCCTTCTTTAAAGAGTACTCAGCTTTTTCTTTTTCCCTTTCAATTTCTACTTTGGCTCTTTCTATAATTAAATTTGCTTCAGCTCTTGCTTCTTCAACAATTTCATCATATACTTTTTCAGCCCTTTTCTTATGGCTTTCTGTAATAGCCTTTCCTTCTTCTTTAGCCCTTTGAAGTTCTCTTTCATTACTAATAGCAAGATTTCTCGCTTTTTCAAGCTCCATATCTGCATTGTCTAACTTCTCCACTATCTCATTCTCTCTTGCTTCAACTATTAGTTTAACTTTTTCAAAAAAGAAATATTTTAATCCAAAGAATAGAATCAAAAAGTTTACTATAGTGGCTAATATAATACCTGGATTAAATTCCATTATTTGATACCCCCTTCTGGAGTTATTAAAATATTATGCTACTCCTACAAATATTAATAAGATAGATACTAATAATCCATAAATAGCTGTTGCTTCTGCGAATGCTGATCCTATAACTAATGTTGTTGTGATCTTTCCTGTTGCTTCTGGATTTCTTGCAACCCCTTCAACTGCTTTTCCTGTAGCATTTCCTATACCAATACCTGCTCCTAAACCTACTAATACTGCAATACCTGCTCCTAATGCTCTCATTCCTATTTCATTCATTTTTAATTTCCTCCTTTTAATTATGTTCTGATACTATCTTAATGTTTATCATTGTTAACATTACAAAAATAATTGCTTGAATACCACCATCAAATATATCAAAATACAAATGTAATGGGATTGGTATAACAAGTTGTGCAAACCATGCTATCTTTTCTAAACTTTCATAAACAAGTTCTATTATAAAAGTAGCTGCTAACATATTACCAAAAAGTCTTAAAGATAGAGATATTGGAAGCATTACTCTCTCCAATATTGTAATTGGTAATATGAAAGATACTGGTTCTAAATATCCTTTAAAATATCCTCCAATGCCATTCTTTTTAATAGCATATCCTTGAACCATTACAAATGATATTAAAGCTAAAGTTAATGTAACACTAAAGTTTTTTGTTGGTGGTGATATTCCGACTAGACCTGTAAAATTCATTACTAGCACAAATATCCCTAAAGTTCCTATGAAAGGAACAATTCCTCTAAAATCTTCTCCAACATTACTTACTACAGCATTATTTAACATGTTATAAATCCATTCAACAATAGTTTGCTTTTTAGATGGTCTTATTTTCATATTTCTAGTAGACCACCAAGCTAAAGCTAAAATTAATAAAACAATTACTAATTGCACTATTGCCTCTGGTTTTATATCAATTGCTATTTTGCCTAAGTAAAAAGAAAATATAGCTTTTGATGGTTCCATCTATTCACTTCCCTTCTGCACTTTTATAGTAGTTATTACTAGTATTATATAATGTATAAAAAATCCTAATAAAAAGACTAATAAATTAATTATTTTATTAGAAAAGATTACTGCTATAAAAACTATAGTAATAATTCTCATTAGATAACTTAACGGATATAAAATTGCTTTATTTTTTTTAGGATTATTTATGAATTTCTCAGTTATTTTTGCTGAAATAATAAAATTCAGCATAGAAATTATTAATCCAAGAAATAAAATTAATCCAATTTTACATTTTCCTACCAAAGCTAATAATAAAAATAAAACAACTCCAGTTATAAAATCATTACTTGCTACAGATTTTACTATAAACTTTAGATCTTTAGCCATTTTAATCTCCTAGTAAATAACTTATTTGGGAGCTAGAATCTTATCTTATTCCTATATAAAAACTAATTGTTATATCTTTATATGTATGTATTTATTTATACAAATGAGCTCTTATCTAGGAATACTCTTACGTTATTTTTAGACACTGTCCCTGTTGACATTAGCTAATTATATACCTAGTTCTAAATTAATAAAAACCTCATTTTTACTTATTTTTTACAATTAATCGTTAAAATAGCCTGTTATTATATAATATTTCATAAATGCTCAACTAAAATCTTTTTTTTGAGCTTTTTAAATTATTTTTGCAATTAATTTTACAATCTTTCATTTGTTTAAATTTTCATAATATTTATTTTTTTATTCCTATTCATTCTGATAACGTTTCATACTTTTATTTTGTTACTTTTTGATAATATTATTACTATTTTAAAAATTTTTTTAACTTTTTTTATCATTTTATAATTATTAATAAGGTATTCTGTATATTTATTTAGTTTTTTATGAATAATTGCTTTACACTTTATTCATTATTTTTTAAAATTTTTATTATTTTTTATTCTAATAATTACAATTAAACATATTTATAATTACTATAGTTATAAAAGGAGCCTCTGAAAAGCTCCTTTTTTTTTATTTTTAATATAAATTACACTCTTTCAACTACTAAAGCAGTTCCCATTCCTCCACCAATACAAAGAGTTGCTAATCCTCTTTTAGCATCTCTTTTTTCCATTTCATGAAGTAATGTAACTAATATTCTTGCTCCTGAAGCACCTACTGGATGACCAAGTGCTATTGCTCCTCCATTTACATTTACTTTATCCATATCGAAATTTAAATCCTTAGCTACAGCTAAACTTTGTGCTGCAAATGCTTCATTTGCTTCAATTAAATCCATATCTTCTACAGTTAATCCAGCACCTTCTAACGCCTTCTTTGTTGCATGGAATGGTCCATATCCCATTATTGCAGGATCTAATCCCTTGCTTCCATAAGAAAGTATCTTAGCCATTGGTTTTAATCCTAATTCTTCTGCTTTTTCAGCACTCATAACTACAAATGCAGCTGCACCATCATTAATTCCTGATGCATTAGCAGCAGTTACAGTACCATCTTTAATAAATGAAGGTCTTAATTTAGACATTTTTTCAAGAGTTGATCCGAATCTTGGGAACTCATCTTGAGCAAATACTTTTGGTTCACCTTTTCTTTGTGGAATAACAACAGGTACTATTTCATCTACAAATTTTCCTTCTTTAATTGCCTTTTCAGCCTTTAATTGAGAATTTAATGAGAATTCATCTTGCATTTCTCTTGTTAATCCCCATTCTTTAGCTATGTTTTCAGCTGTTACACCCATATGATAATCATTAAATGCATCCCATAAAGCATCTTTAATCATTGTATCTACCATTTTTGCATCGCCCATTCTTTGACCCCATCTTGCGCCAGGAATAGCATATGGTGCTGCAGACATGTTTTCCATTCCTCCAGCAACTACTACATCACAATCTCCAGCCTTAATCATTTGAGCCGCTAATGCTACACATCTTAAACCTGATCCACAAACTTTATTTATTGTCATAGCTGGAACCTCTACTGGTAATCCTGCTTTTACAGCAGCTTGTCTAGCAACATTTTGTCCTTGAGCAGCTTGTATAACATTTCCCATAACTACTTCTTCAACTAATTCTGGTTTAACTCCAGCTCTATTTACAGCTTCTTTAATTACTAGTGCTCCTAAATCTGCTGCTGGAACATCCTTCAATGACCCACCGAATGATCCAATTGCAGTTCTTACTGCACTAACTATTACTACTTCTCTCATAAAAAACCCTCCCATTAATTTACCCTAAAATCATAATAGTGTTAATTGTTTAAATTGTTAAACAATTAACACTATTATTATACCACTTTATTTTTTCCAATATCAACTAGTTTTTAAAATATTTTACCTTTTTCCACTAATTTTACACTTAGGTTTGCTCTATATCTGTACCTGTTATTCTCCTTAAATCCTTTATATGATAACGCCTTTTCTATTTAAGTATGTATTTGATTTTTTTATAAACATAATTTGCTTATAGATAATTATTACTTTATTTAATGTGTTATTAAATTATCAAGCAATTAAATATCTTTTATATTTAAAGATAGCTCTATTTTTTCGTGAGTTGGAATTAACTGATTCAGAGCAACTCCAGCGCATTTGAACATTCTTTTAGAAGCCTTTACTGAATCAGTATCCGCATACTTGTCACTTAAATAGACAACTTCACTAATTCCTGATTGTATTATTGCTTTTGCACATTCATTACATGGAAATAATGCAACATATATCTTACACCCCGATAAATCTTTACCCTTTGCATTTAATATTGCATTTAACTCTGCATGAACAACAAATGGATATTTCGTATTCAATGTTTCCCCTTCTTTTTCCCATGGAAATTCATCATCAGAACATCCTTTAGGTAACCCATTGTATCCTATGCTTTCAATTATATTATTTCTATTTACAATACAGGCCCCAACCTGTGTGCTAGGATCTTTGCTTCTCTTTCCTGATAATAATGCTACAGACATAAAATAATCATCCCATGATAAGTATCCTTCTCTTTTTGCCATAACTTTCACTCCTTTGCTTTTTTATTTAATAATTATAGAAATAAATTCAGCAAAGCTGAATTTAAAAATATATTATTAATAAGAAACTCCCATAGGAATTTCTACATTAACTATTAACTATTAACTAAACTAACTTGTTTGTAATTTAATTAAAAAGCGAAGACTTAGTCTTCGCTTTTTATTATTTAGTTCCGAAAAGTCTATCTCCAGCATCACCAAGACCTGGTACAATATATCCTTTTTCATTTAATTTTTCATCAATAGAAGCTAAGTATATATCAACATCTGGATGTTGTTCTTGAACAAGTTTAACACCTTCTGGAGAAGAAATTAAACACATTAATCTAATCTTTTTAGCTCCTCTTTTCTTTAATAAAGAGATTGCATCAGCTGCAGAACCACCTGTTGCTAACATTGGATCTACTACTATTATATCTCTTTCAGCTATATCTTGTGGTAACTTACAGAAATACTCTACTGGTTGAAGTGTTTCCTCATCTCTATATAATCCAATATGCCCAACTTTAGCTGCTGGTATTAAATTTAATATTCCATCTACCATTCCAAGACCTGCTCTTAATATTGGAACTATAGCCATCTTCTTACCAGCTAACATTTGACATTTAGTCTTACATATTGGTGTTTCTACCTCTACTTCTTCAGTTTCTAAATCTCTTGTTACTTCATATGCCATTAACATAGAAACTTCTTCTACTAATTCTCTAAAATATTTTGATCCAGTATCTTTACTTCTAATATATGCTAATTTATGTAATATCAATGGATGCTTAATTTCTGTTACTTTACTCATTATCTTCTTCCTCCTAGTAAAACCTTTAAAGATTATTTAAATTACTCCCTATTATTTAGAGTATTTTTTTTCAATTTCAGTGATTTTATTTATTCTTCTTGCATGTCTATCGCCTTCAAATTCAGCCCCTAAAAATGCTTTTACTATGTCTATTGCTAATCCCTTACCAACAACTCTTTCTCCCATAGTTAATATGTTAGCATCATTATGCTCTCTAGTTGCATGAGCGCTGAATGTATCAGAGCAAAGTGCAGCTCTTATTCCTGGTACCTTATTTGCTGCAATTCCTATTCCTATTCCAGTTCCACAAATTAATATACCAAAATCAAATTCTTTAGCTACTACTGCTTCAGCTACTGGTAATGCTATATCAGCATAATCACAAGATTCTTCTGTATAAGTTCCGAAATCCTTAAACTCAATGTTTTGAGATTTTAAATAATTAGCTATTTCTGCTTTTAAATTTAATCCACCATGGTCACAACCTAATGCAATTTTCATAAAACCAACCTTTCTATTATTTATTATGTAATAACTAACATTATTACATTAATTATTTATAAAAAAAGAAGAATAGGCTCCCCCATCCTCCTTATTTACACTTCTAAAATATCATAACCTGCAGCTTTATTTAATCTATTCATTATTGCAAGACCAACGCCTTTTTCTTCAAATCCTTGACATAAGATATGTTGAACTCCTAAGTCATCACATTTTCTTAACGTCTCAAAAAGATTTTTTGCAATTTCGTTTAAATTATTTTCACTTCCTAATGATATTACTTTTCCGCTATTAAATTTATTTAAATTTTCATCTGTAGTTAATATAGCTACATCATTACCTTTTTCTATATAATTTTCTAATATTTCATTGATTATTTCAATAGTTTTTTCATTTTTCCCTTTAATTATTTTTAAATGTGCTTTAGGCGCATAATGTCTATACTTCATTCCTGGTGCCTTTGGTTTAAAATTTTCAGTTGGCTTCGATTTTAAAGCACTATCGATTTCAATATTAGAATCTATTTCTTTAAGCATTTCTAAAGTAATACCACCTGGTCTTAATACTAATGGTGGATTTACTGTACAGTCAATTATAGTTGATTCAACTCCTATATCACTACTTTCTCCACCAATTATATAATCAACCTTACCATTTAGGTCCTCAATACATCTTTCAACCTCTGTTGGACTTGGTCTACCTGAAATATTAGCTGAAGGTGCTGCAATTGGTCTTTTTGATAATTCTATAAGCTTAAGAGCAATTTCAGAACTTGGCATTCTTATTCCAACAGTATTAAGGTTTGCACTTGTCATATTTGGAATAATATCATTCTTTTCTAATATAATTGTTAAAGGTCCTGGCCAAAATTTATCAATCATTCTTTGTGCTACTTCTGGCACTTCTTTAACTAATTCGGATATATTCTTTGAACAAACATGTACAATTAATGGATTATCTTGCGGTCTCCCTTTAGCAATGAAAATCTTCTTTACAGCCTCTTCATCTAAAGCATTTGCTCCTAATCCATATACAGTTTCAGTCGGAAAAGCTACAGTTCCACCATCTCTAATGATAGCACCAGCTTCTTCTATAAATTTAATATCCTTATTTATATCTTTTATTATGGCAACCTTTGTTTCCATAAAAGACTTACCTTCTTTCTTTAAATTTCTTTTTGTCCTCGCGCTATTTTTATGTTCTCTATAGCTGAAGACGTATATACTGCATTAACACAATTTCTATAAATGTTATCTAACAATACATACTTATTTAATTCACCACAATTAATAACCTGAAAATAATATAAGCAATCTTGACGTATCTTTTTTATTCTTAAATACTCATCTGCAGCTTCTTTATTTTTTCTCATAAAATCTTTTGAAATAGGATGTAATTTTTTATTTTTATACCTTACAGGTGTAATAATAATTATTTCCATATCTTCATTACTTTTATTAGTATGTACAATAGCTACTTTATCGCATTGAATTAAACTATAACTTAAAAATAACCCATTTTTTATTTTCAATTTATTATTATAAATAGAAAACTTAAGAGTAGATTTATTAATTTTATTTATTAATGCTATGCAAATTAAAACTTCTATCAATGCTAGAAAGGTTAGCATTATTGTTGAATTAATATAAGCTAAATAAGTACATAATGGAAGAAACACTGCTAATAATATCATAATTATATAAAATATCTTATTATGAAACTTTTGTTTTTTTAATGCTTTTTCTATTTTCATGTAATCACCTATTTTAAAAGCCTTACATTATCCAATGCAAGGCTTTTAATCTTATATTGAATCAGTATTACCCATTGCCTGCATTTTTTCTGCTTGATCTGCAGTAATTAAAGCATTAATAACTTCTTCAATATCTCCATTCATGAAACTATCTAATTTATATAATGTTAATCCAATTCTATGATCAGTAACTCTTCCTTGTGGATAGTTATAAGTTCTTATTCTTTCACTTCTATCCCCTGTTCCTACTTGACTCTTTCTATCTTCAGCGATTCCAGCAAGTCTTTCAGCTTCAGCAACTTCATATAATCTTGCTCTTAAAACCTTCATAGCTTTTTCTTTATTTTTAAGCTGTGACTTTTCATCTTGACAAGCTACAACTGTACCTGTTGGAATATGAGTAATTCTAACTGCTGAATCAGTTGTATTAACACATTGTCCTCCATTACCTGAAGATCTATAAACGTCAATTCTTAAATCTTTATCATTGATTTCTATTTCAACATCATCAACTTCTGGTAATACAGCTACTGTAGCTGTTGAAGTGTGTATTCTTCCTGAACTTTCTGTGTCAGGTACTCTTTGAACTCTATGTACACCACTTTCATATTTTAACTTTGAATAAGCTCCGTTACCTTTAATCATAAATACAACTTCTTTAAACCCACCAAGATCATTTTCATTTGAACTCATTAGTTCAACTGACCATCTTTGAGATTCAGCATATCTAGTGTACATTCTGAAAAGATTAGCTGCAAATAACGCTGCTTCATCTCCTCCAGCACCAGCTCTAATTTCAACAAATACGTTCTTGTCATCATTAGGATCTTTAGGTAATAAAAGAATTTGAATCTTATTTTCTAGTTCTTCTTCTTGCTCTTTTAATAAAGAAATTTCTTCAGATAACATTTCTCTCATTTCTTTATCTGATTCCTCTTCTAACATTTCTTTATTAGCTTCTAAATCTTCAACAACTTTCTTATATTCTCTATAAGCTGTTACGATTATTTCTAAATCAGCGTGCTCCTTACATAGCTTTCTCCATTCTTTTTGGTTAGCCATTATTGAAGGATCTGATATTTTAACTGATAGTTCTTCGTATTTATTTTCCGTAAATGCTAATTTATCTAATAACATAATATCACTCCGTACTGTATTTTTTCATATTGAAATATTATAACATAACCATTATGTACTTATCAAGCTTCACATATAATAACTAAATTGCACAACAATCTAGTTATTATAGTTAATAGTTAATGAATAAATTCGGCTAAGCTGAATTTAAAATATATAGTTAAAAAACTCTGTTAAGAGTTTTACTATTAACTATTAACTATTAACTAAACCTAAATATTTCCTATAACAACTCTGTCAAGTCCAGCTAAGTCTTTAACTACTCTAACATTTTTATAACCTTTTTCAATCATTAAATTGCTAACTTCCTCACCTTGATCATGGCCAATTTCAAATGCAAGAATACCATTTTCCTTTAATATTTTATCGCTATCATCTACAATTCTTCTATAGAAATCTAATCCATCATTTCCACCACTTAAAGCTGTATGTGGTTCATAATCTTTAACATCTTCCATTAAGGTATCAATAACTTCTTCCTTAATATAAGGAGGATTCGATACTAATATATCATATTTCTTTTGCTGATTTATAACTTCATTTAATAAATCGCTCTTTATAAATTTAGCTCTATTACTTAACTTTTGTTTTACAATATTTCTTTTTGTTACCTTCTCAGGAACATCATAGTAATCAATTAAATCTACCTTAGTATTCTCTCTAAAATGTGCAATAGATATACCTATAGCGCCACTTCCACAACACAAATCACAAACTTCATACTCTTTATCTTCATCCATAAATTTAAGAGTTTCTTCTACTAGTATCTCAGTATCCCCTCTTGGTATTAATACTCCTTCTTCTACATGTAAGTCTAAGCCCATAAATTCAGTTGTTTTTAAAATATAGCTTATAGGCATTTTATTTTTTCTCTTTTCAATTAAAGAGTAAAATTCTCTTTCCTTAAACTTACTTACTTCTTCTTCCTTATTAGTAATCAAATGTAATTTATCTTTACCTAATACTTTTCCTAATAATAGTTGTGTATCTAAAATATAAGTATCTATATTAGCTTCCTTTAATATTTTATTTCCATCTATTAATAATTCCCCTATTTTCTTCTTATATTCAATTCCTTCTGCTGCTTTTAAAGATTCTATTGCCACTTCTAATTGAGCATCATCAGGTTCTTTTGTTGTAAGTTCTTGTAATTTTAATCCTGGATATGCAATTATTTTTCCCAATTTACTTTCTGTTCTCCCTAGCCATTTAATAATTTCGTAAGTTATTCCTGCAACTATAGGCATCAATACTATTCTTAATATTAATCTTTGCCAAAATCCACCCCAACCAGTTAATGAAAATAATATAACACTAACAAGCATAGTTAAAAATAAGAAATTAGTACCACACCTTGGATGTAATCTTCCAAACTTCCTTACATTTTCTACTGTAAGCTTTTCATCAGCTTCATAGCAGAAAATAGTTTTATGTTCTGCTCCATGATATTGAAATACTCTATAAATATCATCTAATTTACTTATTAAAAACATATAAGTAATTAATATAGCTATTCTTATTATAGCTTCAATTAAATTTAACGCTACTGAAGAAATTCCAGTATTTTTAAACAAAGATGCAATTGCCGTAGGAATTCCTAAAAATAGCCCAGCTGCAACTAAAAGTGAAATCATCATAGTAAAAGTAACTAATAAATCATTTGCACCTTTATCACCTAATTTTTCTTTTAACCAAATATCAAATTTTGATTCTTCCTCATCTTCTTCAAAAAAACTAGCGGAATAATTTAATGTTTTAATCCCAACTATCAATGAATCTATTAATACAACTGCTCCTCTAATAATGGGAATATTTAAAAATTTATATTTTTTTGTTATTGGCTTAGTTTTCTTTACATTTACTTCAATTTTTCCACTGGGAGTTCTTATAGCTGTAGCTAATCCTTTAGAACCTCTCATCATAACTCCCTCAATTATAGCTTGCCCTCCGACATCACACTTTTTCATAAAATCACACTCTCACCCTTTTATTGATTTTTAAATTTAAAGTAACAATGACCGCATAATGATTCATATTCAACATTATCTATATTATCTATTGCTACTTGTTCACCCTCAAATACAAATTTACCATTTATTTTTCTTCCGTTTAATATTGCTTTTTTCCCACATTTACAAATGGTTTTTAATTCTTCAATACTATGTGCTAATAATAATAATCTTGTACTTCCTTCAAATCCTTGCATTTTAAAATCTGTTCTAAGACCATAACATATAACCGGTATATCTAAACAAACTGCTATTTCAAAAAGTTGATCTATTTGGTATGCTTTAAAAAATTGCACTTCATCTACTAAAATACAATCAATTTTGTACTTTTCATCTTGCCATTTTTTCACTTCATTATATATATTTTGATCATCATTAATTAATAAGTCGACTTTTCTTTCTACACCAAGTCTAGAAACTAGTTTATCTCCACCTTTTTTATCAGTAGATGGTTTAATTAATAAAACCTTCATTCCACGCTCTTCATAATTATATGCAACCTGCATAAGATTTGTTGATTTTCCTGAATTCATCGCACCATATCTAAAATATAATTTGCTCATAATGTCTCTCCTCTTCATATGTATCTCATTCGATTATAGCATTTTAAGAAATACTTAAAAAGATGTTTTTATTTTCTGTCTATATTGACTGTATTTGTCGACTATGCTATAATTCAATAGGTCATTGCTAAGTCAATGAATGTATTTTGAAAGAGGTGAATCAAATGAAACAAGGCATACATCCAGAATACCATCACGATGCTGTGGTTAAGTGCGCATGTGGAAATACTTTCACAACTGGTTCTGTTAAAGAAGAGTTAAAAGTTGATATATGTGCTAAATGCCACCCATTCTTCACTGGTAAGCAAAAAATCGTTGATATCGGCGGTAGAGTTGACAAATTCAACAAGAAGTTCGGTCTTAACAAATAAGATTAGGTTAGAATTTATGAGAAAGAATTTTATTTTCTTTCTCATTTTTTCATTTTTAAAACAATTCATCATTTATTATAAAATTAACAAAAGAGGCTATTACAATACTTGTATATAGCCTCTTTTTAACTAGATATATTCCAAACTACACCTTCAATGTAGTTTTTTTATTTTTTAAAAACATCACTTTTTAAGAAAGTTTGAATAAATTCTTTGTTATTTTTTGTTTTTGATAACATATTTATTAAATTTTCCGTAATATTTTCTATGTTTCCATCTCTATACATTACTTTTCTAATAGCATATGCTACTTCTTTTTCTTCATCACTTAATAATAAATCTTCTTTTCTTGTTCCTGATTTATAAATGTCAATAGCAGGGAATATTCTTCTTTCTTGTAGTCTTCTATCAAGATGAACTTCCATATTACCAGTTCCTTTAAATTCCTCGAAAATCATATCATCCATTCTTGAACCAGTTTCAACTAAAGCTGTTGCAAGTATTGTTAAACTTCCACCCTCTTCAATATTTCTTGCTGCTCCAAAGAATTTTTTAGGCATAATTAATGCTCCTGGATCCAATCCACCTGATAATGTTCTTCCAGTAGGAGTAATAGTTAAATTATATGCTCTTGATAATCTTGTTAAGCTATCTAATAATATAACTACATCCTTACCTTGCTCTACCATTCTTTTAGCTCTTTCTAATACCATCTGAGCTACTTTAGCATGATTTTGTGGTTCTTCATCAAATGTTGAGTAAATTACATCTCCATTTATAGATCTCTTCATATCTGTAACTTCTTCAGGTCTTTCATCTATTAATAAAACTATTAATTTTACATCTGGATGATTTATAGTAATATTTTGTGCAACCTTTTTTAACAAAGTGGTTTTTCCGGCTTTTGGTGGTGCCACAATTATTCCTCTTTGTCCTTTTCCTATTGGACAAATTATATCCATTAACCTAGAAGATAAATCATTTTCGTTACTAGTTTCTAAATGTAGTCTTTCATTTGGATATATTGGTGTTAATGTTTCAAAGTTCTTTCTTCCAATAGCTTTTTCTGGATTATCTCCATTAACTTTTTCTACGAATAATAGAGCTTTAAACTTTTCCCCTTCTTTAGCTTCTCTAACCTTTCCTTGAACTTCATCACCAGTTCTTAAGTTAAATCTTCTAATTTGAGAAGGAGATACATATATGTCATTCTCACCAGTTAAATAATTATTACATCTTAGAAAACCAAAGTTATTATTTTCTTGAACTTCTAAAACCCCTTTAGAAGAACCTGATTCATTTATCATAACCTTCAATCTTTCCTTTTTTTCTTCCCTTTGTTCTTCTGTCATATTATTAGCATTCTCTTTACTAGCAAAATTATTATAAGTACTATTAATACTTTCTTGTTCTTTTACCTTAGGTGCAATTTTTTCTCTTAAAACAACACCATTTTTTTCAATTGCATTAGGTGTAACCTTTACTAATTCATCTATTAATTCACTTTTCTTTAACTTACTTATGTTTTTTATTCCAAGTTCTTTAGCTTTGTTTTTTAACTCTACTAAAGTCATCTCAGAGTATATTTCTCTTGTCAAAATGACACCTCCAATAGTTTTCATTAATTTGGGATAAAAATTAGATTTACCTTAAGGTTTGATATATTTGAAATGAAACATAACCATACAAAAATAAATTATAAATTTAAAAAATAAACTTAAATTTATATATAATTATGAACTAATAATTCTTAAAATACAATAGTAACTTCTCTTTTAAGCTTATCCACTTTATATATTTTTTATAACAAACATATATTTATTATTAAAAAAAAACGAAGGTAAACCCTTCGTTTTTTTACTCCTCTCCTTTTAAAGTTGCTTTTATAAATGCTTTAAATAAAGGATGTGGATTATTTGGTCTTGATTTTAATTCTGGATGGAATTGCGCTGCTACAAACCATGGATGATTTTCCACTTCTACAATCTCCACTAATCTACCATCAGGACTTGTCCCTGTAATTTTCATTCCAGCTTCAATTATTTGTTTTCTATATTCATTATTAAATTCATATCTATGTCTATGTCTTTCGTAAATTAATGCTGATTCATAAGCTTCATGAGCTTTTGAATTTTCATCTAACTTACATGGATATAATCCTAGTCTCATTGTTCCCCCTAGGTCTTCGATATCCTTTTGTTCTGGCATTAAATCTATTACTGGATATGATGTTTCTGGATTTATTTCAGAACTATTTGCATCACTATATCCTAATACATTCCTTGCATATTCAATTACAGCGGTTTGCATACCTAAACAAATTCCTAAGAAAGGTATTTTCTTTTCTCTAGCATATTTTATAGCTTCTATTTTACCTTCTACTCCTCTATCACCGAAGCCACCCGGTACAAGAATACCATCTACTCCACCTAATAATTCCTCTACGTTTTCAGCTGTAACATCTACTGCATTTACCCATTTAATATCAACGTTAGTCCCATTTGCTAATCCGCCATGACTTAACGCTTCTACAACTGATAAATATGCATCATGTAACTCAACATATTTTCCTACTAATGCAATAGTAGTATTACCTTTTAGGTTCTTCAATCTAGAAACCATATCAATCCATTCACTGTTATCAATGTCTCTACATCCTAATTCTAATTTTTCTACTACTAATCTATCTAATCCTTCTTTATGTAACATTAATGGAACTTCATATAAATGATCAGCATCTAAATTTTGAATTACACACTTTCCTTCAATATTACAGAATAATCCTATTTTATTTCTTAAATCTTCTGATATTTCCTTCTCAGATCTACAAACTATTATATCTGGTTGAATACCAATACTTCTTAATTCTTTTACTGAATGTTGAGTTGGCTTAGTTTTAAGCTCTCCTGATTTTCCTAAGAAAGGTACTAATGTAACATGTATAAAGCATACATTTTCTCTGCCTACATCATATTTTATTTGTCTTATCGCTTCAAGGAATGGTTGTGATTCAATATCTCCAACAGTTCCTCCTATTTCAGTTATTACAACATCTACATCTCTTTCTTTAGCAACCCTATACACTCTTTCTTTAATAGCATTTGTTATATGAGGTATTACTTGAACTGTTCCTCCAAGATATTCTCCTCTTCTTTCTTTTGAAATAACTGACCAGTAAATTCTACCTGATGTAACATTACTGTTTTGAGTTAAATTTTCATCTATAAATCTTTCATAATGCCCTAAATCTAAATCTGTTTCTGCACCATCATCAGTTACAAAAACTTCTCCATGTTGATATGGACTCATTGTTCCTGGATCTACATTTAAATATGGATCAAACTTTTGTATAGAAACCTTTAATCCTCTATTTTTTAATAATCTTCCTAATGAAGCTGCTGTTATTCCCTTTCCTAATCCTGATACAACTCCACCTGTAACAAAAACATATTTTGTATTCATGTATAATCCCCCAGCTCTAATTTTTTTCATTTTTATTATTGACTATTGCTTTTTATAGTGATATAATTTAAATTACCTCTCTTATTGCCTAGCGCAATAGCAATCATAGATAATATAGTATCACATTAGTTTAATTTAGGCTAGTGTTTTTTATGCATTTTTTAAATTTTCTTTTATTTTTTCTTCTAATTCAAAATATTCATCTCTAAATTTCTTATTAATTAGAATCTTTTCTTCTGCAATTTTAATCTTGTAGTGTAAACTTCTATTACTTATAATCCCTAACTTTTCTTTTAAACCTTCACTATTTAAACACCTAAATTTTTTCATCAATAATACTGTTAAATATGACTTTTCCCTTTTCTTTAATAGTTTATTAAATTCCTCATAATTTACTTCGTAATATTGACATAATATCATTATTATATTTTCATATTTATTTATTTTGTTCACACCCTTTATTTTTAACATTGTATTTTCTTTAATTCTCTCCTTACACTAAACTTTTATACATATAAAAATAAGCCTCCGAAAATATATTTATTTTCAGAAGCCTATTTAAGTTAATTTACCTTGATTTTAATACTTAATTCTGTACTTATACCTTCTTGACCTTCAAGGCCTAAAACGTACTTTGAATGTATTTCTCCACCATTTTCATCTATATTTATCTTTAATTTCTTAGTATCAACATTTAAATCTAAAATTCCATAAGGAGTATTATATAGAGATACAGCCGTTACCCCTTCCTTAAACTCCATATTTGTATTTATAGATCCAACTCTCTCTAGTACCATACTATTATCTTTTATATTTAATGTAGTTGTCGTGCCATCCATTCCTGATATTTCTGATTCTTCATATATAGCCTTAAATCCTTCATCATGTATAATAAAAGTTCCTGGTGTTACAACTTCTATTGCTTCATTTGGATCAATATCTGAAAAACTCTTTACTGATATGATTGCTCTCTTCTCCATATTCTCCTCCTATTTTATAAAAATCATATATTTTTCTAACTCATTATCATTAATTGGTTCTACTTCTATATGATTGTCTAGCTTTGTTCCATATATACCAAATTTTATTTTTACTTTTTCTTCTTCTCTTCCTTTACTATATCTTGCAGCCATTCTTGCAGCTAATACCTTATCATCTTCTGTTCCGTTCTTATCTAATAAAACTAATGCTCCTGAAAAATCTGTTGCATGGAATGATAAGTATTCTTTATTTATAAGCTTCTTAATAGCTTCTGACTCTTCTTTAGTTCTAGCAACTATTATTTTATTATTATCTGATGTTCTAAAATGTCTTCCATATCTTAATAAGCTTAATTCATCTTCTTCTACTTCATCTTTAAATGTTAAAAGATCCTTTAATCTTAATGCATAATTAGGCTCAGTAAGTCTACATCCCCCTGCTGGTGATGGGTATTCTGTTATTCCCCATTTAGCAGCTAATTCCATTTGTGGCTTTCTGCTTCTACCTGAAATACCTAGTAATTTCTCTCTATCAACTAAACCATTTAACTCCATTTCAGTTGGTTCTATATTTTTAGCACATAGTGGTCTTAATATCTTATTTGCAAATCCTGATTCTTTTTTTACTATATTTAAAGCTTGTCTGTTTTGCGACATCGGTCTTTGATTTAATACTTCTCCAGTAATTATAAAATCTGCATTATGTTCTTCTAATAATTTCCCTGCATAATTCATCATCATAGCATGGCAATCTATACATGGATTCATATTTTTTCCTCTACCATGCTTAGGGTTCTTTACTAATTCAAAATGTTCTGGTGAAAAATCAACTACTATTAAAGGTATATCTATTTGTTTTGTCATTTTAATAGCACTTGCTTCACTAAAGAAATATGATCTAAAACATACTCCTACTACTTCTATACCTTGTTCTTTTATTAACTTAGCTGCTAATATACTGTCTAATCCACCTGAAACCATCGCTAATGCTTTTGTCATTTTATCCTCCTAATTATTTAAATAAATCATTAATAACTTCAACAATTTTAAATTTTACTTTAATATTCTTTGTACTATTATCTTCTTTATTTAAATCACTTGTATTTTTTTCTACTTTATTTTCTTCTTTATCTTCTTTTGGTTCAATGTTCTCAATTTCCTCTTTTAATTTTGTTGAATCAACATCACTTTTACTTTCATCAACAAAACATAATGATGGAAACATTACACACCACCAATTTTGTCCTTGTCCTGAACCTATTATAACTCTATATGCTTCATAATTTCCCTGTGGAAATATATAGTCACCATATACTTTATTAGGAAAATTTTCATATGATAACATTGTATTTACTTCATAATCATAATTATTGCTAGTAATAACTTGTCTCGCTATTTCATTAACATATTCAATATTATCTTCTAAAATCTCCTCTGCTTCTTCTAACGACTCTACTCCTTTAAGCTTTTCACTTAATGCTTCAACAACCTTATCTCTTACTTTTAATTTAAGATTTTGATCTTCTTCTGTATCGCTATTTGCTATTACATGAAATCTAATCAGCTTGTCCTTTATATCATCATAATTAAGTTCATTAAGCTCTAAACTATTATTATTTATATTATTAACTTGAGCACATCCATTCAATGTAAATATTACTAAAATTAAAACTATTATAAAATACATATATCTTTTCATAACATAACCCCTTTCTAGTAATAATTATTGACAATTTAAAGGGGTTTATTCATTTCATTATAATATTTAATTTTTTAGATAGTTCTAGTTAAAAATACTTCTCTATGATTTTCTTTCATCTTTTCGTAGCACCTTTGAGCTTTTAGCATATCATCAAAAAATGCAAAAACACTTGGCCCACTACCGCTCATCATACTTCCAACAGCGCCATATCTATTCATTTCTTCTTTTATTCTAATTAATACATTATGTTTTCTTAAAGTAACATTTTCTAGTAAATTTTTCATGTTATTTGCAACATAATATAAATCATCTTTTTCTATAGCTTCAATTAATTTTTCAGTTCTTGGATGTATTCTTGCTTTTTCTAAATCAAAAGCTTTATATACTTCTTTTGTTGACACTCCAAAACTTGGTTTAACCAATACTAAGATTTTATCTTTAAACGGCTTTAGAGGTGTTATTTTCTCTCCAACTCCCTCACAAAGAGCAGTTCCTCCTTTAATGCAATAAGGTATATCAGCACCAAGGCTTAAACCCATTTCCATTAATTCTTCATCTGAAGCATTAATTTCAAAAAGCTTATTCATAAGCTTTAATACTGCTGCCCCATCAGTACTACCCCCAGCTAATCCAGCTGAAACAGGAATATTTTTTATGATGTTTATATAGACACCTTCTTTAATATTATACTTTTCTTTAAATAACATTGCCGCCTTATATGCCAAATTTCTTGAATCAGTAGGTACATAGTTTTTGTTACAATCTATAGTTATACCTTCTTTACGCTTCTCAACATATATCTCATCATATAAATCAATGTTTTGCATTATCATTCTTAATAGGTGATAACCATCCTCTTTTCTTTTTCCTACTACATCTAAGGAAATGTTTATCTTTGCATACGCCTTTATCTTCATATATTCAAATCCTTTCAACCGGAAAGTATCTATTTTAAATTGAAGTTCAGAGCCAAAAACCCTGAACTTCATAAAATATATTATATATATTATTTTTACTATAGTAAATATGTCATTGTTGTATTCTTTAAATTGAATTAGCAACATTACCTAGATTTTCATCATCAGATTGATTAGTTTTTATAAAATCTAATAATGGTTGTAATTTTTCAAAAAATACAATTATAGTATCTCCCGGAATCGATTCATTAAATGCAACTTCTAAAGCTTTCACTTCATCTAGTATAATTCGTGCTTTAATATTATTCTTACTTTCTAAAACACCTTGATTAATTACTTCAGCAACTTCTCCTATATTTTTTCCACGTCTATCTTTATCTTCTTTAATTATTATTTTATCAAGATAGTTAGCACTTATTTTACCAATCTCTTTAGCAACATAATTTCCTCTATCACCTGGTACACCTATTATACCAGTTATTTTTCCGTTAGTAATATATCTCAATGTAGGTAGTACTTTTTTATACCCTTCTATATTATGACCATAATCTAAAATAATTTTAACCCCATTGCAATTATAAATATTAAATCTTCCTGTGTTTTCATTTGAATTAAAATTACTAAGTCCTATTTTTATCATTGCATAATCTACTTTCAATGCTACTAGCGCAGCACAAGCAGCCATTGCATTTTCAACATTAAATTCTAAAGTTCCATTTAATGTAATAGGTATATTTTTTACACTAATTATTTTATATTCTTTTCCAAAATTTTTAACACATATATAATCATCTTTTAAATATACTGCTATACTATTTTTAGATTCATTATTTATTATTAATTCGTTATTATAATCCTTTGAAAAATAAATTATATTCGCATTGATTCTACTTATTATCTTTTTACTCCATTCATCATCTGCATTTATTACAACATAACCATCTTCTTTAACAGCTTCTGCTACTAAAGATTTCACCATACATAAATCTTCCATTGTATTAACTCTATTTAACCCTAAGTGATCTTCAGTAATATTGGTTATTACTGCAACATCAGCCAAATCATAAGCTAATCCTTTCCTTATTATACCACCTCTTGCCGTTTCTAAAACAGCTACGTCAACATCTTTATTAAACAATACACACTTTGCACTTTCAAATCCAGTATCATCACCATTATCTATACATGCTCCATTTATATAAATACCATCTGTACTAGTCATTCCAACACAATATCCCATTTTTGATAATGTACTATTTATAATCCTTGTAGTTGTAGTTTTTCCATTTGTGCCTGTAATTGAAATAACAGGTATATTCTTAGGATTATTATTATACATCATATTAACTATTTCAATTCCAACATTTCTTTTCTTTCCAATAGCAGGATATGAATGCATTCTTAATCCTGGTGCTGCATTAACTTCTATTATCGCACCTTCTTCAAGTAATGATTTTTTAATACTCTTTGTGCAAATATCTACACCACAAATATCTAATCCAATAGCCTTAGCTGCTCTTATACATATTTCTTTATTTTCCTCTGAAATATCATCAGTACAATCAACAGCTATTCCACCTGTTGATAAGTTTGAATTTTGTCTTAAAATTAGCTTTTTACCTTTTTCTAAAATTGAATTTATTCCATAATTATTTATATTTAAATTTCTAATAACTTCATCATCTATTTTAATTTTAGTAAGTGGCTTTTCATGATCTTCGCCTCTTCTTTCATCACTGTTCAAATCATTTATAAGCTGATTTATTGATTTTATTCCATCACCTATAATATATGGTGGAATTCTCTTTGATACAGCAACAACTTTATTATTTATAACACATACTCTATAGTCATCGCCTTCGTAATATTTTTCTATTATTATATCCTTATATTTTTTAGTTAACTTCTGATAAGAATCCACCAATTCTTTATCAGTTTTTATCTTTAGTATTACATCTCTACCCTTACTTCCAAACTCAGGTTTTAATACAACTGGATATTCTAAGTTTTCTGCAGCTTTTAATAACCCTATAATATTACTTACCTTCTCCCCCCTAGAAATAGGCAGGTTCTGTATTCTAAGTATTTCTTTAGTAAGTAATTTATCACAAGAAATATCAGCTGCAACACAACTAGTTGAGTTACTAATAGCTGATTCTATTATTCTACCTTGTTTTCCATATCCAATTTGATAAAATCCACTATTCCCAATTTTCAAAATAGGCATACCAACTTTTTGCGCAGCATTACAAATTTCAAATGAACTAGGTCCTATTAGTTCCTCATTTAATATATTTTTTATTACGTTAAGTCTGTCATCAAATAATATATTTTTATTTTCTATAAATGAATTAATAATATCTACAGCAAGCCTCCCTATCTCAAGTCCTGCTCTTGGATACTCATATTGAAATACAACAATATATTTATCACCTTCAATTTCTCTAGCTTTTCCATAAGCTATATCCATTCCGAGAATATTATGCATGGCAATAATCATATGCTCGCAAATATGTGCAAGATATGTTCCTTCTTTTAATCGCTTAACAAATCCGCCTTCTTCATCTATACCACATCTGTGTGTATATAATATTGGAAGTAACTTCACTAATTTTTCATTAAATCCTTTAATGTCTTTGCTTGGTATTTCCGAATATCCCTCCAAATCAACGTCTAACACTATACATTTCTTATGTGAATGAATATTTCTACCATCATAAACAGTACTATCTATGATTTTCATAAAAATCCTTATCCTCCTCAAAAGGTACCTTTTTTAATAGATTAAATCTATTTCCTTCTTTTAATACATGCAGTTTAACATTAAACATGCTGAGTACTTCTTCGCTATATTGTTCTGAAACATTACTATAATCAATACAGCTTCCATCAATAAAATATACCGCTCCCGAGCCAATTACTTCTGCTGTTCCTTTATCACTTACTAATATTGCAGTATCTTCATCTATACCTATTCCTAATACTTCGGGATTCTGAGCAATTGCAGTAAGCAATCTTCCTATTCTTCCTCTTTGAGCAAAATGCTGATCTATTATTATATTTTTTACTAGACCTAATCCTGGTGACATTTTTAATGTGCATTTATGTGGTGATTCTTCATCATTTCCTTCTACAATCATTGTATCGCTCATAACAGAAGCCCCTGCTGATGTTCCTGCAATAATACCACCATTAATACATAATTCTTTAATAGCATCATACACTGGACTTCCTCCTATCATACTAGTTATCCTTAATTGGTCTCCACCTGTAAAAAATAATAAATCTGCTTCCTTAATTAAATCAATATTCTCTTTCTCAAAAGCCTCTTCTCTCACACTTATATCTAATTTTTCAATGTTTTTTATACCTAAATTATTAAATATAGTTTTATAATTCTCATAGCTTTTTTCAGGGTATTCTGTTGCTATAGTTGCTATTAGCATTTTGTCTTTATTGGGATCAATATATTTTGCTACCCTTTTTAGTATCTCTTTCTTTCCCTTCTTATCTTCAGCTCCGCCAATTATAATTAAATTGCCACTTATTTTTTCACTCAAATTATCACCTCATATCATGTATTTCTTATTTTATCCAATACAACAAAATATATTCATATAGAAAAAGGCCATTACATCAAGCTGTAATGGCCTATAACTTAAATAATATTAAAATTTACATTTGCCAGGTATTATTATCTTCTTTCCTTCAACTAATGCCTCTGGACTTTCTAATTCGTTAATTTTAATCAATGAATCCATTGTAGTATTATATTTCTTAGCTAATTCCCATAATGTATCACCACTAGTAACAACGTATATTGTTACTGATGCCTTTTTACATTCTTTCTCTGCTTCTCCTTCTTGAATATCAACTATCCATTCCTTTTCAATCTTATAGTAAGCTTTAGCTAATAGTGATAATGTTGCTCTTATTCCTATTGTATTAGCTTCAACAGTTCCATCTAAATTTTCCAACTTAACTTTACAGATAGCACTCATATCAGGTTTAATACCTTTTAAATCAATTACTGATGTAAATGGAATCTCTCCACTACACATATCTAACTTACATTCCTCTTCTGCCACCTTATAAAGAACTTGTACTTTTACTATACCTTCAATCTTAACCTTATCATCTTCAATAGAAGTTTCAGTAATTAAAGGACAACCGCCTGTCCAAACTACACAAGAAATTTTTTCATCCTCGTTTTTTGGATATAAATTATCTTTTATTATTAATTCTGATGGTACTACTCCTTGCACTATTCCAATATCATATTTTTTCTTTGTTAATTCAATTGATTGTGTTGGTGAATATGCATCTTTAATAACATCAATTATTTCTTTAGATATAACCTTAACAGTTCCTTTTACATTAAACTCAACATTAATAACTCTATTCTCGCCTAAATCATCTGCTGTTATTATACTATCTGAATTTACTATTTCCATTTGATTAGTCGCAATCATATCGCCATTAACTCCAATAGCCTCTTCCTCTTTAGATAAATAAACATCATCTTGTAGTAAGAAAATATCATTTTCTTCTTTACCTCTACATAAAACCTCTATCTTACAATAGCAACCAAAGTAAATTTTACCTTCGCCAAGCTTTACTTCTTTTTTATGCAAATTCAATGAAGATGCTAATATTTCTTCAATCTCAGGCTTATCCATTGTTACTTTAATCATAGATTTGCCCATTATCTCTATTTCTTTTTCACATTTCAATTGGTTTATTTCTTCACTTTTTCTCTTAATTTGTATATCGTCTCTACCTTCTATTTCCTTTACAAATTCAAATTCGCAAATTTTATACAATAGCCATTTTGTTGTTCTTATTCCGTCAATAGCAATCTTACGTTCATTCATTATACTAGCTTGAATATGTTCTATTATGCACTCTACTTCACAAATGACTTTATGTTCTTCAGCATTAATATCAAGATAGTCAGCGAATTTTTCTGATAAACAAACAGAATTTATACTAGTTACCTTACTTTCATCTTCAGATAAGTACATGACAGAATAATTAATTTGACCTTCTATCATTATTTTGTCTGCTAGTATTTCTTTGTTAGTAATAGTTGCCTTTGCTTCTATTCCTAAAATTTGATGAACATCTGGATGTGAGTCCTTTATTAAATATTCACCTTTTAATACATTATTAGTAGAGCTTTCTCTTATTAGTTGTTCATTTTGAACACTTTCTTTAATAACATCTATCTGAGACATCCTATCCCTCCTCCATAGTATATACCTACTATAATTTATATTCTCTAAATATATATTTATTCTAATATAGGCAAACTGTTTACTAATTTTTAAATAATAAATTTATCTTTTTAATTAATAAATTCATCATACTTTTCTAAACCTCATTATTCTTTTCCATTTATTAGTTTAAATTGTCGAAATTTAGTGTCAAAATAAAAAAGTTTTATTTTTTTTTAAATAAATTGTTGACTTTATTATAAATATGTCATATTATAAAGATGGTTATTGACCATATAACCTCTCATAAATTCTCAATACCCTTTTATACCATAGTTGAAAGATGGATACCCGCCATCTTTCTTTTTTTTTATTCTTATATATGTATATTAATATAATTGTATTTTTAGAAATAAAATGCATTTTTTTTTGTTTAAATTTAATTTAACAAAAATAAGAGCTTCGAAAAAATTCGAAGCTCTTACTTATACCGCATAATATAAAGATACAGTTTTAGTTAAAACATCTGAATAACTATAAGTTACAGTCCTTTGGTTGTCATTATCTAACCTTACAACAAAAATACTTGGATGAACACTTTCTATTACTCCATCATTTACTAGTATTTTTTTTCTTCCACCATTGGCTTTTAAAGTTACTTTTTCACCTACGTGGTTTTCTATGTCTCTTCTTATGTTGGCTAATGTTTTATTTCCTTCCATATGACCACCATCTTTCTAACTATATTATAAAACTTTTTAGCACTTTTGTCAAATAAAACCAATTATTTTATCACCTTACGGTGTTTTTGTCAATGTAAACTTTTACCTTTATATATTTATCATTTTATCCATTAATTATTATTGCTTTTTTTACAGTTTTTTATTCATTATTATTAAATTATCAATAAATATTTGAGGGGCAAATGCCATGAAAATATCATATTATAGATTGAAATGATGTATTAGTTAGGAGAATAAAATGGTAATAGGCGATACTGTTGTAAGAAAATCCTATGATAAGGATATAACTTTTAAAATTATCGATATAAAAGAAATAGATGGTAAAATAGTATATATACTTAAAGGTATAAGCATAAGAATAATTGCTGATTCACCTGAAGATGATTTAGAACATGTTGATGTTAATTTTATTGGTGAAAAAGAGAAAATATTAAATAGCAGAGTTAATGACGCAATTAAAAAGGCTGTAAATACCCGTGGATATAGGCATGATATATCACAATTCACACGTAGCAGTAAATCTCAAAAAAAAGCACCCAATAATGAATTAATTTTCGGGCGCCCTGGAAAAATTCTTCATATCGATGGTGATAAAGACTATTTAGAGACATGCTTGAAAGTTTATAAACAACTTTCTTTAGATGCTGTTGGTAGAGCTATTTCAGAAAAAGATCAAGCTACGAAAGTTGTTGATTTAGTTAAAGAAGTTAAACCAGATATTGTAGTTTTAACTGGACATGATAGTGTATTAAAAACAAGTGATGATTACTTAGATTTAAATAATTATAGAAATTCAAAATATTATATAGATGCTGTCAAGGCACTTAGAAATTATAATTCTAGTTATGATGAATTAGTTATTTTTGCAGGTGCTTGTCAATCTTGCTATGAATGCCTATTAGATGCTGGTGCTAATTTTGCTAGTTCCCCTAGTAGAGTGTTAATTCATTGTTTAGATCCTGTTTTTGTATGCGAAAAAATAGCTTATACTAACATTGATTCTGTAGTTTCAATAACAAATATAGTTGAAAATACAATCACAGGTATAAAAGGCATCGGTGGACTTCAAACTCGTGGAAAATATCGTGAAGGCTATCCTAAATCACCATACATTTAATATAGTTAATAGTTAAATAAGAAACTTCTATTAGAGTTTCTTATTTTTTTAATTCAGCTTAGCTAAATTTATTCATTAACTATTAACTAAACAAAATGTTGATTCTCAGTATTTTAAAAGCCAGCTTTAAAGCCGGCTTTTAAATTGTGTTATATTTCTTTTTAAACTCATCTAAGAATTTTAAATACTCATCTTTTTCGTTAATTATACTTTCTAATTTACTATCAAAGGTATTTTGTCCCCAATTTACTTCGTTATAATAATATCTATTAGCTAACCTCCAATACCTTTGTGGAAATTGTAAGTATGCATATAAGACATTATATTCACATTCATCTAACTTCGAAATACTATTATAGGAATCAATAATTGCATCTGCAAAATCTATGTTCCAATTGTTTCTCTTTAAAACTTTTATCATAAAGTTTGAAATATCAAATGTTCTTACTTCCCTCTTGCAATAATCAAAATCTATTACACTAACAGAATTATCATTACCTAAAATAATATTGTGATAAGTATAATCATGATGGCAGAAACTCTTTTCCTGTTCTGCAATTTCACATAATTTAATATATTCAGATGAATTTAAAGTATTTAGTGCCTTCTTTCCAATTTCCTTATAAAACTCCATTGACTTTAAGTATAATAAATCAAAGTCACTCTTCCTATTTTTTTTCCTTATCATATCACGCATCTTATCTAATGATTTAATTCTTTTCTCCATAAGGCTTGGCCATCTTCCTAAATCACTCTTTAATTTTGAGTTTTCAGGAGGGTCATATCCTTTTGATGCTTCATGTAATTTTGCTAAAGTCTGTGCTGCAATTTTAACTTCTTCTATGTTATGGAAGTCACATTCTCTTCCTTCTAGCCACTCTGATAAGGTATATAAATCTTCATTAACTAGTGCATATGGTTCACCATCTATATTTAAAAAATACCTATCTACATTATCAAATCCATTTTTTATTAGATGTTCTTTTGCACCATAAACAAACAAAAGTTTTTGTGGCCCATAATTGATTTTTTTAAGACATCGTTCACCTTTATTGGTTTTAATATAATAGATACCTTTATTTGCTTTTATTATATCTATTTTTATTTGAAACTGTCTTTCTATTTCAAATTCTCTCATCATATTCCTCACCCCCTTTATATTTATATGTACATATATCTACTTTTATTAACATTTTTAAATTATTATAATATAATAAATTATAACTATTTTGAAAGGATTAAATCATGAAGATTGGTATCGATGGAAGAGCCGCAAAATGGTATAGGGGAACAGGTATAGGAACCTACACTTATCAGCTTATTACCAATTTAAGCAAATATGACAATTTAAATCATTATCTTACCTTCATCCCAGAAGATTCTGATTTAAATCTTAAAGATAATTTCTCTATAGAATATACAAAAGACTCCTCTAACAATAATTTTTGGGATGATGTAAAAGTTCCTAATTTACTTGAAAATTTTAATATGGAGCTATATCACGTTCCTCAAAATGGTGTAGGCCTTTCTGGCAATGTTAATTGTCCTAAGACCATTACCTTGCATGATATAATTCCACTAAGAATGCCCCAAACTGTTAGTGACCGTTATTTAAGAATATTCAATGAAGAAATGCCAAAAATATTAGATAACTGCGATGGCATAATTACAGTTTCAGAGTTTTCAAAGCTTGATATAGCTGAAGAATTTAACTTTCCAAAGGAAAAAATTTTTGTAACTCATCTTGCCGCTGAAGATATTTATAGACCAATTGATAGAGCTTATTGTAAAAAATTTATTAAGGATAATTACAAAATAGCTGATAACTTTATTTTGTATGTTGGCGGATATAGCCCTAGAAAAAATATAATTGGCATTTTGGAGGCATTTTCTCTTTTAAAAGATAATTTAAAAGAAGATTTAAAGATTGTAATAACAGGTAAAAAGGGAATATCATACGAAATCTATAAAAATAAAGCAATAGAATTAGGTATCTCTAATTCAGTAATATTTACTGATTTTATTCCATTAAATGATTTACCTATTTTTTATAATGCCTGTGAATTTTTAGTATATCCTTCATTTTATGAGGGATTTGGTCTACCACCACTTGAAGCAATGGCTTGTGGAGTACCAGTAATAGCTTCTAATGTCACTTCACTTCCAGAAGTATGCAGGAATTCAGCTATACTTATAGATCCTAATGATATTGATGAACTTTGCTATTCAATGGAACGTGTATTGACTGATAGCTTCTTAAAATTGACTATGATTGAAAGAGGTTTGTCTACTAGTAATAATTATTCTTGGAAAAATACAGCCTTAAACACTATAAAGGCTTATGAAAGCATAATAAACTTCTAATGCTTATTTTTATAAAGTAATATATAAAGTAAGGACTATGCTAACGCATAGCCCTTTAATTTTATTCTAAATTTTCATTTAAACATCTTAACAATTCAGTTCTAAAAATATCATTTTCAATCTTATCTCTAAATCTACTAATAAATACCTCTTCATCCCAAGACTTTTGTTTCAAATAATAATCCATTGAAATATTTATAAAATCTCTTGGATAATTTAGTAATGCAGAAACTACTTTTTTCTCTTTAACTGATATTTCAAAAATTTCATTATAATCATTTATTATTTTAACTAGTATATCTTTATTGTAAGCATAGTTTTTTATAACCTTAACAATATAATTATATATATCTAACACCTTAATGCCTAATTTGCAATAATCAAAATCAATTATATTTATTTCATTATCCTCTATTATAAAATTATGATGAGCCAAATCTAAATGACACAATACATAATTATCTTTTTTAGCATATAACTCATTATATGGCCCTTCAGTCAGTAGATTAATACATTTATTTAAATCATTTTTTGCTTTTGATACATTCTTTAAAAACATTAAATCAAATTCATTTTTATAATTAAATTTACTAACCACTCTTTCAATCTCTGTTATAATACATAAATCATTTAAAAATTCATAAATTAAATTTTTTGCTCCATTTAAATTAACTTCTTTTTCATTTAAATCATTAATTATCCCTTCTGATGCTTTATGGAAATTAGCTAAAGACTTTGTACACCATTCAACTTCAATTGGATTTGTAAATGTAGCCTCTCTTCCATCTATCATATCTAATAATACAAAAGATTTTCCATGCCACTTAGTGATTATTTTTCCCTTTGAATTAGTGCAATATTGAAGTATATACTTATCTTTTTCTTTGATTATATTTAAAGCTTTATTTATAAATTCAACTCTTTCTTCCGATGAGTTAATTCTTTTTAATATTTTTTTACCCTTATCGGTAAAAATTACAAATACTTTTCTTAATGGAATAATATCATATACTTCTACACCTAGTTCTTTAAAAAATTCCTCACTTAGGTCATAGCTACACAATATCTTTTTATCTATATATCTAAATTTATTCATTTTGTTCCTCCATTCATAAAAGCTCAATACCATCTATACTTTGAGACATATTAATCTCCTTTGCCCATTCATCATCAGTGAATCGTTCTCTATCGTACCTTAGTTTTGATAATACTTTTATTGACTCTACAGGATAATTTGCCAGTACTTTCATATAATCTATACTTTCACTTTTTAAATTAGACTCTTCTGCAAACTTATTTATTATATGAACAATATCACCACTATACCCCCTTCTTTTTAACCTTTTTATATAACTATAGCAATCATGTTCAATCATATTATATGAGATATATCTTATTGTTCTTATACAAATTGCCATTCCCTCTTTTTTTAGATTTCCTTCATCTACTCTTCCTAAGCAAACCTCATAATTATTCATACTCCTTACTATTATTTTTAAGTATTCATCCTCATCTAATGTATCTAAAGATTTGTTAGCTCTATCTAAAATTTTATTTCCTTCCTCAATAATAAAGTAATCTAAATCGCTTTTAGACATTTTTTCCTCAAACAACTTTAACATTTTAGAAGTTTTTTTTGCTTGTACAATAAATGTTTCTATTTCATGTCCAATTGAACTTTCTATTCTAGGAATTATATATGATTTTTTACCCATCATTATTTTTTGAATTTCCACCATTAATGCTATTTGATAGTCAATATCCCACATATATTTTTTCTTACTACCCTTAGGAAAGTTTTCCTCCCCAACGATAATACCATTCCCATTTAAAAATTCTATTATATCCAAATATCATCCACCTCTTTATTTGAAATATGACTCTAAGAATTCTTCCCTATATTCAACATCTTCTAAATATTTGTTTATTTTCTCTTCAAAAAAATCTTCTCCCCAAGGTTGTTGCTCCCAATAATACTGAATACCTATTTGCCAAAATGTTTGTGGAAATTTTATAAAATCACCTATTAATTTAAATTCATCTTCATATAATCCATTACTTTTACAGTAATTTTTAATAATTAAATCAGCTTTATCCTTACTCCACTTAGCCCCTTTCATAGCTCTAATTAATAATGATGCTAAATCATGTAAATGCGAATCTAAAATGCAATAATCAAAATCAATAATATTCAATTCATTTTTATCATCAACCAATATATTATGGTGGGCATAATCGTGATGACAAAATCCCATCTTCATTACTTCTTTATCCATTATTTCAATATATTTATGCTTCTTTAAATTATCTATTGCTTTTTTTCCTCTCTCTATTTCTGCTTCTATATTATTTAAATAAATACAATCAAATTTTGACTTATATGCTTTTTGATTTATTCTATTTTTAAAATCTAATATTTCATTGCATCGTGTATTAAATACATTAATCCATGAATACCATCCTATTCGTGGTCTCATATTGTTATTTATATTAAAACCTGTACTACGGGTATGAAGCTCTCCTAGCTTTTCAGCAACTTTTGATAATTCAATAGGGTTATCATAATTGCTTACTCTAGATGGTATCCATTCTGTTAAATAAGCATAGCTATTTTCCAATTTAATATACTTTGTTCCATCTTTGTTGTTTAATATTTGGGGTATTTTATGAAATTCTCTTTTTTGAAGATGTTCTATTGCAGATAAAATAAAATAGAAGTGTGGAAAATCATACTTTATTATCTTTATAGCATAATTAGTATTTTCAGTTTCTAATCTATAACTATTTTTTACTTTCTCTATAGCTAGCACCTTAATATCATAATTAGATTCTATAGATTCTTTTAAATTTTCCTTATTCATCGCTTACTCCTAAAGCTTTCTTCTTTGTATTATATGAAATTTTATATTTCATTGTGTTTACTATCACATAAATTACTTTAATTTAATATTTATAATATTATAGGTTTTTTTAGGAGGCGTTATGCTTTGAAATTATCAATAGATGCTAGAGGGATTAATTTATATAAAGGTTCTGGTATAGGTACTTACACAGAAAATCTTCTCAGAGAGCTTCTTAATATAGATCAAAAAAATACTTATTCTATTTTTTGGGCTGGTGAAAATTATGGAGAGTTTAAAAGGGATAATTCAAAAATAATTTTTACTTCAAAAAAGCATGGAACATTTTATGAAGATTATTACTATCCAAGTTATATTGAAGAAAATAGCATAGATTTACATCATATACCCCAAAACGGAATTGGATTAAATACATCATATACTTCACCTGTAATAGTTACAATACATGATTTAATCCCTTATATATTACCTGAAACTGTTGGTAGAGGATACTTAGAAAGATTTCTTAGGGATATGCCCCTAATAATTAATAATTCTAAAGCAATCTTAACTGTATCCGAATATTCAAAAAAAGATATCTTAAAATTCTTTCCTTCAGTTAATGAGGATAAAATATTTGTTACTCCTTTAGCAGCAAATTCAACTTATAAACCTTTAGATAAACAAGTTTGTATTGATTATATAAAAAATAAATATCATATTTCTTCACCTTTTTTATTATATATAGGTGGTTTTAGTACTAGAAAAAATGTCAAAGAACTTATATTATCATTTAACAGCATATATAAATCTCTAAATAAAGATTATAAACTTGTATTATGTGGGTCTGTCCGTGATGAAGGTGCTAAACTACAAGATTTATGTAAAGAACTTTACATTGATGACAAAGTAATATTTACTGGATTTGTAGTCGATGATGACTTACCTTACTTTTATAATGCATGCGAGTTATTTATTTATCCTTCACTTTATGAAGGCTTCGGCCTTCCACCACTTGAAGCAATGAGCTGTGGTACTCCTGTTATAACATCCAATTTAACATCAATACCAGAAGTTACTTCTGATGCTGCAATCTTAATTAATCCAAATAATAAAGATGAACTAGCTTCTTCAATGCTTCAATTATTAAATTCTTATGATTCATTAATTGAATATGGTGAAAAAGGTTATAAAAACAGCTTAAACTTCACTTGGAAAAACACTGCTATTTCTACATTAAAAGCTTATGAAAGCATTTTAAAGTAAAATAAATAGACCATGTAGTCTTATTAAGCCACATGGTCTATTTATTCATAATTAATTTGTTGTTGATTCTGAAGATGATGTTGATGATGTTGATGTTAATGTTATAGTAGTATTTTTAGTTTTACCATCTCTAATAAATTCAATATTAATAGTATCTCCTTCTTCTTTAGAGTTTTTAATTTCTTGTAACTCTTCGAATGTCTTTATTCTAGTTCCATCTGCTTTAACTATTAAATCACCACTCTTTAATCCTGCTTTTTCAGCTGGTGAATATTCGTTAACTTCTACAACATATAAACCTTCTTCTAAATTTAATTGTTTAGCTAAAGGTTCATCAACTACCCTAATTGAAACACCTAAATTTAATATTGGTTTAGATAATGAATCTATTTTATCTTTAACATCATTAATTGGAATTGCAAATCCAATACCTTCTGCTCCATCACTAGCTTTTAATGTATTAATTCCAATAACTTCGCCTTTAGTGTTTATTAATGGTCCACCACTATTACCTGAATTAATAGCTGTATCTGTTTGAATTAAGTTACTGCTAACACCTGATTCAGTTTCAACACTTCTATTTAATGCACTTATTATTCCTTTTGTTAATGTTGATGATAATTCTTTTGATAGTGGATTACCAATTGCTAATACTTCTTCACCTGGTTGTAATGCATCTGAATCTCCTAATTCTACTACTCCAGGAACTTCTATATCATCATTAATTTTTATCATAGCTACGTCTTGATCAGCATCATAATTTACTACTGAAGCAGTAACTTCCCTACCATCACTTAATGTTACTGTAACTTCTTTTGCTCCATCAATTACATGATAGTTTGTTAAAATATACCCATCTTCATTAATTATAAATCCTGATCCCATACCCTCAGTTTCTTGTTGAAACCAACCATTAACACTTTGAATTGATTTTGTTGATACCATAACAACTGCAGGTGCTACTTTCTTATATATATCTGCTGCTGATAATGCTGTATTATCTGTTGCAAATGATACTGGATCTGTCACCACACTATTATTTGATTTAGTACTATTATTGCCTTTATCTGCTATAACGTAAGTAATTCCTGAACCAACTACTCCTCCAAATAAAGAACAAATAAGAGCTATTGCAATATATTTAGCAAATCCGTTTCCATTTCCTCTCTTTTTTTTACTATTCTTTTTTTTATGTTGTTCTTCAAAGTTGTTTTTTACTTCTCCTTCCTCAACTATATGTGCTTCACTATATGCAGCGTCATAAATATTCTCATTATCCATATATACTAACTCCTTTAATTTATTTTTCATTTATTTGATACTTATAATATAACCACTGTATGTGTCAAATATATGACAAATAGTAAATATTATATTACTTAATAAATTAAGTTACTTTTAGAAAAAAAATAA
>NZ_CBYM010000020.1 GCF_000577815.1 Clostridium saudiense | reverse complement strand
ATAAAAAATTTAAAAAATTCTATTCAAAAATTGAACATGTGCACACTTTTAATTCATTATTTTTCCATATGAATTAAAAGTGAGTATTATCGAAAAAATTTCGTTAATACTCACTTTTACTTTAAAAGCAATAGTAATCTATTTCTTTAATACAACACTAAAACTAAATAGGTACCTTTTATATTTATTCTTTAAAATTAACTATTCCTAATAATTTATTATCATTTGATGCTGAAATCACTTCTACTGATATTTTACCATCTTCATATGTACAAATACTAAACTGAGCATTCTCCTCAAACCTTACTATTCCATTACCCTCATCATGCCCTATAAAACTAAGGCTACCTGTTGAAAAATATGGTTTGTCCGCAAAACTCCCATTAAAAGGATGATGAGTGTGCCCAACAAAAATTCCAACTAATGAACTTTCCCTTATTATCTTTTCAAAGTTATCATCTATATCCACCGACGGTGTAGTAAATTGATCTTTTATAAGATGATGGTGAAGTATTAAAATAGTATCTTTTTTACTACTATCCTTTAATTGATTTTCTAACCACTTATACTGTTCATTTGAAATAAATCCATCACTATTTTTATATACTGAATTATCAAAACTAATAATTCTAAGATTATCAATTTCATTAACAGTATTATAAGGCTCGTTACACTCCTTATTAAACCATCCCTTATAAAAAGCTGCCTTATTATCATGATTTCCTAATGTAAGTATATAAGGAACATTACCTAATAACTTTTCTAATTCACATTTTAAGCTAAAATAATCCTCATACATTCCTGATTCTACTAAATCACCAGTTATAATAACAAAATCAATTTTACTTAAATCTACCATAATTAAAGCCTTTTTTAGCTGAATTAAAGGACTTGTCATATCATTAAAAATAGCATTATACCCCTTTTCAGCCTTAGGATACTCTCTTAAGAAATGAATATCTGATAAATGTAAAAATTTCATATTCTACACCTACTTAATTCTCTTTTTCTTATTTCTTTTAGTTTGTATACTAAATAATATAAGTGCGACTATTGTAGCTACATAAGGTATAGATGCAGTAATTTGTGTTTTTAATGATGTATTTTGAAGTACATTTCCAGCTGCTTGTGAGAATCCAAAAAATAAACTTGATAAAAGTACCCCTATTGGATGAGATTTACCTAAGTTATTAGCTGCCATAGCAATATATCCACGCCCTGAAGTCATGTTTTGCATAAATAATGTTACAGTTCCCATAGAAAGAAGAACCCCACCTAATCCACATAATATACCTGATAAACTTATAGTAAGGAATTGATATTTTTCTACTGGTGTACCAAGACTTCTAGCAGCTTCTTTATTAATTCCAACGGCACGTAATCTATATCCTAATACCGTTTTATATAAGAAAATATACATTCCTATCGCTAATATAAATGCTAAATAATCAATAATTGTTAATCCTGAAAAAATAGTCCCTAATATAGGAATATCCTTAATAATAGGTAAATCTATTTTGGGAAGGCTTACTAAGCTAGTATCAGTAAATACTCCTTTTGTTTTGAAAATTATGTAAAGTAAATATGTTGTTACTCCTCCCATCATAGTATTTGTTGCCATACCAACAACAACTGGGGATGCTTTTAATTTAATTATACAAAATCCTACAATAGCAGATACTATCATTCCACTAATTGCTCCAGCAAGAACAGATAAAAATACATTATGAGTATAATAGTTAGCAACAATACTGAAAAATGCTCCTGTTAACATTGTTCCTTCCATTGCTATATTAAAAATACGTACTTTAGTACATATAGCTGCAGCTAAAGTCACTAATAAAATAGGTGTCATCATACGAAGAGTCGAATTAGCTACCACTGCTAAATAATCTATACTTAACTCCATTACTATACTCCTTCCTTGCCTGTTGCACTTTTCTTTTTATACCACTTTACAGCAAATCTCGCTGTAATTAGTAAAGTAATAATTCCTTGAATAATTGTTGTTACTTCTGATGGAACTCCCATACTACGCTCAATAGTACTTCCGCCTGTAGTAATTCCAGCTAAGAAAATACTACTAACTAAAATACCAACCGGGTGGTTGCTTGACATTAATGAAGCTATAATACCAGTCCATGCATAACCTGGCGATGTAATCATACTATCTACATAACGATATCTTGTTCCTAAAACTTCACATGCACCACCAAGTCCTGCTAATGCCCCACTAAGCATTAATACATAATACATCATCTTAGTACTATTAACACCACCATAGTTTGCAAAGTTAGAATTTAATCCACCCATTTTTGCTTTATATCCAAAGCTTGTTCTCTTCATTATAAAAAGTACAAATAATACACAAATAACTGAAATTACAAATCCCCAATGTAATGAATATCCTTCAAACATCTTAGGTAAAATATTATCAGTTAACTTTTGTGTTTGAATTGCTGAAGAATCTAAACCTAGCGGATCCTTTACAACATATGTTGTAAAATAAGAAGCTATATAATCAGCAACATAATTCATCATAAGAGTTATAATAAGTAAATCTAACTTAAATCTTTCACTTACATAAGCTGAAATAAGTGAATATAAAACACCTACTATTGCACCACTTATAAGAGACATAGCAACAACAAAAGCTGGTGGGCCTGGACATATCACAGCTACAACTGCTGAAGTAAATGCCCCTAAAACCATTTGACCCGCAGCACCTAAGCTTGAATAACCTGATCCCCAAGCTAATGCACCAGCAAGACCAGCAAATATAATAGGAACTGAACGTGTTAAAGTCGTAGTTAAATAATAAGCAGATCCAAATCCACCTTTAAACATTCCTATAATTGCTTCAAAAGGATTAAATCCAGAAAATGCAATAATTACACCACCTAATAATATTCCAACAACAATAGCTTGTAGAGGATGCTTTAATGGTTCAAATATATTTGAAAGTCTACTCTTTGCAATACTCCCAGATAACGAATTTTTACTTTTCATTATTCTTACCTCCTACCATTAAAAGACCTAATTCTTTTTCATCAATACTTCCTCTTTTAAATTCACCAACAATTTCACCCTCATAAATAACGTAAATTCTATCACTTAAATCCATAATTTCACTTAACTCTGAAGATACTAATAATACACTATCTCCTTTATTTCTTTTTTCAACAAGCTGATCATGAATAAACTCTATTGCACCTATATCAATTCCCCTTGTAGGCTCACAAGCAATAATAAGTGGTGTTTCCATAGATATTTCTCTTGCAACAATAAGTTTTTGTGCATTTCCACCTGAAAGTTCTTTTATTTTTTGTGAAGGTGAATCTGCCTTAACACGGAATTTATAAATCAAATCTGTTGCATGCTTTGTTACTTTATTAATATTTAAAATTCCCTTTTTAGAAAATTCTTTATTATCTTCATATCCCATTAATGCATTTTCAGCTAATGTTGCATCTGGTGCACTTCCCCACATATAACGATCTTCAGGAATATGCGCAATACCAGACTCTCTAATATTCATTACAGTATGATTTGTAATATCTTTATTATTGATAATTACATTACCACCATCAACTTTTTCTAAACCCGTTATACATCGAATTAGCTCAGATTGACCATTTCCTGATACACCTGCAATACCTACTATCTCACCTTTTTTAATATGTAAGTTAACATTATTTAAGATATTTTTATCATGTTCACCCTTTAATATTAAGTTCTTAACTTCTAAAAGTTGTTCCTTTGTTTCCTTTTCTGGAATTACTCTATTAGCTATTTGTCTTCCAACCATTAAATACGATAACTCTTCAACACTTGTATCCTTCTTTAATCTTTCAGCTACAACTTCTCCAAGTCTCATTACTACAATCCTATCTGCAACTTCCATAACTTCATGAAGCTTATGAGTTATAATTATTAAGCTTTTTCCTAACTTAGCTAATTGCTTCATAGTCTTTAAAAGTTCATCTACTTCAATAGGTGTAAGTACTGCTGAAGGCTCATCAAAAATAATGACATCCGCATTTTGATAAAGTGTTTTTAATATTTCTACACGTTGTTGAAGCCCTACTGGACATTGCCCTACAATAGCACTTGGATCCACTTGTAACATGTAACGCTTTGACAGATCTTCTACCACTTTAATATTCTTTTTATAATCGAAGAATACTCCTCTTTTCATTTCATTTTTATATACAATATTTTCTGCAACAGTCATTGACTCAAAAAGCATGAAATGTTGCTGTACCATTCCAATTCCTTCTTGCATAGCGTCTGACGGATTATGAAAATTCATTTTATTTCCATTGATAAATATTTCTCCCGAATCAGGTCTTTCCAATCCATAAAGTATCTTCATTATAGTAGACTTTCCAGCACCATTTTCTCCAACAACAGCAAGTATTTCTCCCTTATTAAGGTTTATATTAACTTTGTTGTTAGCCACTACATTACCATATGTCTTGACTATATTTCTCATTTCTAAAAGCATATCCAAGTTACTCCTTTTTCTAAATTAATCTAGAATATTAATAAGAGGCAAAGCTAAAATCGCTTATGCCCCTTATATAATTGGTACTACGTACTAATTTTATATTCTAATTAGTTTGCAGCTTCTTCAGGAACTTCTATTATTAATTCCCCTGAAATAATTTTTTCTGCTGCTTCTTTACCCGCTGCTATAACTTCATCAGTTATAATTTTAGTATTTCTATAATTCATTTCTTCTGGAGAAACACCAACAACTCCAAATGCACCTTCTTTTAATCCAAGAATTTGTGAACCACCATTTAATTCATCTGCTAAGAATCTCTCAATTATAGTATCTACAACAGCCCCTGTATTCTTTAATAATCCGCTAATAATACTTGCATTTTCAGAAGTAGTTTGGTCTACACTTAATCCTGTTGTATATATTGGTGTACCCTTTTTGCTTAACTCTTGAGCAGCTTGGTATATACCAGAGTTTGCACTAGCAGAAACCCCACCAAAAATAAAGTTTGCTCCTGCGGCTTTTTGTTGTAAAGCATATTCATAAGCTAAGTTAGTATCATTGTAAGAATTAGTGTAGTTGTACATGAATTTAGCATCTGGGTTAACAGATTTTACACCTTCTGCAAATCCATATCTGTATTTATATGTAGCTTGTGTTTGGAATGATGAAATATATCCATATAAGCTTTCATTAGGGAAAGCAGTTCCAACCATTACCCCTAAAACGTATGAACCTTGTGCCTCATCAAATCCAAAGCTTGTTACTTTTCCATTAGATGCAGTTGTATCAATTACAGCATATTTTGTATTTGGGAATTTATCTGCAGCATCACTAAATGGATCAGCTGCTTGCCAACCAATACCTATTATTAAATCGTACCCTTCGTTAGATGCAGCAAGTGTATTTTCTTCCCATGCAGCAGTATCAGTACATTCAATAGATGTCATTTTAAATCCGTAAGTTTTACTTGCTTCTTCTAAAGCTTCATATGCTTGAAGAATAAATTTTTCAGTTCCGATTGTATCAGAAATTAAAGCTATATTTAAATTTGAATAATCACCATTATCACCTTTGCTTCCTGCTGATTCCTTATTTCCAGAGTTTGAACATCCAGCAAAAAGAAGTGTAGTCATAATAAGCAGTAAAGAAGTTATTATTTTTCTCATTATTTCATCTCCTAAAATTCATTTATACCTTGATTATAATGATTATGGTGATAAAAAAATATGACTTATGTCATATTTCGACCAAAAAAAACTGTATATTATTTTATTTTTTTTATTCATCATTCGCTTTTTACCTTAATATTTTTATTTAACTACATATATATTGAATACTCTTTTAATAAATATTTAGCATTTTACTTAATATTTATTAATCATATATTTGCTTATTTATTCACCAAGTAGTGATTTTTCCTTATTTTTCTTAGCCTAAGACCTTATTGTTATCTGTCTATTGTTATGTTAAAATAATGACACGAATATACGAATAATATTATTAATTTACTCATTTATTTGGAGGAACTTATGATAAAGATTACGGATAATGTATTACTAGATAAATACATTAATAATACTGGTATTTCTAAATTATTTTCACAAGATATTAATAACTACTTAGAACTTTTTTCTTTAAATAAAGGTGATTTCTTAATTAACGAAGGAGAATGCTCTAATTATCTATATTTTTTAGTAAGTGGAAAATTAAAAGTTTTCTCTCATTCCACATCTGGTAAAATAATGTCTATAACCCATTTTAATTCTTTTGAAATTATAGGTGAAACCTGCAGTTTATGGGACAAACCTCCAACTGCCTCAGTTCAAGCTAGTTCAAAGGCATACTGTATTGGCATATCTATGCAATATAGAAGTCTTCTTTTAAATGATGTAGTATTCTTAAGATATATTTGTCAAAATCTTGGTGAAAGACTTAGTTATATGAATAATAACACTTGCACCAATCTTTATGAATCATTAGAAAGCCGTTTAGCATCTTTTATCTTAAAAACTGAGAAAGATGGAATCTTCTCTTATAATCTAACAGAATGCGCCGAGCTTTTATGTGCAAGCTATAGACATTTGTTGAGAATCATTAATTCATTTTGTAGTACAAATAAACTTTTTAAAAACGGAAAATATTACAAGATAATAGATAGAGATTATTTAGAAAAAGTTGCTTCAAATTCTTCTATAACCTAAAAAAACTGTATTGATTATAAAATCAATACAGTTTTTTATGTTATAGAATATTATTTAGCCCTCATTAAATAATTCTTTATTAATATTACGACTATACTTAATATTGCCATTACTAAAAATACTATTATTTCCTGTGTTCCTAAATTGCTCAAATGTAATATACTTCTAAATAAAATTGCTGCTACAAAAAATCCTATTGCTGTTGTTGTACATAAAAATAAACGCAATTTATTAAATGGTCTACACACTCTTATTACAGCTAAAATACTTGTTAATCCAATCATGTAATACATAATCGTAGTCATTTCATATAATTTTATATTTAAAGCTGGAGCTATTAAATATAAAATTATGATATTTATTATTATCACTATAGCATATGGCAATGAATTCTTTAATACACTCTTTAAAAATTTTTCTTTTATTTGCTTTCCATTTGGTTCAAATGATAAAAAGAATGATGTATATCCTTCAATAGCAAGATCTATTAATGTAATTTGTATTGGCATAAATGGAAACGCTGTACAAGTTATAATATTCAATATTGATAACATTACAGAATATAATGTTTTTATGAAAAATATTGTAGCAACGTTAGTAATATTATTTACAACTCTTCTTCCTTCCATTAATACATCTTTTAAAACACTAAAGTCAGAATTTAAAAGTACTATTTGTGATACTTGCTTAGCTACATCACTAGCTTCTGGAAGAGTTATGCTACAATCAGCTTGTCTTAATGCAATAACATCATTTACTCCATCCCCTGTCATTGCAACTGTATGTCCTTTTGCTTGTAGAGCTTGAACTAATAAACTTTTTTGATTTGGAGAAACCCTAGCAAATATACTATACTTATCAACTATTTCCATTATTTCATCGTCATTTTTTATAGTAGATAAGTCTATGTATGATTCATAATCTTCTAATCCTGCTTGCTTAGCTATACTAGAAACAGTCAATGGATTATCACCTGAAATTACTTTTACTGTTACGACTTCCCCCTTAAAAAATCCAAGCATTTCTTTTGCATTTTTCCTTAATGGATCAGACAATTCTATAGAAGCAATTATATCTATATCAGGTAATACATCTTCTACTACCTCTTTAGAGTATCCTACGAGTAATACTCTTTTACCTTGCTTTTGTGCTTCTACCAAACTTTCATCCATTGTAAAGTTGCTCTTTAATATTAATTTTTCAGGTGCTCCAACTATTATAGATCCTATGTCTTTAAATGAAATAGAACTCCACTTTCTTTCAGATGAAAATGTATTCTTATACTCAATTTCAAATGTATCACTTTCTTTAAAGTAATCTTTTAATGCTTGAAAAGTTCCATTATTATCTCCAATTTCATTAACAAAAGCACTTAAGGCCTGTTTTAATGAAATTGGCATTATTTCCTCATTAAATTTTACAACATTAGAAACTTTCATTTTTCCTTCTGTAATAGTACCAGTCTTATCAAGACATAATGTATCTACATGAGCTAATGTCTCTACACTATATAAGTCTTGTACTAATACCTTTTTCTTCGCAAGTTTTATTACACCTGTTGCAAGGGATATACTAATTAATAAAACTAGTCCTTTTGGTAGCATTCCCAATAATGCTGCTGATGTTGATATTACAGAACTTTTAATTAGTTGATTTCTAACAAAATAAGCCTCTATAAATAACAATGCTCCTACAGGTATTATGATTAAACTAGTAAGTTTTGTTACCTTTCTCATTGAGCTTAATAATTCTGAATTTATCTTCTTATGTTTTTTACTCTTTAATGTAATTTCGGCTGCTAAATTATCTTTTCCTACTTTCTCAACTTTCGCATAGCATTTTCCACTAACAACATAACTCCCTGAAAATAATTTATCTCCTGGTAACTTTATAATTGTGTCTGACTCTCCAGTAAGTAAAGATTCATTTACTTCTATTTTCCCATCAATAACAACTGAATCTGAACAAATTTGATTTCCCATATTTAATATAGTTATGTCATCTAAAACTACTTCATCGACATCTATACTAATTTCTCTTCCTTCTCTTATTACATCAACCTTTGATACTGTTAGTACAGATAACTTTGCTACCAAGTTTTTAGCATGTATCTCTTGAAAACTACCAATACATATATTCAATATAATTATCAGCATAAATGCTAAATTAGAATATGCACCAACTGACATTAAAGCAATAGCAATAAGAAAATTATATAAATTGAATAATGTAAATACATTACCTGAAATAATCTCCCAATTAGATTTTACAGTTTTTTCTTCAACAATGTTTATTTTTCCTTTTTCTTTTCTATCTAATACTTCCTCTTGTGTTAATCCTAATATAGTTTGCTGTTCTCCCACATTAACCACACTCCATATCAATTCTTCTAGTAATTATTTTTATAGTACCTTTTCAATATGTATCTATATTTTTACTTATAATAACACTTATTATATCTATATAATGTAAAATCTATGTTAAATTTTAAAATTTTTCTATAATATAGTTTTTAAATTATATATCTCTTCCATATTTTGAGTTATAAAAATACTGCATCAATTAAATTAATTCAGTATCTTTTCTTTTACTATAAAACAAAAAATGGAGCCTTTATCCCTAAGAATAAAAGCTCCATCGCTTTAAAACCCATTTAATATTATAAACAATTTACAATTTATATTTTATAAATAAATTGGCTATTTGCTAAATATTATCTATTTTCTATTAATTTAAAAACAGATAAATTAATTAACAAATTGTTCCTCCAACAGCTTTGATATCATTATCATTTTCAACTGCTGCCTTTATTGATAATTCTAATGCCTTACTAATATCAACAATACTCATTGATGGCTTTTCTGGTTTATCTACTACTTGTGCAGGTATATATGGAACATGAATAAATCCAGCTTTCATGTTAGGATATTTTTTATCAACTAAGTATAATAAACCATACATAACGTGATTACATACAAAAGTACCTGCTGTATTTGAAACTGATGCTGGAAGTCCACCATCTTTAATTTCCTTAACCATAGCCTTTATTGGTAAGTTAGAAAAGTATGCTGGTTCTCCATCTTCGTATATAGCTATATCTAATGGTTGATTACCTTCATTATCTTCTATTCTTGCATCATCAATATTAATTGCAACTCTTTCTGGTGTAACTCCAAATCTTCCACCAGCTTGACCTATAGAAATAACTATATCTGGATTATGTTTTTCTATAGCTTCTTCTATTTTAGCTAATGATTTTCTAAAAACAGTTGGAATTTCTAACTTAATTACTTCTGCTCCACTAATATTTTCTGGTAATAATTTAACAGCTTCTAAAGCTGGATTTATACTTTCTCCACCAAATGGATCAAATCCTGTTATTAATACCTTCATTTTCATCTTCTCCCTCATTTTACATTTTGTCTTTTTGGCAAATATGAGATATTTCCTTTAATCAAAACATTTAAAGAAAATATCTCATAAATAAAATTTTTAATTATAATTTATCTAATTGAATTTACTCAACATCCTAAGATGCTCAGTTTCATTTATAATAACATTATATACAATTATTCATTAAATTAAAATGCTAAGAAGTACATTAATAAAATATGAATAGCTAATAAAATTAATGCTACAGGAGCTTGTTGCTTGATTATTGCATTTTTATCCTCAATTTCAAGTAAAGCTGCTGGCATAATATTAAAGTTAGCTGCCATTGGTGTTAATAATGTACCACAGTAACCAGCTGTTAAAGCTAAAGCTCCTGCTATAGCCACATTAGCACCCTGTGCAAATACAAATGGTATACCTATACCAACTGTTATTACTGAAAATGCTGCAAAAGCATTTCCCATAATCATTGTGAATAATGCCATACCTACACAGTAAGCAGTAACCCCTATGAATATATTTCCTTGAGGTAATATACCTGATATTCCTGAAGAAATTACATCTCCAACTCCTGCTGCTGTAAATAATGCACCAAGTGCTGCTAATAATTGTGGTAATATACTTACTGCACCTACTGATTGAAGCATTCTATCTGATTCTTCAACTAATACTCTTGGTTTTGCTTTTGTAATAACAAATGTTACTATTGCTGCAATAACAGCTGCAACACCTATAGCTGCTGTTCCTGAAATTGCTGTAAATTGTGCAATCCCTAAAGCCGCTAAAGCTATAACTAATGATGGTACAAATACCTTTAAACCTAATTTCTTTGCTTGTTCTTCTCCAAATTTTTCATCTAATGCTTTAACAGTTCCTGGTTTAACTTGCTTAGTTAAAGTAAGTACTGCTATAACTACTAATATTCCACCAACAACTACTGATGGTATGTACGGTCCAAATATAAATATTATTCCTAATAATGCCCAAAATAGAGATGTCCCTATTTTTGCCTTATGATTTTTATCTCTTAATGTTAATACTGCTGTATTTAACATCATAATTCCAATTATTATATAGAATATTTCTAATAACATATTAGAAATTGCTGCAAAATCCATATGCGTCTTCTCCTTTGTTAACTATTTATTCTTTTTTCCAAACTCTCTTTCTAATCTCTTGTCCAGTAAAATGTTTTGAATTACAACTAATCCAAATGCAATTATTGCTACAGGTATTGATGCTTTTGCAATATCTAACCCTGATGTTGCATATCCTAAATCACTTAATGTATTAGCAATTAATAAAACTCCTGAACTTGCTAGGAAAAGGTTTTGTCCATAGAAGTTACCATAGTTGTCCATAGATGCTGCTGCAGCTTTTATTTTAGCTTCTGTTTTTTCATCTATCTTTCCATACTTACTTATTGCTGCACCTTGAGCCATTGGATTTATTAATGGTCTAACAAATTGAGGATGTCCACTTATTCTTAATGACATAGCTCCTGCAATTTGTCTTATTAAACAATAAAGTGTTAAAAGCTTTCCTGTTGAAAGATTTTTTACTTGTTTAATTAATGCAACTGCCTTTTCTTTTAATCCGTATCTTTCTGATATTCCTATTACAGGTAAAGTTAATATGAAAATTGTTATTAATCTTTGATTAACAAATGTATTACCAAGTATTGATAGTATTTCAGTTATATCCATGTTTGCTGCAAACCCTGTAGCCAATGCTGATATTATTATTACAGCAATACTATCAAGTTTTAATGCAAAACCTACTATTACCATCAAAATTCCTATTAGCACCATTTAAATCATCCCTCCACTATTTCTTATATTATATTTATACTTCTTTTTTATACATTTGTCTACAATTTTCTGTATTTTTTTTATTCTTTTATGCTAATTGTTTAATTTAATACCGATTTAATTAACAAAGTGTTAATATATAGCATTATAAATAATTGCATCTATATATTTGGCTAATTTAGGTTATATATATAAGCTAATCATCTCCGAATAATTATTCAATATTATTCATAATTATTCATAATTATTCATAATTGTATGTATATTTCTTCATAATATTAAAGAGATTGCTAACTTTAGCAATCTCTTTAATATCAAATTCATTTTCTCTTTCATACCTACCTATAAGTTTAGATACTTTTATTATCTATTTAATTATTTCTAATATATACACTAAAAGTCCCAAAATTAATAATAAAAGTAATATAAATAATATAGCATTAAATATACTTCTCTTCCTCTCATAAATACTTTTGTTTAAATATATTCTATTTATATATCAAATATTATATTATTTGACCCTTTTTAGGTAATAGCACATCTCCATTCTCATTATAAAGTTTTTCTGGATGATATGAATGAATTGGAATTAACAACTTTGGAGTAATTAAATTAATTATTTTTACTAAATCATAAGGCCTAGCATGACCACTACATGACATCATCTTAAATTCAATATCATTATCTTCAAATTGTTTCACAAATGGTGCAAATCTAGGGTCAAAATCTCCTAATGGAGATGCATCTGAATGTATATAAATCCCTTTTTTCTTTAATTTATCTATATATTTTAATGCAAGTGTATCTAACTGCCAAAAATATTTACTTTCATCATTTATTAATTCTTTAAAATCAACTCTTAAGTTTTCATCTAAGCCATAATCTTTATTATCTAATTGATAATAATAAGTTGCTATTCCTGTAGCTTCTTTAACTACATATGAAAAATATGCATCTAACACAACAACTCTTGGGTTAGTTTTAATTATATTTAATATTCTTTCCACATTAGCAATATAATAATTAAATGTAAGCTGTTTATCAGGATTACTTTTAACAACTTCGTTTATTTTTTCTATAAGCTCTTCCTCATTTTCAGCTTCATTTTCTCTTAATTTTTCTCCAAAATCTTGAAATGAAACACTTACCCCTTCAATTAATAGAACATCACAATTTTTACTTTCTTTACAGAAATTAATAGTATCATTTTCTCTATACCCATGTAATCTTATATCACCTGAGTATGCTATCTTTAAATCTGGCGTTTCAATTAATAGCCCACATGCCCCATATGCATCATGATCAACTGGCATTACTTTAACTTTAATTTTACCAACATTAATAATTTCATTTTCTTCAACACCAATTACTTCTCTTGTATTCGTTTGCCCTTTTTCATATAAAGGAAAAATAAAATCATTATTAATATTCAATGTATTTAATAATGATTTTGTACCTTCTAATGTATACAATGGTATTTCAGAGTTTAAATAATTTACAATTTTCGAATGATCTAAATGAATATGAGATAAAAATACAGCCGTATCATTGAACTTGTTTTCTTTTGATTTATACCCCTTTAATGGTATCTTTGGATCAAATATATTATCTAAATATGGTACTAATTTATTATCTAATAATCCTTGTAAATCACTAGGCTGAACCTTTGCCGCTGGATTAAATTCACTTCCAAAATCAAAGAATATATGACTATCTTCATATGCAATTTCTATAATAGTTCCACCTATTGTTAAGACTCCACTATGAAATGTAATTTTTGTTTTTTTATCTTTTAGCATATTTATAAACAACTCCTCGTATCTTAAATATTTTCATCATTAGTAAATTTATAACTCTATAATAACGTATTTTCCATTCTTTATAAACTCCCTCTCTATATTCACTAATCCTATTATATTTTTATAAACTGTAGAAAAATTCTCTTATCTTTTACTTAAAATTATAATTCATTTTTACAGTATCTATTTTAATACGTAAATACAATATACACTTTCTAAAATATCATTTCATAATATCTTTTAATATTTCTTTCAAGCTCTAATAAATCAACATTTCTACCAATTCTTAAAGTCTCCTTTCCTTCAATATATAGTAGAAATATAGGTAAAGAAAATACTCCATACTTTGCTGCTAGCTCTACATTTTTTTCTCCATCTATCTCTACAGCCTTTATATTTGGTAATGTTCTTAAAATACTTTCAATCTTAAATTTTATCGCTTCACATGCACCACAATCTCTCCCCGTAAAATAAACTACTACCATTTCATTATCATTAATTAATCTCAAAACCTCATCTTCACTTGATATCCTATTCAAAATTATCCCTCATTTCAATAACTATAATTTAAGTAATTCATGTTAATAAATTATAGTTAATAATATATTGCTTCTTTTAGCTTAACTTTTATAAGTAAATTATATACAAAAATATAGCTAGTACCTGAATATTCAAGTGCTAGCTACTTATTTAATTATTTATTATTTTTATAAAAATATTCTAAAATATCATCAAATGTTTCAAATGCTAATCCTGCAGCTTCACAACATTCTGTTATAGCCTCTTCCATTTCCTTAATAGGAATATCTTTTACAGTATCGCATTCTATACCTTGTTCACGATAAGATTCACATATTGCATTTTCTAAATCTTCTTGTGAAATCCCCTCTTCCTTAAACATGCTTAAAAAAATTTCTCTAATATTATTTTCTCTTTCAATTTCAGTTAATATGTTTTCCATATATCCTCCAAATGTCATCTCAAAAATTTATATTCTCATTGATAATTATACCATAATTTATAAATTTATAACATTTACAAATAGGTTTTTAATCTCTCCTATCATCAATCCTTATTTAGTTATTATTCTCTAACTTTTAATTTATATAAAAAGAGTTATCTTTAATTGATTTATTAATCATTAAAGATAACTCTACTTTTAACTCTTATTTCATTAAATACTTATCAACAGCTAATGCTGCATTTCTTCCTTCAGCAATTCCCCATACAACCAATGATGGTCCTCTTCTTGCATCTCCAGCAACGAAAACTTTCTCTTTAGATGTTCTATAATCTATATCATTGGCAGCAATATTGCCTCTTTTATTTAGTTCTAACCCTAAATCATTAGCTATATAATCTTCAACTCCTGTGAATCCCATAGCTATTAAAACTAAATCGGCATTCCAAATCTTTTCAGAACCTTCTATTTCTTTAAGATTCATTCTACCGTCTTCTCCCTTAACCCATTGTACATCAACAGTTTTTAGAGATTTGACATTTCCATTTTCATCTCCATAAAACTCTTTAACGCTCGTTAAATATCTTCTTGGATCATGCCCAAACTTTGCAATATACTCTTCTTGGCCGTAATCAACTTTTAATACCTTTGCATATTCTGGCCAAGGATTATTTGCAGATCTAGTCTTTGGTGGCTCTCCCATAATTTCAAATTGATTTACAGATTTACATCCTTGTCTAAGAGCTGTTCCAACACAGTCTGTTCCAGTATCTCCACCACCAATTACTATTACATCCTTATTAGTTGCTAAAATATCAGTACCTTTATTAAACTGGGAGTTAATTATTCTCTTAGTATTGTTAGTTAAATATTTTACTGCAAAATGAATTCCATTAAGTTCTCTTCCCGGAGCTTTTAAATCTCTTGGATTAGATGCTCCTATAGTAACTACTACTGCATCATATTCTTTATCTAATTCGCTGTACTTTACATCAACCCCAACATTAACGCAAGTTTTAAAAATTATTCCCTCTTCTTTAAGAATCTCAGCTCTTCTTTCTATAACAGTTTTCTCAAGCTTCATATTTGGTATACCATACATCATAAGGCCACCAACATGATCTTCTCTTTCATATACAGTAACACTATGTCCTAACTTATTTAAAAAATCTGCAGCTGCAAGTCCTGATGGTCCTGAACCTATTATTGCAACCTTTTTGCCTGTTCTTACTTCTGGTGGATTTGCTTTAATTAACCCTTCGCTAAATCCTTTTTCAATAAGATACTTTTCATTAGCTTTAACAGTTACAGCATCTCCATGTAATCCACAAGTACATGCATTTTCGCATAATGCTGGACATACCCTTGATGTAAACTCTGGAAAATTACTTGTTTTTAAAAGCCTTTCTAATCCTAGTTCCCATTTTCCTAGATATACAAAGTTATTCCATTCTGGAATAAGATTATGAAGTGGACATCCTGTTGCCATATTATTTAACATAACACCTGACTGGCAAAATGGAACTCCACAATCCATACATCTTGCCCCTTGTTTTCTTCTTTCCTCTTCTGTAAGAGGTGTATCAAATTCATTCCAATGATTCACTCTATTGAGTGCATCCTCTCTGCTACAATTTTTTCTATTAAACTCCATAAAACCTGTTGCTTTTCCCATGATACTCCCTCCTTACATTACCCTTCCAGTTTTTTCATAAAAGGCATTTACTAAAGCTTCATCTCTAGTACATCCCTTTTCTTCGTTAATTCTAACAAGCTCTAAAACTTCTTTATAATCTACAGGAATAACTTTTTTAATCTTAGTTATATATAAATCAAAATTATCTAAAATAGTTTTTGCTTTAACTGAATTAGTAAGCTCATAATGTTCATTTATTATATCTTTTAAGAATTTGACATCTTTATCATCTGGATTTTCAATAAGAACCATTTCTTTATTAACCTTAGAATTGAAATCTCCATCTTCATCTAACACATAAGCAATTCCACCACTCATACCTGCTGCGAAATTCACTCCTGTTTTTCCAAGTATAACAGCTTTTCCTCCAGTCATATATTCACATCCATGAGCTCCACAACCTTCTACTACAGCTGTTGCTCCTGAATTTCTTACACAGAATCTTTCTCCAACAATTCCACTAAAGAAAGCCTTTCCTGAAGTAGCTCCATATAATGCAACATTACCTACTATAATATTATCTGCTGCAACCAGTTTACTATTTTTAGGCTGATATACTATTACCTTTCCTCCAGATAATCCCTTACCAACATAGTCATTACCATCGCCTTCAACTTCTAAAGTTAAACCACTTGGTATAAATGCCCCAAAGCTTTGCCCTGCTGCTCCTGTACATTTAACCCAAATTGTATCTTCTGGTAATCCTTCTGTTTTATATCTTCTAGTTATTTCTGACCCTAAAATAGTACCAAATGTTCTATCTGTATTAACAATATCTATATTTATTTTAACTTTTTCTTTATTATCCAATGCTGGTTTTGCTAATTCTAAAAGAACAGTTGAATCTTTAACTTCATTAAGCTTATGATCAAATTTCTTATCTTCATTAAAGATAACTCCATTTTCTGAATTAATTTGAGACTTATCTAATATTAATGATAAATCAACTCTTTCAGCCTTCCAATTATTAAGATGTTCCTTTTTCTTTAACTTATCTACTCTGCCAATCATTTCATCTATACTTCTAAATCCAAGCTTAGCCATATATTCCCTTAACTCTTGTGCTATAAATTCCATGAAGTTTACAACATATTCAGGTTTACCAGTAAACCTCTTTCTAAGCTCTTCATTTTGAGTTGCAATTCCTACTGGACAAGTATCTAAATTACATACTCTCATCATTACACAACCTAAGGCTACAAGTGGAGCTGTTGCAAATCCAAACTCTTCTGCTCCAAGTAATGCTGCTATTGCAACATCTCTTCCAGTCATAAGTTTACCATCTGTTTCTACTCTTACTCTATCCCTTAAGTTATTCATAACAAGTGTTTGATGAGCTTCAGCAAGTCCTAATTCCCAAGGAAGACCGGCATGTTGAATTGATGTCTTAGGAGATGCCCCTGTACCTCCATCATATCCTGATACTAATATAACATCAGCTCCAGCCTTAGCAACACCTGCTGCAACTGTTCCAACTCCTGCTTCTGCAACTAATTTTACTGAAACATCTGCATATATATTCGAATTCTTTAAATCATATATAAGTTGTGCTAAATCCTCAATTGAATAAATATCATGATGCGGTGGTGGTGAAATTAATCCAACTGCTGTAGTTGAATGCCTTGTCTTAGCTATCCAAGGATATACCTTTGATGCAGGTAATTGTCCACCTTCTCCAGGCTTTGCTCCCTGTGCCATTTTAATTTGTAGTTCATCAGCATTAACTAAATATTCTGATGTAACACCAAATCTTCCTGATGCTATTTGTTTAATTTTTGATCTCTTTGTATCTCCGTTTGCTAATGGAATCCATCTTTCTCTATCTTCTCCACCTTCACCAGTATTAGATTTACCACCTAATCTGTTCATAGCTATAGCAAGAGCTTCATGTGCTTCCTTTGAAATTGATCCATATGACATTGCTCCTGTCTTAAATCTCTTTACTATTTCAGATACTGGCTCTACTTCTTCTAATGGAATAGGATTTTCTTCAAATTCAAAGTCTAGTAATCCTCTTAAAGTTAATCCTTCTTCTTCTTTCATTATTAATGAAGAATACTCCTTAAACTTATTGTAATCTCCACTCTTAGTCGCTTGTTGTAGTAAATAAATACTTATTGGATTGTATAAATGCTTTTCTCCATCACTTCTTAATTTATCTCTACCAAAGTTATCTAAATCAAAGTTAAGTTGCTTAAGTCTCTTATTATAAGCATCTTCATGCTTTCCTAAAGCTTCTTTTTCAATATCCTTTAATGTTAATCCACCAATTCTGCTTGTTGTATTTGTAAAGTATTTATCTATTACAGTTTTATCTATACCTAACGCTTCAAATATTTGAGCTCCTTGATAAGATCTAATAGCCGATATTCCCATTTTAGAAAGTATCTTAGTTATACCTTTTACAACAGCATTATCATAATTGTTAGTTGCCTCTTCATAAGGAATTGTAATCATTCCATCTTCAACTAACTCATGAATAGTTTGATAAACTAAATATGGATTAACTGCTGTAGCACCATATCCTAAAAGTGTTGCAAAATGATGTACTTCTCTAGCTTCACCAGTTTCAACAATTATATCTGCTAAACTTCTAACACCCTTTTTAATTAAATAATTATTCATTGCAGCAACTGCTAATAATGAAGGTATTGGTGCATTATCCTTATCTACAAATCTATCTGATAATATAATTACATTAGTTCCTTCTTTAATTAATTGAAGTGCTTCTCTACATAAATACTTTAATGATATTTCTAAGCTATTTTCCTTTGTAATATCAAAAGTAATATCTAATGTACTTATTTTATACCCATGTCCATTTAATGATTTTATTTTTTCTAAATCCTTATTATTTATAATTGGATTAACTATTTCTATTTGTCTGCAGCTTTCTGGACAATCATCTAAAATATTTCCTTTAGATCCTAAGTAAACATTAGTAGATGTTACGATTTCTTCTCTTATAGCATCTATTGGAGGATTTGTTACTTGAGCAAATAATTGTTTAAAGTAATTAAATAATGGTTGATCCTTTAATGATAATACTGCAAGTGGTGTATCAATTCCCATAGCCGCCATTGGTTCATGCTTATTTTGAGCCATTTCAAAGATATTAGTTTTTAAATCTTCATATCCATAACCAAAAACTTTTTGATAAGTTTTTCTTTCATCTTTGTTCATGAACTTTTCTTCATAATTTTCTATTTTTATATCTCTTAATGGTGTTAATCTTTCATCTAACCATTCTTGATATGGATGCTCTAAGCTATATTTTTTCTTAACTTCTGAATCCTCTATTAATTCTCCCTTAACAGTATCAACTAATAAAATCTTACCTGGTTCTAATCTTTCTTTTCTAATAACTCTTTCCTCATCAATTGCAACAGCACCTGTTTCTGATGCTAAGAAAAGATAACCATCATCAGTTATGTAATATCTAGAAGGTCTTAATCCATTTCTATCTAAAACTGCACCAACTTTATCTCCATCAGTAAATACTATTGAAGCTGGTCCATCCCATGGTTCCATTATTGTTGAATTATATTTATAGAAAGCTTTTTTATCAGGATCTATATTTTTTGATTTTTCCCATGGCTCTGGAATTAACATTAATATCGCTCTTGCTAAATCTCTTCCACCCATATATAAGAATTCTAATACATTATCGAATGTTGCTGAATCAGAACCTTCCTTATTAATAATAGGTAATACCTCTTGTAATCTTTCACCAAAAACTTCTGATTTAATAGAATCTTCTCTTGAATAAATTTTATTAACATTACCTCTTAAAGTATTTATTTCACCATTATGAACCATCATTCTATTAGGATGTGCTCTTTCCCAACTTGGGAATGTATTTGTTGAATATCTTGAATGAACTAAAGCAATAGCTGATTCTACTTCCTTATCTAATAGGTCATGATAAAACTCTCTAACCTGTGTAGATAATAACATCCCTTTATAAACTATAGTTTTAGACGAAAGTGATGCTATATAAGTACTACAATCATTTAATTTTTCTTCATTATTAAATGACTTTTCAATATCTCTTCTTAATATATATAATTCTCTTTCAAAATCCCTAGATGAATTTATACCTTCTGGCTTATTAATTATAATTTGCATAATCTTTGGCATAGCTTCTAAAGCTGCTTTTCCAAGCCCACTATAATCTACTGGAACTTCTCTTAATAATAAAAGTGAATATCCTCTTTTATTTAAAACTTCATTAATTATATTTAATGCTAATTTCCTTTTACTTTCTTCAGTTGGTAAAAATAATGCTCCTACTGCATACTTACCTGAATCTGGTAATTTTACATTATCTTCATTACATACTCTTTTAAAGAAATTATGTGGTATTTGAATTAATATACCAGCTCCATCACCAGTATTTTCATCAGCCCCAGTACCACCTCTATGCTTCAAATTTTCTAAAATATCTAATGCATCATTAATAACCTTATTAGATTTCTTTCCTTTAATGTTTACTACAGCTCCAATTCCACATGCGTCATGTTCAAAATTGCTGTTGTATAAGCCCCAATTTTCTTTCATAAATAACGCTCCTTTTATTTATAATTTAGTCATATTATCTTCTTTGCTTTTCAATAAAAAATGGTTCTTTAACAAAAACTTTTAACTTATTAGCTTTCATAAACTTCGTTAGTTATAATCACAAATATGAAATAATATTTTTATTAAAAATCTCTTTTTACTAAATTAATACATTTTTATTTTATAAACATTATATACAACTTTGTATATAATTTCAATTTTTTATTAATATTTTTATATACTTTCCTTTAAAAAAATTAATTATTAATCACTTAAACTTATTTTTTTTAATAATATGTTATTTTTAAAATTCAAACTCCTTATTACATTTATAAGTTTTATATACATATTTTTACGAAATTATGAATGATATATTTTTATTTCTGTCATTTTCTCAAAAACTTTCATTATCTTTCAAACACAAAATATAGTTATTAATTTTAATAACATAAATAACTAATTGATATATCCTAATAGCAAAAAATTCTTACTAAAAAAATATATTACTTCATATATTATTAATAAAATAATTTTTATATAGGTGTTTATATGAACGATATAATTTTTAAATTAAATAGCTTAGAAAATTTAATTGGACATACTCCTCTAGTTGAAATTTCTTTTATATATAAAGAAAAAAAAATGAAGGTTTATGCTAAACTAGAGTATTATAATTTAACAGGAAGTATAAAAGATAGAATTGCATTATATATGTTAAAAAAAGCTTATATTAATAAAGAGCTTCATGATGATGATCTTATTTTAGAAGCAACTAGTGGAAATACTGGTATTTCTTTTGCCGCTATTGGAACTTATTTAGGTTTTAATGTTCATATTTATATGCCTGATTGGATGAGTCCTGAAAGAATTAAATTACTAGAAAGTTATAATGCTACTGTGCATTTGGTTTCAAAAGAAGCTGGTGGATTTTCAAAATGTATATCTTTAACTGAAGAATGTAAAGCTAATTGCTCTAATATATATTTACCACAACAATTTTCTAATAATTCAAATTCCTATTCCCACTACTATTCAACAGCCCCTGAAATATATAACACCTTAAAACGACATCATTTAACTCCTTCAATATTAGTTTCTGGTGTAGGTACAGGCGGTACAATAATGGGAATTTATAAGTACTTAAAAGAAAAAAATCATCATCTTAAGGCATATCCTTTAGAACCATCCTCATCACCAACATTATCAACAGGTACTCACACTGGCACTCATAGAATTCAGGGTATATCTGATGAATTTGTTCCTCCAATAGTAAATTTAAACGATTTAAACGAAATAATCAGTATTGATGACGGTGATGCAATAATTATGGCTCAAAAATTATCTCGAGAATTAGGTCTTGGAGTTGGAATTTCATCTGGTGCTAACTTTATAGGTGCTGTGAAAGCCTTAGAACTTAATAGTGCAACTTCTGTTGCAGTAACTGTGTTTGCTGATGATAATAAAAAATATCTATCTACAGATTTAATGAATAAAGAGCCTGTTAAAGAAAATTATATTTCTTCTAATATAAAACTAATCGATATCAAAGTTCTTTAATTATAAAAACAACTACCGAAAAGAAATATTATTTTTAAGTAAATTTCTAAAAATAATATTTCTTTTTTCCATAAAACATATTAACTTAAATTTATTCAATAACCACTAATACTATAACTATCTTTATTAAAAAAAATCTCATAATATTAATCTATAGTTATATTAATGTCCTAAAAATAAATCTAATAATGTGTATAAAAAAAACTACATTCATTCAATTTTTAGGCTTAAATACCCAAAGCTTTTTTAATACTTATATGAATACTAATATTTATCTTAAGCAAACTATATATATAAACTATTTTAAGGAGATGTTTAAGATGAAGAAAAAATTTAAAGCTCTATCATTAGTATTATTATCTCTACTTATCTTTGGTTTAGTTGGATGCGGTAGCAATAATAATACCACTAATAATGCTAACAATACTACTAATAATACCGACAAAAAAAATCCTCCTACTAATCAGGAGTATTATGATTATCTAACAGAAAGATATAATCATTACTTTAACGATAATACACTTGATACTACCTATGATATTTATGTAGATGATTTTACATATGATAATACATATGATGAATTTATAACTGCATACAACGATTCTTACGACCAATTAAAAAATAATTTAGAGGCTTTTAAGAATGACTTAAAAAATAACGTTGTAAAAGGAAATGACGAAGTTGATAAGTACAATGAAGAAGTAATAACAGCTGCTGATAAAGCTATTATTGCTGTTGATGATTATACTGGAACTTTTGTTGAAAAGACAAAAGATTATGCTACTTTATCTAAAGATGAAGTAGTAAAAGGTTTGAGATCCTTAACCTTAGATGCTCATAATGCTAGATTAGATTTAAAAAATATGATTGATAATGCTAAGGATAAATTAGGAATTAAATAAGATATAAAAAATGAACTCCTTTTCTAACGAAAGTTGGAGTTCATTTTTTTATATTATCAAACTACCTACTCTAAACCCCAAATATAGTTTGTCCGTTATCCCTTTCATATACCCCTTCCGCTCCAGCAATAAGATAAAGAAGAGATATTATAGATACTATATTAGATCTAATAATATTTATATTAGGCTCAAGTGAATAATCAATTTCTCCTCTTTCCTTTTCTTCATATAATATATTGTATCTAACAATTGCTATTCTAGTAAATATTAATTGCGTTGCAAAAAACATATATACAGCTTGTAAAGCTGTTTCATCAGCCTGTATTGAGTCAATATGTTCATTATTATATTTGCTATATATTAATTCAATTCCTTGTACAGTAGATGTGTATAATATTATATAAGCGTATATTGTTATATATATCATTAATATTTGTAAGTTTAATAACCCTAATGTTCTAATATCCGCCTCACTCATTTCATAAGAAACATCTCCGCCTTCATTATACTCACTATATTGATTATTATTTCTTTTCTTCTTACATCTATGTTTCTTCTTAGCCATTTAAATTTTCCTTCATTATGCTCATACTTTTATAATATTTATTATATTGTTGTTTGCTCCATAATTAACTATTTCACTAAAATATTATAACTTCTGAATAAATTATATTTTTCCTGCTTACTCTAATAAATAGTAAAAACTATAATTATGAGGTATAAACTAATGAAAAAAAATTTAAAAATTATATTTACTTTCTTATTAACTATTATAATTTTATTGACATCAGTTTCTTTTCCAATTGAAGCTTCAAGTGATGTTAATATTATTCAAGATTCTGCTAATACTAATTCGCTACCAGGTCACTTTCGTAAAACAACTAATATTTCTAACTCTTCAGCTCTAACATCTTTAAATATAGAAGGATTAGAAAAACTTAATATATCCGGAAGTGGCCAGTTTACTCCTACTAATTTGCCTTTATTAATAGAAAATATAAATACAAATCTTCCTATTGTAGATATTGATCTAAGACAAGAATCTCATGGGCTTATAAACGATGATATGGCTATTAGCTTTGCCAATGCAAATAATAGTGCAAATGCTGGTCTTACTTTAGATGAAGTTATTGGAAAAGAAAATAGTGATTTATCTTCTATCAACTTAAATAAACCTTTAACCTTATACAATAATAAAAAAAATAATTACACCCAATTTAGTTCAAAGTGAATCTACTTTAGCATACTCAAATAATATATCTTATATTAGAATTCCTGTAACAGATGGTAATTTGCCTAATGAAGATATGGTTAATTACTTTATTGACATTATTAAAAGCCATTCTGAAGATACATGGTTTCACTTTCACTGTAAAGCTGGAGTAGGTAGAACTACCACTTTTATGATAATGTATGACATTATTAAAAATGGTAATAATGTTAGTTTAAATGATATCATCGGACGTCAAGTATTGCTTTCTGGAATTTCTCAACGAGATGCTGTAGATTTTTATGTTGGTAATAGATATGACTTCTTAAGTAATTTTTATGATAAATATAAAGGTTGTAACTCTACATTTGCTAATTATAATTCAACTAATAGCACAAATCTTTCTAATAAAAACATAAGTTTATTAAATTGTAGCTATAATGATCGTATAGAAGTTAATGACTCCTATATTAAAGGTCCTATCCCCCCTAAATTGCTTTATGTTATATCTGACAATAATATGACAAAAGCCGAGCAAACCATGATTGCAACTCTTCAGGGGCTTATAGCTTCAAAAAGTGATAAGCAAATATATATATTAAGTTCAAGCGAACCTGATTATCAAATATGGCTTGATGATTTAAATAAAAACTACAATGCAAAATATAAAATAATAAATGACCCTTGGAAACTTATAGATAAGTTTAAATGCTATATAAACGGCTATGTACTATATAGCAATGTAAAGGAATCATCAATAAACAATGCCTGCACCTTAGCATCATTAAATGACTCAATAGCAATTGATGAATCTATCGAAACCATATTAAACAATCATGGCATAACAAACCTAATTGAAGACTGCAGAGAAACTGATAAATATTGGGCATTTAATAATCTATGGAACTCTGGCTTAAATCATTCTACTGTAATAGAATTACCTAGTGATAAATATATGTCATTAAGAGACTATGCCATTCTTTCAAAGTCATTAGTTTTCTACGAAGATGATATACACGATAGCACATTAAGAGAATTAATTTTTAATTCTATGGATGACGGTGGTAGAATCTTAGGCTGGGCACCTGATGAACACACAAAGGTTTCAATTGCATCTAGCTTTGGTATTGACACTATTGCTGCAGATTGGTCTTATAATCTTTCAGTTTTAAGTTCGTATCCTTCAACAACAAAGCTTCAAAATATTAATAATCAAGTTACTGAAGAAGATGGAGTTCATTACATTACTTTTATTATGTCTGATGGAGATAATCAACAATGGCTATTAGGAAGTAATTTCAATATGAAGAATTGGTTTGGCTCTCCTCACAGAGGTAAATTTAATTTAGGTTGGTCTTTAAATCCATCTTTGTACTATTTAGCTCCTACAGTTTTTAATAAATATTATGAAGTTGCAAATTCCACTAAATATACTGATAATTATGTAGTTGCAGCTTCTGGTAATGGATACATGTATCCTAGTAAATATCCATCTGACAAACTACTTAGCTATACCAAAAGACTCAATGAATATATGGCAAATGTTGATGCACATAATGTATTGATTCTTAATGATGAAGCTTTTTATAGAAAAGATTTATGGGATAAATATACCTGTAACTCAAATATAGATGGCTTACTTTATCTAAATTATGATATAAACAATGCCTATAATGGAAAAATAATTTGGTCTAATGATAAACCAATTATTTCATGCCGCGATTTACTTTTGGGAGGAATAGAGGATGAAAATCAATTACTTTCTAATATCAATGATAGAATTGATTGTGGTTATACTAATATTAAAGATCCTAACTCTTATACCTTTGTTTATGTTCATGTTTGGAGTAATACAATGGATAATGTTAATGATGTCATAACTAAGTTAAATAAAAACCCTAAAGTTAGAATTGTTACTCCTGATACCTTTGTTAAACTAATACAAAATAATGTTTCACATAATGCATAATCAATGTTATACTAATACTCTTTTTACTTATCATTAATTAGATAAGATAGAATTAATATTTATATAAAACCTTATTTTATAAATATCATTTATAATTAAAAAGTTTAATTTTCTAACATTAAAATAATTATTTTACTTCAAAAAGAAACTATAACAAAATTCAACTCTTGTTATAGTTTCTAATACCTAGGATAAATCTTACTAATTGCAACTTAAATAAATCACTACTCTATATGGAGGATATAAATTATAATTTAACAAAAATTGCTGAACGAAAGTAATCTTCTATTTAAATTATTGATTTATTATTTATAGTACAATATATGTAAAATACTATCTTATGTTACATATGTTTTAATTTATTTATTAATTTTTTAAATAAAACAGCTTTATTAAATTTTCTTAATAAAGCTGTTTCAAATAAATTATTTTATTTTGCTAATTGAATAGCTCTTGCTGCTGCTTGTGGAGGAGTACTCTTAGTCATTGCTTCACTTAATACAAAAAATACAGTATCACCTTTTTGTATTTTAAACTCCTTAGGATTAACTTTCTTAATATCTGGTTCTTCCCCTTCCTTAGGGCATTCATTTGGTATTATTAATGTTTCATCACTAACAATAGCTATAAGCTCCTGATTTTGAACTACTAATCCCTTTAAATATCCCTTAACCTTTACATTAATTGTATTATTATCCTCATTTCTTTGAACTTCTTCTACAGTTCCCATAAATATAGCATTTGGTTCTGGTTTTCTTCTGTCTGCAAAAACATTACTACTAAATACTAATAAAAATAATAGTGCCAATGCAATTATTCTTTTGTTTTTCATAATAATCTCCTTTTTATAATAAAAATTTTATATACGATTATTATTCTTCTAACCAAAATAAATATTCATAAAACTAAACTATGCTTTTACATATTTTACTTAATTTATTTTAAAGTCAAATACCCTTCATAAACTTTTTGTAACTTAACCCTTATATTTCCTTATAATCAATTGAATATAACCTTTACATGAGTTATTATTATATTATGGTATTTTTATGGGAGGAATTTTTATGGGTAATTTGTTTAATTTAGATAGTGGCTTTTCAAAATTTATGAATAGAGTAAGTGATTTGTTTTTACTTAATATTTTATGGGTAATTTGTAGTATTCCAATAATTACAATTGGTGCATCTACTACTGCTTTATACTCTGTTAATTTAAATCTACTATCTGAAAATGAAGGTCATATAACTAAAGCTTTTTTTAAGGCTTTTAAAGAAAATTTCAAAAAATCTACTGCTATTTGGTTAATTGTTTTGTTAACATCTACTATATTAGGAGTTAATTTAATTTTCTGGTTAAAATGTGGACTGTCTATTGCTTATATAGCTCTACCATTTATATTTTTTACTCTATTTATTTTTTTATTAGTAACTCCTTATATTTTTCCAGTACTATCTCAAACTAACTCATCAATATTAAGTATAATTAAGTATTGCTTTTTTATATCAATAAAAGCTTTACCTTATAGCTTACTTATTACTTTATTTGGATTATCAGTTTTATTTGCTACTTTTTATTTTCCTATTGTCTTTTTATTTATGCTCCTTTTAGGAGTTGCTATTCATAGCTATATGGTTTCTCGTATTTTTTTAATTGTATACAATAAAAATAATAACCATTTTAGTAAAATATTATCATAAGTACTCTTTTTACCTATGATAATGCAAAAAATAAATGGATTATCTCCAGTAATTTATATAATTTTCATTAGGAATTTATATTATTACTTACAGTAATCCATTTATTTTTTATTTATTTTTTATTTATTTCCAAGTTAATTGTCTTGCATCTAGCTTTAATTTAAAAAATTAATATTTTCGCTAATTTTTTTAATCTAACCTCATATATAACTTATTTACTTTTCTTTCTTAATCTAAGTCCACCAACTACTGCACTCGTTCCTCCTAATATTAATGCAAGTGCTATACCTACATCACCTGTTTGAGGTAATTTTGATGGCTTCTTTCCTGAGTCATTTCCATCATCATCCTTTGATGGATCTTGCTTGTCCTCATCTTGATTGTTATCTTCATCCTGATTGTTATCATCTTCATCAGTTGGTCCTTCAGGATTTTCTGGTTCTTCTTCAACTTTCGTTTCTTCATTATAAAGAGCCTCAACTTGCTTATCAGTTAATGCAACATTATAGATAGAAACATTATCGAACTTTGCATTAGCTATATCCCTATCAGACCATATATTACCACTACCAATTCTAACATCAGTCATCAATGCTAAGAAGTTATCATTGAAACATGCTGAAATATCCTTATCTTGTCTTGCAACCTCGTTTCCATCAACATAAACTACTATTCCATCAGACTTTACTGTATAAGTAACATACTCCCATTTGTTTCCTTCCAATGATTTAGAAACTTCTGTGGCATCTGAATATGCTCCATTAGCATTTATTCTACCATAAAGATTAGCACTGATTCTTGTAATTGGGTAATCTGGCGTACCATCTTCTTTAGTCATGCTTGCTTCAAATAATGCACTGTGTTCAAAATAATTTGGATCATTTTTATCTATATTAACCCACATACTTACTGTATATCCTTCTTTAGTAATTCCATCAAATGTGTCTGTAGGTAAAGCTAAATAATTATTTTTTACTGCTCCATCTTCATTTTTTATTTCTAATACATTTCCTCTATCTGTATCTTCAACAACTGATGTAGTACCAACTAAAATTGCATTACCACTCTTACTTCCTGAATTAGCAATTGCTTCTTCCTCTATAGTTTCAAAGTCATATTTATATATTGGTTCTGCTCCAACTTCTTGTAATACACCTTTAACTGTTATATTAAACTCTTTAACTATTGATTCACTTTCCTTAGTTATTGTAGCCGTTAAAGTAACAGTTACATCTTCTCCTGTACGATTTACTTTACCATCATTAGAAATGCTCTCTTCATTATTTGATGCCCAAGTAATTGTTGTATCATATGCTCCTACTAAAGGTAATTCTATATTTGTTTTAGTTACAGTTGGTATTTTATTTTCTAAGTCCTTACTTGCATAATCGACAGCCTCACTAGCATCTAAATCAAGTTTACTTCCCCAGACAGATTCATTATTGCTTCCAACAGCAGTAAATGTCATCACTTTATTATCTTCTAATGATTCATCTTGTTGTTTAAAGAATACACCGCTATAAGTAACATCATTAGTAGTAATTGTCATATAGTAAGAACCTTCTTCCATTGTCCAAGTACCATCTATATCTCCACTTACTGTGTTATCTTCATTTAAGCTCACATTTAAAGTGTCAGCTACTTTTCCAGTTGTTGCTGTTCCATGATTTATAAATTGATAATTTCCAACAACTTGATCCTTTGAATATCCAGTTTCTGAAATCTTATCTCCACTATTTTCATAAGGTGCTACAAGAAGCCATCCTTCCTTATTAACAAACATTTGATGAACTCTTACTTCATGATATTCTGTACCATCATCAAATCTTTGGTGATGAATTAAATATCTTTCTCCATCATCATCAATAAGAACTGAATTATGTCCAGCAGCTTTTAAAGCTTTATCTTGGCAAGCAAATTTATAATTAGATATTAATTTAATTCCATTAGCTGTATTAGTAACATTTCCTGATAATGCTGCATTGTTTCCCTTTGCATCTAAATATGGTCCTGTTGGACTTTCTGATCTAAACAATCTCATATTATAACCACCATCAGAAGTTAAACTTCCATAAGTTATTGTCATGTAATAATATCCTGTTTCTGAATCATATACTACATCTGCCCCTTCCCCTGATTGAGTATATCCAACAGCTATTCTCTTACCAAAATATCTATCTGTAGGATTAATAGTATCAGTATCTGAGTCTTCTCCTGGATAAATAGGTTGTCCAGTAGTATTATCTATTTCTAATATATAAACTCCACCTGACCATGAACCATAAGTCATCCATAACTTTCCTTCTGTATCATAAAATAATTCTGGATCTATTGCATTTGGTGCATATGTTGTATTATATGATCCATCAGCTGCAAACCAAGAATCATTTACTCCACTTATAGTTCCATCTTCAATTAATTCATCAATATGTGTATTAGTATAAATTGTATTTTTATTACTATTTGAATCATAAGCATCATTTTTTGTAAATCCAGAATAAATTATGGTATCTACATATGTGTAAGGTCCCTCAATCTCTTGTGAAATAGCATATCCTATAGCAGATCTCTTATAAGTTGATGATGTACAATAATACATCATATAAGCACCCATACTTCCGTCATCGTTTACATAAGACTCATTCCAAAATACTGTTGGTGCCCAAACAGCATATCCTCCTTTACAATCAGAATCATCTTCACCAGCCCATTCAAATGATTCTTCTAAGTTATCTGATAAATCTCCAAAAATAACATTCCCAGGTGTTGTATACCCATTAGTAAAAGTAGTCCAATTTTGTAAATCCGTAGATTTAGCTGCTTCTATATGTGATCCAAACACATAATAAGTATCATCTTCTTTTACGATAGATGGGTCATGCACAGAAACACGACTCTTTTCTAATAGCTTTTCTTCCCCAGAAGTGACACTAGTAAATCCTAACGTTGAAATTAATGTTCCAGCTAATATTATAGCCATTAACCTTTTAACTTTTCTTGATTTCATTTAAATTTTCTCCCCTCATACCCTCATTTTTTTATCTTTTAAATTATTTTTTAATATCGCCCTTTCTTAATAAACATAATTATAGGCATACATCAACCAACATATTTTCATATAGGAATATCTAACTTTAAATTATCATTTAGCTTAATTTTAAAAATTATATATTTAACAATAAATTTTTCTTTGCTTAAACCTTAAATAATATTGATTTACTATATTCCTATAATCTTATGTTAATTTGATATATGCCTTTTTATAGGTACTATACCTTATATTAAATTATTGAATTATCTAGATTCATGAAATTTTATCCCATTTTCTCTCTATATTAGGACAATAATTTTTCTTTACAGCTGCCCTCATTTCTACATAACAGCCACAAAGCTTACACATTCCATTAATGAGATTATCACAATCCATACAAATACCTAATCGTTCCTTATAATCTTTTTCTTCTGTTTTAATAAAACTATCTATATTACTGATGTAATCTTGCATATGCTTATATTCAGCCTGTCCCATTACTTCATTCATTAAGCACTTTTTACAAAATCTATTTTCCATAATAATTACTCAACAACAAAACTAATAACACTACAAGCTGGAATCCTAAAGTTTAATCCATTTTCTGTAATAGTAAAATCCTTAAATTTTTCTGGTTTAACTACATCTGGATTATCAAATGTATTAAATGCATTCATTTCATTAGTTAAAACAGTTGCTTTTACAGTTTTGACAGGTCTGCCTACGATTATACTTTCAACATCATATGCTTCATCAATTGATAGATTATTTATTGTTATATTAATTTTTCCTTCACCATCAACTGAAACTGATTCATGTAAATTTGGTACTTGATTTTCTTCATCTAACCCAATCATTTTAGTTTCTAAATAACTTTCAACTAAAGTTGCTTCTTGATGGTTTTTATACATATTAAATACATGATAAGTTGGAGTTAACACCATCTTTTCTCCTTCTGTTAATATAACTGCTTGAAGAACATTTACTACTTGTGCTAAATTTGCCATCTTAACTCTATCACTATGCTTATTGAATATATTTAAATTAATACCAGCAATAAGGGCATCTCTCATAGTATTTTGTTGATATAAGAATCCTGGATTAGTCCCTGGTTCAACGTCATACCAGCCTCCCCATTCATCTACTATTAAATCAACTCTCTTTTCAGGATCATATTTATTCATTATTTCTAAATGCCTATTAATTAATTCTTCCATTTTTAAAGTTTTATTCATACTGATATACCAAGTTTCTTTATCAAATCCTGTTGCTGCTCCTTTATTTAACCATCCACCTGGATGAGTGTAATAATGTAATGTTAATGCATCCATAAAGTTTGCAGCAACCTTCATTACTCCATCTGTCCAATTATAATCATCTACATTTGGACCACAAGCAATTTTATAAAGTTTATTATCTCCATAATTTCTGCAGTATGTTTGATATCTTCTATACATGTTTCCATAGAATTCTGGTGTCATATTTCCACCACAACCCCAATTTTCATTCCCTACACCAAAGTATTTAACTTTCCAAGGTTCTGCATGTCCATTTTGCTTTCTTAATTCTGCCATAGGTGAAATACCATCAAAAGTTAAGTATTCAACCCATTCAGACATTTCTTGAACTGTACCACTACCAACATTTCCATTTATATAAGGTTCACATTCAAGTTGTCTACACAACTCCATAAATTCATGTGTCCCAAAGCTATTGTCTTCTACAACACCACCCCAGTGTGTATTAACCATCTTTTTACGATTTTCCTTTGGACCAATCCCATCCATCCAATGATATTCGTCAGCAAAACATCCGCCTGGCCAACGTAATACTGGAATTTTAATTTCTTTTAATGCATCAACAACATCTTTTCTCATTCCATTTACATTTGGTATTGGAGAGTTTTCTCCTACATATATTCCTTCATAAATACACCTACCTAAATGTTCAGAAAAATGACCATATATTTCTTTACTTATTTTTGATTTTTTATTGTGTGGATTAATTATTAATTTGCTCATAATTCCCAGCTCCTTTTATTTAATATATTTATTATTGTATTTTTATATTTCTTCACTAATTATTTTTAAGCCAAATACTCTTCCTGCTATAGACCCTTCTTCACTTTCAAACTTTATCCTAATATATGATTTTCCATTTGTTACTTCTTCAGGAATGCCATAAATTTTATTAAATAGTACAAATGGTTTATTTTCATCTAATTTCTCTTGTGCTATCATCAAATCTTCAGCATAAATTTTAAATTTTCTACTATACATTTTTCCATCTTCAAATATTTCTCTATCACTACCCCAGTAGGTTAACAATAAATATACCTTTTTATTATTTTTCAACTGTACTTCATAACTAAAATATCCATTATCCCTGCACTCTCTCCAGCCTTGCCCACACTCTTTAGAATAGTCTGATTTTGAATTTAAAGCTTTAATTTTATGCTCTATTTCTGATTGCTGATTATTTGGATTTACTTGATCTATAGTAATTTTCTCTATTTTATCTTGATAATTATTAGTGTTATTTTCTATATTTTTATACTCTTTCTCACTCATTACACTCCAATAAATAGTATATCTTTCATGAGTGACTTTATAAAATGGAATTAGTTTAACCTTTACATTTTCAGGCTGCCCTATTGCTTTACTCTCAAAAATTAATTCTTTTTCATTAATTTTTGTTATGCAACTTGATATTTCATCAATATCACCAACTAACTTGGGTACGTTTATTCCTGGATGATGATTTAACTTTAAGTGATCCTCTAAAATATCTGTCTCTGGGAAATTTTCTTTTCCTAAAGCTCCTGCTAAAACTAAAGGCCCATACATAAATACAATTTCATTTTTATTTTCTTTTGAATTATATAAATGTATATTCATAGGTAAATTAATATTTACTATATCACCTTTATTCCATGTTCTAGATATTGTTATATAACTATCCTCATTTTTTATATATACCGTTTCATTATTAATAGTAACTTGTACATTTTCTGAAACCCAATAAGGTATTCTTATTCTTATGCTCATGAACTCATTATCAGCTTCTTCTATCACAAGCTTTATATTTTCCTCTTCTGGGAAATTCGTTATTTGTGATATCTTAATTTTTTTATCTTCTATATTAATTTTTGATGATATAAAAAGATTTACAAACAAACTATCATTATCCTTAAAATATATATTTCTTATATACCTTGCTGGATTTTCCATACCAGTTCCTGTGCAGCACCAAAATGAATTATCTGGTGTACAATACACTTTAAAATGCCCTGGTTTAGTTGAAACAAAATAAGTTTTCATTCCACTATCAGGATCTTGTGAAGCTAATATATGATTGTATAGTGACTTTTCATAATAATCCATATACTCTGCTTTATGATGCCATTCATATAAATGTTCTGTAAGCTTTAACATATTATATGTATTACAAGTTTCAGCAGTAGTAACATCTAACTTTTCTGTCCCACATTTACCAAAATGCTCATCTCTACTATTTCCACCGATTGCATATGATCTACCTTTAGTAACTATATTCCAAAAGAATTCACAAGCTCTTTTATATTCTTCTTTACCTGTTATTTCATAAAGTGTAGCTACACCAATAACCTTAGGAATTTGTGTATTAGCATGTTTTCCTTCTAACTCATCCTTTAAATCAATTAATGGATTAATTGTTTCTTTATGAATAAATCTAATTGATAAATTTAAATAATCCTGATTTTTTGTTATCTTATAGAGATTTGCCATGGCTTCACACATTCCACCATGTTCACAATAAAGCATTTTTTCAAATTGATCTTCATTTAAATTATCAGTCCCTTTTTTAGCCCAATCAGCTAATTTAGTAACAACTTTTAAAGCTTGTTCATTTCCAATAAGTTCATATGCATCAATAAGTCCTGCATATATTTTATGAATGCTGTACCATGGAACCCAACTATCCCCTAATTCAAATCTTGTAACGTTAAAATTTCCGCTAAAAACTTTATCAAAGCATTTTCTTGGAAAACCACTCACATATCCCTCTTCATCTAAATCTTGAAGATATGCCAATTCTGATACTATATAGTCTGCTTTTTCCTTTAGCCTTATATCATTATCTGCTATATACATAGCACATAATGCTGAAAGAAAATGCCCTAATGAATGTCCACTTATCTCTTTTTCTTCCCACCCGCCATATCGTGGTTTTTTAGGAATTTGATTTATTGCTTCATAACATGGGGCTAATAACCTATCTACATCTAAATGTAATAAATACTTTTTACCTATTTCTTGAGATTCTTTAAATATTCCACCTAACAAGATTACATTTTCCATAAAAACTTCCTCATGCTTTACTAATATAACCTTAAAGTATAACTAGAAAATCTAATTTTCCAGTTATACCCTATTAACTTTTCTTTAACCTTTTCTTTTATTTATTTAACATCCAATATAAGCTATTTAATTTTAATTCTTTTTCAAAATCCCTAATATTTGTGTCTTTTCCTATAACTACTGATTCAATTCCATACATATCTGCTAATGTTGTTAATTGCTCTGAATCTAATTCATAAGTAAAAGATGTATGATGAGCACCACCAGCTAAAATCCATGCTTTAGCTCCAACTTTCAATGATGGCTCTGGCCTCCATAATACTCTTGCCACTGGAAGTTCTGGTAAATCTTTTTCAACTTCTTTTGCTTCTACTTCATTAATTACTAAACGCATTCTTCCACCTAAGTCAATTAATGATGCACAAACTGCTTGTCCTGCTTGTCCGTTAAATATTAATCTAGCTGGAGCAGCCTTATCACCTATTCCTAAATGCTTAACTTCTATTAAAGGTTTATTAGCTGAAACTGTAGGACAAACTTCAAGCATATGAGCTCCTAAAATTAATTCATTTTCTGGATCAAAGTTATAAGTGTAATCTTCCATAAATGAAGTTCTAGTATTATTAGTCATAATTTTCATTAATCTAACTAATCCTGCTGTTTTCCAATCACCTTCTCCTCCAAATCCATATCCATCTTCCATAAGTCTTTGAACTGCAAGTCCTGGTAATTGTTCCATACCATGAAGCACTTGGAAGTTAGTTGTGAATGCTGTATAGCCCCCCTTTTCTAAGAATCTTCTTAATGCAATTTCTACTTTTGCTTGATATTTAATTGAATTTCTTACTGAACCTTCAGTCTTTCCTGCTTCACAAATTTCATATTTTTCTTCATATACCTTCATTAAGTTTTCAACTTCTTCATCAGTAACTTCGTTGATTACTTCAACTAAATCACCAATTCCAAATGCATCACAAGTCCAACCTAACTTTATTGCCACTTCAACCTTATCACCTTCAGTAACAGCAACATCTCTCATGTTATCATCAAATCTTGCAATCTTAATATTTCTACCTTCAACATATCCAGTAGCAACACTCATCCACTTATTAATCTCTTTATGTGTCTCTGGCTCTTGCCAATAACCAACAACAACCTTCCTGTTATTACCCATTCTTGTGTTTATAAATCCAAATTCCCTATCTCCATGAGCTGATTGATTTAAATTCATAAAATCCATATCCATTGTATCCCATGGAATATCTCTATTAAATTGAGTATGAAAATGTAATTGTGGCTTATTTAAAATTGATAAACCTCTTATCCACATTTTAGCTGGTGAAAATGTGTGCATCCAAGTAATAATACCAGCACAACTTTCATCATTATTTGCTGCTAAACATATATCATATATCTCCTTAGCATTTCTTACTGTTGGCTTATGGATTATTTCATATTTAATTCCTTCAACATCATTTAATCCATTTACCATTTCCTTTGAATCTAAAGCAACTTGTTTTAATGTATCTTCACCATATAAGTCTTGACTTCCAGTTACAAACCAAAAACTATATTTTCTTGTATTAATCATATTTAATTCTCCCCTTTTACCATATTATTTTCACTATTTTTGAACCTTACTATAATCACTTATAAATCTTTCTATACCTGCACTTGTTAATGGATGCTTAGCCATATCTTCAATTTGGGCATATGGAATAGTTGCAATATCAACTCCTGATAATATGCATTGAAGTATGTGCTCCTTAGTTCTTATGCTGGCAGCAATTATTTCTGTTTCAAATCCATAGTTTTCTTTTGCTAATATTAAATCATTTATCAAATCCATACCATCTAATCCAATATCATCTAACCTTCCGACGAATGGGCTAATATATGTTGCTCCAGCTTTTGCTGCTAAAACACCTTGATGAACGCTAAATACTAAAGTAACATTAGTTTTTATTCCTTCTTGAGATAATACTCTTACTGCACTTAATCCTTCTAATGTCATAGGAATTTTAACAACTATATTTTTGCTTATTTTAACTAATTCTCTTGCTTCTCTAATCATTCCCTCAGTGTCTAAACTCATAACCTCTGCACTTATTGGTCCATCTACTATTTCACAAATTTGTGGAATTACTTCTGCCATTGTTTTATTTTCTTTAGAAACTAATGATGGATTTGTTGTAACTCCATCAATTAACCCCATATCATTAGCCTTTTTAATTTGTTCAATACTAGCTGTATCAATAAATATTTTCATAATAATATACCCCTCTCATAACCATTTATTTTTAACTTTACGGTTTTATTTACATTAATTTTATTAAGTTTTTAACCATATCCTATTAACTCAAAGTATTATTATTTATTTTTTCAAATATTCTACTGCTTCTTGCTCAATAGTTAATCCTTTTTTATAATTTTCTAAGAATTTTTCATATCCAATAACCATATTTTCATTTGGTTCTATTGTTATAGCTTCTGCTTCTCCAAAAATAGTATTATTTAAAAATTCTTCTAAAGAATTATTTTCTTGTTTTTTATCAAGATATAATGCTAACAATGCAATTCCCCATGCACCACCTTCTCCTGCTGTTTCCATTACAACTACCGGTACATTTATTGCTGCAGATAAAATACTTTGTGCTACTCCCTTTGTCTTAAAAATTCCTCCATGCCCAAGTATCTTATCAATCTTTACATTTTCTTCTTTTGTTAAGATGTCCATACCAAGCTTCATAGCTCCAAAGCATGTATATAGTTGAACTCTCATAAAATTAGCTAGGCTAAACTTTGCATTTGCGGGATGTAAAAACATCGGACACCCCTCAGTTAATCCAACCCCGTGCTCACCTGAATAAAAACAATAAGACATTAAATCTCCACAATCATCATCACCATCTAAAGCTTTTTCAAATAATGTTTTATACAATTCACTTGCTTTAACATTAACTCCAAATGCTTCTAAGCATTGATTAAAGATTCCCATCCATGCATTGATATCAGATGTACAATTATTTGAATGTGCCATTGCGACTAAGGCCCCAGTTGGAGTTGTAACCATATCTAACTCTTTATGAACTTTAGATAGTTCATTTTCAAGAACAACCATTGCAAATGCTGAAGTTCCTGCTGATACATTTCCTGTCTTTTTTGCTACACTATTGGTAGCTACCATTCCAGTTCCTGCATCTCCTTCTGGTGGACAAAGCTTTGCACCATATTGTAATTCTCCTGATGGATCTAAAAGTAATGCACCTTCTTGAGTTAATACACCAGCATCTTCTCCTGCAACTAAAACCTTTGGAAGTATATTTCCTAACTTCCATCTATATTCATTACTTGCTATCAATACATCAAACTTCGAAATCATATCTTGATTAAAACTTTTCTTATCTAAGTCAATTGGAAACATTCCAGATGCTTCACCTATTCCCATTACCTTTTTATCTGTAAGTTTCCAATGAACATATCCTGCTAGAGTTGTAAGGAAATCAATACTCTTTACATGCTCCTCATTATTTAAAATTGCTTGATACAAATGTGCTATACTCCATCTTTGAGGAATGTTATATTGGAATAAGTCTGTTAATTTATCAGCTGCTTGTCCCGTAATATTATTTCTCCATGTACGAAATTCAACCAATTGCTTCCCTTCTTTATTAAAAGGAAGATATCCATGCATCATTGCACTTATACCCATTGAAGCTAATCTTTTTATAGTAATATCATATTTTTCTTTGACTTTATCTGATAAATCCTTATAACACTTTTGTATCCCTGTCCATACTTCTTCTAAAGAGTATGTCCAAATCCCATTAACTAAGCTATTTTCCCAATCAAATCCACCAGTTTCAATAACAGTTCCCATTTGATCTACTAAAACTGCTTTTATTCTAGTTGATCCTAGCTCAATTCCTAGAACGGCTTTTCCAGATTCTATCGTCTTTTTTACTTCTTCTAACCTACTCATGTCCTCTCATCCTCCCATCTTCTTATGAAATAAAAAATATTTAATCTTTTATATTAATTCTTTTACCTTATTTACCACAGTTTCTTTATTAAATCCAAATAAATTCATTACCTCATTACCATTACCTGATGCCCCAAATGTATCTATACATAATACATCATCAACATATTTACTCCATCCAAAAGATGAAGCCATCTCTATACCTAACTTCTTAATTCCAGTCTTTAATACACTATTCTTATATACTTCATCTTGCATATCAAATAATCTAAAACAAGGCATTGATACAACATCAACAAATATTCCTTGGTTTTCTAATTCTTTTTGAGCTTTTATTCCTAAATCTACTTCTGATCCTGTTGCTACTATTTGAGCTACTGGATTTTGTGATGCTTCTGAAATTATATATGCACCTTTTCTAACATTATCAACACAGTTAAATTCAGCATTGACATTTATATTTTGTCTTGTTAATACTAATACTGATGGTGTTTCTTTATCTTCTAAAGCTACTTGCCATGCTGCATTTGTTTCATGTGCATCTGCCGGTCTTATTACATTTACATTTGGTATAGCTCTAAGCCCAGCTAATTGTTCAATTGGTTCATGGGTTGGTCCATCTTCTCCAACTGCAATTGAATCATGTGTTAATACATAAATTAATGGTTGTTTTTCAATTGCTGACATTCTTATAGCTGGTTTTAAGTAATCACTAAATACAAAGAATGTTGAAACAAATGATCTTAACCCACCATGAAGCATTATTCCATTTCCAGCTGAAGACATTCCAAATTCTCTTACACCAAACCAAATATTCTTACCTTCTGGAGATTCTTTTCTAAAATCACCTTGTTCTTTTAAGTAAGTCATATTTGAATGTGCTAAATCTGCTGATCCTCCAAATAAACCATCATAAGCCTTTGCAATCGCATTCATTGTAAATCCTGAAGCATTACGAGTGGATATTGATTCATTTTTCTCATATTTAGGTAATACTTCTTCAAAATTAATATTTAACTCGCCATTAATTGCAGCTATCAAACTATCATAAAATTCTGGATATTTTTCTCTATACTTATTAACTAACTCATTCCATTGAGCTTCTTTTTTCTTTCCCCTTGCAATAACACCATTAACAAAGTTTTCTTTTACTTCTGTTGGAACAGTAAATGGCTCGTAATTCCAATTTAACTTTGTCTTAGCTTCTAAATATTCATTAGCTCCTAAAGGTGCTCCATGAACTCCATTAGTTCCACCCTTATTAGGTGCTCCATATCCAATTGTTGTCTTTATCTCAATTAATGTTGGCTTATCTGTTACCTTTTTAGCTTCTTCTATTGCAGCTGAAATTGCTTCTACATTTGTATCACCATCTCCAACCTTAATAGTATGCCAATTCATAGCCTTTACTCTATCGATAATATTATCTGAAAATGAAGTTGAAAGCTTACCATCTAAACAAATATCATTTGAATCATATAGAACTATTAATTTTCCTAATCCTAAATGTCCTGCTAAAGATATAGCTTCATTTGCTACACCTTCCATTAAATCTCCATCACCAACTATTGCATAAGTATAATGATCAATTATATTTAATGCATCCTTATTATATTTAGCGGCTAAATGTTTTTCTGCCATTGCCATTCCAACAGCTTGTGCAATTCCTTGACCTAAAGGACCACTTGTAGCTTCTACGCCATGAGTATGTCCAACTTCTGGATGCCCTGGAGTTCTTGAATTTAGCTGTCTAAATTCTTTTAAATCCTCTATAGTTACATCAAATCCACATAAATGTAACATTGAATATAAAAGTGCTGAACCATGTCCTGCTGATAATATAAATCTATCTCTATTAAACCATTTGCTATTCTCTGGATTAATGTTTATATGTTTATTAAATAACGTATATGCCATTGGTGCTGCACCCATACAAATCCCTGGATGTCCTGAGTTAGCTTTCTCTATTTGATCTACTGATAACATTCTTATTGTGTTTATGCTTTGCATCTCTATTTCTCTCATTATTCCCCTCCAAAATTTAATTTACCTTTAAACCACTTAATATCTTTTATCCATAATTACATTAAATTGTACTTACTTATTTTGTTATAGGTTCTTTAACCTTCACTTTAGACTGTCCGTAATAAGCATTTGCTCCATGTTTTCTGAAATAATGCTTGTCTTGTAGTTCAGACGGTATTGAAGTAATATCTTTATTTAAATTTTCTGTTCTTATTGCCATTTTAGCTACTTCTTCTAAAACTACTGCATTTAATACCGCTTTGCTTGCTGTTTCTCCCCAAGCAAAAGGGCCATGGCTAGCAATGATAATTCCTGGAACGCTTAATTCATCTATATTTCTTTCAGTTAATGTTTCAATTATTACCGAACCTGTATTTTTTTCATATTCATCTTTAATTTCTTCTTTAGTTAATGATCTTGTACATGGAACTGGGCCATAGAATGTATCTGCATGAGTTGTTCCATATGAAGGAATATCTCTTTTAGCTTGTGCCCAAGATGTTGCAAATGATGAGTGAGTATGTACTACTCCTCCGATATTAGGGTATTTTTTATATAATTCTATATGAGTTGGTGTGTCTGATGATGGTCTTAAGTCACCCTCTACTACATTTCCATCTAAATCAACTACTACCATATCACTAGCTTTCATTTTGTCATAACTTACTCCACTTGGTTTAATTACCAAAAGTCCACTTTCTCTATCAATGCCACTAACATTTCCCCATGTAAGTACAACCAAGTCATGTTTTACTAAATCTAAATTTGCCTTAAAAACCTCTTCTTTTAAATTCTCTAACATCTCAATTCCCCTCCGAATATTTATATATACAGTCTAGTTTAATCCAAATATTAAATTAGACTCAGCCTTAAGAAGTTGTATCCCACTCAAATTGTACGTTATTTAAACATTAAACCCTGTTTATTTTTCCATATGTTCCGTACAATTTAATGGTAGCAAATTTTTATTTGTTTGTAAATGTTTTACTGGAAAAATATTTAAATTTTTCTTTTGTTTAATTATTTTAAAATCTAAAAATGGCATTTATAAATAACATATTTGTCATTTATAAACGCCATTTCTTAACATGTTTTAAATTCTTTTTACACTATTTTTAACTACTATTTCAGGTTCAAATATATATGAAACCTTTTCCTGTTCACCATTGATTAAACGTAATAACATTTCAGCTGCTTTTTTACCTAACTCTTCTTTTGGATGAGAAATTGTTGTAATTCCACAATCCAAAACAGCTGATACTGTTGCATCATTATCATATCCTACAATTGATAAATCTTCTGGTATTTTCAATCCTAACTCTTCTGCTACCTTTACTACCTTAATAGCAACTTTATCATTGTAACAGAATATAGCTGTTGGTCTATCATTTCTGCATAATAAGCTTCTAGTAAAGCCATCTATATAAAAATCTTCTTCAAATGTCTTAAACTTACCAACTATTGTAGAGTCTATTTCAATATTATTTTCCTCTAAAGCTCGTAAATATCCTTTTTTACGTTCTATACCTTGTACATCATCTTCCTTAAATAGCCCAGCAATTCTTTTATGCCCCAAATCAATTAAATATTTACAAATAGTATATCCACCTTTTTCATCATCAATTGCTACATAAGATTGTTTATCTTTATCATATGCTGCATTAATCATTAAATATGGTATATTATTATTAGATATTTCTTTATAATAATCTTCATTCGTATTACCTAACGCACTAGCTGTAGGCTCAATTATTGCTCCAACAACATCATATTCTAATAATTTTTTTAACTGTTCTCTTTCTTTTTGTTTTTCATTATTCGTACTTAATAATAGTATGTCATAGCCATTTTTGCTTAATACTTCTTCTATTCCTTTTATTAAGAATGGAAATATATATTCTGATACATATGTTGTTATTACTATTATCATTTTACTCTTTGTCTTTTTACTTTTTTCTAATTTATCTACATATGCACCTTTGCTTCTTTCTCTATAAATGTACCCTTGTTTTTCAAGCTCTAATATAGATTGTCTTACTGTATGTCTACTTACTGAAAATAATTCTCCTATTTCTTGTTCTGTAGGAAGTTTTTCTCCATATACCATTTCTCCATTAAGTATTTTATCTCTATAATATTCAAATATTTCTATATACTTTATTGTTTTCTCCACTTTCCACTGCCCCCTCATATTGTACTTACAATCGCTCTTTCTTAATTTAATTTTAACCTAATTTTATACCTTTTACCATACGAATTTTATGAAAATATTATAAATAGTATATAAAAGATAAAAAACATATATTTAAATGCAACAAATAAATGCCCTTAAGTTTATTCATTATATAAAATAAACTTAAAGGCACTACTCATTTTTACAATTATTTTTCTAGTTCCAAATAATTATATAATGCTCCAATTAAATTAGCATCATTAACTAAATATAGTATTTTGTTATTTTATTAAACCATACTAAGCTTGTATCTCTTATATATTTCCTTTTGTTCTTCTAGTACTAATAAGTCTAATCTTTGACTTATGCTTATTGTCTCCAAGCTACCAATTCCATTTGCCTCTATGGACTCATTTAATAATACTTTAAAAGTATACATTAAAATTTTAATTATATTCATTGTTTTCCTCCACTGGTAACATTTCAACATCAATTATTTTGAGTTATCATATGATTATTATATTATTTCTAATTTAAATAGTTAAATATACCGTTAGTCTTATTTCGTCATTATAAATATATTTAACGTATTATTTTATTTACTTTTTGTAAAATAATTGTTTTATGACTAAATCCACACTATTACATCACTTTTAAAATAAGCAATAAAATTAATATATTTAGATTATTTATATTTTTATTTAATATAACTTTCCATATGTATTGCGTACATTTTATAAAAAAAATGAACTACTATCATCACATGTGTAATAGTAGTTCATTTTTATTTTAGTGTGGTAAAAAATTCATTTTAACATTAATGAAGATGTCTTAATTCTTAAACAATTTTCTTATATAATTCAATAATTTGTTCCTTAGTAAATTCTACTGGATTTCCTGGAGCACAAATATCTTTCATTGCATTTTCAGCTAAAAGATCAAAGTCTACATCATTAACTCCAAGTTCACCTAAAGTAGCTGGGATTCCAACTTTCTTAGCTAATTCCTTCATTGAATCTACAACAAAGGCTGCACATTCTTGAGCTGATTTACCTTCAACATCATATCCAAGTACATTTGCAATTGAAACAAACTTTTCTGGTACATACTTTGCATTTTCCTCTTCAACATATGGAAGTAACATTGCATTGCAAACACCATGTGGCAGATTATAAATTCCACCTAATTGATGGGCCATAGCATGTACATTTCCTAAACCAGCATTACTAAATGCAATTCCACCTAGGAATACTGCATATACCATTTGTTCTCTAGCTTCAATGTCATGTCCATTTTCAACAGCTCTTGGTAAATAATCAAATATTATTTTAACTGCTGCTAATGCTGTTGCATCAGATACTGGATAAGCTCCTGGTGTAACTATTGTTTCGATAGCATGAGTTAAAGCATCCATTCCTGTTGCTGCTGTAAGTGATGCTGGTTTTTCAACCATAAGCTCTGGGTCATTAACAGTTACTGTAGCTAATGAATTTTTATCTACCATAACCATTTTTACATGTCTTTCTTCATCAGTTACAACATAGTTTATAGTAACTTCACTTGAAGTACCTGCTGTAGTATTTACAGCTACTATTGGTAATGACTTATTTTTAGAAAGATTAACTCCTTCATATTCTTTAATATGTCCACCATTAGTTGCTAAGATTCCTATAGCCTTAGCTGTATCTTGTGGTGATCCTCCACCAATTGATACTAAGAAATCACAATCAGTTCCTTTTAATCTTTCTAATCCATCATGAACATTTTTACAAGTTGGATTTGGAACTACTTCTGAGTATACTTCATAAGCTATTCCTGCTCCCTCTAAAACATTTAATACTTTATTTGCTACTCCATTACTCATTAGGAAATTATCAGTAACAACAAAAGCTTTCTTAAATCCTAAATCATTAACTGTTGCTCCTAAATCATTTAAACATCCAGCTCCCATTAAATTAATAGATGGTACATAATATATTGCCATAATATCCTCTCCTTACTCTAATTTTTTCTATATAACTTATAAATTTTTCGTATATTCTTTATTAATATATAAATTAAAGAGTAAAACCTGAATTTCTATTTTTAATACCACATTAGTTTCAGAAATACTTAAGAAAAATACAATTTACCTCAACTTTTCGCTTTACCCTTTAATCCTTAACTTAATTAATTACTTTAAATATTCTTCTGAAATAGTAACATTAAAATCTCTTGCTAAATCTCTAAAATTATCTGAGCTTATAGTTTGTCTCTTTCCGCCCATTGATAGAACTTTTACAAGTATTTCAGCAGACTTCTCAACTGTATCCATAAGTCCAAATGTCAAATCTAAATCCTCACCTGAACAGAACACTCCATGATGTGCCCAAATAACTACGTCATGCTTCTTCATTAATTCACTTGTTGCTTCAGCAATTTCAGCTCCACCTGGAACCATCCAAGGAACTATTCCTACTCCTGATGGGAATACTACTGGACATTCGGTTGCCATTTCCCATAATTCTCTTGTAAATACAGCTCCATCAAGAGGTAATACAAATGTTAAAGCAATTAAATTTGTCGCATGTGAATGCATTATCACTCTATGCTTCCCATTAGTTGCTTCGAATTTAACAGAGTGACTCATTAAATGAGATGGTAATTCGCTAGTCGGTTTAGCACCATTAACTAATCCCCAAACAACTTTATAGTTTTCACCTTTTTCATCAATTTTAACTATTCCTACATTAGCCTCTAAATCAACAGCTACATTTCTTATAAACTTTCCACTTCCAGTTACTAAGAAATATTCATTAGCTAAATTTTTAACTGTAACCCCTATTGGTGAATAATCTCTATTTTCATCAATAATATTCTTAATTGATTCTACATTTTCAGAAGTTAATCTATAAGAAATATTTCCACCATTTCTTTCATGCCATCCTTTAAGCCAAGCATCATTAGTCATTTTCATAAAGTTTTGTACAAATTTCATATCTTGCATACTCATTTTCATTACCTCTTATTCAATAAATTTTGTATATTAGATATCAAAACTCTATTATGGTATTATTTTGATACCTAATATAAACTCTTCTTTTATTATTACTTATAATTAATTTCTCTTTGATAACACTTCTTCTTCATATCTTTTAACATCTTCTATCCAAGATTCACCTACTGGTACATTATTCTTTTCACAGTAGTAATTCCATATATCTCCCATTGGATATGTTTTAAATTCTTCCATTAAGGCTAATCTTTCAGTAAAGTTACCTTCATCTTGAAGCTTTCTTAACAATTCATTTGGAGTTAACATTGCATTTAATAATGCCTTAATCATATTTCTTGTACCAATTGTCCAAGCTGCTATTCTATTAATACTTGCATCAAAGAAATCAAGTCCAATAATTACTCTATCTAATGCATCATTTCTTACTATTTCTTTAGCAATTTCCTTTAACTCATCATCATAAACAACTACATGATCACTATCCCATCTAACTGGTCTACTTACATGAAGAGCAACCTTTTCATCAAATAGTAACATTGATGATAATTTATCAGAAACAACTTCTGTTGGATGATAATGTCCCGTATCCATTAATGACATAATTCCATTTCTTGCTGCAAAGTTTAGATAAAACTCATTTGAACCTACTGTATAACTTTCTGCACCTATACCAAATACTTTTGATTCAACACAATCTAAGTTATAATCTTTATTTGTTTTAACTGCATATATTTGCTCTAAAGAATCTTTAAGTCTTGCTCTCGGCCCTAATCTATCACTTGGAATATCCTTATATCCATCTGGAATCCAAAGATTAGTTAAGCAAGTTTGCCCCAATTCTTTTCCAAAGTATTCACCAATTTTTCTAGATGCAATAGCATGTCTTATCCAGAAATCTCTTATTTCTTTATCTGGATGTGATAATGTTAATCCATCTGCTGCTTTTGGATGTGAGAATATCGTTGGATTAAAATCTAATCCTAGCCCTCTTTCTTTTGCCCAGTTAACCCAGTTTTCAAAATGTTCTGGTTTTATTTCATCTCTTTCAACAAACTCTCCATTACTTTCTAAATAAATAGCATGTAAATTTACTTTATGCTTACCTGGAATTAAACTTAATGCTTTATCTAAATCAGCTCTTAACTCTTCTGCACTTCTTGCTGCTCCAGGGTAATTTCCATTACATTGAATTCCTCCAGATAAAGCATTTTGAACTACTTCAAATCCTTTAACGTCATCTCCTTGCCAACAATGAACTGAAATTTTCACTTTATTAAGTTCTTCTAAAACTTTATCTACATTTATTCCCCATTTTTCATATTGCTCTTTAGCTAATTCATATCTTTCTTTAACATTCATCTTAAACTTCTCCTTTATTTGGTTTAAATATATTTATATCAAATGATTCTTTTATTACTTGCCTAGCTTGTCCTAAATCCTTTAACTCACCAACACTTATTAATTGAGCTACAAGATTTCCTATTGCAGTTGCCTCTACTGGTCCTGCTAAAACTTCTTTTCCAGTAACATCTGCAACTACTTGATTTAATAAATTATTTTGGCATCCTCCTCCAAATATATTTATTCTCTTAAATTCTTTTTCAAATATATCCTCAAGATTTGCCACTGCACTTTTGTAACTATGTCCTAAACTATTAAATACACAAACTGCTATTTCTCCAACTTTTGTTGGAATATCTTGATTAGTTTCTTTACAATAGTTTTGAATTTCTTCAATCATATTGTCGGGTTTTAAAAATCTATCATCATCAACATTAACTATTGATTTAAAATAATTGTGCTCTTCAGCTAGTACTACTAAGTCAGCAAAAGAAAACTCATTATTTAAATTTCTCCTTACCTCTTGTATTACCCAAAGCCCCATAATATTTTTTAAAAATCTAAATCTATAATCAATTCCACCTTCATTTGTAAAGTTATAATCCATAGCTTGTGGTACACAAATCGGGAATCTATTCTCTACGCCAATTAATGACCATGTACCAGAACTTACATAAATACTATCTGAATCATTACATACTGAAGATATAAATGCTGATCCAGTATCATGAGTTGCTGGAAGTATAACCTCCATATCAAATCCAAATTCATCAACTAATTCTTTTCTTAACTTTCCTAAACTTGTCTTTGGCATTTTTATTTCTTGGAACATTTCCTCATTGATTCCATATTCCTTTAAAATATTTTTATCCCAAGTTCTATCAAAAGAATTTACTAACTGTGTAGATGTTGCATTTGTATATTCATTAGCTTTTTTACCTGTAAGTAAAAAATTTAAATAATCAGGAATCATTAAAAATGTTTTTGCCTTTTTTAAGTATTCTGGATTTTTATCCTTAATTGCTAATAGCTGATATAATGTATTAAATCTTTGGAATTGTATTCCTGTGTATAAATACAACATATCTTGCGGAATAACTTGAAATGCTTTTTCCATATATCCCTCAGTCCTATCATCTCTATAGGCAACGGCATTTCCTAGCATCTCATCATTTTCATCTAATAAAACAAAATCTACTGCCCACGTATCTATGCCTATGGTTTTTGGCACTTTTCCAATCTCTTTGCACTTTTTAATACCTTTCTTTATTTCATTAAAGAGTCCTTGAATATCCCAACAATATTCATCTCCTATTTTGCTAATTCCATTTTCAAATCTATATATTTCTTCTAACTTTATCTTTCCATCTTCTATACTTCCTAATATATGCCTCCCACTAGAAGCCCCCATATCAATGGCTAAGTAATAGCTCATCATTTCTCCTCCCTTGCAAAACGTTTACTATGATTAAATTATAAATAAAAACAACCTTGGCTTTAATAACCAAGGTTGTCTAATTTATTATCCTTATTTGCAAATGTATTTTTCCTCAAATATAAATATACATAGTAAAATCACCTTATAACAATAATTTATGATTTTCTAAAATCTTTTGGGGTATAACCATATTTTTCTTTAAATATTTTATAAAAATAAGTAAGATTTTCATAACCAACTAAAGATATTATCTCTACAATAGAAATATCTGTTTCATTTAGTAATTGCTTTGCTTTATTAAGCCTTTTTTCTTGTAACAATTCTTTAAATGTCATATTAGTATGCTTTTTTACTAACTTACTTATTTTATAATGTGGCTGATTCACTATTTCAGATATTTCAAATAAAGTTGCAGTAGAATAATTATTATCTATATACTTTAAAACTTCAATTATAATTAAATTATCATAATTATCTTCTGAATAAACTTCTATATTATTAGGCTTTTTAATTAATTCTACAATTAATAGTCCAACTAATAATTTTATAGTTGTGCTACTCATCATAGTGGGTTCATAAATTTCTATAATTATCTTTTCTAAAGTCTCTTGTATATTATTTTCATTAGAAACTTTAAAATAAAGATATTCACCTTTACTATTTTTATTTAAATATAATGACTTTAATAAAAAGTTAAATATAATGTTATCACTTTCTGATAAGTTAAGAATAAAATCAAAAAATTCCGGTCTTATTATGAAATTAATTATAATATCATCCTCAGAACTTTTTTCTATTGCATGAGTTATATCTTTGTTTAAAAAAATTATTTCGCCTTCTTGAAGTTCTATTTTTTTATTATGTATTACTTCCGTAAGTTTACCTTTATAGACATAATTAAATTCAATATAGTTATGCTTATGTGCAGGGAACTCTATAAACCTCGTATGTTTTCTTATATTTATGAGTTGTCCATCTGCCAATATTTTTTTACTATCTATGATAAATTGTTTATCATCTGTATATATACTTTGATCAATGCTATGTTTTCCTTCTAATATTTCTTTCTCTTCTTGCGTTAATTCCATTAATTTATCTATTATATCTTTTCTCATAATCACTAATCTCCTTATAAGTTAATTATAAGATTAATTTAGTAATTTGGACATATCTTTTACCTATTTGATCTACTACTATAATTGCACTCTGAACTTATATTTAACTTATTAAAATGTTATAATATATATCATTGGAGGGTATTTTTATGGAGAATTTAATTGATTTACACACACATTCATATATTTCAGATGGTAGCTGTAGTCCAACAGATGTGATAAAAGCAGCAAAGAAAAATAAATTAAAAGCAATTTCATTAACTGATCATGATAGTATTGCAGGTTTAAAAGAAGCTAAAATTGCTGCAGAAGATAGTAATATTGAATTAATTAATGGAATTGAAATTAGTGCATTATATAAGGATGGTAGACTACTTCATATACTTGGTTTAGGAATTGATATACATAATGAGTACTTTTTAAATAGCTATAATAAAATGAAAAAAGCAAGAGAAAAAAGTGTTCCAAAAATACTTAAGCATATAGAAAACAATCATGGATTGTCTATAGATATTAACTATTTACATAAAGTGAAATACGATGAATATTTATCTAGATATGATATTTACAGATATATTCTTGAAAATAATATTTGTACTGAACCTCAAAAAGTTTGGGATATATATTTAGATCCAATTCCTTATGGAAATGATGAGTTAATCACTGTAGATGAAGCTATTAAAATGATTCATGAGGCTGGCGGAAAGTCTTATTTAGCTCACTTTAATAAAAGAATTGGTTTAGAAGGTTTCAGTTTTGAAGAAATTGAAGATAATATTAAATATTTAGTTTCTTTAGGGTTAGATGGAATTGAAAGGTACTATCCTTCTTATACTGATGATGATAGAAGACTTTTGGACTATTTAGTATGGAAGTATCAGTTATATTCTAGTGGTGGAACTGATTATCACGGTGCTAATAGGGGTAATATTGAAATTGGATTTGGAGAAGGTGACCTTAAAATTCCTTACTCTTTAATTGATAGTTTAAAAAGATAATAAATTTATTATAAATGTATATATTCCTAATTGGAATATATACATTTTACAAATTGAATTGCTTACTTTCCCATAATAATCTTAAAATTATATAAAAGAATATTATTGAAAGGAGCCATAAAATGAATTACGATTTAAAATTTAATGATAAAAAATATACTATAGAAACAATAACTTTAGATGAGAAAACACTAAAATATCGTGCATTTGAAAACATAATATATGTTAATAATCCAATAGATACTAACTTTCAAAAACTAAGCATATTTGTACCTGAAACTTATTATGAAGGAAATTCAATAGGAAACTATAATTTAAACACTGCACCAATCTTCTTCCCAAATACAGTAGGTGGCTATATGCCAGGAGCTCCTGAAAAGCCTGGTATCAACAAATTTATTAACAAGCCCAATGCTACTTTTTATGCACTTTTACACGGATATATCGTAGTTTCTCCTGGTGCTCGTGGTAGGGGATTAAAAGATAAAAATGGTAAATTTACCGGAACTGCTCCAGCATGCATTGTTGATTTAAAAGCCGCTGTACGTTACCTTCGTCATAATAAAGACATTATTCCTGGTAATGTAGAGAAAATAATTTCTAATGGTACTAGTGCTGGTGGAGCCTTATCTGCACTTCTTGGTTCAACAGGAAACCATCCTGACTATGAATCATATTTAAAAGAATTGGGAGCAGCTGATGAAAGAGATGATATTTTTGCAGCATCTTGTTATTGTCCAATTACAAATCTTGAAAATGCAGATAAGGCCTACGAATGGGAGTTTTGTGGAATAAACGACTATCATAAAATGAAATTTGAAAGAATTGAAGGATCTCCAAAACCCAAACTTGTACCTATAAGTGGTGAAATGAATGAATTACAAATAGAACTTTCTAAGGAATTAAAATCTTTATTCCCTGAATACTTAAATAAATTGAATTTAAAATCATCAAATGGTACATTACTAACAATTGATTCTGAAGGAAATGGAACTTTTAAAGATTATATTAAATCTTTTGTTATTAAATCAGCTCAAAAAGAATTAAATAAAGGAAAGAGCTTATCAGATTTGAAGTGGATTACTATAGTAAACAACGAAGTAACTGATGTAGACTTTGATAAATTTATAAAGTTCCGTACTAGAATGAAAGATACACCTGCTTTTGATAATATATCAATGGGTACACCTGAAAACGAATTATTTGGTACACCCGAAATTCAATATCGTCATTTTACTGAGTTTAGCAAAAATCATTCAATTGTAAATGGTGAATTATCTGAGGAAGCTCAAATTAAATTAATGAATCCGATGAATTATATTTCAGATAATTCTTGTACTACAGCTAAAAATTTCAGAATTCGTCATGGTGCTATTGACCGTGATACTTCACTTGCAATATCAGCTATTTTAGCAGTAACTTTAGAAATGAATGGAGTTAATGTAGATTATGATCTTCCATGGGGAATTCCTCATTCAGGTGATTATGATTTAGATGAATTATTTGCTTGGATAGATAACATAGTATCAAACTAAAAATTATTATAATCAAATATAAAGTATTCTTTTTTGCTCTTATATCAGTAGTCTTAAAATAATAAAAGTAGATATACTTATTATTAAAAATACATATATCTACTTTTATCATAATACATCTTTGTATACCTTATATCCCTAGATTTACATTATAAAAAATGCACCTTCTAATAATGCATCTGTAAAAATCCTTAAAAATAATCTACTTTTATCTACCAAAAATAGGTTCATTAGAATTCCTATTATATAATTTAATAAATCCAATTAAAGAAATTATATTTGCTACAACTCCAAATATATTTGCAACTACTAAAATTTGTTTAGGTAAAAGTAATAACTCCTTTTCAAACTCATCACTGCTATTCATTAAATCTTCTAATTCATTACAACTAATATCATAAAGTACTCCCCTTTGTATAACATAAATTTCTGCTGCAATTACTGCATCTACATCAGGATTTTCAATTTTGTCTATTCTTTTATCGTATTTGCTTTTTATTAAATTAATACTTTTTAATGTAGCACTTAACAAAAAATAGTCACCATAAAACCTCATTATAAAACATGCTGCTTGTAAATATAATCTATCTATATGTTTTTTATCACATTTAGAACTATCTATAACAAGACTAACTTTATATATTTCCACGAATACAACTACATTCAATTCATATAGTATGATTGTAAGTATAGATGCTTGCTTTATTAAAGCTTCTGGTTCTAATGACTTATTTATCTCTCCTTTTTTATATCTTTCATTTAGTTCATTATATCTGCTAAAATCTACATAAGAAATTAATATACTTGCAATTAAGGCTAAATATTGCCCTTCAATTAATAATATATTGGGATTACTATCTGAAGCTTTTTTATTACAACTTATATTTATACTCTGAAGTGTACCACCGAAAAGAAATATATTGGATATCATATATATTAAAATTATCTTTACTTGCAGATTTAATAATGATAATTGAAATTCATCGCTCTTAGATATGTTCTTAATTTGCTCTTTATCCTTCTTATTTTTCGCTCTCTTACACCCCATATATAGTTTACCCCATATTTATTGTCATACATAAAGCTTCACAAACTAAAATACCAAATTAATTATTTAAATAAACTACTAATATCCTAAATTCTACTTGTATTATATGTAAACACTTAATAGTTAGTTACATCTTTCAAATTCAAAAATATTACTAAAACTTATTAGTAGTTTTATCTTTAGCTATTTATTTTGATGTATAACATAGTATCAAAACAAAAATTATTTTAAGAATACCTAAAGTTAAAATTATGTATTCTTATATACTTTAAATACTAAAATTACTTAAATAAATTTAAATTTTATTGACTTCTCCCCATTTACACATCTCTTCTAAAATGGGCATTAAAGATAAACCACGTTTTGAAAGTCTATATTCTACCCTTGGGGGAATTTGAGGATATTCTTTTCTAATAATAATTCCATCCTTCTCTAATTCTTTTAATTGATTATTTAATATTTTATCACTTATTTGCCCTATACACCTCTTCAGTTCCCCATATCTTAATACTTCATACTCCACCAACCAAAACATTATTATCATCTTCCATTTTCCACCTATAATTGAAAGCGTATATCCAAAAGGAGTAGACTTAATATCTGTTAAATCTGAATTTTCCAAGTCCTTCATACTCATTTTTTCACCCTCTTAAAAATTTAATACTAACCCAAAGGTGTGTACTTTACCTAAAAGTGCATACTTGTTTAAATATAAAATACCACATATACTCATATTCGTAAAAGATAGTTAAAGGAGATGGAATTTTATGAAAAAGTGTAAAATTGAAGTTCTTAAAACAACATTCCATGAAGATTTAGCAAAACAATATGGTTGCAAGAATCTTGGAAAATGTCCTATGCATAAAGTAGGAGATATATTTTATGGAGATTATTCAAAACCTGAAGGATTATGTGATGAAGCTTGGAAAGCTATGTATCAATATGTTTTTGCTATATCTCATGGCTGTGACAAATTTTATTATGAAGATTGGATAGATCAAAAGGGAATAGCAATTTGCTCCTGTAATGACGGTATTCGCCCAGTAATTTTTAAAATTGAATCAACTAATGAACAATCTAAAATTAACTACGAACCTATTAAATAATTTAATAGAGACATCAAAAGTTATTTTGATGTCTCTTATTGACTATTATTTATAATCTTCTATTTTAAACTTCTCTAAATCCACTTCAGTAAATTTAGCTCTCTTAAATTTATCTTTTAATTCATAAGGTACAGTACAATCAAATATAGTTTTGCACGCTATCCCCCTATCTCTAATAGTCCAACTATATTCGGGACTTTGTGAAGGATCTAAAGGATGACATCTTACTCCTGGAATAAATATTGTATCAATATCCCCTTGATATCTAGTATTTAATGCCCATAAAACATCATTACTATCAAATGGATCTACATCTTCATCAACTAATATTACAGTTTTTAATTCTGAAAATGCTGATAATGCCAATAATGCCGCTTGTCTTTCTCTACCTTGATCACTAGCCATACTCTTTTTAATTTGTAATATAGCCATATATTTTCCACCACCTGCTGGATGAGCATATACATTTACAAGTCTACCTGGCATTGCTTTTTCAACCATTTGAATTATACTTGCTTCTGTTGGAATCCCAGCCATATTAACATGCTCTTCACTTGGTCCTATACAAGTTTGCATTATTGGATTTTTTCTATGAGTTATAGCTTTTACTCTAATTACAGGTAATTCTTTAGCAGCTTCACCTGTGTAACCTGGAAACTCAGGCATTGCCTTTCCAGTGTTTGTATTCATATCCTCTCTTACTCTCTTATTAGGTACTAACTCACCTTCAATTACATATTCAGCTCTTGCAATTGCAGCTTCATCAACAGTTAAACATTTTACCATTTCAACTGGTTTCTTTCTTATTGCTCCAGCTATAGATAATTCATTAAATCCAATTGGTGTAGTTGGTGGTTCAAAACATGATGCTATTTCAATTGCAGGATCAACACCTATACTAATAGATATTGGTAAAGGTTGTCCACTTTCCTCCGCCTTTTTTCTAAATGCATCTAAATGTCTTACCCCAGGTGTAAAGAACATTGATAATTCATCCTTACCTTGTAAACATAAGCGATGAATTGTAACATCCCCTTCTCCAGTTTCAGGATCTCTTGCATAACACATTCCTAAAGTTATATATGGTCCAGCATCCTCTTCTGTATTAGTAGGTGCAGGTAATATTTTTCTTATATCAAAATCTTCATCTGTTGCATAATGTACAACCTCTTGACACGGTGCATTTTCATTTTCTATTATAATTGGATTTATTGGATTCTTTACTGCTTCATTCAATAAAAAACCTAACTTTTTAGATTCACAACCTAAAAGCATACCAACTCTTTCTCTACTAGCTAAAAGACCGATTATAACTTTAGCGTCTTTATGACCTTTAATATTATTAAAAATCATAGCTGGCCCTATCTTTGTTGGTCTCCTTACAGTTCCTCCAGCACCAACATATCTATATACCCCTGCAAGTTCACCATGTGGATTTACTTCAACATCACTTTTAACTAATTGTCCTTTAATATCTTTTAAGTATTCAATAGCACTTCTTAAATCATTAATTTCTACTTTATTCATACTCATTTACCTTCCATCTTAAATCATTTCTTATATTTATATTAAATTGATCTAATATTTTCATAATATGATGATTTATAATATCATCTAAAGATTTAGGATTTGAATAAAATCCTGGCATTGGTGGCACTATTCTAACCCCTAACTTTGAAAGTTTTAGCATATTTTCTAAATGTATTGAACTTAAAGGTGTTTCTCTAGGTGAAATAACTAATTTTCTTCCTTCCTTAATCATTACATCTGCAGCCCTATCTATTAATGTAGTTGAAAATCCATTACTTATACTGCTTAGTGTCTTCATACTACAAGGAAGAATAATCATTCCATCGGTTAAAAAAGAACCGCTCGCAACACAAGCTCCTAACTCATCATTATTATGTATAAAGTCAGCTAAATCATAAACATAATCTAATGAATAATCTGTTTCAACTTCTAAATTATTAATTGCCCATTTACTCATTATTAAGTGAGTTTTTATTTCTTCTATGTCTTTTAAATATTCAAGTAACCTAACTGCATATACAGTGCCAGTTGCTCCAGTAACTCCTATAACTAAATTCATTTTTCCACCTCATTTAAATTAGTAGTAACTTTATAAAGTTCCACCTTTGATTCTTGGAAAATTTTATTACAACATTCATAGACATCTTCTATCTGCTCTTTTGATATATTATCTATATGTATCCCACAGCTCACAGATATATTTCCATTAAAACTATCTTTTATACTGTTTATAAAAATCTCTCCAATAATATAATCCTTATGATTTTTCAAAGAAATTGTTTTTATTCCCTCTTCTTTTGAATACACAGATATTGCTCCAACATGAGGCTTATCCCCTCCTGTTACTACTGCACACAAATCATCACCTACGAATATTGCCTCTAATTTTATATTTATATTTTTATAACAACGTTCTATTTTTATCATATAATTTTCCCTATTTCTCAAAGTTTTTTAAAGTTACTACTATATACTCAAATTATATTTAACACTATCTTAATGAACAATTCTTTAATTAATATACATTTATTCCATTTTGGAATAAATTCGAAATATATGTCCATTCCTTAATAATTATCGTGATATAATATTAATATATTTCAGAAATGACGGTGATAAACTTATGAATATAGAAAGCTTAAAATACTTCTTAAGTGTAGAAAAATATAATAGCTTTTCTTTGGCTGCTGAAGAATTATGTATATCTCAATCTTCATTATCTAAACATATAAAAAAATTAGAAAGTGAACTTAATTGTGTACTTTTTGAAAGATGTACTCGCCATGTTAAGTTAACAGATGCAGGTATTTCATTAAAAAAATATGCTATAAATATAGTTAGTAATTATGATGAACTAATACTTGATTTAAATAAATTTACCTCTTCATTCCCTAAATTATCTATTGGATATATTCCAGTAATAAATCAATATAATATTGCAAAACTTATTGGAAGTTTTAAAAATACAGTTACTGATTTACAACTTACTTTCCATGAAGGAGAGCACGCTGATATATTAAATTTATTATTCTCTCAAAAAATAGACTTTGCATTTTTAAGAAGTGACACATTAGATTATTCGAACTTAGATATTACTCCTTTAGCTCAAGATGAACTTGTGTTAATTGTTCCTAAATCTCATCCCCTTTCAAAAAGGAAGTATGTTTCTATTTCTGAATTATCAAATGAAAGTTTTATTTCCTTAGGAAAGAATTCTGGTGTTTATGATTTCTTTGTAAGTGAATGTATGAAAGCTTCATTTGAGCCTAATGTTGTTTGTTTTAATAGTAGGATAGAAAATATTATAGGTCTTGTTTCTGCTGGCATGGGTATTTCTCCACTTATGAGAAAAACTGTAGAATGTTTTGATAAGAAAAATATTTCTGTTGTTTTGTTGAAAGAAAAAATACATAGTAATTTATGCTTAGTTCATTTAAAGGATAAGAAATTATCTAAAATTGAAAAAAATTTTAAAGACTATTTAAGCAAATAATGAATTTATTTCTCTCTATAAAATGAATTTACCTCCGGCGAGAGTTCATTTCATAAACTTTCTCCGGAGGAAGTTTTTTTACTATTGCTTGTCCTCTAATCCTAAAAAATTATATAATGCTCCAATTAAATTAGCATCATTTCTAAATTTACATCTAACCACTTTAACTCTTGGAATGTCAAATGGAACTTTATCAAATATCTTTTCAATATTTTTTTGAATATATTCTATTAATATATCTTGTTCACTAATTCCTCCACCGATAGCTATAACTTCAGTATCTAAAACACAATGTAAGTTATACAGTTGAGCTGCTAATTGATATGTAAATTTATCTAACACATCTATAGCTTCCTTATCTCCAGAGTTAACAAGTTCAAAAACCTTAAAACCATCAACTTCTTCTTTAGCTAAGTTTTTAGCCATTGCAACTGCTCCATTTAAAGCTGATGCACCATTAACATATCCCCACATGTTATCAGTACTATCTATTGCAAATGTAGTATCTGTCCATATATAACTAAATTCACCTGCAAAGAAGTGCTTTCCATTAAGTATTTTCCTATCTTTTACTACTGCTCCTCCCACTCCTGTGCCTAAAACAACTACAATTCCATCATTATACTCCTTTAAACTCCCTTTCCATACCTCTGCTAAAGCTGCTGATTTCGCATCATTTTGAATTGTAATCTTAGTTGGACATCTTTCTTGAAGTATTTTAACTATATATTTATCATCATTATATCTAAGCCATCCGCCTGTTCTTGCATAACCATTTTTACTGTCTATTAAACCAGGCATACTTATTGCTATTCCCTCTATTTTATCTTTATATTTATCATATAAATCACCAATAACGTTTACAAAACTTTCAATAGAATCTTGTGGTGTTGCAACTTTTCCTTTTTCTAAAAATTCAACACACTCAGTCATTAACGCATATTTAATTGAACTTCCACCAATATCTAAAACTAAATATTTATTTCCCATAAATACTTCCCCCTCACACTCTACTTTAAAAACTTCTACTTACATTTTAACTTATATTAAATTAACTTCCAATTGTTATTATTATTCAAAATAATTGATTTTTTTTAATTTTTAATACCCTTTCTATGCTGAGTTGGAGAGACTCCAAAATTCTTTTTAAAAGTTCTAATAAAGTGTTCCTTATTATCGTACCCTACCATATATGATATATCAGTTACAGTAAAATTAGTATTTAACAAAAGAGCACTCGCCTTA
>NZ_CBYM010000019.1 GCF_000577815.1 Clostridium saudiense | reverse complement strand
TTTGTAACTACTTTTTTATGTCTAAATCATTTTTTCAAATTCTTCTTCAGTTAAAACAGTAACTCCTAAATCTTGAGCTTTAGTCAATTTAGAACCTGCCTCTTCTCCTGCAATAACATAATCAGTCTTTTTACTTACACTTCCTGAAACCTTAGCTCCTAAACCTTCAAGTTTAGCCTTTATTTCACCTCTAGAGTAATTTTGCAATGTACCTGTTACTACAACTGTCTTACCATTAAAAGAACTCTCTACTATTACAGTTTCTTCAAATATAGGTTTTACTCCTAAATTGAATAATTCTTCTATTGTATTTAATACTTTTTCTTCATGGAAAAATTCTAATACACATTTAGCTACTATATCACCAACATCTTGGACTGAAATTAACTCTTCAAATGTAGCATTTTTTAATCCCTCAATAGATTTAAACTTATTTACTAAATCTTTAGCAGTTTTAACTCCTACATTAGGAATTCCAAGTGCATATATAAATCTATATAATTCTGGTGTTTTACTTCTTTCAACTGCATCTAAAAGATTTTGAGCCTTCTTTGGTCCAAATTTATCTAAAGTTAATAGTTCATCAAAATTAAGTTTATATAAATCTGCTATTGATCTAATATCTAGTTTTTCGAACAATTGCTCTGCTGTCTTTTCTGAGAATCCCTCGATATTCATAGCATCTCTACAAGCAAAATGAACTATACTTTTTACCAATTGCGGCTTACAAGATAATGTATTTTCACAGAAATAATGTGCTCCATCTAAAACTAAATGACTTCCACAAGCCGGACAAGTTTCTGGTACTTTTATTTCAGTAGCATTTTCTAGAGAATCTTCTACAACACCCATAATTTCTGGAATAACATCATTAGATCTTCTTATGAATACTTCTGCTCCAATCATTACTCCTTTTCTTTTAATATCATCCATGTTGTTTAAAGTTGCTCTTTTTACAGTTACCCCTGCTAGTTCTACTGGTTCAAGTATTGCTGTTGGTCCAACTCTTCCACTTCTACCAACATTCCATTCAACATCTAATAATGTAGTCGTAGCTTCTTGAGCTTCAAACTTAAATGCAATTGCCCATTTTGGGAATTTAATAGTATATCCAAGTAGCTCTCTAGTTCTTATGTCATCAATAGCAATAACTACTCCATCAATATCATAATTTAAATCAAATCTCATATCTTTGATTTCGTCTATATATTTTTTTACATCCTCTAGATTGTCTGCATACCTTATATATGCATCCATAGGAAGTCCCTTTTCCTTTATAAAGTTTAACATTTCTTCATAACTTTTAAAGTTTTGCCCTTCTTTATAACCTACATCATAAAAGAACGCAGAAAGTCCTCTTCTTGCTGTTTCTTTAACATTTAAATTTCTAAGTGCTCCTGCTGCCCCATTTCTTAAATTCTTAAGAGGAGTTTCTGATGTTGCATTATATTTCTCAAAAGCTTCAGTAGTCATAATTGCTTCACCATGAACTTCAAACAAGTCTCCTTTTGAAGTTTTTAAAGGAATAGATTTTATTGTCTTAACTTGAGCTGTTACTACCTCACCAGTTTCACCATTTCCCCTTGTAGCTGCAACTTCCATTACTCCATCTTCATTATAAGTTAAATTAATAGTAAGCCCATCAAACTTCTTTGTTATTACATATCTTAATGGCGGTAAGTTTTCGCCTCTAGAATTCATTTCATTTACAAATTTAACATTTCTATTATGCCAATCTATTATTTCTTCAAAGCTTTGTGCTTTATCTAAACTCCATAATCTAGCTTTATGTGTATATTTAGAAAACCCTTGTAAAGTAACATCTCCAACTCTTTGTGTTGGTGAATAAGGAAGTACATATCCTGTTTCTTCTTCTAAAGCCTTTAATTCATCATATTTACTATCATATTCTTTATCTGTAACTGATGGATTATCTAAAGAATAATATTCATAAGCATATTTATTTAAAAGTTCAACTAATTCTTCTATACGAGCTTTCTTATCCATTAAAATCTTCCTTTCTTAAATGGCAATTTATAAAAGTTCAAGCTTTGCCATTGATAACATTAAGTTCTTTATTCCTTGTTTATCAAATGCAATAGTTAATTTTTTATCTCCATTAACATCAGCAACTGATACAATTGTTCCTTCTCCAAACTTATTATGCTTAACTTTTCTTCCCATAGTTGCCTCTGCTGCTGTCATTAATGAAGATGAACTATTTGAATTTGTTGAACTATTTGTTCTTGATAGCCCACTTCCACCAAAGTTTCTATTTTCAAATGTTCCGTAATCACTTCTTAAACTATGTGGATTACTATAAGTTGGCTTAAATCTATTAGTTGAAGGTGTCTTAGCTGCACCCTGAGTTAAGTCTCTTGTTTCTCCAGTCATAGATACATATTCTCTTAATTCTGGCTTAATTTCTGAAATAAAGTCTGATTGAGGATATGCAACAGTTCTACCAAATACTCTTCTTACTTCAGCAGATGTCATAAATAAGGTTTCTTTTGCTCTAGTTATTCCAACGTAACAAAGTCTTCTTGATTCTTCCATTTCAGCATCACTATTAAATGAAGCTTGACCTGGGAATATTCCATTTTCCATTCCAACCATAAATACAACTGGGAATTCTAACCCCTTTGCACTATGAATGGTCATTAATACAACTGTTCCATTTTCATCTTCTTCATCTTCAAGTTTATCAGTATCTTGAACAAGTGATACCTTTTCTAAATAAGCTTCTAATTGAGTTTTATTTATATCAAAATCAGCTGATCCACTTCTCTTTTCTGCTTCATATGTTTTTTCAAAATCAACAGCATCTGATACTAATTCTTTTAAGTTTTCTATTCTACTCTTATCTTCTATTTGCTTTGAAGCCTCAAGTTCTCTAATATATCCTGTATCCTCTAGAATTGTTTCTATTAAATGTGATACTGGAACAGTCTCAGATATCATCATTAAATTTTCCATAAGTTCCATGAACTTTTCAATACCAGCACAGTTTCTCGCTGTTAGTGTTGGTATAGTTCTAACTTCTGATAATGCATCCCATAAAGTTAATTCATAACTTTCAGCAAAATCTAAAACTTTTTGTATAGTTGCATCTCCTATTCCTCTTTTAGGAACATTTATAATTCTTCTTAAAGCTATACTATCTGAAGGATTAACAAGCACCTTTAAGTAACTTAACATGTCTTTAATTTCTTTTCTATCATAGAACTTTGTTCCACCAACAATTTTATAAGCTATTGCAGCTCTTCTTAAGCTTTCTTCAAATATACGTGACTGAGCATTTGTTCTGTAAAGTATAGCAAAATCCTTGTATTGTCTATTTTGCTCTCTTTTTATTTTTTCAATTTGATTTGCTACGAAAGTACCTTCATCACTATCTGAAAACGCTCTATATATTTTAATTTTACTACCTAATTCTTGTTCAGTTCTTAATACTTTACTTTTTCTATTTGCATTATTAACTATAACAACATTAGCTGCATTTAATATATTACCTTTTGAACGATAATTTTGCTCAAGTTTTATAACCTTAGCTTCTGGATAATCCTTTTCAAAGCCAAGGATATTCTTAATATCTGCACCTCTCCATTGATAGATACAGTTGTGAACTACAATATCATTTGCAATATAGTTTCTTGCATTATCTATATTTAAATCATAAACGAATCCACTATATAATTCTCTTTCAATAGATACTATTCTATCTTCTTCTATTACACCATTATTATTTACAGCTATTATCATACCTTCTCTTAAACTTCCCATTGGCATGAACATAAAGCTCTTATCAGTACTTAATTTTGCTTTTCTTAATATTTCAAAATCTTCAACTGCGGCTAAATTTCTTGTAAATTCTTCTGCTTCATCATATAAAGCTCTTTCAGTTTCTACTCTATAGGTATTTCTCTCACCATTTCTAACATTAAATCCAGCAGATACAAACTTTTCTCTTTCTTCTTCTCCTGATGAATTTAATCCAATTCTATGGCTACATAATCCCCTTTGTATAGATTTTTTACCAGCAAAGAAGCTTATATTAACTCTCTTTCTAACCGAATTTTCCCTTATAACTGCATTACATAAATGATGTGGATATTCTTTATATAAATACTCTTCTTCCATAAGCCTTTCTGCTGCATCAACTGTATTTATTTCTTCAAACATTTTATTTATTTTCTCTTGAGATAAAACAATGTTTCTGCCTCTTGCATTAAATACCACTGTTGGTATTCCATATTTAATAGCATAATATTGTTCATAATAAGTTGCATCTTCTTTAGAATCACATACCTTTATTACCCAAATCTTATCTGCCTGTTCTCCATTTAATCTTACAGCTAATCCACTAGTATTTTTATTCTCTCTACTTCTTATAGATGAGGTTTGACCTATTCTATATCCAAGTCCATTTTTATACATTAAGTAAACATAATACTTATCTTCTTCTAATGCCACTTTTCCAAAAGTTAAATGATTTGGTGTTGATTTAATTACCTTTCCATTAACAGTTCTAACCTTAATTACTTCATTAGTATACTGTTTCTTACTTATATCAGTAATAGGTAAAATAGCTGTTTCTCCATTACCAGCTGCAACAAGTATATTATCTCCACACTTTAAATCTTCAATTTTCTTTGTTCCGTCTTTTGTAGTTATTAATGTTCCTTCAACTAAACATTGGTCATCATCACCTACTACACATAAATTTCTATGTTTAGCTGCAAGCAAAGTCACCAATTCATATTGAGCTCCATTTGTATCTTGATACTCATCTACCATGATATATTGAAACTTTCTTTGATAAAACTCTAAAGTCTCAGGATCTTTCTTAAATAATTCAACAGTCTTACAAATTAAATCATCAAAATCTAAAGCATTATTTTCCTTCAATCTTTTTTGATACATTTTATAAACTTCAGCAATCTTCTTTTCCCTAAAGTTTGATTCATGTTCTCTATAATAAGAATCAGCACTTTGCATATTATCTTTTGCTTTGCTTATCTTACCCATTATTTCTTGTTCAGTAATTTCTTTATCATTAATTTGAAGAATTTTTATACATTCTTTTATAAGTGTCTTTTGATCTGTTCCATCATATATAGTAAAATTCTTTTTATATCCTAACTTTTCAATTTCTCTTCTTAATATTCTCACACAAGTAGAGTGGAATGTTGAAATCCACATATCTTTGGCCTTATCTCCTATAATAGCCTGAACTCTTTCCTGCATTTCCTTTGCAGCCTTATTAGTAAAAGTAATAGCTAAGATTTTATATGGAAAGATATTAAGATCTTCTATCATATGAGCCATTCTATAAGTTAAAACTCTAGTTTTTCCTGAACCTGCTCCTGCTAAAATAAGTACAGGTCCATCCACAGTTACTGCGCCTTCATATTGTTCTTTGTTTAATAAAGATTTTAAATCCAAAAGAACATCCTCCCTTCAAAAACATATCTAAGTCAAATACCTTCAAAATCAAATCGAACGTATAATCTATCTAAAGCTTATTATAGCATAACAGTATATATTATTACCTTAAAATAAAAATTTAATTGTATGTTTATGGAATTTTATGGTTTTTATACCCTGTTTATTTATCAAATTTCCACTCCAAAAATTGCAAATTTAAAAAAGAACGCAAAAAAACGCAACCCTTGGGGCCAGGTTGCGCTTCAGCAATAAGCAATAAATAAAAAGGGGGCTATTTAATTCCTTTTATTTATCCTTGCATTAATATTATAGTAGAGAAAAAATTATATTGCAAGGGATTTTTGAAAAATATCTTGCTGATTTTTAACATCATGAATGTTATTCTATCATTTTTTGTTTTCTTTCGTTAAAAGCTCTTTAAAATGGCTAATTCCTCTTCTGTTAACTCTCTATATTCGCCTTCTTCTAAATCTTCATCTAAAGGTAAAGTTCCAAATTCTGTTCTTTTTAGATATACAACGCTCTTACCAACAGCTTCAAACATTCTCTTAACTTGATGGAATTTTCCTTCTTGAATAGTTACCATAACTTCTGAACCTTCATCAGTTGCATTTAATATTTCAAGCTTTGCTTCTTTACATAAATAACCATCATCTAAAGTAATTCCAGCTTTAAATTTTGCAACATCTTCATCAGTTACTTTTTTATCTATTTTTGCGTAATAAACTTTATCAACTTTCCATTTAGGAGAAATTAATCTATGATTTAATTCTCCATCATTAGTTAATAATAATAACCCTACTGTATCCTTATCTAATCTTCCAACTGGGAATGGTTCAAATACTTGATGATCAATTTCTAATAAATCAACAACAGTTTCATCTCTGTTATCATATGTAGCTGAAACAACCCCTTCTGGTTTGTTCATCATTAAATAAATAAATTTTCTATAAAATATTTCTTCACCATTAATTATTATTTTATCTTTTTCAGGATCAACTTGCATTCCACTATCCTTAGCTATTTCTCCGTTAACTTCAACTAATCCACTTCTGCAAATTTTCTTAAGTTCTTTTCTTGTACCATATCCTAAATTAGACAGTACCTTATCTAGTCTTTCCATACAACACCTCGTTAAACTTTATATAGCTTATTCTATTATTAATATTCCACAAATGCAAGAAATTAAAAGTACCGCTTCAATAGAACCTTCAAAATATGAATGTTCCATTAAAACGGCATTTCTTATTTTACTTCAAATTCTATTGTATCATAATCTTCATAAGGAATATCTTTATGGAAACTCTTAGCTAATACTAAAACTCTATAACTTCCATTTTTAAATGGAACAAATGTATAGTAACTCTTTCTACTATAACTTTGAGATAATACCCATTCTCCATTTATCATAATATAAAATTCATAACAAACTTCTTTTCCACCATGTGATGTTGCTTCAAAAGTTACTTCTTGTCCTATTTTGAATTCATCAGAGTAAAGCTGTATTTTAGTAGAATTAACAGGAGTTACTTCTTGAACATAGATAGAAACCTCTTTTTTACTATCATATTCTTCAGTAGACTTCACATTTTTCGCATAAATTACAAATGAATATTTTCCAGGACATTTCGGCTTTATTTTTATTGCTTTTTCTGTTACAAATCCAGTATTTTCTACCTCATATCCATTTATCTTTGTAACAAATTTAACTAAAACATCTTTAGTATTTTTAACTATTGCTTCAACATTAATAATATCATCTACTAAATAAATTTCCTTACTATTTAATAATACATAATCAATATCCGCTGCTATATAATCCTTTGCATCTATAAATAATGATGTTGATGCATCATATGGCCTTGAAGAAAATTCATCTTTAACTTTAATATCTACTTCATATGTTCCTGATTCAGCTGGAATAAAATCAATCCAATTATTTATTCCATAATCTATACTTTCTTTTTGAATTCCTTCTTTATAAATTGTAAATTTATAAAGAGGTTTTATACCACCATCAGTTTTTACTTTAATATTTATTTTATCTCCAATTATACACTTTCTGCCCTTATCACACTTAACATCAGATATTCTAACTGGCTTTTCTCCCTTATTAAAAATTTCATATTGAATAGAAGTAATATCCTCATGATCACCTTCAAATGAAATATCTTTAACTTTTAATGTTATTTTATATTTGCCCTCATCTCTAGGTTCCCAAACACACTCATTTCCTCTAATATATCCACTATCTTCAGAAATAGGCCCTTCTATTATATATCTATATAATAATTCTCTTCCTCCATCAACATCTGCCTTTAAATTAATAACAGTTCCAGCTGCTTGTGGTGATTTAACATCACTTTTAAAACTCCTAATTTTAATTTCTTCATACGGATCAACGTTATATAATATAACAGCCCTATCATCAAAACTTTTTGATGAAAACATATCCCTTACTAAACATAATAATTTATATTGACCAGGAACCTTTTCTTTAAACGTGACTATGCTTCTAGAAGAAAAATCTTGAATACAAATAACCTTTCCTTCCTTATTTACCTTCAAAAATTTATATAGTAATGGCCTATTTTGCTGATAATTTGATTCCACCTTAAAAATTAATTCTTCATTTACTAACTTATTGTTTGTTAAGCATTCAAAATTAGTAATTTCTATTTTATCTAATTCATTAACTTCAATCTTAACAGTAGTAAAATCATCTACATTTCTTTCAGAATCTATCTTTTTACATTCTATTAATATTTCAAAATTGCCAGCTTCAACTCCAGTAAAAATATATTCTCTCTCAGTGCTATAATCCCTTAGAATTTCCCAATCCTTTTCTCCATTAACCCAAAATCTATATAATACTAAATCTTCCTTAGAAGTTACACTTATCGTAGATTTTTCACCTACTCTTATTTTATTATTAACTTCTACTTCTTTTATCAACTTCTCATTTTCTATAACTTCATATTCTGATTTCCCAAGATAATCGTATGATTTCTTACATGAAGTTGATTTTCCTTGAACCATTATCATGTATCTTCCTGGCTTAGAGGGTTTCCATGTACATATATTGCTTTTAGAAAAATCCTGTATAGGCTTCCAAATTCCTTCTAATCCTTCTATAAATTTATATTCAACATCATCATTTTCAGTTGAAAATGCTGTAATATTTACACTCTCGTTCAAATCAGCAGGGCTTTTATTGTCAAAATCAATTAGTACCTCTTTCATTTTTCTTCCCCCTCACCATATTATCTATAATTAAGTTAATCACTTTACATAGCTTTATCGTTTTACATAATTTTCTATATAAATTATACTCTTTACTTTGCAAAATAAAAACTGAAATTTGTCTATGAAAGTATAAAAAAAAGAACAAACTATAGATATTTTTCTACAGTTTATCCTATATTTTTTTCTTTTATTAAATATAATAAATTTTTTCGTAATCTATCGTCATCTTCATAAGACCTTTTCTTTGCATTTGGTGTCTTTCCACCGCCTCTTCTTATCTTTTGAGATAAATGTCTTTGTTCAAGCATAGCACCTATATTTTCATTAGTATAAATATATCCCTTTGGACTAATTACACTAGCTTTTTTCCCTAAGCAAATGGCAGCTACACCATAGTCTTGTGAGATTACAATATCATTACTTAAACATTCATTTACAACCTTCATATCAACACTCTGAAATCCACTATCCACAATTCTAACTTCACCATAGCTTACATTTATATAGTGATTAATATCACAATATATTATAAGCTCTAATCCATATTCCTTTGCTATATTTACAATAATGGAGATACCAGGACAGGCATCTCCATCAACAATAATCTTCATTGTACTAAAACTTAAGGTAAACTCCTTTTCCCATCGTCAAAGGAGTAAGTTCGCCTTGCCAAATATAAAATTTGGAGGCTTACTTAAGTCTTGCTTCTAATTCAGCTTTTAAATCTTCGAATCCTGGTTTACCAAGTAAAGCAAACATATTCTTCTTGTATGCTTCAACACCTGGTTGGTCAAATGGATTAACTCCTAAAAGATAACCACTAATTGCACAAGCTTTTTCGAAGAAGTAAACTAATTGTCCAAAGTAATATGGTGTTAATTCTGGAATATTTAAAATCATGTTAGGAACTCCACCATCACAGTGAGCTAATAATGTTCCGTTGAATGCTTGTTTATTAACAAAGTCAACTGTCTTACCAGCTAAGAAGTTTAATCCATCAATATTTCCTTCAACTTCTTCTATAGTAAGTTCTTTTGTAGCTTTTTCTACATTAAGAACTGTTTCAAACATTATTCTGCTACCATCTTGAATGAATTGTCCCATTGAATGTAAGTCTGTTGAGAAATCAACAGCAGCTGGGAATATACCCTTTTGATCTTTACCTTCTGATTCTCCATATAATTGCTTCCACCATTCATTAAAATAGTGTAATGAAGGTTCATAGTTAACTAAAACTTCTACATTCTTTCCTTTATTGTATAATGCATTTCTCATAGCTGCATACTTATAACAATCATTATCTTTTAATGATGGGTTAGAGTATTTTTCTCTAGCATCAGCAGCTCCTTGCATTAATTCATCTATATCAATTCCAGCAACTGCGATTGGTAATAACCCAACAGCTGTTAATACTGAGAATCTTCCACCAACATCATCAGGAACTACAAATGTTTCGTAACCCATAGTGTCAGCTAATCCTTTTAATGCTCCTCTTTCTTTATCAGTAGTAGCAAATATTCTTTCCTTAGCTCCATCAACTCCATATTTCTTTTCCATGAAGTCTTTGAACATTCTGAAAGCTATAGCTGGCTCAGTAGTTGTACCAGATTTAGATATAACATTAACAGAAACATCTAACCCTTCAATAGCTTCAAATAAATCGCTAATATATGTTGAACTTATGTTATTTCCTACGAAGAATACCTTAGGTGTCTTTCTTGCATTATTTGGTAACATATTATAAAAGTTATTTGTTAACCCTTCTATAGCAGCTCTTGCTCCTAAATATGATCCACCAATACCAATAACTATTAATACATCTGAATTTTCTTTAATTTTGTTAGCTGCAACTTTAATTCTTGCAAATTCCTCTTTATCATAATTTACAGGTAGGTCTAACCATCCTAAAAAGTCGCTCCCTGCACCAGTTCCTTCATGAACAGTATTGTGAGCAAAATTAACCATACCTTCCATTTTATCTAATTCAGCCAAAGATGCATATGGTTGAACTTTTGATAAATCTAAACTTAAACCATTTTTCATAATTTTACCTCCGAATATTGTGGTATTTTTAACATTTTTTATTATATCATAATTTATCTTATGCTAACAATTTAAACCCAAATTATTTATCTATTTTGACGACATTATACGATATTACTTTCCGACTTTTCAAGACCTAAAATAATTTTTGTAATCCTACACTATAAATTCCTTATTTTTATAGAAATTTATAAATTATTTATCATTAATTCTTATATGCATATCCATATATATTATATTCATAAATATAATTAGATTATTCACTTAAAGAGTTAACAATAGTTTCTATACTTTGCTCATCTAACGATTTTGCCTTACCTATAGTTCCACCAAGTTTTGTCCATACATAATTATGAACTTCTACACCATTAGAAAAATCTAACCCTTTCCACTTCTTTAATTCTGTATCAAGATATTCATCTCTACCATTTAGCTGATATAAAACTTTATCTATGTTATCTTCAGTTATCTCATCTTTTCCCCATATGTTACCATCTTCAGCTATTATTATAGTATTTGCCATACGATGAATCATATCATATATTGTGTTAATATCAACAGCTTCAGCTGTAATATTCTCTTCTGTGTTATCAACATTTTCTTCTTGTATTTCTACCTCATTTTTTGATTCACTTACCTTGTTCAAAGCAAAATTAACTATTTCATATCCATTTGCCCATAAAACAGCAACAGTTGAAAGCGATAATATTAAAACAATTATAATTATTATAGCTTTTTTTGCTTTAGAACTTCCTTCTTCATAATCATCTTCATCTTCCTCATAGTCATTTTCATATTCTTTTGCATCAACAGTTTTAAATTCTTCTATTTTTTCTTTATCCTTATTTTCCATTTCATCTTTTCCCATATCAATACTCCTTTCACTTCTTCTCTTAACTATAACTTAAATCAATATCAACATATTAATATTTAATAAAATACTTTTTACCTAGTTACTTACACCCTTAAGTTCTTCTATTTGAAAATTCACTTCATTAATAAATTCTTCAAAACAAATCCCTCTATCCATAATATCTTTAGCTATATTAGCATTTCCAATATATCTAAAATGCCATGGTTCATAGTTATATCCTGTAATATCTTCCTTTCCCTTTTGATACCTAAGAATAAAACCATACTTATAGCAATTATTATATAGCCACTTAAATGCATCAGTATTTTCAAAACCCTCATCTAAGTATGGATAATCATTACACACTATGTCAATCGCCAATCCTGTTTGATGTTCTGATGCACCTGCCTCAGCTGTATATTGTCTAGTTTTTTCAACTCCTTTTACTTCTACTCTTGAATTATATAAATTTTCTTGAACGCTATAACTTCTATATCCAGAAATAGCTATAAGATTAACATTATCATTCAACGCAGCATTAAACATTTCCTTTGCTGCATTACTTGTCCTCTCATCTAACTGCTTACATTCAATATACCCTTCAAAAGCTATATCTGACTCAACCAAAGTACTAGGCACATAATCATCCTCAAGTTTATTATTTTCATTTACTAATATAAATAATTCATCATTCAATATACCTTCTAATCTTTTAATTTCATTACTTTTTAAAGTATCACTATCTGTACTAAAAGATTTATTCTGCTCTTGACTTCTAGACTTTGCTAACAAACCCTCTTTATTATTTATCTCCTCTATACTTTCATTTTTCTTGCTACTATTAACACTACTTTTATTATTATCTATATTATTATCACTTACGTTTCTAATTCCTAATGCAATTGCAACAACTACAAATATCCAACAGGACATTATTTTTAATTTATTAACCTCATTTCTATTATTCATATCCTCCTCCTATTAACACTATAATATTTGGTATATATTACCATAGTTTTTACTATAATACTTTTCACAACCTTTTTCTAGTAATTTTCTAAAAAAGCAGATAAGATTTTACCCTATCTGCTTTATAATTATCATAGTAAAAATTATGTCCATTATTAAATTTCATCACGCACTTACTGTTAAATTTTAACACATTTTAATTGTTTTTTCCATACAACTTTCAATATTGTAAATAAAAAAACTCGGAATGCTTAATAAAAGACATTCCGAGAATTTTATTTATTATTCAAATTCAATAGTTGCAGGTGGTTTTCCTGTACAATCATACATTACTCTGTTTACACCATTAACTTCATTTACTATTCTAGTAGTTACTTTTCCAAGAACTTCCCATGGTAAATCAGCAGATTCTGCTGTCATGAAATCACTTGTAGTTACAGCTCTTAAAGCAATTGCATAATCATAAGTTCTTTCATCACCCATAACTCCTACAGATCTCATATTAGTTAAAGCTGCAAAGTATTGACCGATTTCTTTATCAAGTCCAGCCTTAGCTATTTCTTCTCTATAAATAGCATCTGCATCTTGAACTATTCTTACTTTTTCAGCAGTTACTTCACCAATAATTCTAATACCAAGTCCTGGTCCTGGGAATGGTTGTCTGTATACTAAATGTTCTGGTATATTAAGCTCTAAACCAGCTTTTCTAACTTCGTCTTTAAATAATAATCTTAATGGTTCGATTATTTCTTTGAAATCAACGTAATCAGGAAGTCCTCCAACATTGTGGTGAGACTTAATTACAGCTGAATCTCCTAATCCACTTTCAATTATATCTGGATAAATTGTACCTTGAACTAAGAAGTCCACAGCTCCAATTTTCTTAGCTTCTTCTTCAAATACTCTAATGAATTCTTCACCTATGATTTTTCTCTTAGTTTCTGGATCTTCTACCCCAGCAAGAGCCTCATAGAATCTTTCTTGAGCATTAACTCTAATAAAGTTTAAGTCATATTGACCTTCTGGTCCAAATATAGCTTCTACTTCATCTCCCTCATTTTTTCTAAGTAAACCATGGTCAACAAATACACAAGTTAACTGCTTTCCAATAGCTTTTGATAATAAAACTGCTGCAACAGATGAGTCAACTCCACCTGATAATGCACATAAAGCTTTACCATTTCCTACTTTTTCTCTTATTTCTTCAATTGTCTTTTCAACAAATGAATCCATTTTCCAATCTCCAGAACACTTACAAATGTTATAAACAAAGTTTGATAACATCTTAGTTCCTTCTTGAGTATGCATAACTTCTGGATGGAATTGAACTGCATATAAGTTCTTTTCTGCACATTCCATAGCTGCAACTGGACAAACAGGAGTATTTCCTATAATTTTAAATCCTTCTGGAGCTCTTTCTATGTAATCAGTGTGACTCATCCAACAAATTGTTGATGGTGCAACACCTTCAAATAATTTTGATTCAACATCAACAGCAACTTCTGTCTTACCATATTCACTTACAGGCGCAGTAGCAACTTTTCCTCCAAGTACATGAGACATAAGTTGTGAACCATAGCAAATACCAAGTACAGGTATTCCTAATTCAAATATAGACTTATCACATAAAGGAGAATTTTCACCATATACACTGTTTGGCCCTCCAGTGAAGATTATTCCTTTTGGGTTCATTTCTCTTATTTTTTCAACGCTTAAATTATAAGGATGAACCTCACAATATACATTACACTCTCTAACTCTTCTTGCAATTAATTGATTATATTGACCACCAAAGTCAAGTACTAATACTAATTCTCTACTCATTAGAATCCTCCTAATGTTTTTTCTTTAATTATCTCGTAAAATTATACACTTTTCAACAAAAATGTTAAAATCTAAACACAGAAACTCCAAAAAGGAGTTTCCATATCTAACTATTAACTAAGAACTATTAACTATTAACCATCCAAACTATTCTCTAACACTATAATTTGGTGCTTCCTTAGTTATATTTATATCATGTGGATGACTTTCTCTTATTCCTGATGCAGTTTGAACAACAAATCCAGCATTTTCAAATAAATCTTCTAAAGTTGGAGCTCCAAGGTATCCCATACCTGATCTTATTCCACCTATTAATTGGTATAAAGTATCAGCTACTGGTCCCTTATATGCAACTCTTCCTTCAACACCTTCTGGAACAAATTTCTTAGTACCATTTTGGAAGTATCTATCAGAAGAACCTTTCTCCATAGCCCCTAAAGAACCCATTCCTCTATAAACTTTATAACTTCTTCCTTGATATATTTCCATTTCACCTGGTGCTTCTTCACAACCAGCAAGCATTGATCCCATCATACAAGCACAAGCTCCACCAGCTAAAGCCTTAACTATATCTCCTGAATACTTAAGTCCACCATCAGCAATTACTGGAACTCCATGTTTTCTTCCTTCTTCAGCACAATCCATAACTGCAGTTAATTGAGGAACCCCTACCCCAGCAACTATTCTTGTTGTACAAATTGATCCTGGTCCAATACCAACCTTTATACAGTCAGCTCCAGCTTCAGCTAAATCTCTTGTAGCTTCTGCAGTAGCAACATTACCAGCAATTATTTGAAGATCAGGATATTTAGCTTTTATCTTTTTAACACCATCAATAACTCCTTTAGAGTGACCGTGAGCTGTATCTAATGTAATAACGTCAACTTGAGCTTTAACTAAGGCATCAACTCTATCCATCATATCATTAGTTATTCCAACTGATGCTCCACAAAGCAGTCTTCCTCTTGAATCCTTTGCTGCGTTTGGATATGCTCTAACTTTTTCTATATCCTTTATTGTTATAAGACCTTTTAAGTTGTTTTCTGAATCAACTAAAGGTAATTTTTCTATTTTATGAGTCTTTAATATTTCTAAAGCTTCTTCTAATGTTGTTCCTTCTGGAGCTGTTACTAATGGACTCTTAGTCATAACTTCTGAAATTACTTTATCATAGTTTGTTTCAAAAACTATGTCTCTGTTAGTTATGATTCCTACTAATTGAGTTCCTCTTGTAACTGGAACACCTGAGATTCTATATTGAGACATTAATTCTAATGCTTCTCTTACTGTATGGTCTTCATTCAAGAATATTGGATCTGTAATTACTCCATTTTCTTGTCTCTTAACTCTATCAACTTCTTTTGCTTGATCTTCAATTGTCATGTTTTTGTGTATTATTCCGATTCCGCCTTCTCTAGCCATTGCAATTGCCATCTTAGATTCAGTAACAGTATCCATACTTGCACTCATTAGTGGTATGTTTAGTGTTATTGTCTTTGTTAATTGAGTTTTTAATGAAACTTGATTTGGTAAAACCTCTGATTTGTTTGGTACTAGTAATACATCATCAAATGTGTAAGCTGTTTTTAATATTCTTGCCATACTTAATCTCTCCTATCATAATTATTTATCTTTATATTTATGTAATAAATGCATTTTATATCTGATTATTTATTTTTGGGGTTAATCAAATAAAAAAAAGCATATTAAGTCCGCTATCTATAAGTGAACATTAATATGCTTTTACCCTATACATTATTCGTGTTTAGGTAAGTATATCAAACTCACTCATAGATGAAAATTTAAGGTTTTCAGTAGAAACACCCTGCCATATTCAGGGTTTATATGAGTTGTTTTATTATTCGTGTTTTTTCGCTTTTTATTATTATAGTTTATGGTTTATGGCTTGTCAATATAATAAATTGAAACAAATAAATGCTAATAATATATTTACCATCTTTGTGGTATATTATTAGCATTTATAAATATCTTATTGTTCATTTTTAGTAATTTTGTTAATATCTCTACTTATTTTATGATAAATTATTATTTCAATTCTTATTAAATACTAACAAACTTCACCTTAATATATTTGTTTTATTATAAAACTTATTATTAATAATTATTTGTTATTTTATTTTTTAATAATCTAGTTTTGTATCTTTAAATAATTTTATTATAAAAAAGCAAGTTCTATGTATTAAACATAAAACTTGCTTTTGTAATGATAATATTATTTATTACGTTAATTAAATTATTATTTTAACTTCCAATCCTGTGGATTCTCAGATGGTTTTTTTTCTGAATTGCTTCTTAAAGCCTCATATATCTGCTTGTCATATACTACACACTCACCTTGTTTATATCCCTTTTTAGATAACCAATATTGAGGATAATCACCTTCAATATCCCAATCATATCCTTCACTTGGATTAGATAAAGTTTTATCAGCTGTTACTATATAAACAATATTATTATACACTACCTTCTGCCCCTTAAAATATCCTTTTCCATTAATCCAATATAATGCATCATCTGTAACTATACTCCACTCATATCCTTCATTTGGATATTTTATACTACTAGAATTACTTGAATATGATATATTAGTTAAAGCTTCATAAATAATACCATTATACATTACTTTATCTCCAACGATAAAATTTGTATTCCTCCAATAAGGTATACTATCCGTATCTGTTTTTATATGCCACTCTTTAGCATCTGGTCTTGGTTCAACCGATTTCGCATCATTATCTATATATTCATATACCTCACCATTATATGTTACAATATCCCCTTTTTCATACTTCTTTCCTGTAACATAATAATATGGTCTACTGCTAATTAATTGCCAATCTTCATTTAATGAAGGCTCCTGAATTGTAGCATTAACCGCCTTGTATTGAAAACTACCATACTTAACAATCTCTCCGACTTTATACCTTTTACCACTAACCCATTCTTGAGGATTAGCCCCAGTAACTTTCCATACAAGTTCAGTTAATGGATTATCACCTTGTGTATCAGCTTTAGCTGTATATAAAACACCATTATATACAATAGATTCACCTTTTTTATAGCCTTTAGTTGAAATCCAATATGGTACATTATCACTTAATATTTCCCAACTATATCCTTCATCTGGTTTTTCACTTGTATCATATCTAGCTTTGTACTTATAGCCATTATATATTACTTCATCACCTTGACTAAAGTTCGGATCACTACTAGTCCAATATTTTCTTGAATTAGCTTCTACTACTCCCCAGTTACTATTTCCTCCTGGGTATCCAGAAGAATTTGATATATCAGAATTAGCCTTATATAATACACCATTATATATAACTTGACTATCCTTTTTATATGCCTTTTCACTATTAAATTCTGTAGGATATTCAGAAATTATTTCCCATGAGCTATATTTATATGGCTTATTACTACTGTTAGATATATCTGAGTTTGCTTTATATAATATTCCTTCATAAGTAACAATTGTATCTTTTTTATATGATAATGTTGGGCTCCATTCTAATGGCCAATCTGATATAATCTCCCAATTATCAAATTTATCTGGACTGTTGTCTTGATTACTAAGATCTTTTTTAGCTTTATATAGCACCCCTTTATGAACAACTAAATCACCAGTGTAATATACTAAAGTGTTTGACCATTCTAAAGGTTCATCAGATATTTTTTTCCAATTGTTAAATTTATCAGGATCATTACCACTATTACTTATGTCATGTATGGCTTCATATAAAAATCCATTATATATGACCCTATCACCTTTTAAATATTTCTTAGTACTCATCCACTCTAAAGGTTCATCAGATACTGGTCTCCAATCCCCCCAATACTGTGGATTATTGTTACTATTACTTATATCACTTGTTGCCTCGTATAAAACTCCCTTGTATACAGTCTTGAATCCTGTAGTATATGCAAGTTTATTACTCCACTCAATAGGATCATTTACCGGTATCCAATTTCCATATAAATCTGGTGGATTATTACTGTTAGCTCCTGTCGAATTTCTTGCGACATATACAATCCCATTATATATTACCTTATCTCCAACATTATTAGCTTTACTATTATCCCATTCAGGTATATTTAAATCTACCAATTCATTATTTTGTTTTGGTATATTATACGGCGCTGTAGCAGTATCACCTGAAGATACAATATCTAAAACAACATTAAAATAAATATTTTGATATACACTTTTTTTCCCTTCATTATCAGTTGCTTTTATTTCATATGTATAGCTTGGCCACATTCCGTTCCTAGTTATGTGAATTATACTATTCAATGATTTTATAATATCATTTGATTTTTTAGCATCATTATATGTAGAGTCATTAATATCATGCTTTATATTATCTATATCCGCTTCATTTAATATTGTATTTTTCTTTTTAGTAATTTCAGATATAATATACTCTCTAGCAACATTTACTGCTGAATCCAAATCTAAGTTACTATCAATAATAGTACTATAACTCTTATTTAATTTTGTAGTACCAATTACATAACTTGATACTCCCGTACAAACAATAAGTAATGCCGATAATAAAATTAATACATAAGCTAATGCTGAACCATTTTTTTTCATTATGTCTCCTCCCATTCGATTTATCATTTTAAAGAACATGAACTGATTTTATTTTTTATTTTTATAATAGTAGCTTCACTAATTCTTAATCTTTTTTCACTTTCGGCATACATCAATAATGTACCATTTGTATTATTTACATAAATATTTTTACCAGCTATCATACTTCCACTTAAATTGGTACTGCAATATTCTGAATTATTTATTTCTATATTTCCAGTACATATTATTATCGTATCTGTTAATTGAAGTTTGTTCCATTTCAAATTATTAGTAGTGCTATTATTTATAATCAATTTATTAGCATTAACTAAATAAACCTTATAATCATTTACAGTAAAGTATCTAATTCCTTCGCCAACCACCTTAATTTCATCTGATATTCCTAAATCAGTTATCTTTATTTTTTCTACTCTTGAACCATTTACTTTATCAAAATATAAGTTTTCATCTATTGTTTCCAAAACAATAGATGATTTGTACTCAAAGTTAAATATTGGGATATTTATTCCCTCCCCTTTATTTTGATGTATTCCATAAGCACTATTACTAATTTCATGGTTATATATTTTACTATTAACAACATAATAATTATCCAATTTTTTAGTGTCAAAAAACACCTCCTTATTATTACTATTTATACTTACTATTCCATCTACAGAGTTTGCGAGTAGAATTGGTTGCCTACTTCCACCACTATTTCCCAAACCAGTATTAGTAACATTCATATTAATATCATCATTTTCTGTTGTCTTAACCCCCCCATAATATTCTGATGAAATATTAGTTTCATCCATATTAAAAGTTAATATACCATTATTATTTCTAGCAACTATAGTTGTGGAATTATCTAAATCTTTTGCTAACACCTTGTTATTACTAAGCTCATAATATGCTATTCCAGAATTAATACTCTTATTAACGTAATCACTCTTCCATAATTCCTTTTTCCCACTAACATCAACTTCAAGAAAAACTTTCTTTTCAGTAACTATATCTACAATATATCTTCCTGTATAAATCTGTCCATCATATTGTATTGATGCTTCATTCAATACTTGAATTACTCCAACATCTAGATATCCTATTATATTATTTACTTCAACACCTGTAATTTCATTTTCAATATTCATAATTACTGTTCTAAAGTCATTTTGAATATTAGTTTTATTTTCAGTTCTATTTATTATTTTATATCCCTGTTTAAAAACACTAAAAATAATAGGCAAAACTATCATAGCAATTGCTATAACAGCCATTAATTCAACTAAAGTAAATCCCCTTTTCTTTTTCTTCATACAATCACCTATTTATATATAATTCTTTCGAATCAATACTGCCTCCATAATTCATTTCTACCTTTACTAGATATAACTCCTTATCCGTAACTTTGCTAACATTAACGTTTAGTTCATATTTAGTTGTATAATTTGCTACATTAGAGTATTCAACCGTTGCATCAGTTAATTTCTTTAGCATTTCTTCCATATCATCAAAATACACATAAAAATCTTTATTCACAAAATTATCAAATTTATCTTTTTCTATATAATATTTTCTTGTATCACTACTATCTGAAACCTCTCCTCCAGCTTTTAACTTAAATACATCTAAAGCAGCTTTTAGGTAGTTAGTTGTATCTAAATATTGCTTACTTCTATTTTCAGCTTTTACTATATTCAACATATATGAACTTATTCCAACAAATAAAATAGAAAGGATGGCCATAGCAGCCATTATTTCTACTAAAGTCATCCCTTTTTTTCTGTCATATTTTTTATTTAAAGGAGTTGTCTTTTCCATAAATTCCATCATTGAACTCATAGCTTTCAGCCTCCTCATAATTTAAGTTATAAAAATTAGCTGTTATCCCTGCATTTAATTTAGTTCCTTCAAATGGACTTAATGATATATTAGAAACATCTGCAACCCTAGAATAATTCTCAACAGCCTTAACAAACTTCATTATATCTTCATACTCTCCAGTTAAAGTCATATTAACAATTTGCTTTTTTACAGCTTGTTCATCATTAGCTTCTATGCTCGCTTCTTGTGTTCCCCCCATATCAAGTCCTCTATCAATTTCTGTAACTACTCCATTTTCATCAGTTACAACACCATCACTTGACTTTATTTCTTCTTCTGAAACATCAGAGTTTGAAAAACTCAATGCTCTCATTTCTACATTGCTCCTACTCATTAACCCTTTTAAATCATAAATTATTTGAGCTACTGCTGGTGTTTTTGAAATTTCTTCTAATGCATTATCATATTTAACTTGTAATTCTTTTTGTTTTTCTTCTAACACCTTATTTTGCGCTGGAACCATAGCTACTCTTACTTGTTCAGCTCTCTTTGCATCTAAAGTCATTAAGTTATTAGAATATTGCTCAAGTTGAGGTAATATCAAAAATCTTAATCCTAAAACAAGAGAAAGAATAACAATTGTAGTTGATAATATAACCTTATCTTTTTTAGAAAGATTTTTTAAATAAAGTACAATACTATTCTGTTGCTTTTGCTTTGCTTCCATCTTTACTTACCCCTTCTATAGTAATTGAAAAACTATATTTTATTATAGTGTTTTTATTTATTTCAGAATTAGTTCCTTCTGATCCATTATTAGTCTTATCACTGTTATCTTGTATAACATTTGTTTTATCATTAGCATCATCAGATGCTAACTCTATTATTTCATCCCAAATGTTAACACTACCAGTTAAAGCAATAGGCATAAATGTGCCCCTTGTTGATATACTATCATTTTCTTCATCTAAACTAGATACTTCTATGGTCTCTTCAATTGGATTTATGTAACTAATCTTTGCATTACAAAACTCTTCACTCATTTCTAAATTTGCCAAGAATTCTGGAATTGCACTATATGTAGATGATTTTCCACTAATATTTATTAATCCACTATCAGTAAATGAAAATCCTTCAAATGTTATTTCTTTCGGTACATAAGTATTCAACTTAGAAATAATCTCAGATGTATTGCTTGTACTATTATCTATATCTTTAATTCTATTTATAAAATACTCCATTTTACTAATTTCAGATTGCAATTGTTGATTCTTTACCACTATCTCATTATATCTAGCAATATCTGCGTCAATATTTGCTATTTCCTTAGTTATAATCTTATTGATTACCAAAAACGGAGTCACGATAGCTATTATTGCTATTAAAATTAATATAGGCACTCTTACCAATACTTTATCTATATTGGCTTTATCTTTTTCTTTTTTAATAGTTTTAGGACTTAAGTTAAGTAATTTATTATCATTTCCTCTAAGAAGCAATCCATAAGATGATATATACTTAGGGAAATTATCTTTAAACTTAAGTTTTAATCCCAAATCTGATGGATCTTTTACTAATATACATGGTAATTCAAAATATTTTTCCAAATACTTTTCCATATTAGTCATTATCATATCTGCACATATTATAATAAAGTTTGTAACAGGCTTATTGGTTTTTTCAGAATTATAATATCTTACAGTGTTATTTACACTAGCTAATAAGTTTTCAAAATTCATCATTAACTGTTGATTATTTTCAAAAACATTGGTGACTTGCTTGCTATCTAGTGCTGTAACTGCTGCCTCATCATATACTTCATTAAATATATTCTTAATTCCAAAAGGAAGATTTCTTTCAAATTTTAAAACATTGCCTTCAATTATTCCAAGTGTTGAGCTATCTGCTCCAAAATAAAATATCCCAGTTGATTCCTCACTGGCAATATGATCACTACTTTTTAATACTCGAGCTAGAGAATTAGATAATATATCTATTACTTCTAATTCTTTACCTATTTCTTCTGCTATTTCAATTATTGGATTTATTTTTTCTTTAGTTGCTGCAACTAGCAGTATCTTATATGCTTTTTTTTCTTTTGTATTTATTTTTTCTACTATTTCATAATTCATATAGTAGTCATCTATATCTGGTATAAATTGTTTGAATTCAAAATTTACTGCCTCAATTAAAGCATTATTTTTAAGTATAGGTACTTCTATGTATCTTGTTATTATATCTGTTCCTCTTAAAACAAAGGATACATTTTTAATATCTCTACCATTAACATCTAAATAATCATTTAAAAGTTTAACTATAGAATCTTTATCTCTAACATTACCATCTTTACAATCACCATTTTCTAATTCAATAGTATGTGTCTCATATATCTTATTTTTATTTCCAATAAGAATATTTATAGATGTATCTGTTATTTGGATAGATAGTTTTTTGTTATTCACTATTGACATTAGGCTACCTCCTATTTATTATTTTTTCTTATATGGATTTTCACCTGTCCACTCTATTATTTTTCCATTTTCTATATTAATTTTATTAACAGCCTCTTGATCAGCTACAATAGATTTTAGAGATTTATATGTAATATCCTGTTGTAGTAAATCATGCAGCCCTTCATAATCTTGTAAAAAACCATTATTAATTAATTCCTTTAATTCAATATCCATGTTTATCACTTCTCCACTTGATAAAACATGATAAACTACATTTCTTGATTGAACTATTATATTTGTCTTTTTAGTTCTATTAATATATCCTGATACAGTTGGTACTAATACTGCTGCTAAGATTACTATAATAGCTATAACAGACATTAATTCAATTAATGTAAAAGCCTTTTTCTTATTTTTTATCCTCATAATTTCCTCTTAAAAAATCAGGACCAAAAGGTCCTGAAAATAAAGAAATAATTATAATTTTATTGAACTGTTGTTGCTAAATCAGCAAAATCATTTCCATCTAATACAATCTTATTAAGACTATTTGGATCAGAATTAATCATAAAAGCTTCTTTAACTGTCATCTCTTCTATATTTTTAATGGCATTAATTTCTAATAAATCACTTCCAATTAATGATGGTAAATCACCAATTTCAACATTTTCATTGTTAGTTAAAGTATATTTATCAGTTTCATTAGGTGCTGTAATATTAAACGTCTCCATAGCCCCTACTGCATTTCTAACTTGAGTAATTATAGCAGTCTTCTTCGATCTAGTAATATACCCAGATACAGTTGGTACCAATACTGCTGCTAAGATTGCTATAATAGCTATAACAGCCATTAATTCGATTAATGTAAAACCTTTTTTCTTTTTCATTTTTGTTAAGTTCATTACTTATCCCTCCATATTTTTTTATGTAATTATTTTATATAAAGAGGTTGTCCCTCATTTATAACTTGATTTAACTTATCACTTGCCATTCTAAACTTAAACCTGTCTAAACTGCCCCCATAACTTGGAACATTGGCATTGCTATGGATATTACTACAAATCCAACAACAATAGCTAAAAATACTATCATAATTGGTTCAATTAAAGCAGTTAATTTTTGAAGCGCAAAGTCTGCTTCTATTTCATAATACTCTGCTGTTTTCTTAAGAATATCATCCAAACTACCTGTATCTTCTCCAACCTTCATCATTTGAGTTAACATCTTAGGAAATATTCTTCTTGATTCTAATGTATCCCCAATTCCTGCACCCGTAGTAATTAACTTTGTAGATTCATCAATAGCTTCTTTTATAAATTTATTATCAACTGCATTACCTGCTATACTCAACGATTCGATAATATTCATTCCACCTTTAACTAACATTGCAAAGGTCCTAGCAAATCTTGCAGTAAATATTTGTTGTGTTATTTTGCCTAAATACTTGTCTGTTACTAAGAATTTATCAATTTGATACTGTATAGGATAATTAGTATCAATAAATAATTTTTTTACAACTATTATTGCAATTACTATTAATACTAATAATAAAAAATTCGAATTAATAAAATCGCTAATAGCAATTACTATCTTTGTTGGTATTGGAAGCTCTTGTCCCGCAGATAATATACTATCAACAAAGGTTGGAACAACAAAACTTACAAGGCCCATAACTATACAAATAGCAAATACTAATAAAAATTTCGGATAAGTTAGTGCTGCATCTATTTTCTTCTTTTGCCTATGTTGCTTATCATAATAATCAGCCATTTCTTCCATTACCTGATCTATATTTCCTGTTGCTTCTCCAACTTCAACCATTGCAGTAAGCATAAAAGGAATATCTTTATGTTTACGAAAAACCTCAGATAAAGCACTTCCTTTTTGAACTTCTTCATGTACATTATCCAATATTTTTCTTAACCTCTTATGTTCAATTTGATCTTTAATCATTCCTATAGCTCTAAGCATTGGAACACCTGCAGATAAAGTAAAATAAAATTGTCTACAAAGAATTGCTAAATGATCAAAAGGTATTCCCTTTTTAATATTAAACTCTAATGTAGCACCTTTATTATTCTCTCTTACTGAAATTGGGAATATCCCTTTGCTTCTAAGCATTTCTTTTACATCATCTTGTGTTTCAAGATCAATCATTCCTTTAACTGTAGAACCATCTAATGATTTACCTTCATATAAAAAAACAGGCATTTATCATTTCTCCTTTAATCACCTAATAAAGTTACTCTTAACAATTCTTCTACTGTAGAATTACCATTCAATACAACATTCATTGCAGACTTGTTTAATGTTTTCATATTATTTCTTAATGCAGCATTTGTAATTTCTTCTAGTGGTTTATCTGCATTAATTAAGTCTCTTATTTCCCTATTAATTTCCATAACTTCATATATACCAACTCTTCCCTTATATCCAGTATTGCTACATCTATTGCAGCCTACTTTTCTGTATAAAGTTAAGTCTTGATATTTAGGCACTCCTAAAATTTCTTTTTCATAATCACTTGCTATATATTCTTCTTTACAATGAATACATAGTTTTCTTATAAGTCTTTGAGCTATAATTCCTACTAAAGCAGATGAAACAAGATAAGGAGCAACCCCCATATCTTTTAATCTTACTATAGATGATGGTGCGTCATTAGTATGTATTGTACTTAGAACTAAATGTCCTGTTATAGCAGCTCTAACAGCTATTTCGGCTGTTTCAGTATCTCTTATTTCTCCAAGCATTACTATATCAGGGTCTTGTCTTAATATTGATCTTAATCCTGAAGCAAATGTTAATCCTGCTTTAGTATTAACGTTTACTTGATTAATCCCATCCATTGAAAATTCAACTGGATCTTCTACAGTGATTATATTTTTATCTTCTTTATTTAAATCCCTTAATAAGGAATAAAGAGTCGTTGATTTACCACTTCCTGTTGGCCCAGTAACTAATACTATTCCATGTGGCTTATTAATAATTTTATTTATCTTATCTAAATCATCATCAGCAATACCAAGTACTGATTTATCAACATTAAATGCACTTTTATCTAATATTCTTATAACTATTTTTTCACCATTTACAGTTGGTAAAACTGACACTCTTAAGTCTACATTTTCATCATCAACCCGAGTAAATATTCTTCCATCCTGCGGAATTCTTTTTTCTGCAATATCCATATTACCCATAATTTTTATTCTGGTAATCAGACCAGCCAATGGTTCCTTTGGTGAGTCAAATTGCTTTTGTAATGCTCCATCAATTCTATATCTTACACAAACCCTATTTTCAAATGGCTCTATATGTATATCACTTGCTTTACTTCTTACTGCATTTTGAATGATAGAATCAACAAGTTTTACAGCAGGTGCATTTTTTATATCTTCACTTAACTCTTCTTCAAGTACCTCATTAATTTTTTCTTGATTCCTAAATTCTTCTGCAGTTTTTTTCATATAATCTTCTGAATAATATTTTGATATTGCTTGTGCTATTTCAGCTTTACCACATAAAGCAATTTTAACTTCATATCCAGAAGCAATTCTAACATCATCCTCTGCTATTATATTAAGCGGATCATTCATTAAAACTAATAATTTACCTTCAATAAACTGAACTGGAAATACATTGTATTTTTTAGCTAAGGATTCAGAAATCATCTTAACAGCTTTTCTATCTACTGTTATCATATCTAAATAAATTCTTTGTATTCCAAGCTGTATCTCTAAAGCCTGTAATAAGTCATCCTCAGTAATAAAACCTCTTTCTATCAATACCTCTCCTATTTTATTACCTGTTTCTTTTTGAATCTTTAGCGCTTCTTGTAAGTCATTTTCTGTAATATAGTTAAGTTCAATTAACATATCACCTAACCTTTTTCTTCGATTCATTTTTCCTCCATGTAATACTTTAATATAAGGTTTATGTATATTTTTATTACTACCTTTTAAGTAATTATTTTTATTACTATATCTTAGTATAATTAGTAAACTATTGATATTCAATCATAATCTCATTTATTATTTAATTAAAAATTTAGTTAAAACAATCCTAAATAAATATCTATTAGCCTACTTCCATATAAGCAAGCTATTATTCCACCTATAGCTAAATATGGACCAAATGCAATCTCAGCTTTTCTTTCTTTTAACTTGAATATCAAGATTATGGTAGCAACTATTCCCCCTAAAATTATGGCTAAAAATAAAGTCACTAAAATACCTTTTATACCTAAAAATAATCCGCATATAAGTGCTATATCAATATCGCCCTCTCCCATACCTCTAGTTAAAATAACAATAAGGTATATAATACCAAACCCTATAAATGCACCTGCAATATAATTCCAAGGTATTGATTTTGTCTCCATCCATTCTAATACTGCAAATAATATTCCAGATACTACTCCAAAAACTACTGTTGAGTTATAAACATATTTGGTTTTAAAATCAATAAACCCTATTACTATTAAAAGTGATGCAAATAAACAGAACTTAAATAAATTTAAAGTAAATCCAAATTTTAAATAAATTGCTATATATAAAATTGCGTTTAATATCTCAACTATTGGATATTGTATAGAAATTTTCTCCTTACAACTTCTACATTTTCCACCTAAAAATATATAGCTTAACACTGGAATCAAATCTTTAGCTTTTAATTCATATCCACAATTAGTACAATGTGATGGTGGAAATGCAATTGATTCTTCGTTTGCTATTCTACAAATGCATACGTTTAAAAAACTTCCTATTACTAATCCAAAGATTACTACTAAAAAAATATCCATTACTACTCCTTAAAACAAAACTTACATTATATTATTATAGAAACAAATAATTGTAATTAATACTAATTAATTATATAGTACCATTTTTTATTACTATTTTCCATGTTTTATTCATTTTTTGTATTTTTTTGTATTTTCCTACAAAAAAACTTTTCTTTTCTAATTATATCTAATAATAAAATAAAAATAAGGTTATTACTAACTCATAGTTATAGTTAATAATAACCTTATTTATTGAAATGTTAATTTTTATTTATATTAATACATTCCATCCATTCCGCCCATTCCTGGTGCACCTTGCATTGGTTGTTCCTTTTGTGGAATATCAACTACAGCAGCTTCAGTAGTTAAGAATGTAGAAGCTACAGATGCAGCATTTTGAAGTGCACTTCTTGTAACCTTAGTTGGATCAACTATTCCAGTCTTAATCATATTTACATATTCATCATGTAAAGCATCATATCCCATTCCAGCTTCACTGTTCTTAATTCTTTCAATAATTACAGAACCTTCAACTCCTGCATTAATAGCAATTTGTCTCATTGGCTCTTCTAATGCTCTTACTATAATGTTAATACCAACTTGAGTATCAGCAACATCTGATTTTAATTCTGCAACCTTGTTAATAACATTAACATAAGCTGTTCCACCACCTGGTACTATTCCTTCTTCAACCGCAGCCTTAGTAGCAGCTAAAGCATCTTCTATTCTAAGCTTTCTTTCCTTAAGTTCTGTTTCTGTAACAGCACCAACTTTAATTACTGCAACACCACCAGAAAGTTTAGCTAATCTTTCTTGTAATTTTTCTTTATCAAATTCAGAAGTAGTCTCTTCTATTTGCATCTTAATTTGATTAATTCTTTCTTTTATATTAGCACTATCGCCTCTACCATTTACTATAGTAGTATTATCCTTTGTTATCTTAACACTTTCAGCTTGACCTAGCATATCTAAAGTAGTTTCTTTTAAATCTCTTCCTAACTCTTCAGAAATTACTTGACCACCAGTTAAAATAGCTATATCTTGAAGCATTTCTTTTCTTCTATCTCCAAATCCTGGAGCCTTAACAGCAACACAGTTAAATGTTCCTCTTAACTTATTAACTACTAATGTAGCCATTGCTTCACCTTCGATATCTTCAGCTATTATTAATAACTTCTTACCAGCTTGAACTATTTGCTCTAATACTGGTAATATTTCTTGTATGTTTGTAATCTTCTTATCAGTTATTAAGATTAATGGATTATCTAATACTGCTTCCATTTTTTCAGTATCAGTTACCATATAAGCTGAAACATATCCTCTATCAAATTGCATACCCTCAACTACTTCTAGTTCAGTACCCATTGATTTAGATTCTTCAACAGTAATAACTCCTTCATTACCTACTTTTTCCATAGCATCAGAAATAAGCTTACCTATTTCTTCATCAGCTGCAGAAATAGCTGCAACTCTAGCTATATCTTCCTTACCACTAACTGGTTTAGAAATTTCTAATATTTCACTAACTGCTTTATCTACAGCTTTTCTTATACCATTTCTAAGTAACATTGGATTTGCACCAGCTGTTACATTTTTTAATCCTTCTCTTATAATAGCTTGAGCTAAAAGTGTAGCTGTTGTAGTACCATCCCCTGCAACATCGTTAGTCTTAGTTGCAACTTCCTTTACTAATTGAGCTCCCATATTTTCATATGGATCTTCTAATTCTATTTCTCTTGCAATTGAAACACCATCATTTGTTATAAGTGGTGAACCAAACTTCTTATCTAAAACTACATTTCTTCCTTTAGGTCCTAATGTTACCTTTACTGTATCAGCTAGTTTATCAACACCAACTTGCATTGCTCTTCTAGCTTCTTCTCCGAATTGAATCATCTTTGCCATAATAAACTTACCTCCCAATTAATTATTCTACTATTGCTAATATATCGTCTTGCTTTAATATAATATATTCTTCACCGTCAACCTTTACGTCTGTTCCTGCATACTTAGAATATAACACCTTATTTCCAACTTCTACATCCATAGGAACTCTCTTTCCTTCAACCATTGCCCCTGGCCCTATTGCAACAACTTCTGCTTCTTGTGGTTGCTCTTTTGCTGTTCCTGTTAAAAGTATTCCACTCTTTGTAGTTGTTTCAGCTTCTAATTTTTTTATTACTACTCTGTCACCTAATGGTTTTATATTCATAAATAAACCCTCCTATATTTCATTTGTTAGCACTCACTTTAATAGAGTGCTAATATCTTTATATTTATAATATAATTTATAAAGTAAACTTTCAACAATTACTTTCTATATTATTACCTTACTAAGGTCAAATATTACTAATTATAGTAATTTATTTTTAATTTACTTTGTTTTCCATTATTTTTCTTGCTATTTTAAATTTTAATTAAATATCTATAATAGATGTAATACCTTTTTTATATGCCTTTAAAGCACACCCTAATAAAATCCATACTATAGGTGCTACTATTATTACACTAATATTAAATATACTTTGAATAATATATGTAAATACCACAATAAATAGAATTTTAAATTTATCATCTTTAATATTCTTAAATAATCCAAATAAAATCAATATTAATACTGAAATATATGAAATCACAGTAAAAATCCCTCCACTAGCAGCATACTCTAAAAACTCATTATGCGCCTTATCAAAATAATCATTTGTTGGACCTGCATAGCTCATATATTTTTCATAATAATCATCCATTAATCTTAATCTTAAAGTATCTGGACCTTGTCCCAAAAACGGACTATCTATAAAAGCATTATAGGCCATCTTCCAAATAAATATTCTACTCGATCCAAAGCTATCCTCTATTTCAACATCATCACTTACTACTGAAGTTGCAACAGTTTTTCCCTCATTAATTATCATTAAGGCTCTATTTGTTATTGCTCCTGATGAAATATAATTTAAACTTAAAAATATACTTGTAAAAAGTATAAATACTATAATAGCTCTATTTAAGCACTGTTTTCTTCTTATAATAAATATAAACCCAATCAATGCCATTACTCCAAATGCTACCCATCCACTTCTAGTTGTTGAACAAAGTAATGCCGAAAACATTAACGTAGTACAAAATAAATACTTTTTACCTCCGTTAAAAATATAGTAAGAAAGGTATATAGCTATAAATATTAATATGTATGTAGAAAAAAAGTTTCTATGTCCTATAGTTCCCATAGTTGTAGGCATTAATATGTCACCCAATGCAAATTTTTGAATAGGATCAATACCAAAAAATTGCATTATTCCATATATACTCATTAATGTAGGTGCTATAAGCATTATATTCCACATAGTTTTATTAATTTTAAAATACGTTGACGATACAATAAATAATAAAATATAAATAGCTATTGTAAAAAATCCCTCATCTCTATGATAATTACCCCAAAAAGCTTCATATTTATAGTCTGAAAATATTGCTGCTATTAATAATGTAAATAAAAATATCACAGCTAAAATACTTTCTTTATATAATTTAATCTTTTTATCTTTTATCACTATTATTAATAAAAGTATTGCTGCCGGATATAAAAACATTGACCTACTATTTGTATATACTGGCTTACTTACTGGCAATACAATAAAAGGTAAAACCAATATAATGAAATATAATATCCCCCTTATTATTGCTTCGTTATTAATCTCCTTAAATAAAATCGAATTTTTAATCTTTTCCCCCATTAAATACCTCTTTCTTATGTAACTTATAATTATTTTATCCTTATTTTTAGTTACAGTATATTTTTCATCTTAACATAAAATTCCATGTATTTAAATAAGCTGTGATTTCATCATACTATAGACAAATCCACAGCTCTATCTCATAACTTATTTATACAATAAATATCTTATATCAATTTTTATAACAATAACTATTAGTCTTCAGAAGGCATTCTTTCTAAATTAACATCTTCAAATTCCTCAAGAGTTCTATTCTTAAGAACAGCCTTAATAGTAGTTCCATTATTAATCTTAGTAAATGCAGCCTTAGCTCTCATTGGAGGAGCAATTACTCCTGCACCATTGATACATCCACCTTCACACATCATACCTTCAATAAAGTTTCCTGGTAACTTACCAACCTTGGCAAGCATCATAGTTTTTTTACAGTCAAGTCCTGAAGTTGGTATTGGTTTAAAGTCAACTTCAACTCCACTATCTGCAATATAATTCTTAATAGCTGCAGTCAATCCACCTGAAGCACCAAAGTTTCTTCCAAATACAGATGCATCATTAACATTTTCTTCTTCACATTCAAAAGGATTAACATCAAATGCTTCAAATAAAGCAAGTAATTCTTCAAATGTTAAAACATAATCAACTGCATCTTCTATTCCTATTCTAACAGCTTCACTCTTTTTCGCTGTACAAGGACCTATAAATACAACCTTAGCTTCTGGATCAACTTTCTTTACATACCTTGCTGCTGCAACCATTGGAGATACAGTTCCAGAAATTCTATCTTTTTCAGTTGGGTTAGTTTTTTCAATGAAATTTAAAAATCCTGGGCAACAGGAGTTAGTCATATATTTATCTCCTCTTTCCATTCTTTCAACAAATTCATTAGCTTCATGAACTGTTACTGCATCAGCTCCTAATGCTGCTTCAATCATTTCCTCAAATCCAAGTGCTCTTATAGCATTTCTAATCTTACCATAATTCATAGTAGGACCAAATTGACCAGTTATAGCTGGTGCAACAATTGCATACATCTTTCTATTTCTTCCAAGCCTCTTTGCAACTGGGACAATTAAGCTCTTATCAGAAATTGCTCCAAAAGGACATGCTCTCATACATGAACCACAATTAACACATAATTCCTGTTTAATCATAGCTCGTCTGTCATTAGGATTAATATCTAAAGCTCCTGTTGGACATGACCTCTTACAAGGTCTCATAACTTCAGATATAGCATCATAAGGACATGCTTTTTTACATCCCCCACATTCCTTACATAGCTCTTGATTTATATAAGCTCTTCCATTTACTATTGTAATAGCTCCAAAATTACATGCACTTTGACATCTATGAGCAAGACAGTTTCTGCATGAGTCTGTTACATTGAACTTGTTTATAGGACATCTATCACATGCTGCTTCAATAACATATATAATTTGTTCATCAGGTCTAATATCAATTAAATCTGGCTCAGCATTATCACCATTAGCAAGATATCCAGCTGCAAGCTTGGCTCTTTCTAAAACAATAGCTCTTTCTTTATAAACACAACATCTATATTGTGCAACTTCACCTTTAATAACCTCATAAGGAACCTTTTCAATACTTTCTAAACTAATTTCATCATTTTTTGCAAGTCTTGCAACTTCTGTTAATACCTCATGCTTTAACTTTTTAAGCTGAGTTTCAAACTTGAACATTTAACCACTCCCCTCCGTACTGTATACCACTTCTAATTATACAATATTTTCCCAATAACTTCTTTTCTTTTTCGAATATTCTGATAATATTTTTTCATATTTAAAGTTCAACATTTATCCTCAAAATCACATTTAATTTTATTTTTTTATAAATTAATTTCTAAATTTACTTATAAAAAAAATGATAGGATTTCCTTTTACAAATAAATCCTATCACTTCTTTAAAATAACTTAATAAATATACTTAATCAATTATAAAAAACTTCAATATTAATATATTTTTTCATCAGTCTTTATTATAAAATCAACTAATGCTTCTTTAATATCATCAATTAATTCAACATCTACAATTGACATATTATCATCATCAGTATGAACAACTCCTGTAATACCATCTTGCCCTATTACTAATGAAGCAGCATTTTCTCTTCTAAATGACATATGATCACTGCTACCTACAACTGCTCCTTCTTCATTCATTGCATAAGGAACCATCTCATAGTAAACATCATCTTCATCTAAAACTTCAATAAAATCATCATATAACTCTTGAGATGCAGGATCATTATTTTTCACTGCTAATCCTTCATTTCCTTTAACTCCAACACAATCAATATTGATATTATACCAATCATCATATGTTTCTTTAAATTCACTTACAAACTTTCTACTACCTATTAATCCAAGTTCTTCAGCATTAAATGCAGCAAAAATTATATCATATGGTGGTTTTTCATCACTATAATAATTAGCTAATTCCTTAGCACTTTCAAGTAAAACTGCAACACCAGATGCATTATCAATTGCACCTTCTATTTTGCTAACACTAATTTGTTGTGAATCAGTGTTGCTAGCTGCCTCTTCATTTTTCTTCCTTACTGTTACATGGTCAAAGTGAGCTGAAATTACAATTGCCTTAGAACTATCTTCACCTTTAATAACTCCAATTACATTATCAACTTCATTTTCATTATCTCCAGCAGGATTAAATATAGACCTCATTTCTTTATTTAAATCCACCTCTTGAAAATAGCTTCCATTATTAAATGGCTCTAACCCAATTGCTTCATAATAGTTTTTAATAAACTCTGCTGATTTAGTATTTTCATTAGTTCCTACTACTCTGGATAAATATTCATCACTAGTAAGTTCATTCATTATACTTTCAACATTTAAATCCTCTGGATTTTTTCCTGCTTCATTGTATGAACCTTGTTCCTTTGTTAATACCCCTTTACTAAATACACTTTGTTTAAAGCTACTTCCACATCCAGTAAAAAGCAAGCTTACTACTAATGCACTTGATATTATTGATATTAACCTCTTCTTTATATACATAGTAACCTCCCATAAAGTTATTAAGCTTTTGTCATTTTCACTTAGCTTATCCCTCTTATAACAATTCTATACATAACTTTAGTTACTATTCTACCTTTATATTGTTTTCCCTTGCATAATAAAATAAATATTGCTGAGCCATACCTGATAACTCTCCAAATTTATCTCTTCCAAATACTCTTATTTTATTTAATGATACATCTGGTGCTAAATAGAAATGTATCATTGCTCTTTTTATCCAAACATCAACTGGGAAAGCTGATTTTTTAGCCATTGAGAAAAGCATTATACAATCTGCAACCTTAGCTCCAACCCCCATAAAGTTTTGAAGCGCCTTATGACATTCATCAGTTGGCAATGACTTTATATATTCTAAATCAAACTGTTGTAATTCTTCATTTAAAGTTCCATTATTTTTAGCTTCAATTGCAGCATTAACCTTTCCTATTGTATCTACTATGTATTTACTTCTAAAAGATGCTCCTGTTTCTTTTATTTCTTCTAATGTTGCTTCTTTTAATTGTTCTGGAGTTGGGAATGCATAATATATATTTCCTTTATACTCAATTTTATCTCCCCATCTTTCAGATATCTTTTTAATAGTCTTCATTATTGAAGGAATACTATTTCTTGCTGATATTATAAAGCTTATTAACATTTCAAAAGGATCTTGATTTAATATTCTTATACCATAACCAAACTCAACACTTTTTCTTAAAAGTTCATCTTTAGATAATTCTTCTTTTATTTCTCCATAATTAACTTCTAAATCAAAATATTGTTTCCATATTTCGTTAAAGTCTTTCATATTAGTATTAAGTATTGTTACTGTGCTTCCCTCTTGAATTACTTCTATAACTCTTCTATATGCAACAATTATGTAGTCTGTATCAGTTATTCTCTCCCATCTAAAACATTGACCACATTCTAATATTTGTTTTATATTAAAATCTTTCACATTTTCTAATATTATTGAATTTTCTTTTTCTATTATATTTGTATAGTTCATTTCACACCTCGTTACTATAATAAGTTTTAAATCTTATCATTTATATTTTTATTGTTTCTAAGTTCATATTTTTATATTCTAAAGATAAATATTATTAATTAATAAATTCTATCTATTATGCTATATTAAATAAATTTATTTTTCAATATATTTCAAAATACTATTATCCATATACATTTAATAAAAATTCACTTTAATATCATCATTTTATTAAATAAGCCGTTATAGTTAAAATACTAAAACTATAACGGCTTATTTAACAAATTTGATTACTATACTTTATATTATAATAATTCTTTTCTTTCCCTATCTATTAATTGAATAATAATCTTTATAATCTTCAATTAATTCCTGTAGAACTTCAGCTGATACTATCATCATTTTTGAACATCTTGTTTCGCATTCATAATATTTTTCTTTTAAAGATATACAATCTAATGAATTCATTCTTCTATTAAATTCATATAAAAATTTAGAAGTCATTTCTCTAACATGTGGACTTTGGTGCCCTCTTTCTGTAGTGAACATTATCCCTAATGCTGCTATTGCTCCTGTTGCTGCACCACAAACACTTCCTATTGCCATTCCTCCACCAAAAGATGCCATTGTCATTAAAGTCTGCTTGGAAATATTTAAATCATAAACTTCATTAACTGCTACAAGCATACATTCTGCACAATTTAAATCATACTTTTTATCATAATATTTCATTGTAGTTTCTACTAACATTTAATTAATCTCTCCCTATAGTTCACATTTTCATTAGTTATATACCAATGGCACCTATCCTATAGCATTCCAATTGTTATTTCCTATATAAACAGGGTAAAGTCTTACAAAGACTAGCCATTAGATAAAGTTACATACTCATTTATAACATTAAAAACTTTCTTAAGTAACTGATCCATATTCTTGCCTCTTAAAAAGTTCATTTCGATTTCTATTCCACCAGTTAAAAATAACTTTATTTCTGAATCCATATCAAAATGCCCTGCTGTTTCTATTGCATAAGTAACTATTTTGCTATATGGAATCGCATAATATTCTGTTTTCTTACCAGTTATCCCTTGTTTATCACATATCAAAATCTTTTTATCTGTAAATAAGGCTGCATCTCTAACAGTCTTTACTGCAAATAGTGGTTGCTCATTTCTACTTACAAAATAAAGTAATGATTTTGGTATCTCTACTTCTCCATAAAAATTAAACACTCTTTTATTATTGTTAGTTTGATCTTCCATGTATTAACTCCACTCCTTTTACTATGCTAATATTTACATATCCTTTTATAAACCTTAGTACTTTATTATGATAATTATACCATAATACAATAAAGAGCAACTACCCGTCGATAGTTGCCCTTTAAAGTTAAATTAAAACGCTTATTTCCAATATATTATTTAAAATATATTATATCTCTTTAAATATATCATTAATTAATTTTAAAAATTTATAATTATCTTAATATCAATTAAGCATTATAGTTGTAGAATCCTCTTCCTGTTTTTCTACCTAACCATCCTGCTCTAACATACTTTCTTAAAGTACTACTAGCTCTATATTTAGTATCTCCAGTTTCATTATATAAAACATCCATAATAGCTAAACAAACATCTAATCCAATTAAATCCCCTAAAGCTAAAGGTCCCATTGGGTGATTTGCACCATATTTCATAGCTGTATCTATGTCTTCTACTGATGCAATTCCTTCTTGAAGAATAAATGAAGCTTCATTAATCATTGGAATAAGTATTCTATTAACTACAAATCCTGGAGCTTCTGCAACTTCTACTGGTTCTTTCCCAATTGCTAAAGATAATTCCTTAACAGCATCAAAAGTTTCTTGAGAAGTAGCCATACCTCTGATAATTTCAACAAGCTTCATTATTGGAGCTGGGTTAAAGAAATGCATTCCTATAACCTTTTCTGGTCTACTAGTTGCTGAAGCAACTTCTGTTATTGATAAAGAAGATGTATTTGAAGCTAAAATAGTTTCTGGCTTACAGATCTTATCTAACTCAGCAAATATTTCTTTCTTAATTTTCATGTTTTCAATTGCAGCTTCAACAACTAAATCACAATCTGCAGCTAAATTCATATCAGTAGTTCCTGAAATTCTAGATAAAACATCTTCCTTAGTTTCTTCAGTCATTTTTCCTTTAGCAACTAATTTAGATAAACTCTTATTAATTCCAGCAAGTCCTCTTTCAACAAACTCATCTTTTATATCTCTAACTATTACTTCATATCCCTTTTGAGCAAAAGCTTGAACTATTCCTGCACCCATAGTTCCTGCACCTAAAACAAAAATCTTTTCCATATCTAAACCTCTCCCCTTTTAACAGTGACAAGTGATAATTGGTAAATTACAAGTTGTTATATGACCATTTGATTACCACTTTATCTTGATTCTGTTATTATTTAATTCTCAAATTTTTTACACCATAATTTCTTTATTTCATCAACATTATTTTTATTAAAGTAAAAAAATCCTAGGCTATTTTACTTTATACATTATTATAAAAATATGATTGGCCACTTATATTTTTATAATTTTAATGTTTATATATTTATATTTTTCCCCGAATAAATCAAACTAGATTCTGCACACTAATGGTTCTTCAGAATCAACAGATTCTTTTAATTTACTTATCATTTCTGGAATAACTTTATTTAAATCTCCCACTATTGCATAGTCTGCAACCTTCATTATTGGAGCAGTTTCGTCTTTATTTATAGCAATTATCATATCTGATTCTTGCATACCAGCAACATGTTGGATTGCTCCTGAAATACCACAAGCAACATAAATTGTAGGTCTTACTGTCTTACCAGTTTGTCCAACTTGATAATCTCTTTCAATCCAACCTTTATCTACAGCACCTCTTGATGCTCCAACAACTCCACCTAAAACTGTTGCCAATTCTTGTAAAAGTGCGAAGTTTTCTTTACTTCCAACTCCTCTACCACCAGCAACTATAACTTTAGCTTCTCCTATGTCAACAATATCCTTATTAGCCTTTACTACTTCAACAACTGTTGTTCTAATATCTGACGCTTCTAATTCAACAGAAACATTTTCTATAGTATAGTTTTCTTTCTTTTCAGTTAATTTAGAAAAAACTCCAGGTCTTACTGTAGCCATTTGTGGTCTATGATTTGGACATGCTATAGTTGCCATTAAGTTACCACCAAATGCAGGTCTTGTTGCAAGTAAGTCACCATTCGTAACATCTACTTCTAAAGATGTACAATCTGCAGTCAATCCAGTTGAAAGTCTAGCTGCAACTCTTGGACCTAAATCTCTACCTATGAAAGTAGCCCCTATAAATAATATTCCTGGCTTTCTTTCATTTGCTAATTCACAAATAACTTTTGTATATCCATCAGTTGTATAATTTTCTAATGCTTCATGTTCAGCTACTAATATTTCATCAGCACCATGTTCTCCTAAAATATCTGCTAAACAAGCAACATTATTTCCTAATAATACTGCAGTAAGTTTAACTCCTAATTCATCAGCTAATCTTCTACCTTCTCCTAATATCTCTAATGAAACCTTTTGTAATTCACCATTTCTTTGTTCAGCAAATACCCAAACGCCGTTATATTCTGATATATTCATCTCCAATTACCCTCCTATTATCTTAGATGTAGTGTTTTTCCTTTAACTTTCCTAAAACATATGCTACTGCTTCTGGAGCTGATTCTTTAATAATTTCTCCTGCACCTTTAGCTTCTTTAGTCATAGATTTCTTAACCTTTGTTGGAGAACCTTTTAATCCTAGTTCTTCAACAGGTATATCAAGGTCTGCCGCAGTCATAATTTTCACTTCTTTATCTACTGTATCGAAGATATATTGAACATTCATATATCTTGGATGATTTAATTCTTCAATTGCAGTTAAAAGCACTGGTGTTTGAACTTTTATTAATTCATATCCATCTTCTAATGCTCTATTTACTAACAATCCATCCTCTTCAACTTTAACACCTTGTACATACGTTACTTGTGGAACACCTAAATGTTCTGCTATTTCAGGACCAACTTGTGCAGTATCACCATCAATAGCTTGTCTTCCACCAAAAATTATATCGTAATCTAATTGTTTAATTGCTGCTGCAATAGTCTTTGAAGTTGCTAATGTGTCAGCTCCCCCAAATGCTCTATCTGTTAAAAGGATAGCTTCATCAGCTCCCATGCATAAAGCTTCTCTTAATGCATTTTTTGCTTGAGGAGGTCCCATACTAACTACAGTTACATGAGCTCCATAGTTTTCTTTTAATTGTAAAGCTGCTTCTAAAGCATGCTTATCTTCTGGATTTATTATTGAAGGAACACCGTCTCTTATAAGAGTTCCTGTTTTTGGATCTATTTTTACAACTGTTGTATCTGGTACTTGTTTTAAACAAACTACTATATTCATTATTAAAAGCCTCCCTCTATCTTAATGCAGCGCCTGCGATAACCATCTTTTGAACTTCAGAAGTTCCTTCATAGATTTCAGTTATCTTAGCATCTCTCATCATTCTTTCAACTGGATATTCCTTAGTGTATCCATATCCACCATGAATTTGAACAGCCTTAGTTGTCACATCCATAGCAACTTCAGCAGCAAATAATTTTGCCTTAGCAGCATCTACTGAATATGGAAGCTTGTTTTGTTTAAGCCATGCAGCCTTATATACTAATAGCTTAGCAGCTTCAATTTTTGTCTCCATTTCAGCAATCATCCATTGTAATCCTTGGAATGCTGATAAAGGTCTACCAAATTGTTTTCTTTCTTTCATATATTTAACAGCTTCTTCATAAGCTCCTTCTGCAATTCCTAAAGCTTGAGCAGCTATACCGATTCTTCCTCCATCAAGAGTTTTCATTGCTATACCAAACCCTTTACCTTCTTTTCCAATTAGATTTTCCTTTGGAACTACACAATTTTCAAATATAAGCTCAGTTGTAGAAGATGCTCTAATTCCTAACTTATCTTCTTTCTTACCAATTGAGAATCCAGGGAAGTCTTTTTCAACTATGAAAGCAGATATGCCTCTAGTTCCTTGAGACTTATCTGTCATTGCAAATACTATAAAGGTATCTGCTACTCCACCATTAGTAATGAATATTTTAGATCCATTTAAAATATAATTGTCTCCATCTAAAACTGCAGTAGTTTGTTGTCCCGCAGCATCTGTTCCTGCTCCCGGTTCAGTTAAACCAAATGCACCTATCTTTTCCCCTTTTGCAAGTGGAATTAAGTATTTTTCTTTTTGTGCTGGTGTTCCATTTTCATATAATAAAGAAGCACAAAGTGAAGTATGAGCTGAAACAATAACTCCAGTTGTTCCACAAACCTTTGATAATTCTTCAACAGTTATGATATATGATAATACATCTCCGCCAGCGCCACCTAATTCTTTAGGAAATGGTATTCCCATCATTCCTAGCTCTGCCATCTTCTTTACATTTTCCATTGGAAATCTTTCTGTTTCATCAATTTCAGCAGCTATTGGTTTTACTTCATTAACTGCAAATTCTCTAACCATTTGTCTTACTAACTCTTGTTCCCTAGTTAATCCAAAATTCATTGCTTTTTTACCTCCCTGCAATACCCTGTTTATGTGTATAGTTACAAGTAAATATGTAAAATACACTTAGCTTATATATTTAAAATTTATTAAATAACACCCTTTTTATAGTTAATAGTTAAGGAATAAATTCGGCATAGGCCAAATTTTAAAAATATATTTAAGAAACTCCATAAAGAGTTCCTACCAAAACTATTAACTCTTAACTATTCTTAAAGTTCTTTTCTCTTCTTTCTAAGAAAGCTGTCATTCCTTCAACTTGGTCTTCTGAATCAAAGCATTTTCCAAAATCATTTGCTTCGATTTCAATTGCTTTATCTATATCAACTTGCATTCCTCTATTAATAGCATCTTTACAATACTTAACTGCTATTGGTGCATTTGCACAAATAACTGAAGCCATTTTTCTTGCTTCTTCCATTAGGTTTTCTAATGGAACAACTTTATTAACTAAACCAATTCTTAAAGCTTCATCTGCCTTAATCATTGCACAAGTATAAATCATTTCCTTTGCCTTACCTAATCCAACTATTCTAGGCAATCTTTGAGTTCCTCCAAAACCTGGTGTAATCCCAAGACCAGCTTCTGGTTGAGCAAACTTTGCCTTTTCTGAAGCAATTCTTATATCACAAGCCATTGCAAGCTCACATCCTCCGCCTAAAGCAAATCCAGATATTGCTGCTATAACAGGCTTGTCTAAATTTTCTATTCTTCTAAATACCCTATTTCCTAAAAGTCCAAATTCTTCTCCACCCTTGGCATCTAAATCTTTCATCTCGGCAATATCTGCACCTGCTACGAAAGATTTTTCACCAGCTCCAGTTAATATTACACAATATACATTGCTGTCTTGTTCAATATTAGAAATTGCTAGATCTAATTCTCTTAATGTATCAGAATTTAAAGCATTTAATGCTTTAGGTCTATTTATTGTAACTATTGCTAAATTCCCGTCTTTTTCAAGAGTCACATTTTTCAACTCTTCTTCTAAAATTACATTTTTAATTTCCACAAATCCTTCCTCCCTTTTTATACCATAACTCCTCATAAACACCCTGTTCTTTGTTATATAATTAACAAATTAATTAAAAAAAATTCTCTTTTTCCCTTTTCTTTGGTTAGAAGATTCTGAATAATCACAACCTACTTATAATTATAATATCTAATTTTCTCATTTGCAATTAATATTTTCCTATTTGGTATATAAATTCCACTTTTTCAATCTTTTTCTTAGTATACGTTTACTATTTGAGTTTTATTCTCTTTGTTCATTTGTTAACATGCAAAAAATATATAAATTTATCCTCAATAAAGTATAAATTTTGAATTGAAAAAACACTTGAATTTATAATAATGAAATAGCAAATCAAAATTTTAGCTATAATAAAATTTTGATTTGCTATTTCGTCTAAACTATTTAATTATTTTATTCATCTTTCATTAAGTATACTAATGTTAATAAACTTTCAGAAAGATGTACATTTTCAACTTTAACGTCATTTGGTACAACTAAATCAACAGGTGCAAAATTCCAAATACCTTTTATTCCACCCTTCACCAAAAGATCACAAACCTTTTGTGCATTAATTCTTGGCACGCAAATAATTCCAATGTTAACATTACTATTTTCTAAATAACTATTTAATGTATCAATATCTCTTATTTCTACATCTCTTATCTTCATTCCGATAAGCTTTGGATTAGCATCAAATATAGCCTCTATAGATAGCCCTAATTCGGAGAATCTACTATAATTTGCAATTGCTTGCCCTAAATTACCAGCTCCTATAATGATTCCAGTATAGTCTTTATCTAATCCTAAAATTAAACTAATTTGTTTATATAATTCTTTAACATTATATCCGTATCCTTGTTGTCCAAAGTCACCAAAATTATTTAAATCTTGTCTTATTTGAGATGCTGTAAATCCTATCTTTTCACCTAATTCCTTTGATGAAATTCTATCTACATCATTTCTCATCAACTCTTTCAAATATCTATGGTACTTTGGTAATCTTTTAATTACTGCCATAGAGACACTTTTCTTCTTTTCCATAGTATATGAATCTCCTTAATTTATTCCAATAATTTCCCCATTTATTTAAACTTTGATAATATAATAACATACTTTTAACATTTTTTCTATTAATTTAATAATTATTGAAATTTTTTATTCACATTTCATTTTCTTATTTTATTTAATTATATTAATATTATCATAACAAATTATATAATGAAATTTTAATTTTTCATTTATTATTTTGACCTAAAAACAGAGACTTATGTATAACGTAGCAGATGCGTTATACATAAGTCTCATAAGCATTATATCAGATTTTAAACACCTCTGATATTGCAACAAGAATCAAAGTGATCTTGTACGCCATTCCCTTTTGCCTAAAATTTTCTGGACTTATTATATTATAATTAAAGCTTTATCTTTTGTCAATATTTATCGAATTATCCTCATTGAATTTAATACCGCAAGTAAAGTTACCCCAACGTCTGCAAATACAGCTGCCCACATATTTGTTAATCCAAAAATAACTAATATCATAACAGCTACCTTAATTGCTAAAGAAAAAATAATGTTTTGCCATAATATTTTACTAGTTTTTCTTGATACTCGTATGGCTTCTGAAATAGCTTCTACTTTATCTTTCATTAATACTACATCTGCAGCTTCAATAGCAGCATCTGATCCTACACCACCCATTGCAATTCCTATATCAGCTCTTGCTAGAACTGGAGCATCATTAATTCCATCTCCGACAAATAAAACTTTTCCATTTGCTGATTTTTTGTTTAGTATTTCCTCTACTTTATTAACTTTATCACTTGGCAATAATTCAGCATGAACCTCATCAATACCAATAGCTTTAGCAACCTTATCTGCAACTACTTTGCTATCCCCTGTAAGCATTATAGTTTTCTTAATTCCAACACTCTTTAATTCAGTTAATGCTTCTTTTACATTTTCTTTTACTTCATCAGAAATAACTATATTACCTTTATATTCTCCATCAATTGCTATATGAACTATAGTACCAATAGTGTCAACCTCATCATAAGAAATATTGTTACTCTTCATTAATTTAGAATTTCCTAATAGCACCTTTTTACCTTTTATTATGGCCTCAACACCATGACCAGCAACTTCCTTATAACTTTCAATTTCATTTTTATTAATTTCTTTACCATATGCATTGGCAATTGATAAGGCAATTGGATGATTCGAATTTGATTCACCAATAGCTGTTATTTCTAATAACTCATCTTCACTTATATTTTTAGCGTTTATATTTGTTACTTTAAATACTCCTTTAGTTAAAGTTCCTGTCTTATCGAACACTACTATTTCACTTTCTTTAAGTGCCTCTAAATAGTTTCCACCTTTAACTAGTATTCCTTTTTTAGAAGCTGCTCCTATACCAGAGAAAACTCCTAGTGGAATTGAAACTACTAATGCACATGGACAAGATACAACTAATAGTGATAATGCTTTATAAAGCCACTCTGAAAATGTTGCATCTTTAATCAAAAGAGGAGGAACTATAGCAACTATTATTGCAATAAAAACTACAATTGGAGTATATACTTTTGAAAATTTTGTTATAAATTTTTCTGTTGGTGCTTTCTTATTTGACGCATTTTCAACTAATTCTAATATTCTTGCAACTGTCGATTCACCATACTCTTTATTAACTTTAACCTTTAAAACACCATTGTCATTAATAGCTCCTGATAAGATTTCATCACCTGTCTTAACTTCTCTCGGTACAGATTCACCTGTTAATGCTGAAGTATCTAAAAAACTTGTACCTTCTATAACTGTACCATCTAAAGGAACTCTTTCACCTGGTTTAATTACGATAATCTCTTCTAAATTTACTTCTTCAGGAGAAACTTTAAATTCACTACCATTTCTCAAAACATTAGCATAATCAGCTCTAATATTCATAAGAGAAGAAATAGATTTTCTTGATTTATTTACAGCATATCCTTGAAACACTTCACCTATTTGATAAAATAGCATAACTGCTACGGCCTCTGGATATTCTCCAATGAAGAACGCTCCAATAGTAGCAATGCTCATAAGAAAATTCTCATCAAATACTTCTCCACGAAGAATATTTTTTATAGCTGTTAAAATTACCTCTCCGCCTATTGCTAAATAACTCGCTACAAATAGTATAATAGAAATTTTATTATTTCCATTGTATAATAAAGCAATTGCATATATAATTGCTCCAACTATTAATAGCCAATTATCTTTTAGAATTTCTATTTTCCCATTTGAACTCTCTTCTTTCTCATGGCTATGCTCATGAATTTTATCTTTACTACCCTCATGATGATCATTATCTTTTGAACAACAACTACTTGTACATGCTTTTGTCTTATTTTTTATTTCTTTATTATCTATTTTTTCTTCAACTTTTACATGTGGTTCTAATTTTTTTACTATTGATTTTATTTCATTTATTATTTCACTTTTTAAGTTTTCTTCCTTTATTTCAGCAGTTAATACTGTCGTAGAAAAATTTACTGTTGCTTCTTTTACACCATTTATTTTATTAACTTTATCTTCTATTTTATTAGCACAGTTTGCACAATCTAATCCGTTTAAAACTAATTTTATTTCCATGTATCTATCCTCCCATTAAATAAATTTAAAAAGTTTATTTTTTATTGATTTTAATCTTATTTATTCAGTAATATGGTGTAATCCTGCATCAAAAATTTGTTTTATATGCTCATCATCTAATGAGTAATAAATTACCTTTCCAGCTCTTCTAAATTTAACAAGTCTTGCTGATTTTAATACTCTTAACTGATGTGAAATGGCCGATTGACTAATATTCAATAAAGCTGATAAATCACATACACACATTTCTGATTCAAATAATGAACATATTATTTTAATTCTTGTGCTATCTCCAAATACCTTAAACAGTTCTGCTAAATCATATAATATTTCCTCTTGTGGTAATTTATCTTTAACTTCTTCAACTACATCTTTATGAATAATATTACATGAACAACTTTCAACTTTATTTTCCATCATAATTTCACTCCTTAGTTTATATTATTTGTATTTAAAATTATTTTATTGATTTTAATACTCTTTCTTTAACGCAAACATATGAATAATTGTTCATATGTTTATATTTCTATTATATGCTTATCCTAGTAATTTAGTCAACTTTTTTTGTAAATTTAAGGACTTCTTGATTTTTATTTGAAATCTATTAGTCTTTTTAAGGTTTAATATATAAAAAAAGGTAGGAAATCACCTACCTTTTCAATTAATATGATCTAAGCTATATCTTTTAACTCACCAGATCTATTTATATTTGCATTATTTTTACTTTTTTTATTTTCTATAAATTCAAAAATTACTTTTTTCAACTGAATTATTAAAGTTGGAATAAATGCAAGTACATAAATTGATACATATTGATTAAACGCTAAATTTTCAACTTCAAATAAATTTTGAAGGAAAGGTACAAATAGTACAGCATTTAATAATACTAACCCTACTCCAAATGCATACCACACATATTTATTAGAGAATACACCTAATTTAAATATTGAACCTTTACCTCTACAGTTAAATCCATGAAATAATCTTGCTAAACACAATGTTGCAAATGCCATAGTTGAAGCTGTTAATGGAGTTTCCTTTGGATTTCCTATATAAAAAGCAACCATTGTAAATATCGCAATTAATAATCCCTCAAATCCAATTCCTAATAAGAAATCCTTATTTAATATAGATTCATTTTTCCCTCTTGGTTTATCCTTTAATAAATCTCTATTTGATTTTTCCATACCAATTGATATCGCAGGTAAACTATCTGTTAAAAGATTTATAAATAGTAAATGAACAGCTGCAAAAGGCATTGGTAAAGCCATTATTGAAGAATATAAAACTGCAATTATTCCAGAAGTATTACCTGATAATAAGAATTTAATAGAATTCTTTATATTATTATATATACCTCTACCATTTGAAACTGATTTAACTATTGTTGCAAAATTATCATCTGTTAATATTACAGATGCAGCATCTTTAGATACTTCTGTACCTGTTATTCCCATTGCAATTCCTATATCAGCTTGCTTTAAAGCTGGTGCATCATTAACACCATCACCTGTCATAGCAACAATTTGCCCCTTATCTTGCCAAGCCTTTACTATTCTAATTTTATGCTCTGGAGATACTCTTGCATAAACAGATATATGTTCAACATTTTCTCTCAATTCTTCATCTGACATTTTATCTATTTCTAATCCTTCGATTGCCCTATCTCCATCTCTTAATATGCCAATTTCTTTAGCAATAGCAGATGCTGTTATCTTATGATCACCAGTAATCATAATTGGCTTAATACCAGCTGTAATACAATCAGCAACAGCTTGTTTACTTTCTTCTCTTGGTGGATCAATCATTGAAATTAATCCTAAAAAAGTATAATCATATTCATCTTCTAATGTTAATTCTCTGACTTCATCTAATTGTCTATAAGCGAAAGAAAGAACTCTTAATCCACTTTCAGACAAACTTCTATTTACATCTAAAATTTCATTTTTATCTTCTAATGTTAATTCCCTAACCCCATCTGATGTCATAATATATTTAACTCTATCTAAAATTACATCAAGAGCCCCTTTTGTAAACATAATATTTTTACCATCTATCTTATGAAGTGTACTCATAAGCTTTCTATCAGAATCAAATGGAATTTCAGCTAATCTATTATACTCATTTCTTAAGTTCAATTCATCAATTTCAATATCATGCCCTAAATTAACTAATGCAACTTCTGTTGGGTCTCCTATTTCTTTTCCTTCTCTTGAGGTTGAATCATTACATAAAATTGAATTCTTAATTAGATATTCTTGAACCTTATTATCTAAGGAAATTTCTGAACCATTAATTAATTTTTTATCTACATAAACTTTTCTTACAGTCATCTTATTTTGAGTTAATGTTCCGGTTTTATCTGAACAAATAATCGAAACAGACCCTAATCCTTCAACCGCTCTAATTTTTTTAATTATTGCATTTTCTTTTGCCATCTTTTGAGTTCCTAATGCTAAAACTATAGTTACAATAGAACTTAATGCCTCTGGAATTGCTGCAACTGCAAGTGCTACTGCAAACATCAAAGAATCAAGTACTGGCATTTTTCTATATAGTGATAACCCAAATACAATTGCACAAATAGCTAATATTATTATTGCAAGTTTTTTACTAAAATCATCTAAGGTAACTTGAAGTGGAGTTTTCTTTTCTTGAGTTTCATCCATAAGAGTTGCTATTTTACCTATTTCAGTTTTCATTCCTGTATTTGTAACAAGTACTAAGGCTCTACCATAAGTTACTAATGATCCCGAAAACACCATATTCTTTTGATCACCTAATGCTACTTCTTCTTTATCAATTTTCTCTGTAATTTTATCTACACTTAATGATTCACCAGTAAGTGAACTTTCATTTACTTGAAGCGAATAACTTTCAATTACTCTTCCATCTGCTGTAATTAAATCTCCAGCTTCTAAAACTAAAATATCACCTGGCACTACATTTTTTGAGTGAATCTCAATCTTACTTCCATTTCTTATAACCTTTGCTGATGGTGCTGATAATGCTTTTAGTGAATCTAATGACTGCTCAGCTTTAAAGTGTTGAACTGTTCCTAATACTGCATTTAATATAATTACAGCAAAGATTACAATAGTACTTTCAACATTATTACTTAACATAGAAATAATTCCTGCAGCAATTAAAATGAATATTAATAAATCTTTAAATTGACTTATAAATACCTGTAATACACTCTTCTTTTTCTTTTGATTTAACTCATTCAATCCATACTTACTTATATTTTCATCTACCTGCTTTTCATTTAGTCCATCTTTTGAAACATTGAATTTTTCTAATATTTCTTCTGTTTCAATTGAAAAATATTTTGACATTGTACATCCTCCCTTATTTATATAATATATCTCTCTTTTTTATAAATAAAAAAAGAGACTCTTAATATAATCCTCAACTTAAGTTATTCTTTACTTAAGGATTATATTAAAAGTCTCGTAACCAAATTGGTATATAACACCAGGCCTATGCCGCGATTGTTGATGTTATATTTTATACTACTCCCCTTTAACAGGTTATTTAATTTCTATATGAGTTATTATATACCTCTTATCATTTATTGTCAACAATTCCCACATAATATTTTTATATATTTTATGACTAGTTTATATCTATTTATAAATATTTATTTGTGAATATTCATAAAAATATTCTTTTTGCATAATTATGAATATATTATATTTAATATATTGTATTTTTATGGTACAATTAATTCATAAACCTACCAGGCAAAAATAGGTTTAAAACAGAGGTAGTCTGCTAGTGCCTCTGTTTTTTCTTTTTATCTCAAAATAGTTTTAAGTTTTAATTTTATTTTTGTAAACGTTTAAAGGAATTTTAAATTCTTTATAGAATATATATGTATAAATACATTTATTTATGGTATTTAGGGTGTATTAAAAATTTTTAAGTGAGGGATTTAATATGGAAGGTATTTATAAACACAATAAAGATTGTTTCGATGTTTACATCAATGATAGAACTACAACAGATACAGATGAATTTTTAGGAAAGGTTTTAAAATACCTAAAAAATAATGGTTTTTCAGTTTCCTTAAAAGGTTTCGATAAATATAATCGTCCATTAGTAGAAATTAATGGAACTCTTCATACAGCAGATAGAAATGCTGCTTGCTGCCTTGTGGAAAGATTTATAAATGTAAAAAATGAAATTAATTTAAATGAAGATTCAGAACGATATAATAAAATAGCTAGCTTTATCCAATAATAATTTCTAATAAACTGACCCTTCTGTTGCTTTTACTGCTTCAGAAGGGTCCATTTATTTTTAATTACATAAGATATTGAATTAATAATGTTGCTAATCCTAGGAAGAAGAAGAATCCTAAAACATCAGTAAATGTTGTAACAAATATTGATGATGCTAGTGCTGGATCTACTTTAAATTTCTTTAAAACAACTGGTACTAAATATCCAGTAATAGTCGCTACTATCATATTTAAAAGCATTGCTACTGATATAATTATTCCAAACATGAAGTTTCCTTCCCAAATATATCCTAATACACCAATTATGAATCCAATAACTACTCCAGTTACTACCCCTACTCCAATTTCTTTAAAGAATACCTTTTTCATATTCTTAAAATTAAGTTCTCCTAAAGCTAATCCTCTAACTATGATAGTAAGTGTTTGAGTTCCTGCATTTCCGCCCATTCCTGTAACTATTGGCATGAATGTAGCTAAAGATACAACTGCTTGGATTGTTCCTTCAAACATTCCAACTACTGCTGCAGCTAAAATTGCAGTTACTAAATTTACAATTAGCCAAGGTAATCTGCTCTTTACTGAATCTTTTAATGATCCATCAACCTTTTCACCTTCGTCAACACCACCTAAACGATGTATATCTTCTGTAGTTTCATCTCTTAAAATTTGCATAACATCATCAAATGTTACTACTCCAAGTAATCTATTTGAATTATCAACTACAGGCATAGTTAAATAACCATACTTTTCAAATCTATGACCTACTTCTTCTTGATCTGTATTATAAGGTATTCCTTCTATCTTTGTATGAATGACATCGGATATTCTAGTATTAAAGTTTTTAGTAACTAACTCCTTTAATGATATTACACCTTTAAGCTTATCAAAATTATCTACTACATATAAATCATAAATATTTTCATTTTCTTCACCATATTTTTGTAAATATTTCAATGTTTCTTCTACTGTCATATTTTCTTTAAGTGCTACAAATTCTGTTGCCATGATACCTGCTGCAGTATCTGGATCATAACTTAATAATTGACGTACTTTTCTTGCATCTTCATCTGTCATCTTTTCTAATATTTTGTTAGCTTTTTCTTCATCTAACATACCTAATAAATCCGTTAATTCATCAGATGACATTTCCTCTACAATATTTTTTTGTTTATTTTCTGAGAACTCCATTAAAATTGAATACTTCTCTTCATCATCAGCTTCATCAATTATATCTGCAATTAAACCTTCTGGTAATCTGTATAAAATATCCTCTTTATCCTCTGGATAATCTCGTAAAACATCTAAAATATCTACCGGGTGTATGCTTTCCACATATTTAATAATACTTGCTTGTGGAGCATGTAATAAAAATTTTCTTAACTCATCTTTATTCATATTTAATTTCATAGCATTTCCTCCTAGTTTTTATACATAGGAAAAAAGCCATCTTTACTTATAATTTTAATGATATATATCCAATTCAGATTATTAGCTACATATCATTAGAACTATATAAGATTGTGGTATAAATGACTATATTCCAATGTATCTTATATTTAGTTTTTTCAATAATTAAATTTTCACTCAGATAAGGGTCCATTTAATACCACCTCCTAAAAATACAAATAAAAAAGACTTTTTGTCTCTACAACAAAAAGCCTGCTACTCACTTACTTCTCAATTTGTAGAGCTTTAGCACTATAAAGCGTAGACATATTCTTCAGTCAGCTACATTAAAAATCACCTTCGCGATGATTTCTGTTGACCCATTGGAATCTCTGGATTTTTCTGGGCAGCAGCATTTTTCTTTATAGGAGCCTCACCTAACAATCTTTATTAACTTTCATTATACTTATATAGTATTCTTATAATTTCAATTTGTCAATTTTTTAAAATGTTTATTGAAAAATTTATAGAATATTAATTATCTTATATAAATTCAATTATACCTTTTCCTAATTTACCAATTCTAGCTAAAGAATACACATCATATCCTTTTTCATCTAAGATTGCTCTTCCTGGTTGGAATGATTTTTCTATTACAATACCAATTCCTCCAACTTTAGCACCAGCTTCTTCTACTAATCTTGCTGCTCCTAAAGCTGCTTCCCCGTTAGCTAGGAAATCATCTATTATTAATACATTATCATCCTTTGATATGTAATTTTTTGATAAAGTTAATTCATAATCTGTCCCTTTTGTAAATGAATGTACAGTAGTTTGATATACTTCACCATTTAATATTTTAGAACTTTGCTTTTTTAATGTAACCATTGGAAGCTCCATTTGCATAGCTGTCATTACAGTTGGTGCAATACCTGAACTTTCAATAGTAAATATCTTTGTAATTCCATGATTCTTATAGTATTCTTTAAAATATGTACCTATTTCATACATTAATCTTGCATCAACACCATGATTTAAAAATGAATCAACCTTTAATACGGTCTCACTTAATGCTCTTCCATCTTGTAATATACGCTCTTTTAAAATTTCCATTGCATTCCCTCTCCTAAACTTACTTAAAAAAAATAACACCTCTAAATATTTAGAAGTGTTGTACATTCTCTATACATATAATTCAAATATAATAACAACACCTCGTAGTCTACTGTTTTACGGTCAGTAGGTAGAAACTTTCGGACCAAATTACCGATTTTATACGAGTATTTTAATAAATTCACTTATTCGTATTATACCACGAACATTAATTTTGTAAATATATTTTTAATTTGTATTCATCAATGTTTCTAAAAGAGTTATACTATTCCTTTTAACTCTAAAAATATATTATTTTTTAACTTCACCTAAAAAAACTATAATTTAATACTTTTCACAAATTTAATTTCTAAATTAAAAACATAGAATTTTATCTAAAAGACCTTATCAAATTATTTATGTAATTCTTAATCACATCTTAATTTGATAAGGTCTATTTATTTTAATATCTACAAATAATTGTTGTATAATCTTCTATATTTTCATAAATAGCTTTAGCAACGCTATATGGCATATTTACACATCCATGAGAACCATTTGTCTTATATATTGATCCTCCAAAGCTACTTCTCCAACTTGCATCATGAAGTCCTATTCCTCCATTAAACGGCATCCAAAAACTTACTGGTGAAGCATATCCATCTCCTCTTAGTACATAATCTTTAGCCTTCCAATCTAATTTATATACACCAGCAGGTGTTGAATGGCCCTGACTAACATTACCAGTTACTACATCTCCTTGAGTAATAACTTCACCATTTTTATAATATATTACTGTTTGATTTGTTAAATCTACTTCAACAAATGTATTAAGAACATATTCATCAGTTGCTTTTGGTGTTTTAAATGTTAATTCCTTTGTATCTGTACCACCACCTTCTATAGCAGAAGTAATATCAGCTATAGCTGTATCTCTATCTAAATAATAAATTCCTGGTGTTGTACTTATTTTTATTGTTTCTCCTGACCATCTAGTAAATGTTCTTGTGCTACCTATATTATCATACTTGTCCCCTAATTGATTTACATACTCTCTAATACTATCTTCATTTAAAGATACATTAAAATCATCATCAATTATGATCCATTGATTAATCATACTTCCATCAATAACTTCTGAACTTTCATTAATATTAAGTGTTACTTTAGCATTTACATACTTGTCAGCAGTCTTTTTCGCTTTAGTAACAGCTTTTGATTTAGAAGTATAAGTTGGATTTTCATAACAACCTTCATCATCTAAATTCAATATAGAATTTACATTTTGAATATTATTAAATATCTTTGAATTTAATTCATCAATCTTAACTTTATTACCAATATCTTCTTTTACTATTTCATACTCTCCATTTGCATAATTAAGACTAGCATTAACAGGATTTGTTACATTACTTTCATTAAGAGCTTCTAAATTTCCAATAGCTTGATTTAATAAACTTTCATCATAAGAAACTCCTTCAGACACATCATAATTCTTATGTTGGAATATTGATGCTATCCATAAAAATGGATTTTGTTCATCTAAAATATTATTAATAGCTTCAGTAAAATCATATTTTAAATTAATAGCTTCTCCACTTATTGTTTCTGTTTTATCATTTCTTTCTTCTAAAGTAAGTACATATTCATTTGCCTTATTTGCCATTAATTCTTGAGCTGATTTATTACTTTTTCCTGAAATACTTACGCTATTAATTGATGTTCTAAAGAAGAAATGACTATTAAAATATAATGCCATTAATAAGTAAACTCCTAAAATACATGCTAAAATACTTGCAGCAATAATTAATCCCTTATCGCTATTCTTTTTAACTTTACTTTTTGGTGTTTTTATTTCTTTATCTAATTCAACCGTTGCCATTTTAGGGTTATTTTCTATCTCTTTACTTTCTATATCTTTATTGAAAGTATTATTATCTTCTAAAATTTTGTCTATCTCATTTATATACTTTTCATAATCATTAATATTCATCTTATTTGCAAAGTTCTTAATACTTTCTTTTGCTTTAATTATATCTTCATTTGTATCTATACTTAATGTTGCATAATATTCATCTAATAATTTATGCTTATATTCATGGATATTATTATATCCTAAAAATTCTCCCAAATGTTCTATTTGATTTTCTTCATCACCATATTTATATAGTAATGCCTTATATATATTTTCATTATATGGATTAAGTTTTATTATTTCTTCTATGGTGTTAGTTTCTTCATCTTTAGGAATCTCATCTTTTAGCAAAGCTTTTATTAACTCATTGGATTTTTTTATATCTTCTGTTTCACTATACTTATCTACAGAATCAACATTATTATCATTTAAAAAATCAATAATTGCAAAATTAATATTAAATATACTTTCTATCATTGAGTTTATAAGCTTGTCTAATATTTTTTTTGGAATTGTGCATCTATCATTTTTATTATCTGTTTCTATATCCTTTTCCTTTATTTCGAAAGGTGTTTTTATTAAATCTGAATTAATATTTAATTTAGATAATATTAAATTCTCATTGCTATCTTCATCATGTTTATTTTTAATTTCATCTAAAGTCTTTCCCCAAGTGCAGTACTTATTGAAATAATATTCCTTAAAAAAGGTATCATTATCTATATCGCTTATTTCAAATTCTTTTATAATATTTACTGCTATTTTGATATAATTACTTAAATAATTATACCCAAAAGTTTCTCCATCTTTCTTCAACTGATCTAAATCATTAAATCTATTTATACATTCATTTTTAAATGTATCAACTGACTTAAATGCTTCTTGAAGAAACCTTTCTCTTATCTCATTTAATTTAACAAATTTGCTTGAAAAATCGATATCCCCATTTAATATCCTAAAGTTCATACTGCCTCCCATACTTTTAGCACCAAATTTATTAATGCATTATCCCCATTTTTTATTTTTTCACCTTTCATAATAATATTATTCTTTTGTTAATTTATTACAATTTTAACACATTTGTTAATTAATTGGTATCAATATTTTAATTTAAACTTATTTAGCTCTAAAAAAATAAATGACTAAAAGCATAACCTGCATAAATAAATGCAAAATTCCATATTGTAATTCCTATTGTTGAATATAATGAAAACTTAAAAAAATTTACTTTAAATGTACCTACAACTATAGATATTAGTGTTCTAGCTACAGGAATAAGTCTAGATAAAAATATACCTAAATCTCCATACTTTTCTATATATTTAAATGTTTTATCAATAGGCTTTTTCATTTTAGGAAATTTATTTTCAATCTTATCTATAATGGGATTTCCACAATAATAACCTATTGCATATAAGCACCAACTTCCAAGTAGTCCTGCTATCACTGATGTAATAAGTGTAAATGGAAAATTTAGTCCTCTTGATTTTATAAGTATTCCAGCTGCTGGCATTATAATCCCTGCTGGTAATCCTGGTAAATTTAAATATTCTAAAAAAACTATTCCAGCCAAAAATAAGTAACCATATTTATCCATATATGATAATATATCATTAATATTAATCATTTTTCCCTATCCCTTCTATATAATTATACAGAACAAAAAATTTTAGTAAAGTTTACTAAAAAATTTTTAATTTATATTCTAAAAAATCTCTTTGAACCTTATCTTTTCCATTAAATTTATACTATATTCATTTATATAATAATTCTTTTAAAATAAAATAATTCCCTGTAGAATAAAAAACTTTAACTTTTATTCTACAGAGAATCTATAATTTTAATACTTTTATGCAGTTACGATATTATTTTCTTCTTCAATTTCATCATTAATCTTATCTTCTTTTAAAACTATATTTAATACTAAAGCTACTATAGTTCCAATAGAAATTCCTGATGAGAATACCATTTTTATTCCTTCTGGTAATTGTCCTATAAAATCAGGTCTAAATGTAACTCCTAATCCTAATCCAAAAGAAGTTGCAATTATTAATAAATTACGTTCTGTAAGCTTTACTTTGCTTAATGTCTTAATTCCTGCAGCTGCTACAGTACCAAACATAACTATACCAACTCCACCTAAAACTGGTTGTGGAATTTGAGTTATTAATGCAGCAATCTTAGGTAAGAATCCAAGTGCAACTAATATTATACCTGCCATAACAGCTACATGCTTACTTGCAACCTTTGTTAACGATATAACTCCAACATTTTGACTAAATGATGTATTTGGGAAAGAACCTACTATTCCACCAATAATACTTCCTACACCATCTGCTAATACTCCAGCACCAACTTGTTCTTCTTTCATATCTATATTAGAACTTTCACCAACAGCCTTTAAGCATCCAACTGTTTCAATAGTTGTAACAAAGTATGCTGGTAAAAATGCTATTACTGCCTTAAAATCAAACTTAACACCATATTCAAATATCTTAGGAATAGAAATCCAACTTGCTTCTTTAACTGCATTAAAATCAACCATTCCTAATGGAATACAAATTATATATCCAATAATCATTCCTATAAGTATAGAAGCACTACTTACTATACCTTTTCCATATCTATTTAATATAAGAGTTATTACTAATACAATTCCTGATATTCCTACATTTTTTAAATTTCCATAATCAGCAGAACCTGATCCACCAGCAGCCCAATCTATTGCAACTGGTAATAAAGTTAATCCTATTAAACATACAACTGTTCCTGTTACTAGTGGAGGGAACAATTTCATTAATGGCTTTATAAAAAAGCTTAAAATTATTTCTAAAAATGCCCCTAAAATAGTTGCACCTATTATTCCTGGTAACCCTAAAACTGAACCAACAGAAATAGATGGTGATACAAAAGTAAAGTCAGTTCCCATTATACAAGCTACTCTAGATCCAACCTTTCCAATTCCCCTAGCTTGTACTATTGTTGCTAATCCAGATGCTAATATCGTTGCACTTATTAATGTTGTCGTAGTCTTAGCATCAAATCCTAATGCACTTGCTATTACTAATGGAACAACTATTATTCCTCCAAATGCCGCGAATATATGCTGAATTCCAAATATAAATTTTTTAGATAAACTAGGATTATCATCTACACCATAAGCTAGTTTAATATCCCCTATAGGACTTTGTTCTTTAATCATTTGTTTTCTTCCTTTCTTTCATGGAGTAATTTACAGACTTAAATTATAAAAAAATAAGCAACACTCAAATTAAATTTGAGGTGCTGCTTAAAAAAATAAAATTCTATTCATCATATGCAACTCCTCGTAGTCTGCTAATTTAAGGTTAGCAGGTAGAAACTTTCGGACCATATTACCGATTATATACGAGATTATTTACTATATAAATTCATTATAATACGAATGTTACTTACGGTCAACACAAACATTGTTTGTATTTTACTCATTCCATAACTGTGCTTTATAAATTCCTTTATGTCCAGAAATAAAAAATGATATTATACATACCAACATTGCAAATACAATGTTATTTGCTCTAAAAAGTTCTAAATACATCATAAAGCATGCTATTGGTGCATTAGTTGCTCCTGAAAATACTCCAACAAGCCCTAAAGCTGCACAAAATGCAAATGGCAAACCAAGTATGTGTGATAAAGTTGCTCCAAGTGTTGCTCCTATAACAAATAAAGGAGTAACTTCTCCACCTTGATATCCAGCTCCCAAGCACAATGCCGTTAATATAAGCTTAATAATAAATGCTAAAATGGGCACTTTTCCATAAAAAGCATCATTTAATAATCCTAAGCTTAAATTGTTATATAAATTATTTCTTAAAAACAACGTAGCTATTACCATTAAAGTACCACCAACAAATATTTTTAAATATTTATTTTTACAATACTTTATTAGTTTTTCATTAAACCAATGTGTCATATAAACAAATAATCTACTAATTAATCCAAAACAAATTGCTAATGCAATTACCTTTAAAACATTAATTATATCAACAGCTTCTTGTGCTGGTATTTTATAGTGACTATGTTTAACGCCTAAAAACTTCACAACAGAATTTCCCACTAAGGCTGAAACTATAGCTGGTAGCATTGAATTATAACTTAAACGTCCTATATTTGCAATTTCTAAAGCAAATATAGTTCCTGTAAGTGGAGTTCCAAAAACAGATGAAAAACCAGCTGCTACACCACTTATTAATAATACTTTTTTCTCTTCTTCTGAACTTTTTAAAGCTTTAGCTAATGAATTTCCTATAGTTCCACCTATTTGAACCCCAGTCCCCTCTCTTCCTACTGACCCACCAAAAAGATGAGTTAATATAGTTCCAAGAAAAACTAGAGGTGCCATAATAAATTCAATTTTTTCTTTACTTCCATTTATATTTTCAATTATTATGTTATTTCCTTTTTGTGAATTACCACCATACTTGCTATAAAGATAAGTCATAAACATTCCTGAAAAAGGAAGTACAAATATTAATGATTTATAAGCTAAATTTAAATCTATAGCTTTTTCTAACAATATCAAAAATACTCCAATACATAACCCTGAAATTCCACCAATTATTACTGAAACTAATGCTAGCTTTAATATACTTAGCTTGCTCATATTATTCACTCCATTTATATTTTATACTTATTAAAATTCCCTAAGTATAGAAATATATTTATTTAATTGCTGATAGTATCATTCATATTATAATAATGCTAAACATTAAAGCTTTCACATATTGCGCCTCATGTCCAACTCTGATATAATCAAAAATTGTAGGGAATGAAGTTCTCCCTTGATAATTATCAAAACCGCTTATTATAGCTAATGACTTCTACAACTTTTTTTGTTGTAGAAATCATTAGCTTTTTTTAATTTTTAACTTTATTTTTTCTATTTTGTAATTATAAAGTTTTAATATTAAAATTTAATTTCATTTTTGGAGGATTATTTATGTTAATTAATGTTTTAGTAATTATAATTAGCTTAATACTTATTGGAATATTAGCTAATTATAGTGGAAAATTAGTAGAGTTTATAAAATTACCATCACTTATAGGAATGATTCTACTTGGAATGCTTATAGGACCATCATTTTTAGATTTAGTTCCAAAATCAACCTTAAGTATATCACCCTATATTAAGGATCTTGCCTTAATAACTGTATTATTTATAGGTGGTCTTGGAATAAGTTTAACTCAAATGAAACAAATTGGTAGACCTGCTATTTTATTAAGTATAATTCCTGCAACCTTAGAGGGTCTTACAATTGCAGTTTTATCCATGATATTTCTAAAATTCACATTTGTTCAAGGATCAATTTTAGGTTTTATAATTGCCGCTGTAAGTCCAGCTGTTTTAGTTCCATCAATGGTTGATTTAATTAAAAGAAAAATAGGACAAGATAAAGCAATTCCCCAAATGCTTTTAGTTGGTGCTTCTGCTGATGATACTGTTGCAATAACTTTATTTACGACCTTTTTAGGAGTATATATGTCTTCTGTTAATGGAAGTTCTATTTCTATTGTAAATGAACTTATAACAATTCCTATTACTATTGTTATAAGTATTTTAACTGGTTTATTGCTTTCCGTTTTAACAAAAAAGTTACTAAGATCAATTAATCATAATAGTTTAAGAGTTATTTTCGCCATTACAGTTTGTTTACTAATTAGATTGGTAGAAAATACTTTCCACTTAAAGCTGTTTAATTCTTTATTAAATATAATGATTTACGGATTCTTTTTAAGAGCATTTTTAGATGAATTAGCTCTTAAAATTCAAGATGGAATAAATATTGTATGGAAATATGGAAAGATATATTTATTTGCTTTTGTTGGTATGGCCATTAACCCTTCTCTAGTTGGAGAGTATTTATGGATTGGAATATTAATGCTAAGTATATCTCTAACTGTTAGATCTATAGGTGTTGCTATTTCTTTAATTGGAACTAATTTATCTTTTAAGGAAAGAATATTTTGTATTATAGCTTATTTACCTAAAGCAACTGTTCAATCTGCCAAAGCTGGAATACCTCTTCAAATGGGTGTTGTAGGTGGTGAAGTTATGCAAGCTATTGCTATCTTAAGTGTATTAATTACTGCTCCTATTGGTGCTATCGGAATTAATCTCACTTCACCTAAACTATTAAAACAAAAGGCTTTGTTTTAAAATAGTGTTGAAATTAGCATAACATAATAGGATGTCCATTTGGACATCCTATTTGAATCGCAAT
>NZ_CBYM010000018.1 GCF_000577815.1 Clostridium saudiense | reverse complement strand
TTTATTTTATTATTTATCATTACCTTTTATTTCATAATTTACTTTTCATCTTCATTTGGTAAATGTTTATATCCCCATGAACATATTGCATTTAATACAGGCATAAGGGATAGTCCTAATTCGGAGAGCTTGTATTCAACTTTAGGGGGAATTTGCTTGTATTCAGTCCTTATGATTAATTTATCATTTTCTAACTCTTTCAACTGAGAACTTAACATCTTATGAGTTATATCTCCAAGTACTTTTTTTAACTCCCCATAACGAAGCACATCCTTCTTTGAAAGCCAAAATAATATATGCATCTTCCACTTTCCATTTATTAATGACATAGTATATGAAAAAGGTACTGCATTAACTTCATTGTCATTACACATTTTTTGCTCTCCTCTAACTAAAAATTAAACTTTTTTATATTTCTAAAACTTAACTTACATATCAAAACAAAGAAGAGATACTTGAAATACTACACTATACCTCTTCTTTACTACTAATATATTATATTATGATTTTTTATATAAAACAAATTAATCCTTATATGAAAATAGAAAATATTACTTTCCTTAATTTAAAACAGTATAACTTATTTTAAACTTTCAATAGCTTTCTTTGACCACAATGAATCCTTAAGTATAGCTCGTCCCACACCTATAAGATCTGCTTTACCAGATTTTAATAATTTTTCTGCTTCTTCTGCATCTGTTATTCCTCCAGTTAAAATAACTGGTATTGAAACATTCTTTTTAACCTCTTCTGTAACATTTGAAAAATATCCTTGAGTCTTAACTCCTGGTATTATATATCCTAATAATCCACCTGAAATATCAATTATATCCACTCCAGACTTTTGGAATTCTACAACTGCCGCCTTACAATCATCTATAGTATTACCTCCATCGGTATAATCACATGCTCCAAGTCTAAGTAATATAGGAAAATCCTTACCAACTTCATCCCTAATAGCCCTTATTATCTCTAAATGAAGCTTTATTCTTCCAAATATGTCTCCACCATATTCATCACTTCTTTTGTTAGTTATAGGTGAATAAAACTCATTTAAAAGATATCCATGTGCTGAATGAATTTCTACTCCATCAAAGCCAGCATTTTTTACACGTCTTGCTGCATTTCTAAAATTTGAAATTATCACTTTTATATCCTCTTTTGTAAGCTCCTTTGGCAATTCACTATTACGTGGATGCATTATAGCTGAAGGACCAACAATTTCACAGCCAGTAACTGAACTTTTTGCTAAACTACCTGCATGATTTATCTGCATAATTGCCTTTGATCCATTTTTATGAATTATATTAGATAGCTTTTTTAAATCTTCTATAAGATTATCATTGGCTATTGATAACTGTCCCTTATGTGCCTTACCTTGTTTTTCTATAAAACTATGCTCAATAATTATTAATGAAATATACCCACCTTTAGACTTTTCATCATAATAATCTAATATTTCTTGAGTTACTTTTCCATCATCTTCACACTTTGCAGTAGCCATAGGTGGTAAAACCAATCTATTGTTTAACTGTAATTTTGAATTTACTAAAGGCTTTAATAATTCTGCCATTTAAATTCCTCCCCCATAAAATACAAAAGCTATTTTGTATGATTTTTTACTTTTAAATTCATTTTATATCTTTATATATAGTAAGGAAAGTATGCACTTTTTAGTAAGATACTATCTAAAAAGTAAGTAATAGCAGCTTCATTTTTATAGCTATAGTAAATTCATTGTTTTTTCTTTACATTCTTTAATTTAGTATAAATATTAAAACAAAAAAAATCCTATAAAAATATAAGATTTTTTTGGTTGCGGGGGCAGGACTTGAACCTACGACCTTTGGGTTATGAGCCCAACGAGCTGCCAACTGCTCCACCCCGCGATATTATGTTTTGTAAGCGCTATTACTTAACTTGTAAACTTAGTATAACTTAATAAATATTTATAGTCAAAACTAGATTGTGTTATATTACACCCTTAAAGTATAAGAGATAGCTTAGAGTCTTTAATACAACCCTATGATACTACATAGTATAAAACAATTATGATTTCTATAATAAATATATACTTCCCTGAAATTATTATAAATACTCCAACATCAAAAATTATCACAGCTCATTTATAGTGATATAATAAATTTATTAATTTTATTAATTTTTAGGAGGAAATATAATGAAGTACTTTATGATCGAAGGCACTTTAACTGATGCTGATAAAATAAATGATGATATTATGAAAGAACATATGGCTTATACTCAAAAAGCAATGGATTCAGGACTAATATTAATGTCTGGTCTTAAGTCTGCTATGAGTGGTGGATTATTTATTATGAAGGCTGAAGATATTAATGATATTACTGAGTATTTAAATAATGAACCCTTTAATAAATATGAAATACAGTCTTATAAAGTTACAGAATTTGATGCTCATTATTTTAATGAATCACCTAAACAGTGGTTTTCTAAATAAAAAAATAGACTTGAAGAGTACCTCTTCAAGTCTATTTTTTTACTATAATTATGCCTTTACCAATTTATTTTAACAAGCATTACTGCTACTTATTATTCACTTTAATTTCTGTGCTACTCCTTAGTAATATACTTAAAATCAGGTTCCCTATTAAGATCATATTCAACATAATCATCAACATCTAACAAATCATTTAAATCTATACATTGAACTCTTTGATTTTCATATGTTACCCAATAAAATCTCAATGATTCAGCACACATTACAGCTGTATAAATTGTATACTCATAACGTTCTAAACATTCATCATACACAATTGTATTATTTTTTTCTGATAATTCAACTAAACCAAGAGGCACTGCAACATTATTAAATAAATGAATAATATTGCTAACACCCTCCTCTTCATCTATCCCCTTAACAGCATACTTCTTCAAAAATGATAACCGAATAAACCTTGATGTAGAAGAACAATCTCCTGGAAGTCCCATTGCACCATCTCCCGTGAAGCACTTATTTAATTTTTCTCCATTAATATCTAAAGTCTCATAATCTAAATTCCTAATATTAAAGTAATTTAATAAATTTAAACAATGCCAAGAATAGCTTGGACTATTAGTCATAACTCCCATGGAATTACGATAAATGCTTACTCCCGTTTCATCTGGCTCAATAATAACAGCTTCACCTGTTTTATCTGAAAATATCCAATGAATTGATGTTACTTGCCCAAGTATGGGTATATTTATTAAGGTAATTTTATTTTCAATCATATCAACAATTTCATCTACACTTTTACATCTCGTTAAAAGATATGTAACAAGAAATGGAGGCTGCACAGCTATTGTACCTTTAGCTTTTTTATTATTATATTTAGCAAAACAACGATAAGCTAACTGCCCACCCATTACCCCTTTTTCATTAACACCTTCATACAAAATTGGTGTAGATTGCATCAGCCTTATTCCTGTTCCAACAGCTGCATACTTTGATACAGTTTTTGTTTTTTCAACTATGTTATTTTCTACTCTTGTCCCACATCCATAATAACTCTTACCTTTAGGAATATATATTATTTTACTTTCTTCAGCAATACAATTAAAATCAAAATTCCTTCCCCATAGGTGCTTATTATCTTCTGTAGTCCAGCTCATAGAACTACATCCACCATTCATAGCATTTAATACCTTATTAATACTATCCATGAATTACCTCATTAAATTATTATTTTCTTTCATCTAAATAGTATATGTAATAAATACCTAACCTTATTATAATTATAAATTTAAAATGCATAATTAGTTATATTCTAATTATGCATTTATACGTTTATTAAAATTTATGAACATGCTTTATAAAAATAATCAATTCTACTAAAACTTAATTAAAGTATTTATCTAATCCTTAGATATTTTCATATTTATTTAATCCCTTATTTTTATACAATTAAATGTTTTTAATAATATAAAGTAGACAACTCCAACACAACTAACTACTATTATTGTGTTTATTCCAATTATTAAAGTATTGTTAGCTAACAAATTCCATATTAGTCTTCCAAATATAGTTGATATTAAACCAAAGATTATAGGCATGAATGCCCAATTTAATAAATCTATTTTAATATCAGTAGCTTTAACTATAGTAATAAAACTTACTGTAAAACTAAAAAACGTTGATATAGACATTGCTATAATTAATCCTTCTATTCCCTTTATAGGTACTAAAAAATATATACTTAAAATCTTTAATATTGACTCCATTATTTGATATTCCAATACTCTAAACTGTTCATTTAATCCATTTAAAATTCCACCCATAATCATATCAATATACATAAATGGAATTATAAAAGAAAGTATTTTAAAATATCCTCCTATATCTTCTCTATTATAAATTGATATAGATAATTGATTATAAAATGTGAAAAATATAAAGAAAGATATAATACCTATTATACTAGTAAATCCAATACTTCTGTTAATTACACTATTTAACCTTTCCTTATTATTAATAGCCTTAGCTCTAGAAATCTCTGGCATAAGCACTCTAGCTATAGACATAAGTAATGTTGCTGGAAACATAATTATAGGAAAAACCATTCCCATAACTCCACCTAATACACTTATAGCTTCACTTTCAGACATACCAAACTTTACAAGAGATAATGGTATTAATATCATTTGTACTGTCCCAAATGCAGACATTAAATAAGATCTAGTAGCTATAGGTACAGATATTTTAAATAATCTTTCAATCAATCCTTTTGTATTTCCTGATGCATTATTTAAATACTTAATTTCCTTCTTTTCTAACTTATATGCTATAAATACATATAAACAAGATAAAATATCACTTATAACACTTCCTAATACAAGAACTGCACAACCATATTCTAATTTTATAGATACAGCTGAATGTAATAATAATACTATTACTGAAATTTGTATAAACTTTTCAGCAAGCTGAGTTGTTATTGGTATGAATATATCTCTAACAGCATAAAAATATCCCTTTAAACAAGATGATATTGAAATAAAAGGAATGCTTATTGCAAATATTTTTAATGAAAGTATTACTCTTGTGTCTTTTAAAAATATTAAAGCTATATTTTTAGAAAAAGCAAATAATATAATAGAAGCTATTACTCCTAATACTCCACATATTGTACATGCTTTAAATACCACATATTTTACATTATTGTATTCTTTCTTTGATACTTCTTCTGCAACAATTCTTGTTACTGCTGAACTTATTCCTGAAGTTGCAAAAGTTATTGCAATCATACTTACTGTACCAATAAGCTTGTACAATCCCATCCCCTCTGTACCAATTTCATTTGATATGTATACATTAAATACAACTCCTATACTCCTCATTATCATCATTGTAATTGATAATAATATTGCATTTATAAATAAATTCTTTGTTTTATTTTCCATACAGTACCTCTTAACTTATTATATTGCTACTATATGTTAAGTGTTTACAATAAATTACTTATATTAAATTGATGAATTTAAAGTTTATAATAATTTAATAATTATATTTTCTGGTATATATTTTAAATTAAATTTCATTACATAGAAATAAAACTAATTTTTATTAATAATATCCCAAAACTCTTTTTCAGTAATTATTTCTATTCCTAGAGTTTTAGCCTTTTCTAACTTGCTCTTTCCAGCACCTTCACCAATTACAAGCATATTAGTTTTTCCACTTATGCTAGTTGGTGAATCAGCTCCATATCTTATAGCCGTTGCTCTCATTTCTCCTCTACTCTTAGACATATCACCAGTAAAAACTATTTTCTTTTTATTAAATATATCTTTTATTAAGTTTTCTTTAGCAAACTCTATCATCCTTTTCTCTTCTGCAATCTGGTCCTTATCCTTTGCAAACTTTCTAAATCTATTTGATGGAGCTGAAGTTTGCTTACTAGCATTAGCTTCATTATTACTATCTTTAGTACTTTTCTTTGCAACTGAAGTTGATGTTGGTGTACCTAAAGCTGACCATCTTTCTGGCTTAATAAGCTTTAATAGTTCTAATAAGTCTAAAACATCTTGTAATGCATTATGAGCCTGTCCTTTTTTAATATTGTAATGTTCTAATAAATAAACTAACTTGTATGAAGGTAAGATTTCCTTTTGTTTTATTGTATTCATACTACAATAAAATTCTTGATTATCTTCAACCCAGCCCCAATATCTTAAAAAGTTTCTATCAAAACTTGCATTATGTGCTACTAAAGGACACTTATACTTTTTAACTAATGATTTAAATTTTGACTTAAGCTCTTCATTTTCTTCAATTGCATCTAAGCCATCACCATATCCATTTTTATATTTTTCTTCATCATTAATAATTGCTAAATGAAGGCTATCAATTACTCTATAATCTTCTACAACTATTGCAGCAACTTCTCTTATTCCATCAGCTGGACTAAAGCTTCTTGGTGTTTCTATGTCTACAATTATGAATCTTTCTTTTTTCTGCATATCTAATAAGTAATCTGGGTGTATGCTATGTAATTCACCATTTATATCTAATATTATTTCATTATTATCAACTACTCCAACAACATCGCATTCTACAGCATTTTCTGTATATGCACCTTTATAATATAAAGTTTTAACTTCATTTGCCTTAGGGCTAATTAGTTTTAATTCTTTTAAAACTTCTATTTTTTCTTCTGATGATTCAAACTTTCTCCACTCTCTTTTGGGATTTATCATACTTGTACCTCTATTCTAATTTTATAAATTTATTACTATATTAATTTAAATATATTAAAAATTATATCACATAGTTTATATTAAAAAATCATTAATACTTAAAAGTTGTTATATTGATAGCATATAGCTAGATTTAGTATTCTAAACTACTTCTTGTCCTCTAAAGGCTTAATATGGCATAATGCAGTTTTGACTATATGTAATTATAAAGTTATACTTAACCTACAAGTTAAGCAAAACAAGTTTGCAAGGCATAATATCGCGGGGTGGAGCAGTTGGCAGCTCGTTGGGCTCATAACCCAAAGGTCGTAGGTTCAAGTCCTGCCCCCGCAACCACGAGAAATAAATCTTATATTTTATAAGGTTTATTTTTTGCATAATCATTTAAAACAATTCATTTAAAAATTTATATAAAATAATAATAAAAAGCTAGAAAACTAATTGATGTTTTCTAGCTTTTTAAATGTACTACTTATTTACTATTTTTGTATTATTCTAATAATAAAATTCATTATATAAGTTTACTTAGCTTAATAATTAACTTTTATTTTATTATAAATTTGCACCAAAATCAGTTACTAATACTTGTCCTGTTATTGCTCTAGCCTTATCACTAGCTAAGAAAGCTATAGTGTTAGCTACATCCTCTGGTTCACAAACTGGTAGCTTTAAATCTGCATGAGCCATCATAGCATTCATCATATCCATATTCATATTAGCTAAATTTTCTGATTTAGACATTGGTGTTTTTACTGAACCAGGACACACAACATTACAACGTATTCCTTCTTTAGCCATTCTTAATGCAATATTTTTAGTTAATCCAATTATTGCTCCTTTACTAGCACAATATACAGCTCCTCCAGAACCATAAACACCAGCAACTGATGCTACATTAATAATTGCGCCACTTTTATTTTCTAACATTACCTTAGCAGCTACATTTGTAATATTTATAGTTCCTTTTGTATTAACATCTATTACAAAATTAACATCATTTTCATCAACAGCTTCAATAGGTAAAAGTGCATGATCTAGTACACCAGCATTGTTAACTAAAATGTCTAATTTACCAAATGTTTTTATTGTTTCATCTATAACATTTTTACAATCTTCTTTTTTAGAAATATCACTAGTTACTACTAATACTTCTCCACCTAAGCCCCTGATTCTTTGGGCAACATTTTCTAATTGTTCTTTTCTTCTTGCAGTTATTACAACCTTTGCACCTTCTTTTGCAAACAATAATGCCGTAGCCTCACCAATACCTGAATTCCCACCTGTAATAATTGCCACCTTATTCTTTAACATATAGTCTCCTCCATATACCTCTTTTTATTACCCTTTTATACTAAATAAAAATATTATTTTTATAATTATAATTTTATCATTAATTTGAATAATTGTAAAAGTTATCATTTATATATTTTCTATTATACTATATCTTATTCTTTATTTAATATAACTCAAAATATTTACTATAAAAATATAAATTAGAACAATACCATCCACCTAATACTTCTTCCTTAATATTTATATAAACATAATAATTTACGCTGTTAAATAATATATATTATGGTAAAATAATTATTAATAGTAAAATATTATAAAATTTTATTTATAGGGAGATGTTTTAGAAATGGCAAATATCATTATTGCGCCTGGCAAATACATTCAAGGTAAAGGTGAAATTAATAATCTTGGTAGCTATGTTAGTAATTTAGGATCAAAATCTTTAATTTTAATAAGTCCTTCTGGTTTAAAAAGAGTTGGTGAAAATGTAGAAAATAGCTTTAAAGAAACAAACACAAAAATAGTTTTTGAAAGTTTTAACGGTGAATGTAGCAGAAATGAAATTAACAGATTGATAGAAATTTTAAAGCAAAATAATTGTGATAATATTATTGGAATAGGTGGTGGTAAGATATTAGATACTGCAAAAGCAGTTGCATATTATACTGGACATCCTGTTTCTATAGTTCCAACTATAGCATCTACAGATGCTCCTTGCAGTGCATTATCAGTGGTATATACTGATGAAGGTGCATTTGAGGAATATGTTTTTCTTCCACAAAATCCAAACTTAGTGCTAATAGATACAGAACTTGTAGCCAAAGCTCCTGCTAGATTATTAGTTTCTGGTATGGGTGATGCCTTAGCTACTTATTTTGAAGCTAAAGCTTGTTTTGCTTCAAATTCTACTACTTGCGCTGGTGGTACATCTACCCTTGCTGCACTTGGAATAGCTAAACTTTGTTATGAAACTTTATTATCTGATGGATTAAAAGCTAAACTAGCTGTTGAAAATAAAGTTTGTACTAAGGCTGTTGAAAATATTATTGAAGCTAATACTCTTTTAAGTGGTATTGGATTTGAAAGTGGTGGACTAGCAGCTGCACATGCTATTCATAATGGATTTACTGTACTTGATTCTTGCCATCATTTATATCATGGAGAAAAGGTTGCTTTTGGAACTATAACTCAATTAGTTCTTGAAAATGCTCCTTTAAGTGAAATTGAAGAAGTTATTTTATTCTGTAAAAATGTTGGACTTCCAATTAATTTGGAAGATATGGGTATTACTAATGTAAAACCTGAAGAACTTATGTCAGTAGCTGAAGCTGCTTGTGCTGAAGGAGAAACTATTCATAATATGCCTTTCACTGTTACTGCTGATATGGTTTATTCTGCTATTTTAACTGCTGATGCACTTGGAAAGAGTTATAAATAATATTAGTTGGCTTTATTTCTAATTGTTATATTTATAATATTGATTAACAGTAAAAGGAGTGCACCTCCATTTGAAGTGCACTCCTTTAAATAACTTACATTAATCTTTTATTTCATATTTCTTTTTATTTTTAAACTTCAATATAGTTAACCTTTCTTTCACGGTATTTTTTGATAGTAACAACTTCTAATCCAATAACCCCAGCAGCTAAGATAACATCTATAACTATCATTGCAATTTGCCATGCCATTAATCCAGTTTGTAAATTTGCTGCATCATATGCACGACTATTAACAACTGTATACATAATGTTCTTAGCTGCTTGACGCATAGCAATTACGCTAGTTGCACTTGTTTTATCTGTCAAATGATTTGATTCCATATCATAAGCAACAAGGCAGAAATCATTTCCGTTTCTGATACAAATATCAGAATCCATATAACCATAGCCTCCAAAGTAATCAGTTAAAACCATGCCTTGGAATCCCCATTCTCCACGAAGTACATTATTTAATAATGCGTTATTACCTCCTGCATATGTTGTTCCAATATAGTTAAATGCAGACATAACAGCTTTTGCTCCACCTTCTTTTACTGCTATTTCAAAAGGTTTTAAGTTAATTTCTCTAATTGCTTGTTCTGTTGCCCAAGTACATAACATTTCTGTTCTATTAGTTTCTTGGTCATTTAAAGCAAAGTGTTTAATGTATGCATATACACCATATTTTTCAGCACCAACTACTGCATTTGCAGCCATATATCCAGATAAAACTCCATCTTCTGAATAATATTCAAAGTTTCTTCCTGAGAAAGCACTACGATGTATATTCATAGCTGGAGCATACCAACCTGATACATCCATCTCATCTGCCATTTTACCAATACTTTCTCCAAATGCTAATGCTATATCTTTATTCCAAGTATTAGCTATCATAACTGCTGATGGGAACCCTATAGAGCCTGTCCCTGTAAAGTTGTTGTTAATAGATGCAGGTCCATCACAATCAATTGTCATTACTTTATTAACACTTGAAATTGCTGCTGTAGTATATCCCCCAAGTGCTATTAAATTATCCATTTCACTTACTGTTAATTGATCTAAAAGTGTATCCCATTGTGGATCATCATAATCTAAGCCACGAAGATCTGCTAACTCTAGCCCATTTTTTGCACCAGTTGTTGGCATTTCATCAGACTCATCATTATAATCTTCAGGATCATAATTTACTGTATCAACAACAAATACACTTTTTTGTTCTTCTGTCATTGACATTGTTTGAGGCGCTGCAGTTGCTTCAGCATAATTTGCAAACCCATTTGCTCTAGATAAGTAAGTAACTTCTCCTTCTGCATCCTCAAATTGATTTGTTGCTACACTTTCATCTGTTGAACGTGCATTATTTTCGTCATATATAACATCTTCACTAATTGATACTATTTTCTCATCAATTATATTATGAGAGTTTTCTCTAATAGAAATTCCATAATCTCCTGCTTCAAGAACATAAGCTGCCGCATTATATGAATCATAAGATGCCATATCTTCTTTATTAAACGTAATATTAATTGTTTGAGAATCTCCTGGTTGAAGCTCTTCTGTTTTTTCAAATGTAATTAAGTTTGCAGTTGCTTTTTCAATTCCACCGTTTGTATATGGAGGATTATAATATACTTCAACTACGTCTTTACCAGCTGTATCTCCTGTATTTGTAACTGTCACATCAAATGAAACTTTATCATCTGTTTCTGTAATTGCTCCCATTTCTTGTGTAAATGAAGTGTATGAAAGTCCATATCCAAATGGATACATTACCATATCATCGTAATTAATAAGACCTTCTGTTGCTGCTGTTTCATAAAAACGATATCCAACATAAATATTTTCAACATAGTTAACAAAGTGTGGTACATATGGATCTGTTGTTCCAGTAAAACTAGTTTGTGTATGCTCAAACTCATCCATATTGTCATATTCAAAGTCACCAAAGTTATTCCATGTTGGTGTTGTTGTTAAGTCTTTTACAAATGTATCACTTGTTTTTCCAGAAGGGTTGCTCTCTCCTGCAATAATTTCTCCTAATGCTTCAAATCCAGATTGACCTGTTCCTGGGCACCAAATTACACCTTGGATTTCCTTGTAATCATTTACAAACCCTAGCTCCATAGTATTAGCACCATTATATACAACTAAAACGTTATCAAAATTATTACAAACTAATTCAACCATATCTTTTTCAGTTTGGCTTAATTGTAAATAGTGTTCTCCATCTTCAAAGTCTTTATATTCTGTAGAGTTATCTGTATAAGTTACCTCACTTACATCTGTAGGAAGATCTGCTCCTTCACCACCTACACGTGTAATTACTACTAATGCTGTATCTGAAAAGTTTTTAGCATCATTTATTAATTCATCTGTGTAGCTATCTGCAGTTGGTTCTGGCAATGTCCAGTCTTGTGACCACATTCCAACTTCTGGTCTATCTGAACGATAAGCAGTATAAAAATCTGAAAGATCACTATTAAGTGAGAATCCAGCATCCTCAAGTCCTTGTAATAATGATACTGTTTCATAAGCATCTGATAATGAACCTGAACCTGTTCCTCCATAGCAAGGATTAGTAGAAGCCCATCCAAATACATTTAAATTTTTATTGTCTGTAACAGGAAGTATATTATTATCATTCTTTAAAAGTACTATTCCTTCTCCTGCAATTTCTTGAGAAAGTTGTGTTGCTTCAGCTGATGTTTCATCTGAAATTGTTCCATTTCCTGTTGCTAATGATATTAATGTTGACATAGGTCCTGAACAGATTAAATTTACTATGATAATCACAGCACATAATAGAGCTATTCCAGCCTCACTTCTAATTAATTTTCTGTTTTCTACTTTTAGTTTTCTTACTGCAATGATTACAATTAATGCAATTATCGCCACAGCACCAAGTGCAATCAAATATGGCTTACAGGTATTTAGTATACTCCACACATCATCCATATTAATTTGTAACATAAAAATCCCCCTCTCTTTTTCTCATAAATTTCACTCTTTTTTTTATTATTTAGATTTATTGAATACATTTATATGTTATCATATCGTTTACTTATTTTACCTTTAATGTCCCCAACTGTTGTTTTAACGACCCAAACTGTTAGCTTCTGTTTTTTTATCTTTTGGCATAATCCAGAATTTCATTGTTGGATAGCTTAATACTACTTGTACAAGAATATTTACTACATTTGCTAATGTTGGTGCAAGTCCAGCTGGAATTCCAATATAAATAAATAACTGTTGACTGTATGCTGGCAATGCTGCAGATAAAATTACAAGTATTACTGCTAAAGCTATATATTTAGGAACTGCTGATGCAAATGCCGCATTAGATTTAAATACCCAATTCTTCTGTACAAAGAAGTTTACTGTTTGTGCTGCTGCAGTAGCTATTAAAAAGCTTAAAAACCCACAAAGCATTAAACTTCCAGTTGTTGTATAATCAAAGATAAAAAACTTAAATGAGATTTCCTTTAATCCCGTAAAAACAATTCCTGTGCACAGCCACATAACAACAAAATTAGTTACTGTAGCACAGTTTGATAAAACATTAAACAATATAAATTCCCATAGATCTGGATGATTTTTAATCCATTTTTTTATTCCATTCACCTTTATTCTCCTCCACCCAAACTTTTATAGCTTGTTTTTCTATCGATCCTGTTGACTCTAATTTTTTAGTATACTTTTTATTCTTATATGAATTACTGAAAAATCCAAATATAATCTTTCCTACACCCTTAAAAAAATGTCCATTAACGGCACTTACCATGCCATCTACCATTTCCATACTTACCGCACCTCTTGTCATTTTTGCCATAGCACGGAATGGCATATTATATATAAATAGAATGTTTAAATCTGGTTTTCCTTTTTCTTCACTCTTTTCCTTCATAGCTGTAAGACGTTTGTATAAGAATCTAGCTAAACTACTTTTTGCATAGTACATTTGACATATTGCATCATTTCTATTTAGCTCTCCTGACCATTTTCCATCTGGAATTTTAGTACCTAATACTCTTTCAAACTCTTCATCTGAAATTTTTTGAACATTCCCTTTGTAGTAAGATGGAATAAGTTCAGATTTATAGGGATACACATTAGTTGTTCCTTCTATTTCAATAGTATCTTTTAATAAAATATTGTTTACATTAGATCCCACCATAATATTATATCTTCCTTTTTCCACTTCCCATTTGTTAGTTACTACGTTCCAGTAACGGAAAGTCTTATCATCAAAAGCAATAGAAACTGTTTTACTTTCTCCAGCTTTAATAAATACCTTTTTGAAACCTTTTAATTCCTTCTTTGGACGGAATACAATAGCATTATCTAAACCTACATACATTTGTACAATCTCTGCTCCATCAAAAGCTCCCTTATTAGTAATTGTTAAAGTTATTCCTTCTTTATTTACTACAAGATTAGAATATTTAAATTCTGTATATGATAATCCAAATCCAAATGGATATTGTACTTTTACATTGCTAGTATCGTAATAACGATATCCAACATATATCCCTTCCCTAAACTCTGAATTTCTCTCTGCACTTGGAAATTGATTAAATGCAGGAGTATCCTCATGAAGAATTGGGTATGTTTCATTTAATTTACCTGATGGATTAACCTTTCCTGTTATAATATCAAGCAATGCACTTGCCCCCGCTTGCCCAGTAAGATATCCATGAAGTATCGCTTGACAACAGTTATTCCATGGCATTTCTATTGCAGAACCAGCACTAATAACACCAACAATCTTCTTATTTACGCTCATAATACTTTGTAATAAATCAATTTGATTTTGTGGGATTTTCATATGATTACGATCTAATCCTTCTGATTCACTGATTTCATCTAATCCAAAACAATATATGATAACGTCTGCATCTTTTGCAATGTCTAAAGCTTCTTTTTTCAGTGCTTTATCTTCTTCTCCAGTTCTTAAATATCCTCTAGATAATCCACATAAAGACACATTATACCCCTTAATAACCTCCTCCATAGTCTCTACCTTAGTTGGGTTTACAATCGAAGAACCTGCTCCCTGATATCTTGGCTCTACTGCAAAATCACCAATTAAAGCAACTTTTGTCCCTGCTTTAAGTGGAAGTATCTTATCTTCATTCTTTAAAAGAACTATGCTTTCTGTTGCTGCTTTTCTGGCTAAATCATGATGTTTATTCTTATCAAATTCTTTCTTCTTTTCTACCATTCTCAAAGTTACTACTGCATCTAACAAATCATCTACACTTTTATCTAGCTCTTCCACTGATAAAGATCCATTTTCTATTGCTTCAACAATTTCCCTTGCAGAATCAAATCCTGGTGCTGGCATTTCAAGATTAGAACCTGCTTTAACACCTTCTACATGACTATTAGAGCCTCCCCAGTCTGTAACTACTATCCCATCAAATTTCCATTCATCTCTTAAAATCTCTTTTAACAAATGTTTGTTTTCATTGGCATATACTCCATTTACTTCGTTATAACTTGACATTATAGCTTTTGCATGGCCCTCTTTAACAGCGATTTCAAATCCTGTTAAATAAATTTCTCGTAATGTTCTTTCATCTACTACTGAATTCATTGCCATACGTCTTTGTTCTTGACTATTTACTGCAAAATGCTTTGGACATGCATAAACATTATAACTTTGAATACCTCTTATATAAGAAGCTGCCATTTTTCCAGCCAGATAAGGATCTTCTGAAAAATATTCAAAATTTCTTCCACATAGAGGACTTCTCTTAATATTAAGTCCAGGCCCAAGAAGAATATCTACACCTAATGCTTCAGCTTCTTCACCTAAAGCTTGTCCAATATCTTCTCCTAGTTTCTCGTCCCAACTATTAGCAACTGTTGCTGCTGTTGGAAAACAAGTTGCAGGAAGAGATTCATTTAATCCCAAGTGGTCTCCAGCCCCAGCCTGCTTTCTTATACCGTGAGGTCCATCAGAACAAAATATAGATGGAATTCCCAAACGAGGAAGGTCTCTTGTATCCCATTCTCCCTTCCCACTTAAAAAGGCTGCTTTCTCTTCAGTTGTCATTTTTTCGATAAATGTACTATACTTCATTTACTTTCCCTTTCCGTTATTTTTAATTTGCAATTTTACCTCTTTATAATACACCTGATTTTCCACTGTACAATAATAATGTCCCAAACTGTAAAAAAAACAGCACCAACTGTTTAGCTTATTATAAAATTACTATTTATTTTTCACTTGTTTGTTGTATGGGAATAAGCATTTTAATTTCAAACATATCCTTTTCCACTCCAAAAGACATATTCCCATTGTATTTGTTTACAATATAATTAATACTTTTCATACCAAATCCATGATTTACTTTATCAACCTTCCTTGAAATAGGAAATCCATTTTTAACTTTGATTTCATGCTCACAATAATTTGAAATAGATATATATAACAATGCACTTTGTGCAAACACTTGCATATGAATTATTCTTTTTTCTTCTTCTATTAATGATACATTTTCAATAGCATTATCTAATGCATTTCCGAAAATATTACAAATATCTGCAACATTCATAAAAGATAATTGTTTTCCATCAACTACACAAGTAAATTTAATCTTTTGGTTATTACAAATATTCAATTTACTTAATATTAGTCTATCTAATATATAATTACCTGTCTGTATCTCTGGTTGAAACCCTTGTAATTCTTTTTCCATACTATCTATCCATTTTTCTCTCTTTTCTTGAGACATTTCAGCCCTAAGTCCAGCTATTTGATGCTTTAAATCATGATATTTCAAATTAATTAAATCAATACTTTCTGAATAATTACGATAGTTATCATATTGAGATTGTAATACCTTATTAATAGATACTAATTCTTTTTCCACCTGTAATTCAAAAACTCTACTTTGATATGCATAAAGAATTGCTACCCCACCAAAATCAACTAATGTACGAACATTAAAAATATTCATAACCTCACTTCCTGAGAAAGGTGTATTAGGAATAATAAAACTTAAGTTGCTAAACGCAAATATAGCAATGACAATCAGTGAAATTGATATTAATTCCTTTATTGAAATTTCATATACAAAATAGCTTGTTCTCATTTTTTTCTCTAAATATACTAATAAAAAAAACATAGCTGAATATATTATTACTAAAATTGCTATGTGCCAAATTAAATTTCTCGATACATTATTATCAAAAAAATATGCAATCTGCCATTCTAAAGAAGCAATAAATTCAGCTGTTAAAAAAGCTTTTCCTGTATAATACAAATTATTTTTCCTTGGAATATCACATAGCAAATAAAAAAATATATACATTAATAGTACCGCTAATACCATTATAGGTATCCATAAATATATTGATATATTCTCCGTTACTTCGAGTAATACACATTGTAATACTAAAATAAAAATTGAAATCATTGCAAATTTAATATTAGACACTTTTTTAGGTAACGTAATTCCTATTGCAAGACATGCCATCCACTCTGCAATTGCAGTATATATCCTAGGTATATTAATTGTTTCAGTTATCATCTTTGCCACCCTACCTTTCACTCATATAATTTGTCATAGCAACCATAAAAGATGACTTTCTAGCTCTACTAATTAAAAGATTAGTACCATTAATTATGCAGCATCCATCCTTAACACCTTCTACATATTGCAAATTTACAAGATAACTTTTATTGCTCCTAAAAAACCCGTATTTCGCAAGATTTTCTTCTGCTTGCTGCATACTTGCTCTGCTTATATATACACCTTTCTTTGTAACATAAATTAAATTATGTCTATCACTTTCAATATAATAAATATCATTAGTCTGTAATCTCATAAACTCTGACTTATTTCGTATCGTAATAGTTGGTCTCCTTTTTTTCTCTACCTTTTCTATAGCTCGTTCAAATTTTTTTCTAAATGAAAAATAATCTATTGGTTTTACTATATAATCTAATGCATCTACCTCATATCCCCTAATTGCATAATTCGTCATATTTGTAATAAACATTATAATTACTTCACTATCCAATTCTCTTATTCTTTCTGCGGCTTTCATTCCATCCATAAATTGCATTTGAATATCCATAAAAATAATATCATATGTAGCCTTATACCCTTCAACAATTTCATCTCCATCCCTAAATCTAACAATATGAAATACTTCTCCAGTTTCTTTTCTGAACTTATCCACAAATTCCATTAACTGATTTGCATATAAATCTTCGTCTTCTACAATTGCTAATCGAATCATTTTGCTATCCCCCTTTTACCATTTTATATATATTGTAACATAATATTCTTTTTCTCAACAGGTAAGTACATTTATAAATCCTTGTATTTCATCAAGGACTTTAAGATCTAAGTTATAAGATCTTAATTCATTTTCAAGGGTTGTATATTCCTTAACAGTTGTTGTAATTATTAATGCTTTTTTATTATAAAATCTAGGTCTATGAAAATTATAAGACATATGATCTATAAAATTCTTTAATAATCCTGAAACCTGCATTGAATATACTGGAGTTGTAAAAATTAATTTCGTTATATTTTTCTCTAAGCTTGTATTTTAATTCAAGATTTAGAAAAACTAAAAATATAAAATTAAAAAGGTAATATATTAAGGAGGTAAAAATGTTTATTCCTAAAAGAGTTATTTTTGAAAAAGGTTCCTTAGATACTGAAATTGGTAAAAATATTTATGATAAAATAAAAGATAATCCAAATATTGAAATTATAAATGCTACTTCTAATAAAATTAATGTCCATATACCTGGTAATAATTTATTTGAGCAATATAGGTCTGGAAAACAAACATTAGTTGTAGGAACACGTAAAAGCTTAAAATTTCAGACCTGTAAACCTTCTGCTAATTATCAATTACCACTAGTTAGTGGATGTATGGGGAGGTGTGAATATTGCTATTTAAATACACAACTAGGTGATAAGCCTTTTGTAAGAGTATTTACTAATATTGATGATGTATTAAATAAAGCCAAAGAATATATTGATGAAAGATTACCAAAAATAACTATATTTGAAGGTTCCGCTACATCTGATCCTATTCCTCTTGAACCATATACTAATGCTTTAAAAAAGACAATTGAATTTATGGCAGATCAAGAATATGGAAGGTTTAGGTTTGTAACTAAATATAATGATGTAGATACTTTATTAAATATAAATCATAATAATCATACTGAAATTAGATTTAGTATAAATACCCCTAAAATAATAAGTACTTATGAACACTACACTGCATCTAGCCATAATAGAATTGAAGCTGCAGTAAAAGTTGCTAAAGCTGGATATAAAATAGGATTTTTAATTGCTCCAGTTTTTCTTTATGATAATTGGAAAAATGATTATAAAGATTTAATTAAAAGCATAAAGCAACAGTTACCAAGTGATTTTGATAAACCTATTATGTTTGAAATTATTTCTCATAGATATACTACTAAAGCTAAAAATAGAATTTTTCAAATCTTTCCTGAAACAACATTACCTATGACTGATGAAGATAGGAAATTTAAATATGGACAGTTTGGATATGGTAAATATATTTATTCAAAAGAACAATTAGCTGAAATGAAGGAATTTTTTATTTCAAATATTAATGATGTATTTCCAAATAATATAATAAAATATATTATTTAATAACTTTTTATTAATACTAGTATTATATTTAATAAATACATAAAGGCTATAGTAAAAACTTATTATTTCCCTATAGCCTTTATGATTTTCTTATTTCTCAATATGTTTTAATTTTGATTATCTATAAAATATAGCTGTTATTAAAAAATTTGTTCCATATTTATCATTTTTAATAATTCCATCATCACACCATTCTCCAAAGCCAGCTTTAACGGCTAACGGCCTTAAATCACCATAAAATGAAAATATACCCTTTGACCAAACTTTTTTATATCCTGAAGCTTTTATGAGTTTTTTTATTTCTCTTAAGTTTTTATTTGCTATTTTATTTACTTTAAATGAATCTTTAGATATCTTAAAAAATTTTTTATAAAATAAAGTACTATCACAGTAATGAGCAAATATTAAACAATTGGTATTTCTGCTTAGTTTTATATTTCCTTTAAGAATTACATTGTTTTTATCAGCTATTTTATATGCTTCATCAATTACAGAAACCATATTTAACACTCCATGTCTTTAATATATTCTATTATTATTATTCTAAATATCTAAAAATTATATTCATTACTGTTGCTCAAGATATATTTATATATCCTGCTTAATTAAATTAGAATTATCAATAAAATCATTAACTTCATTAGAAACAGTGCTTAATATAACTACATCCTTCTCCCTACCTTGAAACTTATGTACAGTATCAGCTTCTACCATTTCTCCTAACACTTTAGAAACTTCATTAGTCTGCTTTCTATATGGAGATATTACAGCAATAGACTTCTTGGTTTTTAACTTAGGCAAAACCTCTTCTTTAATAACATCTACCTGCCTTACATTAATAGTTCCTCTAGCATGATTTCCTTCATTAGTTTTATATAATACTAATGGAGAATCACCTTCTTTTTCATCTGTTAATATAATAAGTTCATCATTATAAAACTCCTTATTACAGAAGTTTATTATTTTAGGATTACATCTATAATGTTCCTTAAGTAAAGTCTTTGTAATATCTTTATTTAAGCTTGTAATTGATGACAATAAATTATTATTTGAAAAATCATAAGCTTCATTTAACTTATATGTATCAAAAATCTTCTTACTAATCTTCTTATCATCTTCACTTACCACATTAGTAAGCTGCATTAAATCTCCAACTACAACTACATTTTTAGCACATGATAAAGCTAGTGCTCCAGTTAATAAATCTACTTGAGATGCTTCATCTATAATTAAATAGTCAAATAAGAAATTATCAGAAATACAATTTCTTAATGAATGAGTTGTACTTAATATTACTGGATATTCCTCTATTACTTTATCAAATCTCTTCCATAAATCCTCTTCATTAAATATCTGCCTATTTTTATTCTTATAATACCTTTTGTTTAACTTGTCTTTAAATATTTTTAATGCATTGTTAGAATACTCCTTAAGCTCACTATCAAAATTAAATATATTTAATTCTCTTTCTATTTTTTCAATTTCTTTATTTAATTCATCTTCTTTGTTTTTATAATACAAATAATAAAGATAATCTAAAACTTCATCTATTGGATTACTATAAAACTTAAAATTATAAATTCCATATTTAAATAAATTTTTTATTCTTATACTAAATGGAATTTTATCTAATCCTCTTATATTTAAGTCCAAATCTATTAATAAATTCATTATATTATCAGCTTTAAGCCTAACAATTGTATTATACTTAAGCTTTGCAACATCTTCTGATAAATATTCCTTTTCAAAATGCTTCTTTTCAACCTTTAATTCTGATAATTCATTTTTAATAGTAGCTAACATATTTTTCTTCTTTAACATATCACTAATTTTATCTTTTGATTTGTTTAGTTTATCTAAAATGACTTGTTTTTCAGAGCTATCTAATTTCCACTCTTCCATATCAACATATAGTCCACTTTGGCTATTGATAAAATTTTCTTTATTTTCTCTTCTTCCTAAAGTAGCTGCAAAGAAATTTAAATTATATTTACTAAGCTTTTCATAAACATTTTCAGTTGCTGAATTATTATTGGAAACTACTGCAACAGTCTTATCACTCATTATTGCATTTGCTATTATGTTTAAAATAGTTTGAGTTTTACCTGTACCTGGTGGACCTTCGATAACACTAAACTTATTTTCAAAAGCTTTTTCTGTAGCCTCTTTTTGACTTAAGTTAAATCCAAATGGAAATATTATATTTTTATAAGATTTACTTTTTTCTATGTGATCTGGATTTAAATAAAATGCTAAAGCACTTTTAGGACTTATATATGTAATTTTTTCATATTGCTTTCCTAAGAATGTTTTTGAACCATCAAGCATTAATCCTATTGATTGTGATAGTTCTTTAAGATATTGAAAAGTACTATTTGCTTTAGGATTATTAAGACATGATTCCTCTATTGTTATTTCATTTCTTTTATAAACTTTACTATATCCATTTCTATGTATTACTCTTATGTACTCATTAAATAATATAACTTTTTTTACTGTTACTAATGGTTTATTATTTTCGTAAATAGCTTTATTTTCTATATTTATCTCTTTTGAATCACTAATCCATGTCACATTATTATAATTGTAGCTGTATGTTTTGTTTCCTATAAATGTAACATCATATTTTTTTGTAGCATTATTATATTTACAGTATGTAACTTTTTCTGTTTTATCTTCACCTTTTATTAAAAGTAAGTTTTTTTCTATGTTCAATTTTGTTTCCCCTTAAATATATCTTATAATTTAATGTATCTTTAAATTATACCATATTAATCCAAGTATTTTATTTTAATAAGTTTATTTATACTGTTATATAAAAACAACTCTTAAATATAAATTTAGCCTATTTTAAATACACTGAGCTATGGGGGAAGGTTATAAAGCAAGGGCTGTAGCTTTATTAGCATTAGTTGAAAATTATGGAGTAAAAGTTGATGAAACTAATTTCAAAGAATTAAAGCAACAAGCATTTTATGTTAATAAACGTTTTTAAGCACTATTCCTTCTTTAAATCCACCACGTTCTTTTAGCTTTTCTTCTCTTTTATTAAATAAATCTTCCTCACTATATCCTAGGTTATCTGCTAGTCCAAATAGTACTTCCATAATGTCTGCAAGCTCTTCTAAGTTTTTGTCTTCTAAATATTCATTAACTTCTTCCATAAGCTTAGCTTCAAGAAGCTCTGCTCTTTCTTCTTTTGAAACTACTTCTATTTCACACTCTTTTCCTGATTTTCTTATTACTTGTGGTATTAAATCTCTTACTAATTTATTATAAGTTTTCATAATCCCTTAACTCTCCTTAACACAAAGTATATTTAACCATACGATATCTCCTCTTCCTGGAACAATATCAATGGTTTTATAAACTTTCATAATCTTTAAACCTTCAACTTTATTTATTAATTCATTAAAAGTTTCTTCAGTATAGCAATTAAAATATCTTCCTTTTTCATCTATATATTCATCTTCACCATACTTAAATGACATATAAAAGATTCCATTATTATTTAAATTTGATGATACATTTTTTATAACATCTAAGATATCTCTTTTATTAACATGAAGTAATGATGCACATGCCCATATTCCATCGAATTTGTCTATTAATGATAAGTCTTCAAATTTACTAACTAAAACATCTCGACCAATTAGTTTTGATGCACTTTGAGCTAATTCTTTGGAACCATCTACTGCTGTTACTTTGTATCCTTTATCTACAAAGGCTTTACTATCTCTACCACTTCCGCATCCTAAGTCTAGGATAGTTCCACCTTTAGGAATATTGTTTAAAAATTCGTTATATAATTTGCTCATATCAATTGTAAGTGTTGTTTCTATGTATATTTTTGAATTGTTGTTGTAAAAATCTAATGTGTTATTTATCATTTGTTTCATATCCTTCAAAATTTTTAATCTTTACTTTAATTTTTTTACATTAAATATATAGGTTAACTTATTGTATTAATTCATTATAATTCTACTATAAATTTATAAGGCTATCTTCTAAAATAGATTTATAAAATAAATATTTATTAGCTATTTCCTCTGAGCTATTTAGTAGATTTGTTACTCCATCCATGCTGATTCTAATAAACATTCTATAAACTTGACTATTTTTCACTCCACTTTCTAAATACAGCTTTGTCCCAAGTTTTTCTGCTATTTCATTTCCAATTTCATCATAAACCTTCTTTAATCTCTTAACCCCTTCATCTCTCCAAGCTTCTGCCGATATACCAACAGTATTATTTCGTTTACTATAAGATACTACAAACTCAATTCCCTTATCTTTTATTCTAGATGCTCCAAAATAATATTTTTTCCCTAAATATTTAATATTCAAATTAGATTTTTTATTAATTTCATTAACAATACCTGCTAAAAATTCGATACTATTATTATCTTTATTGATAATATCTTTATTTTGTTTTTGCTTCTTATTTATATAATAGTCTTCAATCTTATCAGGAGGTATTATTTGGTCTATATCTATTAAAATCTCATTATTCAACTCATAAGGTTTAATGGAAATGCACTTAACATCAATATTATTTTCATATAGCCATGTACAAACTGATAATATTCGTTTATCAAATTCTTTCCCTATAACTATTATTCTCTGAGAATTATTTAGCATTTCATTAAGTACAGCTTCATCCTCTACTTGTAAAAAATACATTATCTCTTGTTCTGGATTTAAATTTAATCCAAAGTTAGCAATATATTCACTATATATATCAAGAATATCCCTTGGGTTTAATCTCGAACAATACGAAGCATACTTTAATGCTTGAAAATCTACTGCACTTCCTGAATTATCTCTTTTTACTTCTATAATAACTAACTTACCATCTTTGTCTAAAGCTAATAAATCTAGTCTTTCATTTACTTCAAATTTATCATACTCATGCCCAATAATAAGTAACTCTTCTCCCATAATTTCAGGATTTTTTCTAAGCCATTCTTCAATATGTTGTCTTTCTTTTATATCACTTTCATAAAATGTTGTTTCTTTTACCTTTTCAAGAAAATTTCCAGTTTTATTTAATATATACATAATACTCATTTCCCTTATAATAATCTTTTATATTCATTTATATAAATTATAAAGAAGCCAAAATTAATTGGCTTCTTATAATTTTATTATATACTATTTTTCTTTATAAAAAAATCTATTCTTATAATAAGTTTCAACTCTTAAATCTATAGCATCCTTCATATGATTCTTAAAAGCTTCATTACCAATTAACTCTTCCAAATCATCATGAAGTGCTAATACACAATTATCTTTTAATTTAAAGAAATCACTATGAGTTTTAAGCAAAAACTTAACTGGATTATTCTTAGCTAAAGCCACATACTTTTTCATATCCCATGATTCAAACCCACTAGTTCCTTTATCCTTAAGCATATCAACCTTATTAGAACCTCTTCTATAGAAACCATAAAAGCTCTTATAAATATCTTCTTCAGTAATCTCCATCTTTATATTACCTTCATTATAAAAGGCTAATAAAACTGGCATCTTATAGGTTTTACTCATAGATGTAGTTTCAATCATATTAATAAATTCTCTTCCTCTAGAATTATATAATATATTTTCATCATAACTTAATCTATCATTATTCTTTATATACTCTAAGTAATTCTTAAAAGGATCTATATCTTTACCTTTGCTCTTAATATTTTTATAAACTTCATCATCCATATAAGTAAATAATTCAATTCTACTAGGTCTATAACCTAACATATCATATATAATATCAAACTGCTCTTTGATTTTATCCTTAACCTTCATTTCTCTTTCTGCTTGCTTTTTGAATATATCAATGATTCTAAAGTCAAAATCTACTATGCACTCCTCTGGGAATTCATAATCTCCTTGCTTATTTTTCTTACTTTCAGCTGCTGAATAGTCTTTACCACTAAGCAAAAATGGAACTAAGTTTGCCTTTTTATAGTTACCTATGAAATCTAGTACATTTAAATATTGTTTATCCTTAGACTTTCTTAAACCTCTTCCAAGTTGTTGCAAGAAAATTGTTGGTGATTGTGTTGGTCTTAAAAACATAACCATATCAATTGCAGGAATATCTAAACCTTCATTAAACATATCTACTGAAAATATAACTTTTAACTCTCCAGAAGTTAACTTAGCTAATGCTATATTTCTTTCTTCAGAATACTCTCCACTTTCACCGCTATAAACCGCAGCTGATGGAATATTATTTTCATTAAATACCTTTGCCATATATTCAGCATGATGCCTTGAAGTACAAAATCCCATTGCTCTATTTGAATTATATTTAAGGTAATGATTTAATATAAGCTCTCCTCTTTTATTAAGCATTAAAGCATCTTCAAGTTGCTTATCATCATACTTACCATTCTTATAATCTATATCATCATAATTTACAGTTTCATCATAAATACCATAATATCTAAAAGGTGCTAGCCACCCCTTATTTATGGCTTCTTTTAATCTTACTTCATAAACCATGTTGTAATCACAAAGCTTAAATACGTCCTTAGAATCTAACCTTTCTGGTGTTGCAGTAAGCCCTAATAAGAATTTTGGAGTAAAGTAATCTATGATTTTTTTATAGTTATTAGAAACTGCATGATGAAATTCATCTACTACTATGTAATCAAAATAATCTCTTTCAAAATATTTTCCATTTAAATATTCATCTTTTCCTAATGTTTGTACTAATGAAAATATAAATGAATTTTTAGTATCTTTTTGATTACTATAAAAGAATCCAATATCATCTGAATTTCTAACATTTTTAAAACTTTGAGCTGCTTGTTTTATTATCTCTTCCCTGTGAGCTACAAATAAAACTCTACTGTAGTTTCTTGAATCAAATGCTGCTAAATATGTTTTTCCAATACCTGTTGCAGCTACTACTAGTCCTTTATCAAATCCTTCCCCTCTTGATTTTTCTAAGGAATATAATGCTTCAATTTGTGCTCCACTAGGTTCAAATATATTTATTATATTATCCTCTTTGCATTCTTCGTTGTTATTTTCTTTTTCTATATCTCTATATACATTAGGTCTTGTCCATTGTTTTGAGTAATCTTTTAATACTGCATCTGTTATTATTAGTGAATGGTTATTAAATAAGTCTTCAAAAGTATCGTAAAATACCTTAAAGTCATTTGGAGCATTTGATTTTAGGAATCTGTAGTTCCACTCTATTGATGATGTTAATGCTCCTCTTGATATGTTTGATGAACCTATATATATTTCACTATCTAATGGATTATGAAACATGTATGCTTTTGGATGGAATGATTTGTTTGGATTGTTGTAAAACCTTAAATCTACTTTGTCTTTTAATTCTGATTTTAGTAAGTATAGTGCTTGTGGTTGTGTTATTTTTAGATAATTTCCTGTGAGGATTCTTATGTTAACGCCTCTTTCTAGTGCTTCTTTTAGATCTTGTAATAATAATTTAACGCCTGATTCCATTAGGAATGATACTATTATGTCTATTGTTGTTGCTGTTTTAAAGCTTTGTTTTAGTTTGGGATAAAGGTGGTCTTTATCTCCTGTTGAAGTATTTACATTTATTTGATCATAATTTATTGATTTTTCTATTATAGATATTTCTTCTTTTATATTATTTATCATATTAATCACCTAATATTTTTGTATAATAATAAGAACAAAAAGAATGTATTTGAATTATTCTTTTTGCTCTTATTTATTATCTCATATTTATTTATCTATTCCAAATATATTATGTAATTTATTAACTTTACAATAATATTTTTTATTGTACTTAAATGTAAAAATAAATAATTATACTTGCTAATATTATATATATTATATCTAATACTATACACATAGCTCCTATTGATCTTTTATATTCATCATCTTTTGTTAACATAATTGCTCCTACAATAAATCCAACTATAGGAACTAAAATTGAAAAAATATATAATGCAATTCCAGAATACTCCTCATCATGTTTATAGATAATATTAGATGTTTTATTAATTTTCTTTGTAATTATCTCTCTACATTCTGGACATACTATACTACCACATTTGATCATTTCACCGCAATTAGGACACTCTATTTGACTATTATAATCTACTGTTCTTCCCGCATCTCTTACTTCAGTATTATTTAACAATTCTCCACATTTGTAGCAAATTATAGATGACTCTGAATTATATTCACCACATTTCTTACACACTTTAACTGCCATACTTTTTCCTCACAAACATAAATATATTTATTAATAAATACTATTTTATTAAGGAAATTATTCTTGATTCTAAACTAAATTTAATATAAAGTATTTACTTAGTATACCAAGCCGCTTTATGCCCAGTAGATCTTCCACCATTTTTAGCAAAAGCTAATTTTAAACCATAATTATTAAATGTATCAATCAAATCTTTTATCTCCATACCAGCAATAATCCAGAAAGCTCCCCCTTTACTTCTCTTATCCACAAACTTAATCTTATGTTTAGCTAACAATGGCTTTACAGTCTTATCAATTATATCTACTGTAATATTTACTTCTTTATAATTAGACTTTACTTTAGCTGTTTCTCTTGCTTTACTTTCTTTATTTATGTTAATGTTTCTATTATAGTCAATATTATTTTTATTATTTTCTTTAACTACTTCTTTTATGTTTATTGTTTCTTTTATATTACTAGGTTCCTCAATATTTAAAGTAGTTTGCTTTCTAAGCCTATCATTATCAACTGGTTCAAAAATCTTTACATTTTCCATTAAACCATTTGATATATTTTTATTAGAAATTATTACTGTATTGATCTCTTCAACAGCTTCATTTATTTGTTCTTCTTTTTCTTTTATCTCTTCTATTTTCTTTGTAAATTCTGCTTGAATTTTTTCTTGTATTTCCTTTTCTTTAATTTTAAATAATTTTCCATTACCAATATTATCATAATGAATCTTAGCCTTTTCAATACCACTCTTGGTAAATCCACTTGCAACATAATCTTTTGATTCAAAATCAAATATAAATTCTGAAATAGTTTTTTCTGTTGCACATCCATTTGCAATTAAGTATAATTCTTCTCTTGCTCTACTCATGGCTACGTACAAAAGCTTTTTTTCTATATTTATAAATTCTAATATATCATCATCTAATAATTCTTTTTGTTTACTATCATTACTGTTAGACATTTTATCAAGTTCATTTAAATTTGGATAATATTTTTTATTAAAATCAGTTATAAATACAATATCAAATTCTAATCCTTTAACATCATAAGGATTAGTGTAAAACACTTGTCTCTCCTTACCTTGATCAAATTTTTTATAATAACTATTTATATCTGTAAATGTATGATATATCAAATTCTGCTCAAGATATAACCTAAATGAACTTTTTCCATAAGTCTTTTTTTTAACTTCTTCTCTATTAATAATAGCTATAGTCTTTTTAGAATTTTCAGCATGTATCTTTTTAATTTTTTCAGCAATATACTTTGCTGCTGTTGCAGAATCTTTTGTTCTATGAATAATTGGTCTATCTCCTTCTTTAACAAATTGCTTTTCAGATAGTTTATCCTCGTTATCATAAAAATTCAACGAATTAGCTAGTCTAACTATTTCAGCAGTAGACCTATAATTTTTCTTTAATACCTTTTTTCTTCCCTTTTGCTTAACTTGTAATCCTAATTCATCATATTTTACAGGACATTTTTTATATATTCTTTGGTTTGCATCTCCTGAAAGTACAATAGACTTTTTAGTTAATTTACAAAGAGCTAAAATTTGCATTGGATCAAGATCCTGCATTTCATCAACAAAAATATAGTCATATTTTAAATCATGACTAATTTCATATTCTTTTTCTAATATTTTTAGTGCATAATCTTCCAAATCCAATACTAATCCATATTTATTATTAGAAAGTTCTCTTTGATACTCTTCATATATCTTAAAAATAGTTTTTCTTTGACTTCTTGTAAGTCTTATACGCTTACTTCTACCAGTTCTTTCAGTTGAAAGATATTTATCAAGCGTTGTAAATCCCATAGCCTTTAGCCATGATATCTCTTCAGTAACAAACTTCATATCATGTGTAGAATATAATTTTTCTTCTTTACTTAATGCTTTATATTCATCAAACCTTGCTTCAGTATATTTTGAATGAACACTTGCTATACGCCTTAATGCATCTCCACCTTTTTTATTAATTGTTTCAATTGATAACTTTCCAATTCCTCTATCTATAACTTTTATTTCTTTAAGTATTGAAGCTGCCATCTCATGGAAAGTTTGAATATTAACATCATGTCTATCTTTATTTTCATTATATTCAGCACAAGTCTTTAATCTCTTTTTAGTATCTTCAATTAAAGTACTATTATAAGTTACGTAAAGTATTCTTTTACTTTCTTCTCTAACTAATATATTAATAAACTTATATAATAAAGTTAAACTTTTTCCTGTTCCTGCATACCCTTCTATTAATAATTGATCTTCCTCTTGCTCAATTATATTTATTTGCTCTTGAGATAAATTAATTCCTTCTAAATAACTATAGTCCTTAAAATTTTGCCATATCTTTGAGAGCTTAGTAAAAAACTCTAACTTTTCATTACTTACTGTCAATTACAAACTCCCCTTTCTTACAAAGATAATTATGTGGGCACATTCTACAATGTAACCCATTATTATTTTGTTCTCCCTTTAAAAACTCTTCAATAAACTCTTTATAATACCTGTCTCCATTAAATTCACCTTTATTATATCTATTTCTTATCTTATTATTTTCTGTAACAATATATTTACTTTTTAATAAGTATAAAGCATCAATAGATTTAGGATAATTAACACCTTCAAAATATCTATACTCCCTTAATCCTTTACGTGAAAACTCACAATCTAAAATATTCTTTTTCACTACATCCTTCCATTGTGGAAAAAGAGGTAAAACAAACTTAAGCATATTTAAATAACCATCTTCTATATTATTTTTAAATATACTAACCAATGCTGAAAAAGTTAATTTATGATGAAAATCTGAATAATAAGCTGGATTTCCTTCTAAAATTGATGAATATAAGAATTTATCTCCACAAAAATCTAAATCTCTAAAAGCAACTTCTGGAACACTATTCACATTATCTAAAATATTTTTCTTATCATAATTGGTTATAAAATCAAAATCCATATCTTTTTCTTCTACAAACTCACTACCATCCAAAAATTGTAATTCATCTTCTGCTTTTCCATAAAGTGCTTCTATTTGCTTAAGGAATATTGCTTTGCTATCATCTTTTCTTAACCCTTCTATCCAGCTAAATTCAATATTTCCATCATAATTAATAATTAAATTAGCTAATGCGAATTTAAAATAACTTTCACCAGCTTTTCTACTATCCTCTTGAAGTTTTATTCCCTGTAAAACTATATCTTTACTTCTACCTATAAGGTTATTTTGAAAAATATATTTTAAATCATTAACTGAAAGTACCTTATCAAATTTCTTAAGCCTCTCAACATATTTTTCATATGCCTTATAGGACATATCTCCTAAATATAAAGTTCCATTATTGCTCTTTAATAACTTATCTCTATATATTAACCCTTCTAATTGATCTACTGAAAAGTCCTCTTCTTGCTCATCTATTTGCTTTTTCTCTAGACCTAACTTAACATTAAATAAATCTTTTAATTCATCTCTATGAAGCTCTACTCCAAAGTCCTTAGGATTACTTAATACTGCATATATTCTTCTAGCTACCTTCTTTTGCTCTTCACTACCATTGTTATATAAATCAACAATGTATTTATTTCTATATAAAGGTATAAGCAAATTAAAATGCTCTTCTATATTTATTAAACCACTTTCATTTTCAAAAGCCTTTAATAAAAACCTCTTCAGCTTTAAAGTTACTTCTAACATATTATTTACTGTAATTTTATACTTTTCAACATCTACATAACCAAATGCTTTAAATGGATTTGATAAAAATTGTTTTGTTGGATTTTTCTTAATTCTATCTTTTGATTGTTCATAAAACACATCACTAATTTCTTTAACTTCTTTTAAATTTTCTATTCTTATAATAATTTCCTTTAATGTAGTTACACCGGAAAAATATTCTGAATTATCTACTAAATAAGCTTGTAATCTTAATCCATTCCATCCCTTATATTCTATCCAGCCAGATGTAATCATCTCTCTATATGTATCAAAATCAATCTTTATTTCATCTTCAACAACTTTGCAATTGTATAAATTAAATAAGAATCTACCTATTGAATTTTGATAACAATTCTCTTTTAAGTTTAAGCTATCCCTTTTCATAATTGACTTTAAACTATCTTTATATAAAGTTATTACGTTTTTATCTTTTATTTTTTTCTTAAAGTCATATACTTCCCTATAGTTTTTACTAGAAATCTTTTCTTCTAAAAAATCTACTACTTCTTTCCCTTCAAGAAAATTGATATATTTTAAATTTTCTCTCTTTGGATTACAGTACTTTTTATTTATATTAATATTAAATAAAGTTGTATCTCCATATACCATATCCCAACATTTATTAACTATATTTAATGAGCTAAAATAAGGTATAACAAAAGTTATTTCAAACCCTGCACATCTTAAAATTTCTGCAACTAAATATCTTCTTAAATCAAGGTTACTAATATTAAAGAAATATATTTTCTTTATATCATTATTTTTACTATCCATTATTTTCTTAGTAACTTTTGCTTTATTTTCATCTACTTTCGCTATATTAGATAAATGTTTCTCAATTAATTTTTGGGGAAACTTTATAACTTCATTAATATTTAATATTTCTCTACTTATTTCTTTAAACAAATCTGTTTTAGAAAAAACATTGAATATATCCTTTATTAATTTTAACTTTATATCAATTGTTTCATAACTTAATTCTTTAATCCCAGCCTCTGCTAAACATCTAAAATCACTATATACAACTGAAATATTATCTTCTAAAAATTTAAGCTCTTCTATTTCTTCTTTAGACTTAATAGTTTCTCTAACTTTGTATATAGATTTTCTAAGCTCACTCTTTAACTTAACTTCATTTATAGTATCTGTCCAATTAGGATATAAGTTGTTAATAAAGTTTTCAATATCAATTACTCTCCAATCATCTTCTTTAGATACTTTTGAAACTTCTTTTATCATATGTGAAAGAGATGTATTGGCTGTAATATACACTGCATCATTTTCAACAACTAATTGTTTATAATACTCTCTAGAATTATTATGGGTCTCTACCTTATACATAAGTTCTTGCTCCTCCTATTAAGCTCTTCCAATTGTTAATACCTTCTGTTGCGGCTAATCCTGCCGAATTTAAATATAAGTTTTTCTTACATCTAGTCATTGCAACATATAGAAGTCTCGCCTCTTCACCAATTATTTCACTTTTTTCATCCTTTAAATAATTAGAATAATTAGAGTTACTATATTCATCATCACCTAATCTTACTTTATATCCAACTTCAACAGTATTTTTATTTGTTCTAACAATAACATCAACAGCCTTACTTGTAATAAACCTATTGGTTAATTTAGGTAATATTACATAATCATATTCTAATCCTTTTGCTTTATGCACTGTGCTGCACTGAATAAAATCTCTTTCATAAAATGATGATGGTTTTCTAGTATCTACTGAATCATCTGTTGATATTTTCAATCTTAAAAATTGTTCTAATGCTGCTATTGAAGAAATATTATCCGAAAAATTTTCTTTAATTAAATATAGTAAATGCTCTAAATTAAGTTTATATTCAAGGGTTTTTATCTTTGCAATTTTTTCTGCATCTCTACCATTAGCTTTTGCTCTTAAATATTCTTTTGTATAATATCCCCTTATAGGATTAAATTCATCATCACTAATAATTGAATCTATTATTTCTAAAACATTCTTTTCTTGAACTATATCTCTATACTTTGTCCACTTCTTATCATCTAATATAGATGATAAATACTCATTAACTTTCTCTCTACTTTCAGTAAGTATGATTCCTTTATTTATATTTTTATTTATATATGGAGTTTCGACAAATGAATATAGTATAGACGTAGAACTTGTATCAACAAGTGCTTTAATCATTATATAAAAATCTCTTACGGCCTCATGCCTATAAAAACTACCACTTATATCAACTCTACAAGGTATACTATTTTTATCACAAAACTCTTTAAATTCTTTAATATCATTATTACTTCTAAATAATACTGCTACGTAATCATTTGAATCTTTGTTTTTCAATACATCATGATAGAAATTTGCACACTCTTCGTTATACTCTGGTAAAGAAACATATTTTATATTAGAGATTTTATCGCTATTTATAAGAGAATAAATATAATCCTCTTCTTTATATCTAAATCTATCAACTCTACTGTCTATATTAATAAAAATATCATTTATTTCATTTAATAATTCACTATCTGTTCTATAATTTCTAACCATAGTAAATTCTTCTAATAAATTATTATTTTCTTTTAATGCTTGTCTTAATCTATCAAAAGCAGTATGCTCTGCCCCCCTAAATCTATATATACTTTGCTTTTCATCTCCTACTACCATTAACTTTGCACCTGTAACATTACAAAAATTAGCTACAAAGTCTATTTGAATGTTATCACTATCTTGGAATTCATCTACCATAATTAAATCGTATTCACCTTTAGCTTCAGTAAATAACTCTCTATAGGATAGTTTTTTCATTAAATCAACTATTTCTACTTCGTACTCTTTATTTTCTTCTAAATATTTTTGAGCTTTTTCTATTACTATTTTTACTATTTGAGAAAAGTTCTTTTCATCAACTCCAAAATCCACATTATAATTTATATAATTAACGTCTATTGAATAATTATCTAGTTTGTTCCATATTGAAAGTAATTTTGCTTCTATATCATAATGAGGATAATATTTAATCACATTATATAATTCTCTATGCTCTTTATATAAATCATTTAGTGCTTCTGTTATTGCTTTTTGCCTAAAAAACTTAAATGATCTTACTTTAACATTTTTATTGATATTTATATTTTTACCATATTTATTAATAAGTCTTTTAGAAAATCCATGTATTGTACTAATTGTACATCTTGTAGCTTCATCCATCATATCTAAATACTTTGGATCCTTTGTGACACTAAAATATCTCTCTAATACTGAAATTAATCTTTCACGCATTTCCCTACTTGCTTTATTAGTAAATGTAATTAAAGCTGCCTTATCAAATGTAAAGCCTTGAATTTTCTTTCTTAGATATATTAATCTATTTATCATAGTAGTAGTTTTACCAGTACCTGCTCCAGATACTATTATGTAATTTGAATTTTCATATGATGTAATAATCTCATATTGGTTATTATTAAATTTTGAATCTTTATCCTTACATAACTTATCATATAGTTTTGTATTTTTTATATCTCCATCAATTGCAATTATTTCATTACCATCTGAAACCTGCTCTTGATTCTCATAAACAAATAATAAATTATTATCTATCTCATTTTTAAATATATTTAAATCATATTCATTTAATTCTAACTCTTCTTCTAAAGTGTTACTTAAAAATAAATGAACAGTTATACCTTTTTTAATAAAATCTAAAATTCTTTCTATATCTTCCTCTAAAACCTCAGTAAAATATAATATTAATGAATAATTAAACTCAGTTATTTTATCCATATCTTTCTCCTTATTTTTTTATTATGACAATATATTTCCTTTATTTATATTATATCAAAGCTGTTTTATTTATTGTGTCGAAAGCTATGTGTAATTCATTAAAAATTCAAACTATTCACACATAAATTAATACATATTTTAGAATAATATTCTAATTTCTAATATTGTTGTAAATAATAACCTAAACTTTATTCTTACTTTTAATTATTTTAAATAAAAATAAGAAGTTAATAATCCTAAAATAAGATTATTAACTTCTTTAAAATTTTTGTATAATTTTTGTATAATTTTTGTATACTTTTTAATATTATTTATTAGCTTGATCATAAATCTTTTCTGATACATAATGAATCATAAAGTTTTGAAGATTACCATTAAATAATTATTCTATCTTCTTCAGTAAGTCCAATACCAAAAACATCATTAATTCTTTGAATTATATCATCTAAATAATCTTCATTATCTTCAGCAACTCTTGATGTTGCAGTTTCAGATATTCCTACAAGTTCTCCATCTCCATAGCTTAGAGAAATATCAAAACCTTGTTTTTCATCTTTACCTAGCTGTTGTAGCTTATAACAATCTAAACTTAATATATCATCTAAGTTTACTCTTTCCTTACCCTTCTTAGGTAATTTCTTTAATAAAGCAACTAAGTAAACTTGAAGTCTTAAAAGATTTAAATTCTTTAAAGGATAAATTTGAAGTAAAAAGTTATAGAAATTTATATACTTTTGAGCTTTTTTCTTAAACTCATCAGCTTCCTCTTCACTATCATCTTCTAGGAAAGAATATCTTTCTACTCCTTTATCTATTATGCTATTCATCTTTGCATCTTGTGCTGATGTTCTTTTTTCTTTATAGAAAAGAGTTGAAAAGTCATTTACTTCTTCATCATGATAAATTCCATATTAATGTAACTGATACCATAAATCATTAACTACATTAGGATCAGTAACCTTATCTATATTAGTCATTTCAAAATAAGGAGCATATGCTGCTTGAATATCTTCTACATCATTTTGAAAATCTAATATAAAAGTTTGTTTATTAGGATAAGTTCTATTTAATCTTGATAAAGTTTGTACAGTTTTAACACCATCAAGCTTTTTATCTACATACATTGCACAAAGCTTTGGTTGGTCAAATCCTGTTTGATATTTTTCTGCAACTATAAGTATTTCAAACTCATCTTTATCAAATATCTTAGGTAAATTAGTTTCAGTAATATCAGTTGCAACACCTTTATTCATTGAAACTTCTGTATACTCTTCCTCTTCATCCTTTACTGTTCCTGAAAAAGCAACTAAAGCTTTTATATTATATCCCTTTTCCTTTATATATCTATAGCTAGTTTATATCTTACAGCATGAAGTCTACTTGCAGTAACAACCATAGCCTTTGCTTTTCCTTCAATCCACATTATTCTATTTAGCATAAAGTCATCAACTATTGTTTCAACCTTTTGTCTTATATTATGTGCATTTAAACTAACAAATCTATTTACAGCCCTCTTAGCTTCACCCTTATCAAATTCAGCATTATCTTCAATCTTCTTTCCTACCTTATAATAGACACTAACTGGCATATAGTTTTTAAGAACATCTAATATAAACTTTTCCTCTATAGCTTGCTTCATAGAATATAAATGGAATTCATATGGCTTTTCATCATCACCTATTCTGCCCAATATTTGCATTGTTTTATTTTTAGGTGTTGCTGTAAAAGCAAAGAAGCTAACATTTTTTTAAATTAGTTCTCTTTTCTATAAGCTCAGACATTTTATCCATACTAGACTTTTCTTACTTTTCTTCTTCTGTCTGTTCTTTTACCGCTTCTTCTAAAGTTTTACCTGCTAATGTTTCCTTTAATGCACTCATATTTTCTCCTGCAGTAGAAGAGTGAGCTTCGCCTATAATAACTGCATATTTTCTTTCATCTAAAGAATCTATCTTTTGAAGTACATAATTTAATCCATCTCCTTAATTTATATGATTATCTGTAGTTGTGTCTTAAAAATATTTATAACTTGTCACACTGACTTAGAAATAAATATTTTTATTTTAATATCTCAGATGTATAAACAGCCGTATCAACATCATCTTGTATTACTAACACTGGCCAATAAAATTCTGTTCCTCTCCAACCAAGTTCTTCTGATCCAGTTTGTTTCATTAGCATTAATGTTGGTTCTTCAATTGCCATTAATTTTGCTTTTTTCAAGTCATTATCTCTATTATATGGCATATCAGAATAATATCTTGATGTTTTTCTTAACCTAGATATTTTTCTATCTATACCTACATATACATTAACATAATTTTTACTTAAATAATTAATTAAAGAAATAAATGCTTTTTCATCAATACAATTATCACTTTCAATTTCTATTGACTCATATACATTTTTTATTATTTCACAGGCCTCTTCCCTGCTTATTTTATAACTTCCTTGTAATTCTCCATGATTCCTTTCCTTAAGAATATTATCTATCACTTCTATGTTTTTCTTAATATATGTTTTAAATCCTGTTTGGAAACCTACGGGAGTGGCTGTTTTTCCTGGTCTTAATACATGTGTGTTACTAATCATAATTTTCTGAGGAGAACATGGAATTACACGTCCATTTTCATCCTTGCTAATGAAAATAACACCTTTTTCAAAATTACCTTGTTCAAAATCCTCTCTTAATTTCGCATCAAAATCATTAATCTTAGACATTCTATTATACAAATCCTTAGTTGTATAAAATCTAGTTACAGCTAAATCCTCTTTGCTTCTATATCCATACATTCTTGAATGTTGCAGCACAGTATCCTGTTGCATTTTTTGCGGTGCTCTACCATAATAAAATCCAATAAGATTAGCAATAGTTATTCCTCTATCTAATATTTGTCCACCTATAAATATATTAAGTGGTGTCCTAAGCCTTAATTGTCCATCTTCATCTAATAAAGCATTAATGTCATTTTCTGAATTTACAATAACTTTAGTTACCCATTGTTCTTTTATAGATCTTTTTACATATTTATTAACTTCCTCTAAGGAAGGTACCTCAAATCCATACTTATTAACTGAGTTAGCTAAATCATTATATCCTTCTTCAATATACTTATCTAAAAGTTTACTATCACCATTAACTTCTTCTTCTAACTTTTCAATTAACATACTTATTAAATTTTCTTGCCTACTATGAGCAGCCTTAGATATTTCTGTATGAATAATAAAACTAAACTTATTTTTCTTTCCTCTTGGATTTCCACCATTTTGGATAATTCTTATGCATCCAGCTACAATAAAATTAATTATTGATGTTCTAAGTCCTGTTACCTTATCACTAGTTAAAACTTCTTCATCTTTAAATCTTCTTCTATCAGAACTTTTAATTATTTGTAATTCTGTTTCTTCTATAGCATGAAATAGATACTCTCCTAATGGATGTTTATCTCTATCAAAGTAATACTCTCCACCTATATATCCTTCTCCATGTGGTACTAAAACAGTATCAGCTGGCTTTACAGCTCTTATTTCCTTTTCTCCACTTAAATCAATAGTTTCTGGTTGTAAATATAAAGAATATGGTGTAGCTGTTACTTGTATAAACTTACATGTAAGTTGCAATCTTAAATCATTTATTTGAGAAGCTATTCTTCTTAAATCAAAATCTTCTGTTTCTTTATTCTTATCATAACCTATACTACAGAAATCTGCCTCATCATCAATAATTAAACATTTCTTATCATTATGTAAAGCATATTTTTCTATAAAGTTCATAAGTTTTGGAATATTATTCTTTTCTTTCTTAACAACAATAATCATCTTTTTATCTAATTCAAATTGTGACATATTAGGTGGTATACACATAATATCAAATATTTCAATAATATCATCATCCCTAAAATCATAAAATTCTTGCTTCATTCTAGCTGTTGTTTGCTTTGCAAGTGCATTTGAATTTTTAGTTAGCACCACAGCTAAATCATACCCATTGTCAAAAGCTAATGATATTACTCCTATAAATGATCTAGTTTTACCGCTTTGAATTTTACCTAACATCATTAATGGTTTATCATCTATTTCATCAAGCTTTTTAACAGCTTGCATTACACAATTTAACGTTTTATCATTATATTCTTTACTTTTTACACTAAAAAATTCCCCTTTTAGTACCATTATCCCACTCCCTTTGTCAGTTATCTTTTTATATTATTTATTGTACTATTTTTTAGTTATATATACAATTTCATGTATATTTCTTCAATAAACTCACTATTATTTTATTTCTAAAATTAAAAGGACCTAATTTTTAAATTAAGTCCCTTTAACTATCTAATAATAACACTAATTAGTTTCTACATTATTTAATACATCTATTATTCCTAATTTAAATCCATTAATCATTTCATCAATTTCATCATTAATTTCATTACTTAATCCATTGTCTTGGATATTCTTTTCATAAAGATTAACAACATCTTTTCTATATCCACTACCTTTACCCCAACGTGCTTTTACTTCATCCCAAAACTCTGAATTTTCCTTTGAAAAAGTATCTTCCTTTAATTTATTATAAAAATAATTATTTATTTCTTCCATGTAATTAAAGAAATATTTATTAATATCCTTAGTTATAAATTCCTTAGCTTTTTCCTGATTATTATTCAATTTCTTTCCTTTTGCTGATAAATCTAGTTGATCTATTATTTCATCTTTAAAATTCTTGAAACTTCTTTTTATTAAGCTTTCAACTACATTTGCCCCTTCACAATAAATATCATAACTATTATAAATACCAAACCTATTATTAATAGCCCTGAGTGTACTGGGAAATTTGTTACCTATATACACCTCGTACATCTTTAAAATTTTATCTTTTAAGTCCATATTAATTTCTTTATTATTAATATAGTCAACTACTGGAGTTACATCTAATGTTGAGTCTTTTTCAATTTCTCTCTTAATAGATTCATAACTATTTAATGCTTCTTCTAAATCAGACTCTAACTTCGCTTCATAATCATCTATAAAACTAATAATATTATCTACAAATAAATCATGCTCTGCTTGTCTAGCTTCTTTTTTAACTTCTTCTATAGCATGTCTATCATAATCATACTCTTCAAGTTCATCAATTGATATCTTAATTCTTCCTTCTTCATCTAAATATCTTTTAGGTGAACAATATATAATATTTTCTTCTTTAATATAAACATTGTTATCTCTAAAAATTTGAATAACTTGATTACGCTTTTCAGCTATTCCATCTTCCTCATTATCGATAATACCATCACAGCCTACAACCTTTTCTGCTTCTCCATCTCTGTGATTAACTATATACCCTACTCTATTAACTATATCCATTCCATCATCATAAATATAATGATCTACTAAATCTATTATACTTTTAGATGGACTATTAAATTTATCTACAAATAATAAGATGTTGTTTTCACCATCTCTGAAAATACTTTTAATATCACTTCTATCTGTATTTGAAGCAATTTCAAGTCCCCTAGTATCTATAATTTTACTTATTCTATTAAATTTACTAAAATCAAATATATCTTTACTTAACATTACTGTTATTTTCTTTGGTAATGGTGCTTCTTTTATATGTACCAAGTTTATTCTTCTAAATATCTTTTTTATCCAAGATTTTTCGTTCTTGTCATCACATATAAAAGTAGTTTTATTCCTATCTTTAAGCTTTGCATTTTCAATTATCTTTTGCTCAAAACTACTGTAATCTTCTGCATTATACTGTAATATTAGCTCTTTTAGTAAATCAACCTTTTCTCCAGATTCATTCTTTTTCTCAGTTAATCCAGTCATATTTCTACATGCTCTTATTAACTCTGGTGCTAATTGCTCATCAGCAACAGTACTTCCATGTACATTAGAAAACATTGATTTTGCAAAAACAACTAATATTTCTTTAACTTCTTCTACTTCGTATGGAGTTATTGTTATCTTACTTACTTCTTCATCACTTTGGCATATTACAACTTCTGATGTTGTAGTTGCTCCTGATCCTGTTTCTAATACATCTTCTTCTACTATGTACTTTTTCTTAGTTTTTTCATTTATCTTTTGCTTTTCTTGTGTTAATCCTAATAAAAAATCTATAGTTGTTGTCTTTCCTGCACCTTTTTCTGCTATAAAAACTAAAGAATATTGTTCTTGTAACTGTTTTTCTACTTGATTTATTTTATCTTTAATTCTTTTTAAAACTGGTGCATTTTCTGGATAGTTATCTATATAATAATCTATTTCTTTATTTCTATCTTCTAAATTCATTTGCCCTCCTGATATCAGTTATAACTTCATTTATAGCTTGTACTATATCATATTTAATATTAACATAAATACTAGTTTTTTCAATATTTCTGAAATCCTACTTAAATCATAATAATCAAAAACTACTTATAATATTATAAATTGAATATCCCCATCTAATAACAATACTTAGAACAAGAAAAATTCCTATTCTTACTATCCAATGAATAAAACTTCCGCCACTCTTACTTTCAACAACACCATACAAATAAGCATTTCCTGTTATCTTATATGCTAATATATAACTAATCCATCCCACTATAACTGTAACAATTAAATTTAATAATGTATCATCCAAAATAGTAATACTATCTATTACAAATTTACCTATTCCACTAAGCATTAATTATCCTTTCTATGTTTTTAATATAAACAATTTACTCTCCATAATTTTCATTTAAATTACATGGCTATTTACTAAGTTTTAATTAATTCTACTGCTTCATTTACTAACTTCATTTGTTACTCTAATTTATTCATTTTATATCATTATTTCTCTCTTTATAAATTTAAAATCTTCTCTTATCTATTAAACTAATACGTTCTCTTCCTCATTAATAGAAATAGTCTGTCTATACTGCTCAGCCACCATAGTTTTATTAAATTCTGCAGTAGGTTCAATCTCCTGAACTAATGATTCCAACTCATCAATAGAAACATTAAAGAATTCCTTTCTAAAATTAATCTTATTAGTTCTCTTATCATTTAAAATATTATGCAATTTTTGTTCTAATCCAACAGCATCATCAGAGAAAATAAAACTATGTACATCAAATACAAAAGGTACACTAGCATCACCTAATTCATCTACTCTATCTTGTGGATTCAATCTTCTTGTCATACCAATCTTAAACGTCTTGTCTCCAAATGAACCTAAATTACTAATTATATAAACGTAACCCGCCTTACCATTTTGCCTTTTAACAATATCTTCTTTTTTATGCTCAACACCATCTAATTGTTCTTGTAATTCTTGTAACCTAGCTTTTAACTTTTCTAACATTTCATTATCTTCTGAACTAGCTAAAGCTTCTTCAACTTTAGATATCTCTGTCTTATATTTCTCTTCTTCCTTTTCAATTTGCTTCTTTTGTTGCTCTAAAAGCTTTCTTTCCTCAGCTTCTTGTCTCATTTGCTCTCTTAATCTAGCTTGTTCTTCTTTTTGCTGCTCTTTTTTTATGTAATATTCATATTCTATTTCAACTGCCCTTATAAATAGAAACTCTATTTCATTTATAAATTTAACCATAGTATTAAAAATACTTTGATTTCCTTCTGCTGCAATATCTAAGTATTTTTGAGTTGTAGCCTTTACAGCTTCTACAGCCTTGTCCAACTTTTCATATTTTAAGTTATATAAAATATTTTGTTGTTCTGCCTTTAATGCAATTACCATAAGTTTATATATTGTCGCATTTGCCTTAGTATTGTATCTACCTTCATATTTTTTTAGAGCTTCATTTATACATTTTTCATTTTCATTAAATGCTTTCCTTAATTCTTTTATATCCATACAGTGAAGTTTAAGCTTTACTGTTGGATCAAAGTCAACTTCATCATCATGAAATTTCTCTTTCAGTATTAATTCTTCTATATTATCTTTAAATATGTCTTGTTCCTTATACTTTTCTATTATGTACTGAATACTATTATATAATAGTTTAATTTTATTTAGTCTTTTAGTTTCTCTTACTAATTTCTTATCTAATTTTTCAATATCATTATTTAATTTTTCAACTCTTTCAATTTTTTCTGCTTCTTTTGAAATTTCAGATTTTATATTTTCAATTTTTTCACTAAACTTAAAAACTTCATCTTGCTTTTCTAACCTTAACTTTTCAACTTCGCCATTTACTTCATTATCTAAATTCTTTATTTTATTTTCTTTTTCCTTATTTAATTCAAGTATATTATTATTAAGCTTATTTAACTCTATACTTTTTTCTTCAATAGCCTTTCTTAATCTAAATAACTCTTTAATTTTTTCAAACATATTTTTTCCTCCTACAACCTTATAATGACATTATAATAAATAAAAACAATTTCTTATGTCGAAATAAGTCAACACACCAGAGGTAATTTATTCCACTTGTTTTTTTCTCGTTAGCATCCCCATTACATTCTAATTGTTTTTAATAAGTTATAATTTTCTAAGAAATACTCCCCCTTCTATAATCTATAAAAAGAACAATCTATTATCAACTCGCCCTGAAGGTATATACTCTATAGATTTACAAATCTTATCTGCATAACCTGTTGTTATTGGCAATCTCATACTCTTTGCAGATCCAACATGAATTTGAGTTAATGCATATATTTGATTTATTATAGTCATCATATCAATATCTCCATATGTCTTTTCCACCTTAATTGGCTTAGGTGCTCCAATATTATCCTTAATATCCGTTGTAACTACTATTGCTTCATTTTCCCTTAAAATAAAACTTCCCTTAAAAGGATTACTAACTTCATTATTAATATTATTTGCTACCCTAGTTGCAAAGTTCTTTTTAATTTCTACTATTGTAAAATTAATATTCTTTTTAATAAAATAATTCTTATACCACTCTAAATCTTCCCTAGAAAAACCATCCCTATGAATAACAATATTTCTTGGATACTGCCCATTTTCCTCTTCATAAGAAAGTAGTACCTTATCAAATATCTCTTGTAAAACATCCGTTTTAATTATTTCTCCACTTTGAGGTATTGTAGGCTTATAATAATTTATTAACTTACCATACTTATCAAAAAGCACTGAACAAGCGGGATAATGTATTCCTTTCTCCTTTGTTCCCACATCTAATCCAACAAAACAATCTACTTCTCCAGGCATATCTTTAATTACCCATGGAACTCCTCCTATCTTACCTAATATACCTAAAGAAATATTATGTAAAAAATAAAGTTCATTATTACCTTTACTTGTCCCAAATCTTTTTGCAGTTTTTAAAGAAACCATTTGTGATGGTAAATTTAATTCTGCACAAACTCTCTTAAAAGGATTATATGGATTTTCAATATCACTTTCATCTATTGCTGGTATAATAGCAATGACAAATTTAATATTTTCATTATTTTTAAGCTTATTAGCAGCCCTTTTATACTCTGTAATATCATTTAATTCATACTCTTCAAAAACACAATCTTGATTACTAAATTTTATATTCATTAATTTATTATTTATAAATATATTATCTTTTCCCTGATATTTTCCATCAGTACAAAAATCATATATAGCTCTAATTGTACTTTTGCTATCATTAGTATGTCCTTTTGGATAAATAACTCCAAACTTCACCTCATCAATTGGAGATTTATAAAATCCACTTTTAAATACATGAATCTTATCTTTTAGTATCCCTTTACCCCCAATTAATACTGGATCATTCAATTTACCTTGCTGGTACCCCAAACTTTCAATATTATCTATATATGTATTTTCAAACTTTAAATTATTTAACTCAGTTATACTTCCTATATCATCAATAAATTTCTTAAGTATTTCATACCTATAACTCATATTTATTTTGATTAGATTTTCTACTTCTTTTGAAAAAGCTTCATCATATTTTTTAATATACTCCCTAGTTATAATTGGTTTTAATGCATGTGGAATATATTCTACTTCACCTTTTCCAACTTGAACTACTATAACATTTGTATTCTTCTCTTCTTCTGTGAAGTTCTTAACCCTGACAGCTTGATTTAAACTAACATAGTAATCAATTAAGGATTGTCCAAAGTTACATGGCTCACTTATTGTTAATTCTGATATTTTCTTGATCTTCCCTTTTTGTTTTTTATTGTTCCATGTATTAATTACCTCTTGACCTACTACATCCATTCCAGCCTTTATCATTTGGTAAATATTTTTATCATAATCAAAACTAGAATTTAAATCTAAAAATAAAGTTACTTTTCCCTCATCATTTACCTTAGGAGAAATTATAAATTTTCTTTTTAATTGAAATCCACTTTTACTCTTTTTATATTTTTCCTTAAAATCTTTATCTAATATAACATTACCTGTTATTTCCCTTGTATTTGTAGCTCTATACTTTTGATATTTATTATCTAACTTAATCTTACGTAAATTATTATTAATATAAAATTGAACAACTTCAGAATAAATTTCATTATTATCTTTTATAGGTAATACTTCCTCACCATCAAATTCAATTGTTACATCATTTAAATTTGGCATTACTTCAAACTTTTCTAATGTATATATTGTTTCTCCTTTACTAAATGTTGCTTTAAATTTATTATTAAAACTCATCTTATTTTTAGCATTGCTTATGGTTTTATATGTATTTTCTATTTTACCTTTTCCTATTAATTTGTATCTATAAAAAACCAATGGTTTTATTGTTCCTATTCCTTTAAAAGCTTCTAACATTAAATTATTCATTGTTCCTTACACCCTTTCATTCGTATACAAAAAATACAACATATCATTACCTAAATTTGATAATATTATTGTATCAAAGTCATATAACATTGTTGCTATGCTAGCAGCATACTTTTGTATTTTTACTCTTATCTAAATGCCTCATTAATATCTTGAATACCTATGTCAATAATCATCTTACAAAATTCCTTTAAACCTATTAATCTAACTCCATATTCATTGGCTAAAGATTTAGCATTATCTGAATACTCATCTGCACTACTTATAACCCAAGGAATATATGTATACTCGTCTTCCACATATTCCCTTTGATTTTTATATTCATTTATTTGCTCTACTGCCAAACCTTCAGTAAAACCTCTATGATATTTTACTTGAATATATATAACTACCTTTAAATTTTTAAAAATAGCAACTACATCGGCATCTGCTCCATTTTCCTTACCACTTTCATTCTTAGATGGTATATAAGTATCTGTAGAACCACACTTATCCATATACCATTTAACTAATTTTTCAAACTTATGATCTGATAACCCTTCATTTATAACCTCTTCAATATTTTTTATCATAGAATCAATAATAAAATCATGTATATCAAATAATTTATTATTTTTTACTATATCTATGGCATTTTCTATTTCATCTTTTAAATCAGTAATATTTGCATTAGTATCTCTAATTTTCATTCTTGATATTAATTTTCTACTAAATAACTCACTACGTTTTGCATTCCTTATTAAAGGTTCAACTTTCCAAACAAACCCTAAATCAGCATTACTAAATTCTCCTACAATGTTTCCATCATCTACATCCTTAAGCATCATTGGCTTTCCTATAAGTTTATATATATCAAACTCTTTACTATATGGAACTACTACAATATCATTATCTTTAAACTCATGTATAAATCTCCATAAGCTATATCTATTTCTCTTTTTAGGTCCCCAAATCTTCTCAAATTCCTCTTCAAAAAATTTAATTCTACTTTCATAAATATCATTATTTAAAATTTCATTTAAAAACTCTTCTTTAGCAATATCAGAAAAGCCTATTGTTAAATATCCCATTTCCAATAATTTAAATGAAACCTCCTTGCAATGAGATATTCTATGTAACCATACTCTTTCGCTCATAAACTTAATTTTCTCCAATCATATATATACTTAAATACTACCTCTAAGTTATTGATCCTTGTGGTTATTTTATAATATTTTATTATAAATACTACATTAACAGTAATTATATCAAATCAACTTATTTTTTTATGTCGAAATAGGAAATTACATATACATAATTTAACTACTACTTTCTATTACTCTTTATAATTATATTGTAGTTTTACATTTAATTTATCATTTCTAAATCTATATAAAATAAAAAGCACCTATCTAAATAAGTGCTTCTATTCTTCCAACTATTCAAATTGAACATTTCTTACTTCCCATTGTCTTATTTTTATACTAAGCCAAAATCCATATATACCTAATGTAATTATTGTAAAGAACCACCACTTAATAAAGTGCCCAAACAACCCTAACCCCGTTCCAACAAATTTTAATCTTCTACCCTCTATTTAATGCTTTACTCTACCTACTTTTTAACACAATTACCTTTATATAAATTTCACAAATCTTAATATAAATTATTTTACAATTTATAATATTTACTCTAAAGCTATTAACTTTACTATTAATTATTATATTTTTTTAACTTCTCTAAAAAATACTAAAAAAATTTAATTAATACTTATTATTTTATATAAACAAAGAATGCCTTGAATTTTCTTCAAAACATTCTCATAATATTTTTATATTTCCTTTTTCATTTCAATATTTATAATTAATTTCTAAATGCATTTCCCCTATTAACTCGACTTTTACTAACATCGATTACATAATTAATAAGCCTATCTTTCTTTTTCCATCTACTACAAGAACTCGTATTATCCATTTCATAAAACTTAATAATATTTTTCAAGTCAATAACTTCAAGCTCCGAAAGCTTCTCTCTTAAATCCACTTCACTCTTACTTATAAGTTCCAAAGGATTTAACTTAGGTTCAATAATAACTTTTTTCTTAACCTTCTTTTTAGGTTTATCTTCTCCCCCTAAAACAACCTCAATTTTCTTTTTAAACTCATCATTGGTTTTCATCTCTTCCATAATTACATTAAATAATTCTTTTAACTTCTTCTCCATAAATTCACTCCATAGCTTCAATTATTTCTCTTGCTAATGCTATAAAATTATTAACTTGTCCACCATATCCCCATTTTTGCCTCACAGTAGATTTATTTATATATTCAGCAGCACTTGCAATGCTATCGTTTTCTTTAAATATAGTATTAAACACTTTACAATCTACTTCTTCCTGTAATTTCTTTATAGTCCTTCTATGAACTGGTGATTGCTCTCTATATTTAGTTATAACTATTCCTAAAGGCTTTATATCTCTTTCTAATTCCTTAGAATATTTCTTTACTCTACTAATTATTTGAGGAATTCCATATGTTGATAAAATATCTGGTATAGTTGGTATAATATAAACATCTGATACCTTCAATCCATTCCTTGTTATTACTCCTAAATTTGGAGGACAATCTATTAATATATAATCATATCTTTCTTTAACTTTTGATAATTGCCTTCCTAGTAAATCAACTGGCCTAATAGTTGAAAAAATTCCCCTTGGAGTTTTTATTACATCTTCTTGTATATCTATTAATTCTAAGCTTGATGGTAAAAGATCCACTAACTTTACTTCATCAATATTAGAAACTCCTTTCAATATTGCTTTATTAATATCAAATATTTTTTCACTTTTAGGATATACTCCTTCATAAAATAATTGAGCTATAGTTTGCTTGTCCTTATTTACTTCAAGCCATTTTTCTTCCCCAATTAACATAGTTGTTGCATTTGTTTGTGCATCTAAATCTATAACTAATACTTTCTTATTAAATTCTGTTGATAGAACTTGAGCTAATCCAACTGTAGTTGTAGTTTTTGCAACTCCACCCTTTAAATTTATTATAGAAATTATCTTAGCCATCTTTCCCCCATATACTCTTCCTTTACTTATATATATTAACTTCATATAAATTTATATAACTATATTTTTAAACAATTAATGCTAAATCATATTAAATTATTAATAAAACATGGCAATCCTTTCTACAATTCTAAATACAAAATCAGCTATACCCCCTTATAGCTGATTCCATATTAAATGCCTCTAATCAAACATAAGCCTTCCCCAACACCAAATTCACAGCATCACTTACCCTCTTCTCAGACTCAGCAATCCTGCCAATAATATCAGGCTCAATATAACTACTAGGCACAAAATCACAACAAACATATACAATAACATACCAAGATAAAACCCTATAAAGAACCCTACAAACCATCAAAGAAGTTTCAAAAACACCCTCAAGCTCATCATGAATGGCCCTATTCCCAAAAACCCTTAAAGTATGAAAAGATCTATAAACATCATCCCTAAAAAAATCCTGCCTTTCAAGCAAATTAATCTTATCCTTTTGATTCATTTCATCAGTACCAGTAATACCTTCAATCAAAATAATATTCTTAACAACTCGCTCACCAATAGCTCTAGACTTTAAAATAACAGTAAAAGAATCAACCAATAACATCTTATCAATACTTTCAATTAACGATGCCAAATACTTATCCCTTTCACTAATAACACTTATAATATCACTAAACATAATATAACCTCCCCTAAAAATCACTTACTCTAGAATACCTTCCATGCCACCTTAATGCGCATGTCCCCCTATCTCCATGCCTATTTTTAATAATAACTGCATTCATACATTCTGGATTATCATCTGCATTTTTAGAATTATATTTAAGCTTACCTTGATTAAATAAATTTTCTCTATACATTTTGTCATCAAGCTTAACGTTTCTATAAAGACCTATTACCTGATCGCTATCTTGCTCAATTCTAGCACTATCTTGAATATCACTTGAATCTATTTTTTCAACTGCATTGTCTCCCACCTTTTTATCTATAACCCTGTTAGCTTGAGCCATTAAAACAACACAAATGTCCTCTTCCATTGCTAAAGACTTTAACATGCCACTTATTTTACCTAATTTATTAGTCAGCATATCTCTATCAGTAAAATCTATATATTTATTTATATAATCAACAAACACCACATCTAATGAATTTTGAAGTTTATATACCTTTATTTCATCAATAAACTTTTCAAAGTCTGTTTCAGTAGAAACATAAAATTTATTATTTATGACTTTTGTCATGAATTTTGCAATACTCTCTTTATCCTCTTTTAAGATAGTATCTTCATCAATAGCCTTAGCTGAAAGTGAAAGCCCACTAGCCACTATCCTATTAAAAACTTGATTTCTTGTCATTTCTGCACTTCCATAAAAGATTTTATGACCTTTTAAAGCCATATTTGCTGCAAGTTGTAATGAAAATGTTGTTTTACCAACACCACTTCTAGCAAATACAGTAACAAGTCTTCCTTTTTGAAAATTCCCCAAATATTTATCTAAATAAGTAAGTCCAGACTTCATTCCTTTATCTCTATTTTCATCATAAAGCCAGTTTATATAATCATCATATTGCTTATCTATATCAAGCTCCTTTTTTATATTGCATTTATGGACCTTAACCTTAACACCTTCAACTTCACTTTCAATTTCTTCTAGTGACATATCTGAATTTATTTTGTCTTTCATTTCAACATAAAGATGTCTTTTGTAATTATTCACAAGCATGTCCAACTTAGTATTAAAGCCTATATCACTTGCACTACATGTGTATATTTCTGTAACATAAGTTACTCCATCCATATCTCCAACTCTTTTTTTATGATGCTCTAAAAAGGTTATAAGATCTACTTCTAGCTTATTTGCAACCATATCTAAAATCCCTAAATAGATATTCATATGCTTTGAGTATAAAAACATCTCTGGCTTTATTTTTTCTCTAGCCTTTAGCATAAGATTATTATTTTTAAATATAGACCCCAAAAGCTCCTGCTCTAACACAATTTGATTATTAGTTAACATCTCTCATTACCCACCTTATAACTTATTTTTTTATAAACAAAGCCTGTCCATATTGGTTAATCTATATATTTTTCTATATCAAAATCTTCAGGAAATATGGAATTACGCTTAACATTTTTTTGCTTTGCCTTGTAATCAAGCCATATATCACCATCTTCCATAAACCTATTAACTCCATTGCTTCTAGATAAAAAGCTTTTTAAAATCCAAGCATAGTTGTAGTAATGATCGCTTTTATATACAACACCAAAGTTTTCTATGGCATTAATAATATCCTCTTCATTATGCTCATTTAATGCATTAGCTATTGCACTTTTATTGTCGTCAGTTAGTTTTTTCTCATTGTTTATATTTAGTTTGTTCCAAGCATTAAAAATATATATATATAATTTATTATTATTATTAATATATTTATTATTAATATATCTATCATCATTTTTGCTAGCACTAGCTGAAACATTAGTATTTTCAGACCTCCCAGCGTTATTTTCTTTACTTAAAGCACCTGGTCTTGAAATTATACTAGTGTCTCGTGGAGTATAGGTACCTGTATCTCCTGAAGTATAGGTACCTGTCCTTCCCTTAGTACTAGTATCCTCTGAAGTATAGGTACCTGTACTTGTAGAAACACTAGTATCCTCTGGAGTATAGGTATCTGCACTTAGATTCCTAATGTTATTCTCTGAAGGATAAGTACTTACACTTGTAGAAATACTATCATCTTCTAAAATGGAATCTTCTTGTAAAGAGCAGCTATCTTCTGATAAAAAGCCATCAATATATTTAATAACTTTATATTGATTTACTTTACCTATACTTTTTATTATTTCTATATATCCCTTCTTTTCTAAAGACTTTATAATATTTAAAACTGTTTTCTTTCCTTTGCATTCAAATACCTCTAACAATGTTTTAATAGACATTGCAATAGCATCCTTCCCCTTAATAGTATTTGTTATAAACATTAAAAGCATATACCTTTCATCTTTATCAATATTGGTATCACTAAATATATTAATCATCATTTTATCTGTACAAATCATCTTAATTACCTCCAAAACTCTTTTTTATTTTTAGGCTGGCTATATTATTTTGCCAGCCTATAATTTATATTTTTATTCCCATAAAAGTGAGAAATCGTACTGATGTAAAAACTTATTTACAGTTGTGCCATATATAGAGCTTTCCATTAAATTTGGTTGAACCACTGTAAGTGTTAAACATTTACATTCAAAACTTGATAAATACTTATTTATGATTCCTATTCCTAACAATTGACTTTCTTCATGATCAAAAGCAAATATATGATGGAATTCAAATGGTAGTATACTTATCACTTCTATTGTTTGTTTTCCAATTAATACAACATCGCAGCTTTTATCTATAAATTTATTCTTATAAAGAACTTCTACTTTTTCATTAAATATTATTTTAACCTCTTCATTACTTTCCATATTTTCTATTCTGTCTATTATCATTTCAAAAGCTGTCATTGATAACATTTCTGTAAAATCTGAATACCCATTAAGCATTGTTAAATCTAAAAGCATATTTTTATACTCTTCATCCCCTATAACCTTATAGTTTTTCTTTAACTTTAATATTGTTAAATCTTTAATGTATTCACTATCAAGTTTTGATGCTAAAAAATTATTATTCATGGTATCCCCCCACTTTTCCTTAACTTATTGTTAAGGTAATTTTTGATTATATAAGAATTATAAACCTTCAATGTTGCGAAAATATGGATTTTCATCTCTTTAACACAATAATTTTGTTAATTTTCACAACATTTAGAAAATGTATAAAATTGTCTTTTATTATATGTAATTAAATGGTAGAATTATTATTATTTACAATTATACTGTTTTTTTAGGGGGAGAAATTTTATGAAAGAAACTATTTTACTAATTGACGATAATGTTACTGATTCACGTGAACTTACTAAAGAATTAAAGATTAATGGATTTAATGTTATTTACTGCGATAATGGTGAGGCTGGAATTGAAGCACTAGAAAATAATAAGATAAGTTTGATTCTTTTAGATATGATCATGCCTGAAATGGATGGACTTACTTTTTTAAGTGAGCTTAAAGCTAGAAATTATAATACACCAGTAATAATGTTTACTTCTATAAATCATAATATAGTTCAACAAAGATGTTTTAATATGGGGATAAATGATTACGTAGTTAAACCTTGCTATATTGGCTTTTTAATTAAAAAAATACGTTGTGTTCTAGAAGAAAAAATTAAAATTACAGAACTTAATAATAAATTATGGATATATGAAAATATAAAAGTTAACTTTTCTACAAGACAAGTATTATGGAATGATAATGAAGTTTCTTTAGGAAAAACACGACTAGAAATATTAAAACTTCTTATAAATAACAAAGGTATAGTTTTAAGTAGAGAGCAAATTATAAATTATATTTGGGGAACACATTGTAAAATTAACGATAGGACTGTTGATTCTCATATAAGTAAAATAAGAACAGCTTTAGATTTGAATTGTTTGAAATCGATACCAGGATATGGTTATATTTTAGATTGCTAAAATAAAAAAATGAAGGAATAAGAATTACACCAAGGTAACCCTTATTCCTTCTTATATAATCTGTATAAAACTACTAGAGCTTATACAGTAAATTTAGTAACTTGTCTTGCAACAACTTGAGCTGATTCTTTAGTAATATATGCTCCATTTTTATTTTGGAAAACATTATTTTCAATAATACTATCCATTATTTCTAAGGCTTCATCACTAGTTATTCCGCTTTTTACATCACTAATGGAAACATTAGATTTTTCTCCACTTTCGGCTATAAATGTCATTGTTAATGTATATTCCATACTTTACACTTCCTTTCTTTTTATTATTGATTAGTAAGTTGAGATACTTCAGTTATATAAATATAACCTGTATTCTTCTTAAGTATTGGTGCAATCTTATCTGCAACTGCCATAACTTTATTTGGATCAGCACCTGGTACTAAGTTACCTAACTTCTTTTTTGTAAATTTAGGATTGCCCTCTTTATCAACAGAAGTTTCTACCTCTATTGATAGTACTGTGCTTTCAAGTTCTTTATTTGCCATTGTAAATTCCCCCTTTTTTATTTTTTAGTTTTGTTGCCTTACACTTATTACATATACTGCTTTAGAATGTTTTTGCATTTAAAATAAAATTTATTTTGGGGGATTTGTTTTAATTTTACTTCTTTTGGTATATAATAAATGTAATTGTTGATGAACAATGGTATTAAAATACGAAATATATGAGGTGAGTATATGCAGAGTAAAATATTTAAAATTGTTAGTATGACGTTATGTGTACCAATGATTTTATTTCTTTTGAATGGATGCAATTTAAATAAATCTGATGGTGTTGAAACAACTGTAGACGCTAAGGTTATTGAAAATGATTTAGATAATAAACTATTACTTGTTAGTGGAATTGATAATTCATCAATTTCGCAAATAGGAGATAAGTGCTTTGTTAGTTGCAAAGATATTAAGATTTTTGATAAGTCAGGAGAAGAGATGTCTCAGGATAACATTAGGCTGGATGATGTAGTTACTATTATGTATGATGGACATACACAAGAGACGTATCCTACTACAATTACTAATCCTAAGTGGATTCAAATAAGAGAATAAGTATAAGTACAAATTAGAGTTGATGAACAACTTTAATCTTGATGGCTAAGTTATTTAAAGGGAGGGAATTTATGTATACTTATATGTATGTAGAATCAAAAGTTAGAGGAGTATTTACTAATAGTAATCATAGAGAAATAATTGATAAATACAGTAAAGAAGGTTGGAGATTTGTAGGAGCTATACCTGCAAGTAATGGTAGTTATGGTCAAATAACTTCTCATGATTTAGTTTTTGAAAAATGTGAACACTCTTAATATATTACGAAGTATAAGACGATTTGATTTTTAAAATGCTCGATAAATTTATAATTTAACACTTATAGTAGTTTTAGTTATAAGTATTACCACATTAAGTATATTGATAGGAGGAGCAATGGTGAAAAAATTTAAATGTAACAAATTAGGGTTAGGAAGTTTATCATTGTTTTTATGTATATATTCGATTTTTATTCTTATATTATCTGTTCCATATTTAAACAACATAAAGATAGGATTACTTTAATTTCTATTCAAAAAGGATGTCCATTTGGACATCCTTTTTTGTTATGCTAATTTCAACACTATTTTAAAACAAAACCATTATTTTACCTAATAAGAAGCTATTACATCTTAATCATTTCCTATATATATATCAGAAAACTCTATATTCATTCTCTTAACCAAATCATGATAATCATTATTAAAATATACCTTATCAATATTACTATCATCACTTAAAATCTTTACAGGTAACTTTATTATAAACTCACTTCCAACACCTAACTCACTTTTAACTTCTATAGTTCCCCCCTGTATTTCAATTAAATCTTTTACAAGCGATAATCCTATTCCACTACCTTCAGTAGACTTATTAAACCTATTTTCAACTTGCCTGAACCTTTCAAATATATACATTAATTTATCACTTGGTATCCCCACTCCAGTATCTTTTACTGTTATAACAAAAGTATCATTACAATCGTTTAGCAATACTTCTATTTGCCCCTGTGCCTTATTGTATTTTATACTATTTGAAAGGAGATTAAGCATTATTCTCTCTAGCTTTTCTAAATCAAAAGCCATTATTTTTTCTTCAACATCAGTATCAAAAATTAAATCTATATTATTTTGTTTAGCAAAGTCTGCTACTGACATTGAAATATTTTCTACAAAACTCACTATATCATAATTTTTAGGGTTATATTCATAATATCCACATTTCATTCTTGTAGACTCAATTAAATTATCAACCAACTTTAATAATCTTTTGGAGTTTTGGTCTATTATATCTATATACTTATTTAAGGAATTTCTTTTTTCTAAAACTTCCTTTTCAACACTTTTAATTAGTTGCAATGAACTAAAAATTAAATTTAAAGGAGTTCTTAATTCATGAGATATATTTGCAAAAAACTCTTGTTGCATTTTTTCAATTTCTCTTCTATGAGTAACATCTCTTCCAGTTACAATAATCCCCACTAAATTTTTGTAACTATCCCAAAATGGCTCTTTAATAACTTCAAATTCTCTAACCTGTCCATCAATAGTAATTTCTTCATTATATATTTTTCTCTTTTTCTCTTTAATTACTTCTAAATCTGATTTTTGTATACTAGCTTCTATTTCACTTAAACCATATATGTTAGAGCTACTCTTCCCTATAACATCTTCACGTTTAAGTTTAAGATCCTTTAAAAAACTATCATTACAATCTAAATACACACCATTCATATCTTTAAAAATTATATGTTCTAGGCTATCATTTACTATTTTAGTCATTATACCACCATCATATATTTTTTCTAATTTCCCTATAACACTTTCAAAAATTCCTATAATACCTATAACCTCACCATTACTATATATTGAATATCTATTTAATATATATACAGTATTATTTAATGTACTAATCTCTTTACTATATGGTTGCTTTGAATCAATGAAGGTTTTAGCTGCATTGAAGTATAAATCTCCATTCTCTTTTGAATATACATCAAAGTCTGTTAATCCATACATATCAAGATTTGGATGCCCTTCATATTCATTATATAAATCACTACTATACATGTATCTATTTTCTCTATCTTTTATAAAGAAAATATTACCTAGCTCATTAATTTCATCAAAAATTTTCTTTTCTATACAATGCTCTAAATAAAAAGCAAAATATTTTTCATCTATTTTTTGTATAGTAATGCTAATAAAATTCACTAAACTCCTAATATATTTAGTGCATACTATATTATCATTCTCTATACTCTCTATCCTATTTATAAAGTTCTTATCATCTTTAAATTCTGGTAAAACATCAAAGAAATCTTTATGGATAAGCTCATCAGAAGTTTTATTAAAAAATGAAAGTGCTTCGTCATTAATAAATTCTATCTTCATTGTAGTATTCTTATCTTTGTTTAATTCATACTTTATAAACAATATTGGCTTAGGTATTTTTCTAAAAACATCTTTATAATTTACCATGCTTTCCTCCACATTATTAACCTATTATTGTATTTTTCTTATTTACTATCTATATTAATTTCTTATGAATCTACATTTAGGAAACCCACTACAGCCTATAAAACTTCCATTCTTTCCATTTCTCATTACAAGCGCCTTGCCACACCTAGGACATATGTTATTTTGTATCTTTTTTTCTCTTTCACTTAAATTACTTTTTATATTATGTACATGCTCTTTTCTTACATCTTTAGAATCAATATTAAACATAAGTAAATCATAATATATCCTAGTTACCATATCTATTGATATTACAATAGAATTACAACTTCTTATATAGTCAATAACATTATTATCATACATAACTGGCGATTTCGTATTAACCTTTAATTTAGCCCTATTAGTAAAAACCACTATTGGATTAATATTAGTACTACTATCAAGGCTTAATCTTTCCCTTATTGATAATACGTGTCCATAATTTTGTTTTATAGGATTTCTAAATTTTCCTTTATTCTTATAAATTACTTGTGTCCAATTTTCATCATTTTCACTACCAAATATTAATCCTTTATAATTTTTTGTTTCTATCACAAAAATTCCATATATAGAAATAACAACATGATCTATTTGTGTAGTACCTCTTTCTGTTCTTATCATCAAATTATTTATAACTTTGTATTTTGTATTATCTAAAGTTGATAGTATATTAGCTACTCTTTTTTCGCCAACATTACCTTTAATTTTTGCACCATTAAATTTAATAATTAACATTATAATTATTAAAATTATAATTATCCCCAAAACTACCCCTCCTTTATTTTTACTTATTTTTATTAATTATAGCAAATATCATCACTTCACTTTGTCGAAATAAGTAATAAGATATAAATATATTTTTAAACAAAAAAATGCAATAATATTATCATATTAAACTGATAACATTATTGCATTTTATGGATAATAATATATTCCTTTTTAGTATATCCAACTTCATAATCAATATATTTATTTCTATTTAATCATTACATCTTGCCAATTATTTGAATTACTTAATATTTCAGCTGAATCTCCTAAGAATACTTTGCTAGCTTCCTCATCATTCATTAAAGTATATCTGAACCAAGCTGTCATATAGCCATCAGCATAAAGGAGCATGTCCCCATGATCAGTATTTTTTCTTCTTGCCATAACTGATTTAATATCACTATTTAAATTCATATAATTTTTAACCATAGAATCTAGCGGTGCTATTGTTTCAGCATCAGCCTTACCTGTACCTGCTACCATAAAATAAGGTATTGATATTTTGGTTACATCATAATTCCATTCAAGAGCATTAGCTAATTCAATCGATGTTGTACTTGCAGTATAAATTGATGTAAATACATTACTATTATCAAATTCAGTTACAGCATTTATTGCTCCTACACCTCCTTGTGAATGTCCTGAAATTCCTACATTTGCTGTATCTAATTTATTAAAAAATATACTTTCTTCATTACTATTTAATGATAAAATATAATCTAATGTAATTGATGAAGATTTAGCGCTTGCAGAATTAGCATCATCGTTTCCTATTACTACAAATCCCCAAGAAGCTAAATGCTCAAATGTTGCTCCATACTTTTGATATCGAACCCCTGCCCCATTTGCAAATACGTTAATCATTTTTATTTAATTTTCTTCAAATATATAAATATTTATTTAAAATTAAAATTTATCAAACTAACTCTTTAATTTTCTAAATAAATCAACCCAAACCTCTTCATTTTAAACTTTGACTTTCTTTGACTTTAACCTTATAATGTACTTGTACAAAGAGATAAGAGAAGTAATAAATAAAGATTGAATAAACTTCTCAAATAGAAAGCTCAATTAAGCTTAGTAAAAACTACTTTTGAACTTTCACAAAATTAATTTATTAAATGAACTTCATTCCTAACTATTACTTTAGGGAGTAAGTTCAATTAGCTAAATTAAAATTTAGAATTTTAGTATAAGGAGGTCTTTGTATGTTTGGTTTAGTACCTTTTAAATTTAATAATGGAGAAAATAATAGAGGATTAACAATTAATGACATGTTCAATGATTTCTTTAATGATGATATGTTATCAAAATTTAATTCTAGTGGAAGTTTCAAGACTGATATAAAGGAAACCCCTGAAGAATATATTGTTCATGCTGAATTACCTGGTGTTAAGAAAGAAGATATAAAAGTTGATTATAATAATAACTATTTAACTATTTCTGCAACAAGAAATAACGAATCTGAAGAAAAGAAAGATAATTATATAAGACGTGAAAGAAGCTATGGCTCAGTTTCAAGAGGATTCTATATTAGCAATGTAAACAAAGATTCAATTAAAGCTAAATTTGATAATGGCGTTTTAAATATTGAGTTACCTAAAAAGGAATTAACTGCAAATAATAGTACTCAAATTTTAATTGAATAGCCCAATTAATAATGACTCCAGAAAGAAGATGATTCCATTGTTTTAAAAAGCTTAAAGCAGCCACAATTCTTAATTTGTGGCTGCTTTTATTATTTATTTATATATTAATTATTTATAAATATATATCTGAAAACTCTATATTCATCCTCTTAACCAAATCGTTAGAATCATTATCAAAATATTCTTTATTAAAATCATGCTCTTCACTTAAAACCTTTACTGGTAATTTTATTTTGAACTCACTACCAATACCTAGTTCACTTTTAACTTCTATAATTCCATCCTGTATTTCAATTAAGTCCTTTACAAGAGATAAGCCTATTCCACTACCTTCATTAGACTTTCTAAGTCTATTTTCAACTTGCCTAAACCTTTCAAAGATATATTCCAATTTATCACTTGGTATACCTATTCCAGTATCTCTTACAGCTATATTAAAACTATCACCACAATCATTTAATAATACTTCTATTTTTCCATTTGCTTTATTATATTTTATACTATTTGAAAGCAAATTAAGCATTATTCTTTCCAGCTTTTCAAAATCAAATGCCATTATTTTTTCTTCTACATTAGTATCAAAAATTAAATCAATATTATTTTGTTTAGCAAATTCAGCTACTGACATAGAAATATCTTCTATGAAACTTACTACATTCCCATTTTTGGGATTATATTTATAATATCCGCACTTCATTTTTGTAGAATCAATTAAGTTATTAACTAACTTTAATAATCTTTTTGAATTTTGTTCTATTATATTTATATATTTATTAAATTCCCTTTCTTTTTCACAGGATTCCTTTTTAATAAATTTAATTATTTGTAATGAACTAAAAATTAAATTTAAAGGAGTTCTTAATTCATGAGATATATTTGCAAAGAATTCTTGCTGTAATTTTTCAATTTCTCTTCTATGAGAAACATCTCTTCCTGTTGCGATAACTCCTGCTACATTTCCATAACTATCTAAAAATGGTTCTTTAATAATTTCAAACTCCTTAACCTGTTCATCAATATTTATTTCTTGAGTATATATTATTCTTTTCTTTTCATTAATTACTGCTAAGTCTGTTTTAATTGAACTATCATTTATTGAACTTAAAGCCTTTACATTACAATTAGCTTTTCCTATAATATCTTCACGCTTAACATTCAAATCTTTTAAAAAACTATCATTACAATCTAAATATATACCATTAACATCTTTAAAAACTATATGTTCCGAACTATTATTTAATATTTCAGCAATAACACCACCATCAGATATTCTTTCTAATTTCCCTTCAATAGTTTCAAGAACCCCTATAACTCCTACAACTTCATCATCGCTCAATATTGAATATTTATTTAATAAATACACATTATTATTTAAATTGCAATTTTCTTTAGTATAAGTTTGTTTTGAATCAATAAACTCTTTAGTTGCTTCAAAATATTTACTTCCAATCTCCGCTCCATATAGATCAAAATCTGTTAATCCATAAATATCTATATTAGCATTTCCTGAAAGTTCTTTATAAGAGTAACTACTATACATGTATTTATTATCTTTATCCTTAACGAAGAAAACATTACCCTTTTTCTTGATATTATCTAGAACTCTCTTTTCTATACAACATTCTAAATAAAAAATAAAGCTTTCATCATTTATTTTCTGTATCGTAATCTTAATAAAATTATTTAAACTTCTAACATATTTAGTATATATTATATTATCACTATCCATATTTTGTATTTTATATGTAAAATTTTTATCATCTTTAAACTCTGGTAAAATATCAAAAAACTCCTTATTTATAAGCTCTTCAGAAGTTTTATTCAAAAATGAAAGTGTTTCTTCATTAATAAATTCTATTTTCATTTTAAATTGCTCATTTGAGATTAATTTATATTTTACAAATAAAACTGGCATGGGCATTTTTCTAAAAACCTCTCTATAATCTACCATATTCCCTCCATATTATTGACCTATTAATACATTTTTTCTTTTGAATTTATTATTTTTTACAATTAAATACATTATATTATATTTTTATATTTTTTTCTATAAAAAAAATACCATTTATTCCAATATAAATTTAAGGTTTGACTATAACAAAAAAGCTATAAGATGATATTATATTTAAATCACCTTATAGCTTCCTATTATTGTACTATTTAATTATATATTCTAAATTTATTTTCTATTTGTAAAACTCTTGAGTTGCATATACCTTATTACCTATCTTATATACACCTACACCAATACTACTAAAGTTTGTAGATAATATGTTTTCTCTATGACCTTGTGAATTCATCCAGTTAGTCATAAATTGATTTGCTAATGCTGTTGGGTCTGAAACTCCCCATATATAAGCGATATTTTCTCCCCAAGCTCTATATGTAACTCCATCAGCTTTCATTTTTGTAGTTATATAGTTACCACTTAAATCAGTATGACTAAAGTAATTATTATCTCCCATATCTTGAGACTTAATTCTAGCATACTTTTCCATTGTTGTATTATATGTTAATGGTGCAACTCCTGCTTTTGCTCTTTCTTCATTTACTTTATTAAATATGGCTTGTTCAACTTGTGCCATGAATTGATCATTTACAACTGTACTATCACCTGTTTGAGTATTGTTACTAGTATTTCCTCCATTTGACGTTGAAGTGTTACCAGTTGATGTTGAGGTGTTACCAGTTGATGTTGAAGTATTGCCAGTAGATGGCTTATTTTGATTATTATTATGTTTATTATGTCTATTATATCTATAACTAGTAGATGTACTTACCATTTTAGAATTTGAACTATTATCAATAGTTTCTGCATGGGCTTGTACTCCTCCTACAAATATACTTCCTAATAATACTAGTGAAATTATTTTTGATTTCATTTCCATTCCTCCTATAATTTGAGTTAATATCTTTAACTCATTTTTAGTCGTCTTGTACTTTTACGTCTCTAACAACTTGTCCACCTAATAGTAACATGGATATCTGAATTTTATAATAGTGGATTAATAGTAAATGTACATTTTATATCCCCAAAATAATATTTTTTCTTTACATTCCTAAAAATAGTTTTTAGAAACATTGATTTTTATTTAAATTTATTGAAATATATAAAAAATTTTTTAAAATTAAATTTTATCAAACTAACTCTTTAATTTTCTAAATAAATCTAACTAAATCTCTTTATTTTTAACTTTGACTTTCTTTGACTTTAATCTTATAATGTACTTGTACAAAGAGATAAGAGAAGTAATAAATAAAGAATGAATAAACTTCTCAAATAGAAAGCTCAATTAAGCTTAGTAAAAACTACTTTTGAACTTTCACAATTAACTAAATTAAAATTTATATTATGAAGGAGGTCTTTGTATGTTTGGTTTAGTACCTTTCAAATTTAATAATGGAGAAAATAGTAGAGGATTAACAATTAATGACATGTTCAATGATTTCTTTAATGATGATATGCTATCAGAATTTAATTCTAGTGGAAGCTTCAAAACTGATATAAAGGAAACTCCAGAGGAATATATTGTTCATGCTGAATTACCTGGTGTTAAGAAAGAAGATATAAAAATTGATTACAATAATAATTATTTAACTATTTCTGCAACAAGAAATAATGAATCTGAAGAAAAGAAAGATAATTATATAAGACGTGAAAGAAGCTATGGATCAGTTTCAAGGGCATTTTATATTAGCAATGTAAATAAAGATTCAATTAAAGCTAAATTCGATAATGGTGTTTTAAATATTGAATTGCCTAAGAAGGAAGTAACTACAAATAATAGTACTCAAATTTTAATTGAATAGTCAAAAATTAATTTTTATTTACTCCTAAAAGTATTTCTTCTCTAGAAAGGAGATGATTCAAGCGGGTTAGATAAAAAATCAGCTACAAAACTTAATTTGTAGCTGATTTTTTTATATTTATAAGTTAAGCTTAATGAAAAGTTTACTCATTAAATTTATTAAATTACTGTACCATATTAAATAGTTACATGAAATTTTCATAGATATATGCATATAATATCTTATTATAGAAAATTTTGTAGGTGCTTTTTATGACTAATTCAAAAAAATATTCTTTAATTAACGAAAATATAAATATATATACAGTTTCAGGAACAGTTGTACACAATAACGGTGGACCCTATAAAGATGTAATAAATACTCCTATGCCTAATGTTACAATTGCATTACAAATTCAAGGGGACAAAAATATTTACGGCGTAGTAACAGAAACTGGAATTGTTGTAAAAACTGATATTAACGGAAGGTTCACTTTTATAAACGTACCTTCTAATAATAGTTATCGAGTTGTTGAAGCGGGACAATATCTAGGTGAAATATCTTCTACTGGAGATTGGAATGACTCTAAGGAGATATCCATAACTCCAATTGACCCATATATTTCTCAAGTTGCTAATGCTCCATCAGACTCTAATAGAATTTGTTCAATATCACCCAATACAGTTTTTATTGATACATTAACAGAAGATATTGATAATATTTCTTTTATTGATGTTTTTGTTAATGATATTCCACTTTCTTTAGGTAAGTATGTTATTACTGGAAGTAATTTATTTACTGGTGCTGATAATGGTACATTTGGTAATTTGCCAAATGGAACCCCTGTACAAACTAGTCCTGCTTCAAATCCTTATTCAGGTTTTGGAGAAAGCTTTCAATATGTCCAGTATGAACATAATCCTGCAACTCAAACTAGTGACCCTAATCTTGCTTGTCAAAATGACGAACCTGGTGAATTATGTACTTGTACCCATGGTGGTTATCCAACCTGCCCACCATATAATGGTCAATATTCTTTAAGTAATACAATAGCTAATTCTAATTTTTGTGGTTGGTCTACTGGTGGCTGGTTTAATGTTTCCGACCACAAATCTGGTGATGAAACTAGTAGTATGCTAATTGTAAATGGAGCTTATCCAGGTGAATTTATTTTTAAAAGTGATGTTACTCTTAAGGAAAATACTAATTATTTTTTTTCAGCATGGATTTGTAATATAGACCTTTTTCCTAGTGCTGCTTTGCCCAAATTGAGAGTTGAAATAACAGAAGAAGGAAGCTCAACTCCTATTTTTAATGATAATTTAATAGGAAATTTTAAAGTAAAAAAAATCCCCACTTGGAATCAGATAGGTACAATGTTAAATTCTGGTACTAGCATAATTGATGGTAAAAATAATTTAGATACTAAGACAACTATTACAATTTCTTTTATTAGTGAAGGTGCTGCTGCAACTGGAAATGATTTTATTATAGATGATATTACTCTTTATGAATTAATTGAAAGTCCTATTACAAATTTAAAAAAATCTGTTGATAAATATGTAGCTAAACCTGGTGATATTCTTTTATATACTATAACCTTTGAAAATACTAGCAATACTGAAATCACTAATTTATATTTTTATGATGAAATTCCTGCCAATACAACCTATGTTGCTAATAGTTTAACAGTAAATAATATGCAATTTACTAATATCGGACAGCCTGGTTATATTGAAACGATAATCCCTTCACTAGGCATAAATGAAGCTGTTACTATAACTTTTAATGTAAAAATTAATAATAATACTGAAAATGGTACTGAAATCATAAATTTTTGTAGACTCTTCTATGGAACTACTGGTGATGAAACTAATATCATTTCTAATACAGTTTATACTATGGTAATAGATACAGATTGTAGTCCATGCCCTACTGGACCTACTGGTCCTACTGGTATTCTTGGTGCTATTGGTCCTACCGGATGTACTGGCTTTACTGGTACTCCCGGTGATACAGGTCCTACTGGACCT
>NZ_CBYM010000017.1 GCF_000577815.1 Clostridium saudiense | reverse complement strand
TCGCATTTTTCGGATATTTAACTGTAGTATTAGTGAATATTACAAAGAAAATTGGTATTGGCGTAGGAATAGCTGTACTTATTTGGTTCTTATTAAATTCAACTATTGGAATGAATATTTTTAAAAGTGCTAATATATTTGCTTTCTGTGAGTTCTTTACTAAGGATTTAGATTATAGTTGGGTAATTGGAAAATTAATAGGAGCTATTATTGTATTATTTGGAATGACTGTATTTAAAAGCAGCTTAATTTATTATAAAAATGAGGTGAAGAGATATGACAATTAATATAAAAGGGTTAACTGTAGAATTTAATAATGGTACTAAAGCTATAGATAATCTAAACCTAAATATTGAAAAAGGAATATATGGCTTATTAGGAGAAAATGGAGCAGGGAAAACTACGTTAATGAGAGTTTTAACAACAATATTGCCAGTATCAAAAGGAAATATTTTAATTAATGGAATTAACTTAGAAAAAAATAATTATGAAATGATACAGAAACAAATTGGATATCTACCTCAGGAGTTAGAAGTATACCCAAGCTTGACAGTTAGAGATTCACTTGAATATTTAGGGAGAATGTCAGGAATACCAAAAAACATATGCAAAGATAGAATAGATTATTATTTAGAAAAAACAGGGTTGATAGATAAACAGAATAAGAAGAATAAACAACTTTCTGGTGGAATGAAAAGAAGAGTTGGTTTAGTTCAAGCTTTATTAAATGAACCACCAATTCTAATTGTAGATGAACCTACAACAGGATTAGATCCAGAAGAAAGGATAAAAATTAGGAACTTATTAGTTGATTTTGGAGAAACAAGAACTGTTATCTTTTCAACACATGTAATTGAAGATATAGCATCTACATGCAATAAATTAGGGATTATGCAGAAAGGTAATTTAATATTTAATGGAGAAATAAGCGAATTGTTAAATAATGCAGAAAATCATGTATGGAATTGTTTAATAACAAATGAAAAAGAAATATTAGAGTTATCTAGATATGCAACAATATCGTCTAAACAATATGTAGATGGTAAGATAATGACTAAAATTATATCAGAAGAAAAACCTAGAATAGATTGTATAAGAGCAGAAGTAACACTAGAGGATGCTTATTTATATATGATGAAGATGTATTAAATAAGTAATATTAAAAGAATACTTTAATCGTTTAAAAATTAAATAAGGTATTTATTTACAATAAATATAAATTTTGGTACAATATAAGAAATAAACAAATTGGGAGTTGGAAAAGTTTATTTACATTAAAATATAAATACTTATATATAGGAATATTTATATTAACTTATAGGAATACTGAGGTGAAAATTATGACAATAAAGACAAAAGATTAAATGGAAATGTATATGTATATGAATTATTACAGATGGCAGAAATAAGTATTTGAGATTATTTAATTAAAATAGGGGAAAAATCTTATTGAATTAGGAGAAATAATAGTTATAGTATCTAAATAATATGTGAATGGAATCATTATAACTAAAATTATTTCTAAGGATAAGTCTAGTGCAATTTATACACAAGGTAGAAGATACACTGGTAAACTCATATTTATAAATATAAGTGATTAGAGGGAGAATATATGGGGATATGTTTGAAATTTAGTGAAAACTATAGGAAACTAGAACGAGGAAATAGAGTAATATTGACCAATAGAGATTCTGGAGAATGGATTAAAATTTCAAAAGAATGTATTAGTATAATAGAGCGAGGCATTTATAATAAATTAAATTCAGAGGAATTATTGAAGTGTATAGAGGATAGAGAAGATAGAGTCTATATAGATAACTTGATAAGAATATTATATAAAATGAAATTGTTAGATAACAATTTAAATATTGATGAAAAAGTAGATACTATTTATATAAATTTGACAAATCAATGCAATTTGAAATGTAAGCATTGTTGTGTAGATGCTGATTTTATTAGCGAGTATAAAAGAATATTAAGTTTTGAAGAACTAAAAAAAGTAATAGATAAAATAGAGGTGTATGGTATTCCTAAATTAGTGTTCTCTGGTGGAGAACCTATGGTTAGAAGTGATTTCTGGGAAATTTTAGATTATACACGAAAAAATTATAAAGGAAAAATTGATATTGCAACAAATGCTACATTAATTAATGAAGCTAATGTAGATAGACTTATTGCTAATGTAAATCGTTTAGATATTAGTATAGATGGTATAGATGAAGATTCATGTAGTGAAATTAGGGGAAAAGGTGTATTTAATAAAGTTATTCGAAGTATTAACTTATTAAAAGAGCGAGGATTTGATGAAATTTACTTATCTATGGTTATTAGTGATTATAATAAAGAGTTAAAAAAAGGTTTTTTAGAATTAAATAAAGAACTTGGTACTCAGGCGGTTATAAGAATATTTGCACCGGTAGGGCGTGGATTAAAAAATTCAGATAAGTTTATTAAGATTAATAAAGAAATAGATAATAATATTGAGATAGATGATTTATCTGATGCAAGAATGAATTTACGTAGCATTAGATGTGGAGCTGGAGTTTCAGACTTAGCAATTAATTATGATGGCTGGGTATACCCGTGTGGCAATTTGATAAGTGAAAAATTTAAATTATTTAATATTTTAGAAATTACAACGCTTGAGGATGCTATGAAAAGAACTAGAGATGAGTATTTAATAGGGAACAGTTTAAGAAGTATACAACCAGATCATTATGAAAAGTGTAAGGAATGTGATGTTAATTTGTTTTGTTGGAGTTGTGTTGAAGAAATTGCAAGACTTCAAAATAATGAAAGAGAATTTAAGGAAAGATGTATAAATCATAAAAAAGTATTAGAAAAAATATTATGGGATGAATAGGTATAATAATATGGATTTTACAATTTGGGTTACCAGAAGATGTAATTTATCTTGTAAGTATTGCTATGAGGGCAATAATAAGTTAGCTGCATCTATGGATATAAAAACTGCAGATAAGACTATTGAATTTATATGTAAAACAATAAAGAAGGTAGATGAAAATATAAATGTAATATTTCATGGGGGAGAGCCTTTGTTAGAATATGATTTAATAAAGTATTTTATTAAATCATTAAAAGAAAATATCGATACTAGGCGTATTAATTTTGGGATTACTACAAATGGAACAATTATAAATGATGAAATTTATAAAACCTTAGTAAATGATTTTAAGTATTCATTAACAATTAGTATTGATGGAAATAAATTAACACATGATTTAAATCGGAAATATATTAATGGAAATGGAAGTTATGATGAAGCAATAAGAACAGCAGTAAAACTATTGAAAGTACGTCCAGATTTGAGAGTTAGAATGACTATTAACACAGAAACGGTAGATTCATTATATGAAAATATTTTATCTTTAATAGAAAATGGTTTTAATTATATAGCTCCAGCCTTTGATTACTATGATAAGAAGTGGAGTTTAGAAAAAATTAAAATTATTGAAAATGAAATGAAGAAGATTGATAAATTTATAAATAGAAAAGAAAATATATATTCTAAGATAAAAGTAGGTCTTGTAGATAAAGATTTGTTTATGAAGCAAAAATCAGGATTATGCAATGGAGGATATGGAGCATTTAATATAGATGTTAATGGAGATATATATCCATGTTCTGTAATTGTTGGTGATTCTAAATTAATGATTGGAGATATTTATACAGGTATAGACTATTTAAAAGTTGAAACTTTAAAAAAGATATACTCTAAAGAAAATAGTACATGCTATGAGTGTAGTTATAAGGAGTTTTGCACTAGCAATAGGTGTAAATTAATAAATAAATCACTGACTGGAAACTTCTTAGAAGCTGATCCGGTTGTTTGTAATATTGAAAATATAAAATATAAAATTTTAAAAAAATATACTAATTAAGCCATTGTTAGCTATTGGTAATAGAATGAAATTAATATTTTAAGGGGGATTTATTTATGAAAGAAAATAATGAATTAAGAATTGAGAAAATTAAGGATAAGGTAGATTCATTAGATATTAAGGGACAAGGGTGTTGGGATGATTGTCAAATTTGGAAAAACAATACTACAACACCTAAATGTGAATTTGATAAAACAGCTTACAACAATTGGTTTAGCTAAGATTTAGATTAATTAAATATATATAAGTTATAGTTAAGTTTAGACATCTAAAATACTGCTGAATCTATTCAGTTCTAAGAAATATAAATGAAGTTTACTTATTATAAGTTATATAAATATATTTTAACTTAATCATTATATTACCAATACTTTCAATATATATGTAGGGTACTATAAGAGTACCAAAAATAATTTTACAAATGAATAAAATAAACAAACATTTATTATAGCTCCTTGCTGTCATTGTTGTATGAGAATTCAATTATAACAATGACAGCAAGGAGCTATACATAAATGTTTCAGAAATCAATTATATAAGAAGAGCTAAAGCTAAATCTATATTTAAATAAACCACAAATAAATTACCGTTAAAAATGCACTAGCATAGAGGAGTATAAATATGTTAAAAGTAGCAATTATAGATAGTGGGATTGATTGGGATATACTAAAAAATAATGAGGTTATTGACTCTAAATCCTTCTTATACAAAAATAAAAAAATAGAAATAAATGATAATGTTATTGACGAAAGTTATCACGGTACATTTTGTTATCAGGTTATTAATGAAGAGCATATCCCTATAGAATACATTATTATAAAGATTTTAAATAAAAAAAATGAAGGACATTCACTGGGATTAATACAAGCACTAAGATATTTATATAAGAAAAAAATTGATATTATAAATCTTAGTTTAGCAACAGTTTCAGATAAATATTTACTAGAGTTAAATCATATATGTGAAAAACTAAAAGAAAAGGGAGTAATTATTATTTCTTCTTTGAGTAATTCAATGAAATTAAGTTATCCTGCTAGATTACCATCGGTAATAGGGGTTGTAGGAAATATATTAAAACACAGCAATGAATATTGGTACTCACCTAATAAAAAAATTCAAATAGTATCTGATTGTATGCCTGTTTTAGTAAAAAATAAAAATGGTCTATATACATTTTTTGGTGGGAACAGTAAAGCTAGTGCAAAGTTTACTAATATATTAATAAATCTTATTAATAGCAACAACAAATATGAAAGTGTAATTGATATTATAGAAAAAAATTCAAAGAAATCTTTTTGGGAAACAAGTGAATTTGATTATACTATAAAAATAGATAAAATATATCATCCTATTGAGGAGGATATCGTTTTTAAGGAGTTAAAGGATATTGTTATTGATGTATTAAAAATTACAAATTCAGAGAACGGAAAGCTTCTTACACATAGTCTTTTTAATCCAACTTGGGGTATGACAAAAGAAAAGGCTGGTGAAATATTTAATAATATAGAGATTAAATTTAATTTAGATTTTAGTAAGAAAGAAGTAAGAATGAACAGAGTGGAATCTTTATCAACATTGTATAATTTCATCATTGGAGAATTAGTATGATAGAAAAAACTGTTATTAAGGAATTTATACATAGAATATTTAAATACAAATATCACCATATAGGTGCTGCTATCTGCTCAGTGATATATTCTATTTGTATTTTAATACAGCCAGTATTATTAATGAAAATAGTAGATTATGGTATAGCCAAAGGTGATATAAATTTTATTTTAAAATATATTATCTTTTATATATTGTTATTAGTAGTAGAGTGTATACTGGATTACTTTACTAGTTATCTTTATGCCGTAATAGGTAAAAATTTTACTAGGACTCTAAGAATTGATTTATTAAAACATATTGAAAGATTACCAGGGAGCTATAAAGCTGATATAAATATGGGAGAATTATTTACTATATATGATAGAGATATTGATAATGTTGAAAGTATATCATCTAAATTATTATTTACAACTATAATACAAGTTGTTACATCAATTTTTATGTGTAGCTATTTATTATTTTTACAACCATCATTATTTTTTTTAGTAGTAATAATTCAGCCTTTAGTATTTTTTACTCAAAAGCATTTCAATAAGCGAATTGTTAAGTTAACAGAAGAAACTAGAATATGTCTATCTAATATGGTCAAAAATGTAAATGAATTTTTTCGCATGTTATTATATGGTAAATCATTAGGATTTTCTGAGTATTTTTGGAAGAAATATTTTAATCATGAAAGAGAGTATAGCCTTAATTCTATCAAAATAAATAAAGAGTATTCAAAGGAAATGAATATAATTAATTTTTTAAATGGAATAAGTACTATAATTATTTACGGAATTGGGGGATTGCAGATAATTTATGGAAATTTAACTATAGGAGCATTAATAACATTTAATCAATATTCTCAAAAGTTGTTTTCTCCAATTATACGTATTGTTGAAAATACCATCACATTTAAAAAAGCTAAGATTTCTATTTATAAAATAATGAATATATTAAATGAAAGAACCGAGTATGAAGTTAGGAATGGTAAAAAAAGTTTATTATCAGTAACTAAAGGTGTTAGCTTTAATAATATAACATTTAGTTACAATGGAGTAACTTCTGTCCTAGATAACTTTTCAATATCATTTCCAAAAGGAGCTATAACAGGAATTGTAGGTGAAAGTGGTGGGGGAAAATCTACAATTATAAATTTATTACTAAGAAATTGGACAGAAGATAGTGGTAGTATCAAAATAGATGAAAATGATATTAATAACTATACATTAAAAAGTATTAGAGAGAATATTTCAATAGTTACTCAAGAAATAGTACTTTTAAATGATACGATTTATAATAATCTTACAATGTTAAATAGTAAAATAAAAAAACAACAAGTTGATGATATATTAGATGTTATTCAAATGTCTGATTTTATTAAAACATTACCTAATGGTCTAGATACAGAAATAGGAGAAGGAGGGGTTAAGTTATCAGGTGGGCAACGACAGAGAATTGCAATTGGAAGGGCACTATTACGTGACTCAAAGGTTATAATTTTTGATGAGGCAACATCTTCTTTGGATAATAACTGTCAAGAACTTATTATGGAAAATTTATATTCTCAATTTGAAAATAAAGTAGTTATCATAATTGCACATAGATTATCTACAATAAAAAAGTGTGATGAAATAAATGTTTTAAAAAATGGAAAGATAATAGAGCGTGGAACATATAAAGAGTTGATGGCTAAAATGGGTGAATTGTTTAGAATGGAGAATAAATAATGACTTTAATAAAAGTTATGGAAATATAACGATCTAAAAGAGAGACAGTGTAAAAAAATGTGTAAACTAAATAAAAACTACTCCTCCTTGGAAATAATTGAGATAAATAATTATTACAAGGAGGAGTTTTTATATGTCAAGTTTGTCGAAAGAATTATTAAGAGATTATATTGAGGAAGATAGTTATCGTAGAGAGTGATTGATGGTATTTGTATATTATATTCCAGTAGAACAGTAGGTTCACTTAATTAAAACCTTTGATTTTGATTAAAGAAACAACTTGTTCATATGTAGGTACCGCCATAACTTGCAATTTAATGATAAAATATTGAAATGGCAAAAACAAAATATTTTTTAGGAGAAATTACTAATTAAATTTTTTGTAAGGATAAAGTAAGATTTTAATGTTCTATCATTTATATACAAAATAGATAGAATTACTATACAGCATAAGTACAGTAGAGATAATTTTTTATTTTAATATTATTGTAGAGTGTCAAAACTTAACACTTTTGGACTAAGGGTATTTTTGGCTTGACATATATTTTTAATCAACGATAAAATAATACTTAATAAGGGGTCAAAAATCATGGTCAAAAGTAATGGTATAAATTTTGGTGTTTTGGGACAAGTTTTGACCTTAATGGAGGGAAAATATGAATTATGGATATGCAAGAGTTAGTACAATAAAGCAAGGTCGTGGAAATTCTTTAGAAGAACAATTATCTGAATTATTTTCTTCAGGTTGTGATGAAGTCATAGAAGAAAAGTTTTCAGGAAAAACTAACGATCGACCACAATTAAAATTATTATTGGATAAGTTGAAAGAAGGAGATACTTTCACAGTTACTAAGCTCGACAGATTTGCCAGGAGCTTAATAGATGGAACTAAACTAGTACAAGAATTACTTGATAGAGGAATAAAGATAAATATATTAAATATAGGGGTAATGGATAATACGCCAGCTAGTAAATTAATAAGAAATATATTTTTATCTTTTGCTGAATTTGAAAGAGATATGATTTTAGAAAGAACAAGGGAAGGTAAGGAGATAGCAAAGACAAAAGCTGGGTATAAGGAGGGTAGACCTAAAAAGTTTACTAAAGATCAAATAGACTTAGCTTTATCTATGTTGTCTGTAAATGGTGGAGATAAAAGTTATAATGAGGTTGAGAGATTAATAGGTATTAGTGTAAGTACATTAAAGAGAGAAAATAATAAACGTAAGTTAGAAAAAATAAATAATTAGTATAAATAAGAAAGTGTTCCTCGGGAACACTTTCTTATTATTATTCTTTACATATATATCAAAAGTCATCATAAGATATAAAATCTTGTGGTGTATTGGAGAATTCATAAATGCAATAAATTACTCCAATAATTGTCGGGATGAGCAATAATGATAATAAAATAAACCTCATAAATGAATCCTCCTTTGGAAGTAAATAAAAGTATTGAAATCTATGATTAAATTTTATCACAGTAAACATTTACATAATAGTCTATAATTTGACAAGGATTTTTGGTATAATAGATATTGTGGTTAAAAATTATATTAAATTTTTATTTATTAAGCAAATATATTTAGAATAATAATTAAACTAAAATAAAAAGGTGTTCCTGGGGAACACCTTTTTTTATTTTCCATTCAATTTATAGCAAAACAAAACTAAATACACGTTAAATTTAATTAATATACTAATATTTATTAATAGTATATTATAAAAATAAATATACTATTAATATACTAATTTATTTTAGTATATTAATTTTATAAAATAGTATATTATTCTTACAAATGGTGGTATAATATAAGTATAGATAAAAATGTTGGAGGATTTATGATGAAAGAAGAAAATATAAAAGAAAAAAAGAAACAAAAAGCACCATTAGGAATTAGACCTGATGATTATATTGATATAAAATTTAGAGAACTTGTTGAGAAAGAAGGAATATCTCAAACTAAATTATTTGAAAGAATGTTTTGGGAGTTTACCAGGAACTCTAAAGATGCATTAAAACTACAAGCATTAGATTGTAGTGTTGAGTTGCAATCTATTAGTGGAGCTTCAGCAACATTGGTAAAAGCTATTGAAAAAATTGTTAATAAGGCTCAACTTGAACTTATGTCTAAAAATAGAGAAGTTGAAAATATTAAAGAAGCTTCAGATAAAAAGATTGAATTAGCTAATATTGAATTAGCTAATAGGGTTAAGGAATTAGAATTAAAAAATAAAGATCTCGAAGAGCAGCTAAAAAATTCTAATGCTATTGTTACTGGATTTAATACAGTAAAAGGTGAACTGGATTCAAAAATAGAAAACCTTAATAAAACTGTAATTGAATTAAATAATGATATAAAAGAAAAGGATAAGATTATACAAGATAAAAATAAGGAAATTATCAATAGTTCTAAGACTATTGATAATATGGAAAAAGAAATAGCGTTGATAAAAGAGCAGAAAGTAATTTTAGAAGGGAAAAATGCAAGTTTACAAGTTAATGTTGAAATGCTACAAGGAACTATTAACACTTTTAATTCTATAAAGAAAACTGAAATTGAAGCTATTAAAGATAATGAAGCTACAATAAATCAATTAAAGATAGATAAGTTAAAAGCTGAATTTGAAAATGAAGTATCTAAACTTAATAATAATATAGTATCTTTAGAAAAAGATATTGAATTAAAAGAATCTGAATTGAAATCATTAAATAATGTAATATCTTCTAAAGATTTAGAAATAAAAACTTTAATTAAAGAGAATAAACAATCTAAAAAATTAAAATAGATGTCAAATTTAAAGGGGTGAGGAATTTATAATGAAGTATGAAAAAGTCGTTTTAGATTTTGAAACTACTGGTTTAAGTTCTAAATATGATGAAATATTACAAGTAAGTGCCATAGATCAGGACGGAAATGTTTTAATAAATGAGTATTGTAAGCCTAAAAGTATTAGCACCTGGGAAGAAGCAGAAGCAATACATAAAATTAGTCCAGCTATGGTTTTTGATAAAAAGCCTTTTGAAGATTATGTAGAAATTTTAACTGATATATTAACTAATGCTGCTGAAATTATTATTTATAATGCAGATTTTGAAGTAGGTTTTTTAAAGAAGTATGGAGTTGAGTTTAATACTAACATTTATGATTTGATGTATGAATTTGCAGAAGTCTATGGGCAATGGAATGAGTATTATGGTAACTATACTTGGAAGTCTTTAGATGATTGTTGCTTATATTATGGTTATTATTTAGATAATGCTCACAATAGTTTAGAAGATTGCAAAGCAACTTTATACTGTTATAACAAGGTAATAAATAAAGAAGATAGATATGATGGAAAAGAATATGTCGGAAAAACAGTTAAAGAATTTTTAGATGAATCATGGATAAAAGTTAATAATAAATCTATTACGTTACATATCTATCCAATAGGAGCAAAACGTAAAAATTGGTATTTTTACGGTGAAATTAAAGCTTATGAAGATGTTAAATACAATGAGCTATTAGATTGTAAAATACATGAAGTAAGCTATACTACCCCTAGATATTTATCTATTTATGTTGATAGTTTTTTACAAGGTGATTATGATTTACTACAAAAAGAAGTAGAAAAATTAAAGAAACAAAACTCTGAATTAGAAGAAGAAACTAAGAAATTAAGAAATGCTAGATATGAAAATTATAAGTTATATACAGAAGCAAATGAGAAGGTTGTTAAATTAGAGAAAAAAATAAATAAGATGAAGGAAAAACTAGGTCTAGTATTGAAGGAAAAAAAGAAAGTACCAGTTTTTAATAGCTATGGTTTTTATACTGCTGAATATTGCAGAACTACTAAAAAGCCAATGATCCAGCCAAGTGAATATAGGGCATTTAAAGATGTTTTATTATCTCAAACTAGATGTAAAGAAATTAAGAAGCCAGTTCGTGAAGGTGAAGAAATTTATGCTTTTCTTAGGGTAAGAAATGGTTATTGTGCTTTGTATTATAGAAATGTTAAGGGAGGTAATAAAGATGATTAAAATTAGATTAACTTATGCTGATGATGAAGAAAAAGATATTGCTATAGAAAAAATTAAAGGGAGTTTTGAAGTTTTAAATATAAGTAGAGAATATAAAGGGCGTGGAAATAGCCAATATTCTAATGTTTATATTGATGCAAATATAATAGAGAAAATATCTAATAAATAAAGGGGGAAAAATGTTTAAGAAAAAAAATAAAATAGAGAATAGTAACCAATCAATTATAGATACTGAAAATTTAATAATAGGTTCAACTTTTTCAGGGAAAATGCCAATGATTATTAATGGATTAGATTTATATTATTTAATATTGCTACTTCAAGGCAAACAAATAACTATTATAGAATTAGGTAACAAAACATTATATGAAGGTAATGCAAGTGATTGTAATTATGAAAGAGTGGAATATGAAGTAATAAAGTTTGAAAAGATACATTATGATAACAGTTATACGATAACAGTAAGAAAAGTTTAATGCATAATTTAAAAAATATTCTTAGGAGGAACTATTTTTATGGATACAGATAAAATTAGAATTCCAGAGTTTAAAGATAAAAAAGGAAAGTGTTTAAATTGTGGTAAATTAACATATTTTTATGACGAAGGCTATTTTTGTACTAATAAATGTCGTGAAGAGTATAAAAATAAAGAAAATTAACATAGGTAACAATTCAAAAATAATAAACAAATTGGCACTAATCCCATCACCCACTTATAACGTTTCAATAAGTTAAGATATTCTATTGCCTTAGCTTGTTCCATCTACCGAGCGACCAAGCTAAAGCAAAGAATAACTAAACTTATTTTTACTATAAGCGGGTACCCGATGGAGTGCATCCAAATAGGTAAGAAGTCCTTAGGGACTTCTTTTTTTATCTTGTTTTTTTGAAGCACTAGCCTATCATATTTCCGTTCAAGTTGTAAAGCCATTCCATAAAATTTTTTGTCGGCCAACTGGATCTGCAGTTAGCAGTCAAAAATTTTTATTCCATTTTCCTTTACAACTCACTCCAATATGTAGTCTTAGGCTCAACAAAAAAACAACAACACGACGGTAGGAGTGCTAATTTAAAGTTTATATTTTAGGAGTTGATAGTATGTGCCAATACAAAATTTTCTTATCTGCTACTGATAAAGAGATAGCTGATAAATCAAAAATGAGAGTTGACCTTTTTGGGGATATGAAAATTAAAGATATTGAAGAATTAAAAGATTTTAAGATTTTATATGTTTCCCAAGGGCATGAAGATTTAGTATCTATCAAAGGTAAAGAAGTACCTCGTAAAGTTAGATATATACAAGTTTTCAAAAGATAGTTTCATTTATTGAAAGGGGGTGATTTGGTGAAAAAAAAGAAAAAAAAGAAGAACAAAATCGGAACTGACAAATTAATAATTCTTTTAACTGCATTGCTCAATTTAGTTATTGCAATTATTAATCTAATCTCACTACTTAGCAAGTAGGCTAGTCAAGGGAGGGTTTACCCCCCTCCTGTTCCAAAATCATTCTTCTTTAATGATAACAAATTATTAAGGAGGTATCAATAAAAATGACAGAAAAAAAATTAAATATTGCTTCAATAATAATAGTTATATTAAACCTACTAGTTACCCTAGCAACATCATTTGTTCTAATTTTTAGATAAGCCAAAAGGTGTCCCCAAAGGACACCTACCAATAACAAATATAATGAGATTTTAAATAAATATTAATTAGAAAATGGAGGAATTAATTATGAAAAAAGTATCAATTTTTAATATAAAAGGTGGAGTTGCAAAAACAACTTCTACAGCTAATTTAGGGGCTTGTTTAAGCCAAGAAGGTAAAAAGGTATTATTGGTAGACCTAGACCCTCAAAGTAACCTTACAAAGCTATTTAAAGCCTATAGTATGGACGATTTAACTGTATCAGATGTTTTATTAGATAAACATTTAGATATACATAAGGTAATAAAGAAAACAGATTTTGAGAATATAGATATTTTACCCGCTAATATAAATTTAACTTTTGCTGATAGAAATATTCTTATTGATAATACAAGAAGTCAACAAAATAGATTATCAAAGGCTCTTAAAAATCTAAATAATGAATATGATTATTGTTTAATAGATTGTCCTCCTAGTTTAAATATGATTACTACTAATGCTTTATGTGCTAGTGATGAAGTTTTTGTCCCAATAAAAATAGACAAATTCGCTCTTGATGGACTTGAATATTTACTTGAAAGTATTGAAGATATGAAAGATGAATTTAACCCTAATCTTAATTTTAAAGGTTGTTTTATAACAATGGATAGTGCAACAACAGTAAATAAGCTTATAAAGAAGGAACTTAAAAATTTATTAGGTAATAAGATGTTTAATACTACAATAAAGCAAAATGTAAAAGTAATAGAAAGTACATTTGATGAATGTCCTGTAGTATTTGGTAATAAGAAAGCTAGGGCAAGTATAAATTATAGAGATTTATGTAAAGAAGTATTTTAAAAATGTAGGTGTCCCTCGGGGACACCCCCAATAAAAAATAGTTAAATAAAGAAAGGTTGTTATAGATATGAGTAAGAAATTTTCAATAAGCCAAGGAATGTTAAATAGTGTATCACAAAATGTTAAGAAAGCTAATGAAATTGAAGCTAAAAATAACTTCAATGTTCAATATATAGATATAAAAGATATTGAAAGAAATAAGAAAAATTTCTATGAAATAGTGAATGTAGATGAACTGGCAGAAGATATTAAGATGAATGGATTAAATCATAATTTAGTTGTTAGAAAATTAGATAATGGAAAATATGAGTTAATAAGTGGTGAAAGAAGATATACTGCTCTTACACAATTAGTTGAACAAGGAAACGAAATATTTGCTTTAGTTCCTTGTAAGGTTATTGAAGCGAATGATATTGATAGTGAAATAATTCTTATTCAAGCTAATGCTCAAACTAGAGAGTTAACAGAAATAGAAAAGCTTGAACAAGTAAAAAGGCTTACTGAACTATATAAAACTAAAAAGAAAAATGGTGAGAAAGTTCCAGGAAAGATAAGAGAAATAATTGCTAATGATTTAAAATTATCTCCAACACAAGTAGGAAGATATGAAAGAATAAATAAAAATCTTATTCCAGAGTTAAAAGAAATACTTGAAAATGGTAATTTAACTATTGCTAATGCAAGTGAATTTTCAAGTTTAAGTGAAGATAATCAAAAAGTTATCTTAGAAATAATAAATAATAAAGTTGAAATTAGTAAGGAAGAAGCTACAGAGTTAAAAGTAAAGCTAAAGAAACTTGAACAAGAAAAAGCTGATGAACTTAAAAGGTTAGAAAATGAAAAGTTAGTTGAAATAAGAAAAATAGAAAATGAAAAATCAGTTGAGATAAGAAGAATAGAAAATGAGAAAGACGAAGCTCTTAGAAGTAAGAAACTTATAAGTGATGAAGTTTTAAGATTAAAAAGTGAATTAGATAAAAGTGAAAATAAATCGGAGGAAGAAATAAAGGAACTTGAAAATCAATTAAGAGAAGAACTTAAAAAAGATTTAGATAATAAATATTTATCAGAAATTGAAAATATAAAAAATGAAGCTAATTCTAATAAAGAAGAAAAGGAACGTTATAGAAAAGAATTAGAAGAAATGAAAGCAAAGTCTAAGGAGAATAAAGATAAATCTGATGAATTTAAAGAAAATTATAAATTAGTAGCAGATTTAAAAAGCGTATATCAAGGTTTAGTATCTATCCTTAAACAACATAGAAAAATGAAAGATAATAAAATTGTTATAACTGATGATATATTAGAACAACTTGACAAAACTATGATGGCTACTTCAATTCTTAGAACTTTGAAAGATGAAATAAAATAAATAAAAATTCTGATGAAAGGTTATCCTTTCATCAGAATTTAAAGATTATAGTATTTATGTATAGTATTTATGTATAGTATTTAGAGTGTTCAAAGATGGCTATTTTAGTAAGTTGTGGAAGATAAAACACTTCAAATTGATACTTAAAGCACATCAAATTGATACTCCCTCAATATAATACCACATCAAATTGATACTGGGAAAATATAATACCACATCAAATTGATACTTAAACCACATCAAATTGATACCACATCAAATTGATACCTTAAAACACAAAACACAACATTAATATTGCAAATGTGATGTTGTATATATATAATTATATTAATAAGTAAAATAATAGAAAGAGGTGTAATAAATGTCTTATGAGATATTAGCAACGCCTAATAGTATTGCTAGGGGTAGATATTCAATAGGAGAAAAAGAGAATAACTTATTTTTAAAGTTGATGTATGCAATACAAAGAGATAATAAAGAATATATAATAGCTGAAAATAGGAAAACTGAACTTAGTGAAGATGATATATTAAAATGGAAAAGTCTATGTGAGATAGAAACTTTAATATGTAAATTAACTCCTGAAGATTTTAACGAAATTTTTAAACGAAAAAATGATAGAACTGAAAACTCCTTAAAAGAAACCTTTTCAGCATTAAGTAATTGTAGTATTACATTTGACACAGTTACACGAGATGGAGTTAGGGCTAAGATGATAGCTTCATTAATAAGCCACTTTTATATAGAAAAAGAAACTGGAAATTATCAAGTTGTTGTTCCAGCTAAACTATATAAATATCTTTTTGACTTAGGATTAGGTCATACTCAAAATGCTTTACAAGTTATATATAGATTAAAAGGTATTTATGCTCAAAGGTTTTACATAATATTGAGAAGTTGGACTGGAGCAAAAAGAGATATTGAATTTTCAGTTCAAGAATTAAGAGATATGTTGCAGTTAGGAGATAAAAATAAAACATTTAATTCTTTTGAAACCAATATACTAAAGAGAAGTATTGATGAAATAAATTCTACAGGAATCATGGAAATAAAGATAAAAGAAAAAATTAAAAAGGGAAGATCTGTAGATAGAATAGTATTTACAGTAAAAGATAATGAGCCTAGAAACTATTTAAGGTTATATAATAAATCAGAAATAGATGAAAGTGTAATATGGTTAGATTATATAAAAGTTGAAAATAAATCATTATTGGAAAGATTGGAATTGAAATATAGCGATATGAATTTTGATAGTCCTATAGTTAAAAATATATTCCACAAAGCTTATGATAAAACTTTAAATAAAGATAATAGATTTGTGATGATTCAAGATAAAAAAGGAAAAAGTAATTTTGCATTATTCAATCACATTGTATCAGGAGAGTTATTAACACAAGAATTAGCATTAACATCACAATTTTAAATGAAAATATGGAGGGAAATATTTATGATTAATAAAAATGAAGATATGAGAAATTCAACTAAAGAAGAAATTAAAGATGATATGGAGAAATTTGAATATAAAATTGAGAATGATGAAAAGCAGTTCATTATTAAAAGTGAAGATTCAAGCGAATATAAAGTATAATAAGAGCAACAACTTTATTTTATTTGATTTAAATATCCTGGCACTAATCCCATCACCCACTTATAACGTTTCAATAAGTTAAGATATTCTATTGCCTTAGCTTGTTCCATCTACCGAGCGACCAAGCTAAAGCAAAGAATAACTAAACTTATTTTTACTATAAGCGGGTACCCGATGGAGTGCATCCAAATAGGTAAGAAGTCCTTTGGGACTTCTTTTTTTATATTGTTTTTTTGAAGCACCAGCCTATCATATTTCCGTTCAAGTTGTAAAGCCATTCCATAAAATTTTTTGTCGGCCAACTGGATCTGCAGTTAGCAGCCAAAAATTTTTATTCCATTTTCCTTTACAACTCACTCCAATATGTAGTCTTAGGCTCAACAAAAAAACAACAACACATGGGATTTTAAACCAGGGTGTTAATTTAAAAAGAAAGGAATTGATTTTTTGAACAGAATTAATATTGTAACTATCAAGATGGAAAAAGTAAAAAGTATGCTTGTGGATAATAAGAATATTGGTTCACCTAAAGATGTTTATAAAATAGTATCTGAATACTTAGATGGAGTTGATAGAGAGCATTTAGTATTATTAACACTAGATACTAAAAATAAAATAACATCTATAAGCACTATATGTATAGGTTCATTAAATGCTAGTGTGGTTCACCCAAGAGAAGTTTTTAAACCTGCTATTCTAAGTAATGCTGCAAGTATAATACTGGCACATAATCACCCAAGTGGCGACACTACACCAAGTAAAGAAGATATTTCAATAACACGAAGAATTAAGGACGGAGGGGATTTATTAGGAATTAAATTATTAGACCATTTAATAATTGGTGATGATTATACAAGTTTAAAAGAAAAAGGAATTGTATAAATAAAAAAAGGCATAACAATGAAGTTACACCCTTACTCACAATAAGATTATAACTCATTGTTTGCCTAAAGTAAAGGAGAATAGAAATGAGTATATATGTACTTTTAACCTATAAAGAATATTGTGATAAAGTAAATGAAACAATGACTTTTGAAGGACTTCATAGATATAAGAAAAAATATTGGAGAGATTAAGTATAGTTAAGGAAGGTAATATTATGAGAAAAAAAATTTGTGAATTTAGAGCAAGAAATTCTATTAAAAATGAACTTGTATTTATAGAAGTTGAATATTATAAGAGCAGTTGGTGGTATATAAATTTTAAAAATGAAAGAAGTTATAAATATAATTCTATTAATGAAGCTATAGACGATATAAGTAATATGTTTGGTGATTGGATTGATTTTAAATTATTAGTCTAATAAATCAAAAAGGTAAGAAGTCCTTAGGGACTTCTTTTTTATTTTTATGTTTTTTTTGAAGCACCAGCCTATCATATTTCCGTTCAAGTTGTAAAGCCATTCCATAAAAATTTTTGTCGGCTATGATCCTTACCAGGAATAGCAGCCAAAATTTTTTATTCCATTTTCCTTTACAACTCACTCCAATATGTAGTCTTAGGCTCAACAAAAAAAACAAACAACAAGAAAGGAAAGGTGCTATTTATGAAATTGAGAGTAGTTATGACAAATGGAGTTAATTATTTAATTGAAAGTGGGGAATTTAAAGACAAAGATTTAATGTCAGCTTTATTAAAATTCCATTCTGATGATTGGGGAATTTTATGTAATGAGGATAAAGAATTTCAAAATGAATTATTAAAAAATCCTAATTCAAAATATGAAGATAGATTTATGGGAGTCTATATGATAAATGGACATAAAATTTGGATTATGAGTGAGTATGATTATTCAATAAAGAGTTTATTAATAACTATCTTACTTCCTGAAGAATACTAAATTTAAAAAGGTGTTCCTCGGGAACACCTTTTCTTAAATAATAAAAAAATAAAAGGAGATTTTAAAAATGAATAGTATAGTTTCTTATCCAACTAGAGGGGAATATGGAGATAATAAATATAGGGGAAATGCAACAGGAAAATTATTAATTGACCTACATAAAATTTATAAATTTGATGAAATAAGTGATTATATGAGTGGAAGTTTTACAACTGCTGATGTAGGAAAAAAACTAGGAATAATAACTAATTGTTATGATTTAAATGGATTGAAAGGAGAAGAAACAAAATTTGATTTAATAGAAAATGATATTAAAGAAAGAAATAATTTTATATATTGGCATCCACCTTATTGGGATATTATTAAGTATAGTGGTCATATGTATGGAGATACACCTTTGAAAAATGATTTATCTCATATTAAAGATTATCAAGAGTTTATAAAAGCTATTAATTATTGCCTATCAAAACAATATGCGAGTTTGAAAGTTGGAGGAAGAATGGCAATATTGATGGCTGATGTAAAAAAGAATCATAAATTATATTCAATGCTTTTGGATATGAATAAATTAGGAACTGTAGAGCAAATAGTAATTAAAGAACAACATAATTGTATGAGCAATCATAGAAAATATTTTAATGAAAATTTTATAAAAATATCACATGAATATTGTTTAATACTTAGAAAAGATGAGCCTTTAATTTTAGATTATATGATTACAAAAAGGGGAAAAATGGATTTAAGAGATAGTTTAAAGGTTACTTGGAAAGACCTTGTTGCTTCAACAATTGAAAGTTTAGGGGGAAGGGTAAATTTAGAGAAGTTATATAAGAGTTTAGAAGGATATAAGAAGACATATAATAATCCAAATTGGAAAGCTAAGATAAGACAAACATTGCAGATATATCCTAATATTTTCGTAAATATAGAACGAGGAGTATGGCAATTAGTATAAATATAAAGATAAAGACTGGTAAAAAAATTACTAGTCTTTTTTGTTGAAATGCTTTTTCCTAAAAAGTATAATAAGAGATATAGAGAAGGGTAGCAAGCATAGTGAGTGGATAGCCACATCACTTTAATTTTAAAATATAAGGAAACCTTAATTTTAAAATTACTTGTTGAGGGATACCCCCAAACCCCCGAATAGAATAAATCATATATGATTTATTTTTTAGAAAGGAATTATAAATTATGGTTAATAGAAAAAGAGATATACAGAAATTTTTTCGAGTGAACGAAGAAGAAGATAAAATGATAAAAGAAAAAATGAAACAGTTAGGAACAGATAACTTTGGGGCATATGCAAGAAAGATGTTAATAGATGGTTATGTAGTTAAAACGGATTATACTACAATAAAAAATTTAATTAAAGAGATTAATAAAATTGGGGTTAATATAAATCAAATTGCTAAAAGAACAAATGAAACAAATAGAATTTATGAAGATGATATAAAAGAGTTAAAAGGAGAGCTTGAACAGGTATGGCAGTTACTAAAATCAAATCTATCAAGTCAACATTAAAAAAAGCATTAGATTATATAATGGATGAAAGCAAAACTGATGGAAAATTATTAGTAAGTGGGGGAAATTGTGCCCCTGAAACTGCATATTTAGAGTTTAAAATGACAGAAGAAACTTGTAAAGAAGTGATAGGAGATTATAGTAAAAAATCAAACAATTTAGCTTATCATATGATACAATCTTTTGATAGAAAAGATAAAATAACTCCTGAAGAAGCTCATAGAATTGGTGAAGAATTAGCAAAGAAATTAACAGATGAAAAATATGAGTATGTAGTTGCAACGCATATAGATAAAGGGCATATTCATAATCATATTATTTTTAATGCTTATAGTTATGCGACCTATAGAAAGTTTAATTGCAATAAAGATACTTTTAAAGAAATTAGAGAAATAAGTGATGAACTATGTAAAGAAAATGGATTAAGTATTGTAGAAAATCCTAAAGGAAAAGGTAAGCATTATAAAGAATGGTTGGAGAATAAAAAGGGTACAAGTTGGAAAGCTTACATTAAAGATACTCTTGATGAATTAATAGATAAAGTTAAGTCATTTGATGAATTAAAAACTGAAATGATTAATAGAGGGTTTGAAATAAAGGAAGGAAAATATATAGCATTTAAAGCACCTAATCAGCAAAGATTTTGCAGAGGAAAAACTATAGGTGAAGAATATACTAAAGAAGCTATAGAAAATAGAATTAATGAAAATCACAAGGCTAAAGAGATAATAATTAATAAAGATATTATTATTAATCAAAATGAAAATAATTATTTTGTTAGAGTGCCAGGAAGTGAAAACTATATATTTATAAATAAATCAGAATGTAATTGGATTAATGAGTTTGAATGTAAAGTAACATTATCAAAAAATGAATATAAATTTATAGATTCTTCAGGGGAAAAAGAAGAAATATTAACTGGTAAAGAAATAAATAATTACTTTACTAGTCAAGATAAAAAATCTAATGATATTAAAGTTGAAGATGTTAAAATTGATGAAAATGTATTTACTATCAGAAGAAATAAGATAAGAGATGTTAAAGAGCTTGCAAATGCAATAGTTCTATTAAGAAAAGAAAATATATCAAATAGAAATGAATTTGATGGTAAAGTACAAGAAGTATTAAATAAGAAAGATGAATTAATTAATATTATTAAAGAATTAGAAAATAAGAACGCTAAATTTAATCAAGTATCTAAATATTTGATAACATACAATAATTATAAAGAAATTTACGAGAAACATGGAAATAAGAAAACTATATTTGGGGGATATAAAAAACATGAAAATGAGATATTAATGTTCCTTCATGCTAAAGAAAAACTAGAAAACTTGGGTATAAATACAAACGTTAGTATAGATAAGTTAAAAGAAAAAATAATTGAACAAAAAGAAGAAATTTCATTATTAGGTAATGAATTTAAAAATATAGAAAAAAGATTAGAAAGTATAAGAAAGGCTAATAGTAAAATAGAAAATATAATACAAGAAAAAATCGACTTAACTAAAGAGAAAGAAAAAGAGAGATAAATTAATCTTATACAAAAATCATTAGTTATTAGGATCATTGGTTATCTTTATATAAAGGCATAAATAAAAGTACAATGTAGTTGAATATTTATATGCAGAATGGTATAATATATTATATAGAATATAATGATTATAAATCAGTATAAAGAGCGGTGAATCTCCACCAGTAAGTGAGAAACTAAAAGAGCGGTGAATCTCCACCAGTAAGCGAGAAACTAAAAGAGCGGTGAATCTCCACCAGTAAGCGAGAAACTAAAAGAGTGAAAAAAGTAATCAAAATTGATTACTTTTTTTTTATAAGGGGAGAATGGGAATGAGAATATATATAGTTAAAGAGGATTATATAAATTATCTAAAGAAATTTGATGATAATATTAGAGATAATAAAAATGAATCACGTCCATATATAGGGATATTATTAGAAGTTAATGGGATGAATTATATAGCTCCGTTGGCATCACCTAAAGAAAAACATAAATCTATGAAGAATAATATAGATTTTTTTAAATTGGAGAATGGAGATTTAGGTGTTATAAATTTAAATAATATGATACCAGTACATAAAGAAAATATAGTAGAGTATAATTTTGAAGAAAGACATAATCGTAAATATTCAATATTATTAACAAAGCAAATAAGATTTATAAATAAAAATGAAGATGTAATTAAAAATAAAGCTAATAAATTATATAATAAGGTTATAAGTGGAAGAAGCTTTATAGCTAAAAGATGTGTTAATTTTGAACTTATAGAAAAAAAAGCTTTAGAATATAATTCAGATATTAGAGAAGCAGCAGTAACAAAAACTGTAGGAATAAAAGATATTGTTAAAGATGCTTCAAAAAAAGCTGATGAACATAATAAAAAAAAAGAAAAGATTTAAAAGTTCATAAAGATATATATAGGTAAGCGATTTGTATATTAATTTAATATATAAATCGCTTATTTTTACAATTATATGTAAAATAATGGTACAATATTAGTGTAATATTACAAGTAAGTGTGAGGTGTAAAAATGGAATGGAACAGAAATAATTTAATAAAAATAGTTGAATTTATAAATAAAGAGTTGAATAATGGAAAACCAATGGTGAAAATCGAAAAAGAATCATTTGGAGAAAATGAACGAGTAATTCATAAAAGACTTATTAGATTAGGATATAAAAAGATAGATAATCAGTATGTATTACAAAATGATATTACAAGTAATATTACTAAAAAAGAAGCAAATACCCAAAGAGAAGATAGTAAGAATTTTAAAGATGAAGTAAATAATGAAAGACTATTATTATTATTAGATAATTTAGATGAAATTTTATCATTAATTAATAAAAAGAATTCAAACAATATTACAAGTAATATTACGGGAGTGAGAAGTAATATAAATGATGTAAGATCATTTAGGATAGATACTGGAATTTATGAAGAGATAAAAAAATTATCTTATAAAAGCAATGAAACTATTGGAGAAATAATAAATATTGCTTTAGAACAATATTTAAAAAATTTATAAAACAATGGTATATCAATTTTTGAAATATATTAAATTGATATACCATTGATATAACAATTAATATTTGAATTTGAATTGATATACCAATGCTATATCAATTATTTTTAGTTGCAAAATTGATATAGCATTGACATAACAATTTTTATGTGTTACTATATAAATATAGTAATTAGGAAATAAAAAAAGAGGTGTAAAAATGGAGAAAAATATTATTAATCAAGAATCTCAAATAATAGGAGCAGATATTGGGCGTGGATATACAAAAGGTTATACAGTTTACAATGGAGAAGCTAGTGAATGTTGCTTTAAATCAATAGTTAGTCTAGGAAGAGAAATAGATTTTGATGACTATAAAGATCCGATATATTTAGAAGTTGAAGGAGAAGAATATTTTGCTGGTATATTAGCTGAAGTAGAAGGTTATTCTCCAACTTCTAATAATATGGAATCTAAGATTACGTTAACTGCTGAAAAATTATTATATGCATTATTAGATAAGTTAGCAGTAGCTAATAGTGTTAAACTTGTATTAGGAGTTCCAAATAAATCTTATAATAAAAGAACTTTAACAGAAGTGATAGAAGCTTATAAGGGTAAAACAGTAAAGATAATGAATAATATAACTAAATGTTATAAGAAAGTTTTCATAGAAGATATATCAATATTTAGAGAGTCAGATGCAGCATTATTTTGGGAATTAAGAGATAGAACAACTACTAATAAACCTATTGGAATGGTAACTGTAGGTTTTAGAACTACAGAATTTACATACTTTGATAAGGGAATGAAGTTTAATGATAAAAAATCTAAATCGCTTGAATTAGGAAATAAGACAGCTCTTGAATATGTGCAAAGAGAATTAAATGATAAATATAATTTATCTAAAGAGTTATTTGAAATAGATAGTAATACTGGTGATTATGATAAATTAAAGGAAAAAGGATACAGAATACTTTCAGAAAAAGTAGCTCAAGAAGTTGATAGTTATTGGGTTAATACTGAAGAAATGGATATTTATTTTGGTGGAGGAACTACTCAAAGAATGAAAATATATAATGGTACTTTAGTAGAAGCACCACAAATGGCAACTGCTAAAGGTCTTTACATTGTGGGTACAAAAGTCTTTAAATAAGGAGATACTAAAATGGCGAAGATAAGTAAGACCTATACAATAGAAGAAGAAACTTTAAACATTGTTAGGGAAAATAAAGAGGATAGAAACCTTTCAAGTGATTCAGCTAGTTTAGAAAGAATAGTATTAGAATGGGCAGTTCTAAAAGGGAATAATAATGGAACAAGTAACGTACATTCCAATATAGATATTAATAAAATAGTAGAAAAAGTACTAGATAGGTTACAAGAAGATAATAAAAAAAAATGTGAAGAAATATCTGTAGATAAGGAAAATACTGATTATGAGAACTCTATTAATGAGTTATTAAATGATATACCTGATTAGTTAAAATATAAAAAGATGAGTAATATATACTATTACTCATCTTTTCTTATATAATCAGAAAGTTTACCAAGAACTTTACCTAATATATGAACATTAATATCTTCATATATTTGAACTTGGTGTATTGGGTTAGTGCTTTGAGGGGTTAAAATAATTTCATTAGGAGAGAAATTGATTTTTTTGCAAGTAGCTTCATCATCAATTACAGCAATAACAATATCATCATTATTAACTAAATTTGTACTTTCAATTAATATTAAATCACCAGGGGGATAGATTTTATTCATACTATCTCCTTTAACTTCAAGAATAAAATAATTTTTAGAAGGACATAGGATATTGGAAGGGATTTTATAAGTGTTTATTATTTCTTCGTAAGCATAACAAGGATTCCCAGCAGATACTTTTCCAATTAGGTTTATAGATCTATAGTCAATACTTTTTTCATTAGTTTTAAGTTCACTAGTATTAGGTGAGATTTCATCACTAATCTCTACATCTTGATCAGTATAAAGATTTATATACTTAATTAGATTATCAATTTCTTTAATTTTTTTTGGAATTTCATAATTAATTAGGGATAAACATTTTCTTTTTTTATTCTCCAATTCAAATAAGATATTTTTACGCATATCTAAATTAATATCCTTAATTTTTTCATCATAATTAATATCATTTGAAATTTTGTTTTGAATATCCTTCAAAAATTTATCATTGTTGCTAAGGTTTTCAGTCAAGAGTTTATCTATTTCAACGTTAAGGAAATCGGAAATTTTTATTAAAACATCTATACCAGGCTCTCGGCGACCATTTTCATAGTTAGAATATGAGCTAGGATTTAATTTTAAGTGATTTGCTATTTCTTTTTGGCTGATATTTAAAGAACTCCTTATATATTTTAGATTTTCACAAAAGTAATTCTTTTTCAAAAAAAAATCACTCCTTTCTATCAATAGAATAATAGCAAAATAGAACAAAAAACAGAAAAAGTTTCAATATGAATAAAATAACAAAAAGATAAACGTTTCATATTGACATAAAATGTTGAAATTGATATTATATTGTTGTAATAAGACAAAAATATAAGTAGATAATTAAATTTGTCCAACTAAATGGGTTGGGGCAACTATGTAAAAGTTTAGAGGTGTTTTGAGAAAATTTAAAAGGAAAGACTTGAAGAAATGTTAAAAGAAAAGTGTTCCCAGGGGACATGAAATAATAATGGATAGATTTAATATAAGAAAATATAAAAAAGATGAGTGATATGAAAATTATTACTCATCTTTTTTGTTGTGTGAAATTTCATTTGTTAAATCTTCATTATAAATATTGTTTATAAAATTTAAAAGAGAATCTATTTCAGATATTTTAACATCAATTTCACTTAATATAGTTTTTTTCTTTTCTTCATAAAATCTTTTATTTTTTAAAAGTTTTTCTTTTAAGTCAGAATAGTTAAATTCATTTAAATTTACACTAATTCTTGGTTCTTCAGATATAATAGTATCTATTTTACTTTTGACAACAGTATTAATTCTACTTTTTAAAAGATCATCAATTGAACAATTAAAAAAACTAGATATTTTTATTAAAATTTCAATATTTGGCTCGCTTATTCCATTTTCGTAATTTGAATAGCGAGATCTTGTTATGCCTAGGGCTTTTGATAGATCATTTTGGCTATAATCATTATCTATTCTTAGGCTTTTTATATTGTTAGCAAAAGTAGATTTCATATAATCACCTCATTCATAATAGTGTATACATTTATTTAGACATAAAAATAAAGCATATTCATAGCATGACAAGAAAATAATCTTGTCGTCAAAACTTCTGTTGACAAAATACTTGTCAAATGATAATATATATTTAAATTAGTTAAATATGGTAATTGAAAATAAAAATGTCCAACTAAATGGGTTGGGGCAACTATATATATTTGGAGGTATTAATTATGGTATTGGATTTGAGAGATAAAATTATGATTGAAAAATTATATTTAGCTGGAGTAGATGCTAAAGAAATATCTCGTAGAATTGGCAAGAGTGTTGATGCTATTAGAAAATATATACAGAGAAATTTAAAAGATTTAAAAGAAAAACATGAAGCTGAAAAGGAAAGAACAAGAGAGGTTTTAAGAAAAACTAAGTGGGAGTGTTCGCAAGAAATTTCAAATAGTAATTTTGCAAAATTTAATAGATCTATTTATAAACAAGCAAGGAATGGAGATTTAATACTAGATAGAAAAGTAGCACCAGTAGTTACATTTGATACGCCTACAAGAATTACAAAATAAAAATAAATTTGGTATAATATTGCTAAAACAGAGGATAAATTAAAGATATTGAGGAAATAAAGGTAAAAAAGTGTTCCCGAGGAACACAAATTTATAAGGAGGTAAATTGATGAATTTAGAAAAAATAAAAAAAATATTAAAGAGTAAAAAAGGAATTGTGGCAAGTGGAGTAATAGTAGGAACTATAGTTATTGGAATTATTGGTGGAGTGTTAGTTAATGGAGCAAGTAAATCAAATGATATAGCAGAAAATAACAAACCAGTTATCAATAATAAAAAAGAAGATAATAAAAAAGATAAAGATGAATCAGTAGTATCAAAAGAAAATAATAATGCTGAAGATAAAAAAGAGGAAGTGAAAGAAACTGAATCTAATATCAATATGCCTGAAAATAGTACAAGCAGTAATGATATAAATATCAATAATACTAATAAAAATAATAGCCAATCTAGTAGTAGCAATGCTAATAGTAATACTAGCAATAACAATAGTAGTAATACTAGCAGTAACACTAATAGTAATACTAGCAGTAACACTAATAGTAACACTTCAAATGGAAGTACTCATACTCATAGTTGGAACCCTATAATTGAACAAGTTCACCATGATGAGGTAGGTCATTGGGAAGATGTAGTTGTAACACCAGCTTGGACAGAGAGTATCCCAGTTTATGAGGAAAGGGAAGTTGCTATATGTAATGGTTGTGGTGCAGATATAACAAGTAATATAGACAAGCATATGACAGATAATATATTAGCAGGTAATATGGCTTGTACTGGTTGGCATACAGACTACAAGCAAATTCAAGTAGGTACAAACAATGTTAACCACCCAGCAGTAACAGAGAAGAAATGGGTAGTAGATAAAGCAGCTTGGACAGAAACAGTTACAGTTGGTCATAGTTGTAGTTGTGGAGCAACTAAGTAATATAAAAAAATTTATAGTATGTATTATTAAAGTGCCTAGAAACTAGGCACTTTTTAATTGTTATTTTTTAGTAAAGGAGCAATTATTAATGAAAAATGATAGGGGGAATATAATTTTATCTAAAAGTGATATACAACAATTGAGAATGGCTTATAATAATAAAAATATTTCTGATTATTACTTAAATTTTGATGTAGCCAATATTATGAAATATGAGAACCTTAGTAAAGAAAAGGCTATAAATAAAATATTAAGACTATTAAATGATTAAATAAAGAAAGTGTTCCCGAGGAACACTTTTAAATCTAATTATGTAACATAAAGAACTTCAACTATTAAATAGTTGGAGTTTTTTAATTGCATAATTTAAAAAGTTGATGGGGGGGAGAAAAATTAATTACAGTTTTTTATCTGAAATAAAAAGTTAAGGAGGGAAACTTAGTGAGGAAACTCAAAAGAATTTTAAGCTTGTTTTTAGTGAGTATTTTAGTTGTAGGAAATGTTCAAGCCATACCAGCAGAAGCATCTAATATAACGAAGCTAGAAATAAAAGTTAAAGGGGAAGGTGAAGTTATTATTGATGATGGAAGTTCTAAATATTCTTTAGGAAATAAAGATGTTTTTAGAGCAGATTGTACAGTAGATACTAATTTAAGAATAACTGCTACACCGAATGAAGGATATTTTATATCATCTATTGATGGTATAGAGAATGATGGAGTAATAAATGGAAATAGTAAAATTTATGATGTTAATCTAAAAGAAAATGCTAATTCTATAATTATTAATTTCACAGAAAATCCAAAAGAAGAAATTAAAGATGAAATAGTTCAATCAGATGTGATTCAAGAAGAAATACAAGATACATCAAATGAAATAGATACTAATGAGAAAAAGCCACAAGAAGAGAATAAAGTAGATAAGATACTTAATGAGTATCTTGAAGGTATATATGATTCTGAAGAAGCTTTGAATTTTAGAAAAGAACTTGTTTCTAAGCATAAGTTAGAAGATAAGGTAGATGAAAACTTCTTTTTTAAAGATGAATATATAAACAAGCTTATTGATTTAGAAACTATAGGTGATTGTATTGTTTTAGTAGATATATCAAAGAAAGATTTAGCTTTAGATTATCTTCAAGATGAAAATGTAGATCCAATTTTAGAAAGTCTGAATAATTTAAATCCTATTAGAACTAGATTGAGAAGATCATTATCTTTTATGGCAGCTAGAACTGGAATGACTGTTACTAATCATGGTAACTTAACTTACTATGAGGGTGGGATTCTTATGGGTAGGTCAGATATGTTTAGTATAAATGGACGTACAGCTTTTTGTGCTGATCACTCTAAGGTATCACCAGGAACTGGGGTAAGAATACTTAGCACTTCGGTTGAAGGTAATTCTGATATAAGAAAGATATTGTATTATGGTTTTGAAGGACCAGGACAAATAGGTGGTTGGGCATCTAATGGTTTAAGAATTGCGACTGCAATGGCTATTTCTGAAGTAAGACATGGTGATGGTAAAAACTTAGGTAGAAGATTACTTAATCAAGTAAGAGGTTTACCTGAACCACCATCTTCATTTACTGCATATATTGCTGATACAGAAGGAAGCTCTTATCAAGATTTAGCATTTTGGATGTATAATCCAAAAGGTTCATTACAAATATCTAAATCATCTGCCGATCCATCAATAACGAATGGAAATAATTATTATAATATAACTGGTGCAGAATATGGGGTATTTACAGGATCTAATGCTACAGGTCAAGTAGCAACTCTTGTTATAGGTTCTAATGGTTGGTCACAAGAAATTCAATTAGATTCAGGAACTTATTATATTAAAGAAACCAAAGCACCTAAGGGATATGCATTAGATGGAAATATATATCCGATAACAGTTAATTCGGGTAGTAAGTCAACTAAAGCATTTACAGATAGACCTCAGCTTGACCCAGTTGTGGTTGCTCTTAGAAAGGTGGATGCTGATACAGGTACAGATAGACCTCAAGGTAGTGGTTCTTTAGAAGATGCACATTTCACATTTAAATTTTATGCAGGTGAGTATGCAGATGGAGTTAATCCATCAGATTTAGGGGTTTCTCCTACTAGAAGTTGGGTTATGAAAACAGGAAGCAATGGTGTTGCTTTATTCAATGATGCTCATAAAGTATCAGGTGATGCTTTTTGGTATACAAGTTTTGGGGCTCCAGCTCTACCACTAGGAACTTTAACAATACAAGAAACTAAAGCTCCTACAGGTTATAAGCTAAATCCTGAAGTGTTTGTTAGAAGAATAACTCCTAATGGAACAGCAGAAGGGGTAAATACTTATAATGAACCAGTAATAAAAGAAGATTCCTTAGATTTTACTATAAGAAAAGTACAAGAAGGAACACATATATTACTACCTAATGTAAAGTTTAGACATACAAAACCTAACGGAACAACTGAAGAATTAACAACTAATCCAAATGGAGAAATAGTAATTAAGGGGTTAGAGCAAGGAACACATAAAATAATAGAAATATCAACTACTGAAGGATTTGAAGTAAATCCAAATGAGTTTGTTTTTGAAGTTACATCAAGTAATACAATAAGAGTAATATCTAATACTACTAATATGGGAATGAGCTATGTAGAATCAGAAGGCAATGGGGTATTGACAGTAGAAAATAGTTTAAGACCTTTTCAATTAAAAGTAGTTAAGGTTAATGATAAGAATACACCATTAAAAGGTGCTGAATTTACTTTATATTCTGATAGAGAATGTAGAAATGAAATAAGTAAGGCAGTTTCTAACGAAAAAGGAGAATTATTCTTTGATGGGTTAAAAGTTGGAACTCAATATTACTTTAAAGAAACAAAAGCACCTGAAGGTTATAGAATACCTGTAGATTCAAATGGAAATGTTCATGTATATGAAGTAGTTACTGAATCTCAACCATCAAATGGTATTTTTAACTTTACAATAGATGGAGTTAAGTATAATGCTAATTCTACAAATGGTGATATTCATATAGAAGGAAATAAAAATGATAGAGTAATCAGCGTTAAAGTAGTTAATTACATAACTATGAAACTACCAAGTACAGGATCAGGAATGATGATACCTATATTAGTAGTTGGTATGTCTTTAATGGGGGTTGCAATTATAATGAGTAGAAAATCTAAGAAAGAAAATAAGAGATAGGTTATAGGGGGATAGTCAAATGGCAAGACATAAAATATTAAAATCTGTATTATCATATGCATTAGTTGCGGGAGTTTTAGCAACGAGTACATTACCAAGTGTAATGGCTCATGCAGAAACTAGAAATGAAAGTGCTGCTACAACTTATGCTTTTGTAAATAAAAATACACCAGGAGGTGTAGCAAATTTTGGTCGTGGAAGTGCTTCAATTACTATTGAAGGTAATAACACAAGTCAAACTTTAGTTGGTAAAAAGTTCAATGTGTACAAGCTATTCAATGCTCAAAATTCTACTGGTTTAGAATCTATAAATTATACAATGAATCCAGATTATGCACCAGCATTAAAAAATGTTGTTGGTAAGAAATTAAACAAAGAAGCTAGTAAAGTAACAGAATATGAAATTATAGATTATATTCAATCTTTAAACAACAATAAAGTTGAAGGTGCTAATGCTGAACAAACTTTAGAAGGAAGATATAGTGAGTTTAGATATTTTGTTGAAGAGTTAAGAAACGAGATAGTGAAATTAAAAATTAAATCTGATGTTGTAACAGTTACAGAAGTTAAGTCAAATAACAGTATAGAATTAACAGGGTTAGATTATGGATATTATATAGTAGATGAAGTATCTAATGTTTCAGGTTCTCATTCAGCGGGATCTTTATGTATGGTAAATACGGCTAATCCTAATGCATCAGTTCAAGTAAAATCTGATTATCCATCAGTTATCAAGAAGATAAAAGAAGATGATAATGTAGATGCAGTTGGAAATGATGGTTGGAACGATATAGGGGATTATGAAATAGGACAAACTGTACCTTTCAAATTTGAGTCAAATGTACCAAATATGAATGGTTATCATACTTATTATTATGCTTGGCATGATAAAATGGACGAAGCTTTAACATTTAATAATAATTCAGTAGGTATTAAAATAAGTGATTCTACAGGAAAATCATATACATTACAAAATAGTGAGTTTAATGTAGTTGAAAATCCAGGAAAAGATGAAACTTTCAAGGTAGAAATTGTTGATTTAAAGGCAATAGTTGATAGAGAGTTTAATAATAAGAATGATTTAAATGAAAATGTTTATGGGCAAAAAGTAGAATTAACATTCAATGCTACTTTAAATGATAAAGCAGCTAATGATACTGGTAGACCAGGATTTGAAAATGATGTTAAATTAGAGTTTTCAAATAATCCTGATGGTGATGGAGAAACTGATAGAGGGGAAACTCCTTGGGATACTGTAGTTTGCTTCACTTATAAAATCAATGGTTTAAAGATAAATGACCATGATTTAAAACTAGAAAATGCTAAATTTAGATTATACTCTGATAAAGAGTGCAAAAATGAAGTATATGTAAAGAAAGCTGAAAGTGGATATATAGTAATCAATAGAGATAGTGTTCAAGGTGGTGTACCAAGTGATGCAGTAGAAATGGTTTCTGATGCAGAAGGGGTATTCACAATTATTGGATTAGACCAAGGTACTTATTGGTTAAAGGAAACTGGTGCTCCTGATGGATATAGACCAATATTAGATCCAATAGAAATAAATATAATTCCTACTTTCACAGAAAACAGAAATGTTTATGTAAAAGGTGATGGAGCAACTGATAAAACTCTTAAAACTTTAGAAGCAACTGCCAATATAAAAACTTTTTGGGATGGAATATTTAATGAGAATAATCAACCATTAGATACTAATGTTGATGATGGATCTCTTAACATAACTGTAATAAATAAGGTTGGTAGCAAACTACCTGTAACTGGTTCGGGTGCAACTATAGCATTAATTGGTTTAGGCTCAACATTAATGACAGGAGCATTAGCAGTATCAAGAAAAAAGAGTAAAAAGTAAAAAAGCTTATATAAATAAAGACAATGGAAAGTGAGTGTTGATATGGATGGGAGAAATGTTATTCGTAAGATAATATTTATAATTGGATTTCTAATATGTATATATCCTTTAGGTAGTAGTATTATAGAAAGTTTTTATCAGAGAGAAGCTATAGCAACTTACGAAAATGCAGTTAATAATATAGATAGAGCAGAATTAGAACTAGAGTACAATAAAGCTGAAGAATATAATTCAGCTTTATTTAATTACAAAAATAATATATTAAATACTAATTCAATTAGTGTTTTAGGTGAAGAAAGCTATAATAATATTCTTGATATGGGAAATGGAATAATGGGAAGCATTGAAATTCCTAAAATAAATGTTAATCTTCCTATATATCATGGGACATCTGATGAAGTGCTTTCAGTAGGCGTAGGACATGTTTACAACAGTAGTTTACCTATAGGGGGAATTAATACTAGAAGCGTTCTAACAGGGCATAGAGGACTTCCTAATGCGAAATTATTCACTCGTTTAGATGAAATAGTTGAAGGCGATTTATTCTTCGTTAGAATACAAGATAAAACATTAGCTTATAAAGTGAATAATATTGAAGTTATTGAGCCTGAAGATATAGATGCAGTAAATATTATTGAAGGTAAAGATTTAGTATCTTTAATAACGTGTACTCCTTATGGAATTAACACTCACAGATTAGTTGTTACGGGTGAAAGAGTTCCTTATGAACCATCTGAATATGAGAGTATTGAATCAAATAGAATGTCTAATAGAGAAATACTATTTGCTAGTATTCCTTTTATATTTTTAACTTTAGCAGTAGTTTTAAAACTAAGTGATAAAAGAAGAAAGGAGAGAGAAGGGCATGAAGTTAAGGAAGATTAATTATATATTAGCTATGGCTTTATTAGTATCTTCTATATCAGCATCAGCAGTTAATGTTTATGCTGATACTATTAATAATATCAATAGTAGAGCTATAATAACTGATTCTGTTGTAATAGATAAAGAAGATAGTGGAAGTACATTAGTGCCAGGAGATATACTTGAAGAAGTAAAAAGTGGAACTGGTAGTATTACAATAACTTTATCTGATACTGAAGATAATAGAGATAAAGGTAATGTGAAATTTGGATTATCTAAAGTAGCTGATGTTATAAATGGAGAATATAAAGTATTAACTCAATATGAAGCAGTAAATATAGATTTAAATAATATAAAAACTGCTACAGATTTGGAATTAGCAGCTAACTTATTTAAGAAGGTAGTAAGTACAGATAATATATTAACAACTGATAAAAATGGAAAATGTACTATAGATGATTTAGATGTAGGAGTATATTTGCTATATGCAACAGATATTTCAAACTATGAAAACATAACACCATTTTTAGTATCAATTCCATCTTGGAATGAAGCTGATAAAACTATGTCTTATGACATAAATGTTATTCCCAAACATACTAAGATTATAGAAGAAGAAAAACCTAAAGTACCAGCAACAGGATATGATAATAAAGCTTATTTATATCTAGGGGTAGGGACTTGTTTATTAATAGGTAGCAGTATTTTATTTTTTGGAGTAGGGAAGAAAAAGAAAAAATGCGAAAAGTAATAGCAAGTATATTATTAATAGTATCAATAGTGTTTCTATATAAGGGGTTTGTTGAATTTAGATATATGATATCAAATAAAGCTAAAAATCAAAGTCTTAGAGAAGTAGCAACAAGTGAAGTTGTTAATGATCCATTAGATAGAATTATAGACTTTGAGAAATTAAACAGTATAAATAAAGATATAAAGGCATGGATTTATGTTCCTGGAACAAAAATTGATTATCCTATATTGGTTGGAGAGTCTGATGAAGAATATCTATATAATGATATGAATAAAGAATATACTCCTTTAGGTTCAATATTTTCTTATAGTGGAACAAACTTTACAAAAGGGAATACATTTATTTTTGGGCATAATATGGCTAGTAGTCAAATGTTCGGTGAACTTAGAAAATATATAGATAAAGATTTTTTGAAAGAGCATAGATATTTATATATTTATACGGAAAGAAAAGCTATGAAGTGTGATATATTTTCAATTTTTATAACAAATGAAAATGATGATATATTTAATGGAGAATATGAACTTGGAACGGTAGAGTATGTATCGTTAATTGAAGAGTTAAATAAAAGAAATAAGTATAGTGAATATAGTTTAGAGGAATCAAGTATTAATTATTCAACAAGCCAAATATTTAACTTAATAACTTGTTATGGAGCTGAAGGTACAACTGAAAGATTAGTTGTAAATGGAATAGTAGAAGAAGAAAAAATAAGATAAATAATAATATAAGGGTGTTCCCTGGGAACACCTTTTTATTATTCAGTAAATTAAATAAAGCAAGTATTTTAATGCTTATTTTATTTAATTTACTCAATCAAAGTAATATAAAAAAGGAGGATTTGTATGTTTTTAATGTTGGTAGTTTTATTTTTATTAGGGTTTTCAGCATTTGCTTGTGCAATTGTTGGAACGAGAGCTGGTAAAAGGCGATACGATTAATTAATATTTTTTTAGAAAGGATATACGATAGGGGTCAAATAAGTAAAATAAATTTATTTTATTTATTATTATAAGATGTATGGAAGTTAAAAAATATTATAGATAATTTTAAAAGTGTTCCCGAGGAACACTTTTGTTATGGAGGTTTTTGAAGTGGATAGAACAGAAATTTCAATAGGAGTAAGATTAATGAGGGAAACATTAATTGACTTAGAGAGATATATAGTAAGTGAAGGATTGCATAGATATAGGATAAAACCTTCACAAGTAGCAACAATGATTGTAAAGGATTGGTTAAATAAACCTATTTTAGATAAATCTAAATTGATATATGGAAGAATTAACAATGAGCCTAAGATAAGTAGATTAACAGTAAAACTTTTAGAGGAAGAAAATATTAAACTTTACGAAATATATGTTAAAGAATATATAAGAGAGTGTTCATCTGTTAACGTGCTAATATACAATATAATTTTACAATTTTTAGAGAATAAAGGAACACTAAGTATATTAGATGAATTAAAATAGGTTTGTAATATTACAAGCAATTTATCAAAGGTATAGTAATATTAGAAAAATTTTTCAAAGTGTAAAGGGTGTTCCCGAAGGACATCTTTTTATAAATATTTTACAAAAGAACTTCTGACAGGCAATAGCCGAGAGTTTTTTTGCGAGAGGAGGTGAGTGTATGCTAGGAGATGAAGTAGGAAATAAAGCAATAGGGGTTACTGTAAAAGCATCACAGATTACAGCTAAATTAGTATTAGAGGTGATTAGATCTATAGCAAATGATAAATATAAGGTTGTTAATGGAAAGCAGAGTTTAAAAGAGTTGAACAAAAAGGGAAAAGCTTTAGAAAATGTAAATATAGATAAAGCTGATTTAAAAGCAATTCAAAGGCAGCTAAAAAAAGATGGAATTGATTTTGCAATAAAAAAGGATTCTTATAATGAAGTTTTCAACCTATATTTTAAGGGGCAAGACATCAGCCAAATTGAAAAAATATTTAAGGATTATGCAAGTAAAAATTTTAAGGATTTTAAGAGAGATGAAAGAAAGGAAGTTAAGGAGGTTGTAAAAGAAGCTAAAGTAAAAGCTGAAGAGCATAATAAGGAAGTAGAGCTTAATAAAAATGAAAAACAATTTGTTAAAGATAGAGGGGATAGATAATGAAAAAAGAAAAATTAATATTCACTTCTATAGCATCAATAATAGTATTTTATATATTTAATAGAATAGCTTTTTTGTATCAAAGTTTAGAAGGGGATATACTTACCAAAATTAATTTTATTATGGATAATTTGAGTAAATCTATCCTGGAAAACATATTTTTTATAGATAAAACACCAGAATCCATATTGATAGGTCTAGTTGGATTGATAGGTGTTTTTTTAGTGGTTTTATATAATTCTTTTACAAGAAATAATAGATTAGAAGGTAAGGAGCATGGTTCAGCAGAATGGGGAAGTGCGACTGATATAAAACCTTTTATAGATAAGAATTATGAAAAAAATATGTTACTAACTGAAAGTGAAAGAATATCAATAGATACAAGAAAAACATTGCGAAATAATAATATTCTTGTTGTAGGTGGTTCAGGTTCGGGGAAAACAAGATTTTTTGTTAAACCTAATTTAATGCAGTTACACACATCTTATGTAATAACTGATCCTAAAGGGACTTTATTACCTGAATGTGGAAAGATGTTATTGGATGCAGATTATAATTTAAAGTATTTCAATACAATAGATTTCTCTAAATCTATGCACTATAACCCGTTTGAATATATAAGAAAAGAAAAAGATATTTTAAAATTAGTAAACACAATAATATTAAATACTAGTGGAGAAGGTGAAAAATGCAAAGAGGACTTTTGGATAAAAGCTGAAAGATTGTTATATCAAGCTTTAGTAGGATATATATATTATGAATTACCCAAAGAAGATAGAAATTTTAGCACTTTACTGTATTTATTAAATCAAATGGAAGCTAAAGAGGATAATGAAGAATTTAAAAATCCTATAGATATAATATTTGAAGATTTAGAAAGTAAAGATGAAGGTCATTTTGCAGTAAGACAATATAAAAAATATAAACAAGCTGCTGGTAAAACAGCTAAATCAATATTAATTAGTTGTGGTGCTAGGTTATCACCTTTTGATATTAAAGAGCTTAGAGAAATAACAGAGTATGATGAACTAGAACTAGATACTTTGGGAGATAACAAACAAGCTTTATTTATTATTATAGATGATACAGATAGTACATTTAATTTTTTAGTTGCTATTTTATATACTCAAATGTTTAATGTCCTATGTAATAAAGCAGATAACGAGTATAAAGGAAGATTACCAGTTCATGTTAGATGTCTTTTAGATGAGTTTGCTAATATAGGTCAAATTCCTTCATTTGAAAAATTAATAGCAACTGTAAGAAGTAGAGAGATATCAGTAGTTCCTATAGTTCAAAATATGGCTCAAATAAAAGGATTGTATAAAGAACAAGCGGGAACTATTGTAGGTAACTGTGATACTACCCTATTCTTAGGAAGTGGGGAAGAAGAAACACAAAAATCTATATCAGCTAGAGTAGGTAAAACAACTATTGACCATACTGCAATAAATATAAGTAAAGGGCAATCAGGAAGTTTATCATTAAATAATCAAATTATAGCAAGGGATTTAATAACGCCAGCAGAAGTTGGGTTGCTAAAGACAGATGAATGTTTACTTTTTATAAGAGGAGTAAAGCCTTTTAAATCAAAGAAATTTAAAATAGAAAAGCATAAAAGATATAAGGAATTAGCTGATTATAGTGAAGATAATAGATATGATGTTTTAAAAGAAAAAAATAAAGATATTTTAGATGAAAAAACTGAAATTAAAGAAATTGAATTAACTGAAGAAATAAATAATTTAGTATAAAAAAGGAGAGATAAAAATGGACGTAATGAATCAAGTTTTACAAATAATAATTAAGTTCTGTACTATAGGTGGAGGACTTTGGTGTGTTTGGGGAGTAATTGTTTTAGCAGGAGCATTAAAGGATAAAAATGGACCAGCTTTACAAGGTGGGATATGGCAAATAGTAGGTGGAGGAATGATAGTTGTAGCTGCACAATTATTTTCATCTGTTGTTGGCTAAAAAAATTAAAAGTATTTAATAGGAGGATATTATGGAAGAATGGATTGTAAATACGATAATAAACATGATTACGAATGTTACATCTGTTGGGAGTGATCTAATAAAAACTCCTGAAGAATTCAATGCCACAATCTATACAGGGATTTTAAACATTCAAAAAAATATAATAACTCCAATAGCATTAGTAATTCTAGCAATATTTTTATTGCTAGAATTGCAAAGTATAACCACAAGAACAGACACTATGGGTGAAAGGGGATTTGAAATCCCCTTTAAAATAATGATTAAGTTTATAATATGTAAAACTGCGTTAGATATGACACCTTTAATTTTATCAGCAATATTCAATGTATCGCAAGAAATTATTGTAGGTATAAACGGAATATTTTCAGGGAGTGGAGGACTTGATATTGGAAGTGCTAGAGAAACAATAGAGCAGTTGGTTAGTAATGCAGATTTTTTAGAGAAAGTTTTAATTATGATAAATGTAGTTATAATAAATACTATTTCGTTTATTAGCAATATATTAATAACTGCAATAATATATGGAAGAATGATAGAAATGTATGTCTTTATAGGAATAGCACCATTACCTATGGCTACTATACCTAATGCAGAGCAGAGTTCAATTGCAAAAAACTTTTTAAAATCTTTTACTGCGGTATCTATACAAGGAGTTTTGATGTGTATTTCAATTGCAATAATGGGAATTTTATTTAGTGGAATAGTAACAATAGATCCTTCAAATATAGATTCAACAAATTTATTGAGTTTGTTATGGGAATGTACTGGATATTCAATTATAACAGTATTTGCATTATTAAGTAGTGGTAAATGGGCTAAGTCAATTTGCAATGCTATGTAAGGGGGAACTAGAATGTCAGTAGAAGTAAGAATACCTAAAGAGATAACAGAATATCAAGAAAAAATAATGTTTGGTTTAAGTGTTAGACAGTTGGTATGTTCACTTATTGCAATTGTTATAAGTGTACCAAGTTATATTTTTTTAATGAATAAAATAGGACAAGAATTAACTGGATATATAGTAATAATAGAAGTTGTGCCATTAATAGCAATAGGTTACTTGAAACCAAAAGGATTAAAATTTGAAAAAGTTTTGATAATGTTTTTGAAACATCAATTTGGAAAATCAAAAAGGAATTACAAGACAGTAGTTCAAGTTGATTTATTGGAAGGAGGATATGAAAGTGATATTAAGAAAAAAACAACCCAAAAGTCAATTAGAAGAAAGGTTAAAGAAGAAAGAGAATATAAAGGCTTTGAACCAAGCAAAAAAGATAGAGAAAGAAAATTCAAAGAAATTAAGAAACAAATTAAAGGGGCAAAACGAGATTTCAGACAGAGAAAGAAAGGTAGATAAAAACTTTCTTAAATCTTTAAAAGTTCCAGCAACAGTTCAAAACACTATAAGATATAATAGAATGTTTGAAGATGGAGTTTGTGATGTTGAGGGTGGAATATATTCAAAAACTATAAAATTTTCAGATATAAATTATCAAATTGCTAAAAGAGATGATCAAATAGATATATTCTCTAGGTACTGTGAGTTCTTAAATTATTTTGATCCAAGTATTAATGTTCAAATTACTATAAATAATAGAAGAATAGACCAGGAGGATTTTAAAAAGAGAATTTTATTATATACGCCTAAAAAGGATGATGGATTGAATAAATATAGGTATGAGTATAATCAGATGCTTATAGATAAGGCTTTAAAAGGGCAAAATGGTATAATAAGAGAGAAATATCTTACTTTCTCTTGCGAAGCAAGTAACTATGAACAGGGAGTACAAGTTTTATCAAGAATAGAGGCTGATGTACAAGCAAACATGAAAAGATTAGGGTGTATAAACTCGGTTCTTTCAGGAAGTGAAAGATGTGAATTTATACACTCTATTTTTAATCCTGATGAACCATATAAATTTGAATATGAATACTTACTTGAAAATAGTTTAAGTACAAAAGATTTTATAGCACCCGATAGTTTTGACTTTAAAGATAAGAGAAGTTTTGAATTTGGCAATAGATATGGACAAGTTGTATATTTAAAAGATTTACCTTCTGATTTATCTGATAAGCTATTAAGTGAACTTTCAGACTTAAATTGCGATTTAACAATTAATCTACATATAAATAGAGTTTCACAAGATAAAGCTTTGGATTTAGTTAAGAGTAAAATTGCATTTATGGAACAACAAAAAATAGATGAACAGAAAAAAGCTATAAAAGCTGGATATGATCCCGAGATGATACCGCATGAACTTAAATTTAGTTTACTTGAAGCTAATGAATTATTAGATGATTTATTAAATAAAAATCAAGGTATGTTTAAAAATACAATTTTAATATTTACTTCAGGAAAAACAAAGGAAGAGTTAGAAGAAAATATTTATCAAATATCATCAATTTGCAGAAAGAACAATTGTAAAATAGGATATTTAGATTATCTTCAGGAGGAAGGGATTAATTCAACTTTAATTCTAGGGAAAAATTATGTTGATATAAAGAGAACATTAACTACTGCTTCTACAGGTATATTTGTTCCTTTTACCACTCAAGAATTGTTCCATAATAATGGGACTTATTATGGGTGTAATTCATTAAGTAAGAATTTGATTTTAGTAAATAGAAAAAATCTTAAAACTGCAAATGGATTTATTTTAGGTTCTTCAGGTTCGGGAAAATCTTTAGCAGCTAAAAGAGAAATTGCAAATGTACTTTTAAGTACAAATGATGATGTAATAGTAATAGATCCTGAAAGAGAATATACTCCATTAGCTAAGGGAATTGATAATGATGTTAAAACTAATGGTTTTTATGGAGAAGTAATAAAAATATCTGCTGGAAGTAATAATTTTATTAATCCATTTGATATAAATTTAGATTATGCAGACGATGATAACCCAATATCATTAAAATCAGAGTTTATATTATCTTTATGTGAAATACTTATAGGGGGAAGATATGGATTATCTTCAGCTCATAAAACTATAATAGACAGAACTGTTTTATTAACTTATGAAAAATATTTTAATAACCCTAAGAAGGAAGATGTACCAACATTAAAAACATTTTATAGTAATTTAGTAGAACAACCAGAGCCTGAAGCAAATGATTTAGCACTTGCTTTAGAGATTTATATAAATGGTAGTTTAAGTGTATTTTCACATCATACCAATATAGATATTAATAATAGATTTGTAGTATTCGATACTAAAGATTTAGGTAAGCAGTTAAATACTATAGGAATGTTAGTGGTGTTAGACCAAATATGGAATAGGATAACTCAAAATAGAAAAATAGGTAGAAGAACTTGGATATATATAGATGAAATATACTTACTTTTCAAAAATGAATATTCAGATAACTATTTATTTGAATTATGGAAAAGAGCAAGAAAGTGGGGAGCCATTCCAACTGGAATAACTCAAAATGTTGAAGATTTATTACGAAGTGATAATGCAAGAAGTATGTTATCCAATAGTGAGTTTATATATATGTTAAATCAGGCTTCTTCTGATAGAGATGAACTGGCACATTTATTAAATATATCAGACCAACAATTAAACTATGTTACTAATTCAGATCCAGGACATGGATTGATATTTGCAGGAAATGCAATAATACCATTTGAAGATGATTTCCCTAAGAAAACAGAACTTTACAAAATGCTTACTACTAAGATTGAAGAAGTAACAGCGGGTGTTTAATGAGTATAATAAAAAATGGTTCAAGGGACTTAGTTAAGAATAAAGAAAGCACTTCTATATATGGAAGTGCTTCTTTTAAATTAGAAGGAAAAAGTATTATTAAAGATAGTGAGTATAATACGGAAATAAATAAGTCTTTTGTTAATAGATCTACTAGTGAGCAATCTTTAGATAAAGTTATAAATAATGAAAGAATTTATAAAGGGAATAATGAATCTTTAAATAAACCTCAATATTTTAAAAATGGATATGGAGATACTGGTAGTAGAAGAGAACTAATAAGTAGGATTGAATACCCATATAAAAGTAGTCAATATACAAGAGCAACAATAAAAAGAGAAGAAAGAATTAATGATAGAACTTACTCTTTGTTGAATGGAAAAGAAAATAATTATAAAGCAAGAAAAAATAGTCTTATAGATGATAAAAGAATAGATTCTATAATAAAAATAAAGGAAGTTGATACAAGAGGTAATAGTTTAAGAAAAAATAATATTACAAGTAATATTACTAAAAGAAGTGAATCAGTAATAAGAGAAAATGGATTTAAAAATAGTGCTAACTATGTAAATTCTAAGCTTGATGGGATAATAAGAGTAAGAGAAGAAAGAGTATCTGAAACAATAATAAAAAGAGATATATCTGAAACAATAATAAAAAACAATATACCTAATATAAAGAATTATGATATACAAGGAAATAGAAGAAAGAGTTTAAATATAGTAAGAAATGATAAATTAAAAGCAAAAGGAAGATATACTAATTTAATAGAGGATTTAAAATATACTAGAAGTGTAAATTTTTCAAGAGTAAAAAAGGAGTTCTTTAAAGCTAGGTATATAAGGACAATAGTAGACAATGGAATTGATAATTTAAATAGTTCAGATAATGATTATGGAAATACTTTAGCAAAAGAAAAAATGTATAGAATTGTATCAGCTCCAAGAGATTTAATAAGAGCTGGAAGAAGTTTGAAGAGAGCTTATAATGGAGCAAGGTATGTAAAAGATGTATCAAAGAATTTAAAAAACATTTCTGACATAAAGTCAATTAAACTAAAAAGAATTGTTGGAAAAGGAATAACAACTAGCTTAATAAATGAGGTTAATTCATTAAAAGGAAATGAAAATATAGGAATACAAAGCATTGTAAAAACTAAAGATACATTAGTTACTACTAAAAATACTTTAAGGTATAGTGCGAAAGCTACTAAGAAAGCAACTAAATTAACTAAAAATACTTTTGATTATGGAGCAAGAGGAATAAAACAGGTAAAGAAATTCACAAAGTTTGGTTATGATGCTGGAAAAAAACTAACTATTATGGCTACAAAACTTTTCTCTAATCCAGTAGTATTGAAGGTATTAGCTGTATTAGGAGCAGTAGTAGTGGCATTAAGTTTAATAGGAAGTATATTTATAGGGTTTATAAGTATTTTTATTGGAGAAAATTCAAATATAGATTTTGCAGTTCCTAATGAAGAACAAAGAGCATTTATATTAAAATTAGTTCCAATAGCTCAAGATAATTACAATGATTACGGGATTTTTCCATCAGTAACAATAGCACAAGCTATACATGAATCAGCGTGGGGAAAATCTGACCTTTCAGTAAAAGCTAATAATTTATTTGGAGTAAAAGCTGATAGTAGTTGGAAGGGACAAACTATTGATATGCCAACACAAGAACATATAAATGGAAGTAATATTACTGTAATGGCAAAGTGGAGGAAATATGATAGTTTTGAGGATTCAGTAAAGGATCATGGAAAGTTCTTAAAGGAAAATCCAAGATATGAGCAATCAGGGGTTTTTAAAGCCAAAGATTATAAGGAACAAGCTTATGCAATTAGAATGGCTGGATATGCAACAGATCCACAATATGCAAGTTTAATTTGTAATATTATAGAGTCATATTCATTAAATATTTATGATTTTAAAGTAGGCGATGGAAATAAAGTAGTTGAAAGAGCTATCACAACGGGTATGAGTATTGTAGGAAAATCACCTTATGTTTTTGGAGGAGGAAGAAATCCTGAAGATATTGCAGCTTTACGGTTTGATTGCAGTTCTTTTGTACATTGGTGTTATGCAAATGCTGGTCTTAATTTAGGAGATTATAGAAGCGTAGTAACTTGGACATTAGTTACTATGGGAAGAGAAGTTAAAACTGAAGAGATGCAAAGGGGAGATTTAATTTTCTTCAATACAGAAGGAGTTGTTAATAATCATGTTGGTATTTATTTAGGAGATAATAAATTTTTACATGATGCATCCACTAATGGAGTATGGGTGAATAATTTAGAAGGATATTGGAAAAATGCCTTTAATGGTACTGTTAGAAGGGTTGTTGAATAGCAAATTAGAAGTTTAGCTATTAAAACTACAAATAAGGAGCGTTTAATATGAGTATTCAAGAAAAGATAAAAGCTAAAGAAGAACAAATATTAAAGAAAAGAGAAAAAATAAAAAAAGAGGAAGAAGGTATAAAAAAATTAGAAAAAGAAATAGAAAACTTAAAAACACTAGAAATAAAAGGATTAATAAATGAAGTAGATATTCCATATGAAGAGTTGGTAAAAATGATAAAGGAATTAAAAAATTAATAGCAAGACTATTCCTGGATAAATTAAATTTTATCCAGGATATTTTTATAGTTAAAGGAAAGATAATAACAACTAAAAATAGATTATGGGAGAGAGTTTGATGAAGAAGTATGGTATTAAATCTAAAGATAACAATGATATATTAATATTCCATGCACTACCAAATGAAACTACAAAATTTCAATGGTATATTTCAGAAAATATTAATGAGAAGGGACAACCTATTGATGGACAAATATATGAATCATATACATTATCTACAGAAGTAATAAAAAGAAAAAGCTTTGAAGGAAAATACTTATATTGTGAGTATCTAGTACAAGGAATAGATCAGTATAAAAAAACAGAGTATATAAAGTTAGATTTAAATATTGATAGTATGGTTAATTCAGGAGTAATTTTTGATGATATTTCAAAATTTGATGAACAAGGTAATATATTAAATTTAATTATAAATAATTAAAGAGGTGTTTTTTTGCATGAAAAAAGAGATATTGGCTCATAATTCCGAAATGGTGGATATAATGTTAAAAGAGTTAAAAGAATATGTAAAATCAAAAGAGGATAATCAAAATGAAAAGATAGTTGAAAAGAAAAAAGCTATTAAAGGAATTAGAAAATATAGATTAGGATATGATTATTTATTTTTACCTAAAAGAACATTTAAGTATAAAGGGGATTTAATAGGTGGAATTAGCATAATGGTTTTATTTAAAATTTATGATGTGAATGGTAACGAGATTTTATTTGAAACAAAAGGTGAAGAGTTGAAAGAGCAGACAATAAAATTAAAAAACGGTGAAGAATGTTATTTAAGTGAGTTATTTTATTGTTCTTTTGATAAAGAGTTGTTTAAAGAGAATCAAACTTTTGATTTTAGTCCAACAATGAATGTAATAATGAGTAACTGTAGGATTGCTATGGAGATTCATAGTTATACGAAAGATATAGAAGTAAGGAAAGTAATTTTAGAACCTGAAAATATAGATAGAGAAGAGTTTAATGATATTCTGTTAAATAATTTAGAATTATTTGATGTAACTGATAATAAGCCAGCTCAGAGCTGTTCTTATATTGCAGTAGAAATTTAAAATCAAAAATAAGAGTATAATGTAATATTACATGTAATACATAGATAAGAAAGGAGAAATTGGGAGTGAAATTAGTAATAGCTGAAAAGCCAAGTGTAGCTTTAGAGATAAGCAAAGTCATTGGAGCAAGTGAAAAAAAGAATGGTTATTATGAAGGTAATAATTATTTAGTAACATGGTGTGTAGGGCATTTAGTTGAAAATGCAATGCCTGAAGATTATAGTGTTGAGTATAAAAAGTGGAATTTAGAAACATTGCCGATAATTCCTGAAGAATGGAAAACAAAAGTATCAAGTAAAACCAAAGATCAATTTAGAGTTATAAAAGAGTTAGCTAATAGAGATGATGTAGAAGAGTTGATTTGTGGGACAGATGCTGGAAGGGAAGGAGAACTGATATTTAGGCTAGTATATAATCAAATAGGAAGTAATAAACCTATTAAAAGATTATGGATAAGTTCTATGACTAGAGAATCTATAGAAAAAGGTTTCTGTAAATTAAAAGATGGGAGAGAGTTTGAAAGTCTTTATAAGTCAGCTTTTTGCAGAAGTAAGGCAGATTGGTTGGTAGGGTTAAATGCAACAAGATTATATACAGGCTTATATAATAAAATGCTTAATGTAGGTAGAGTTCAAACACCAACTATAAATTTAATTGTAAAAAGAGATGAAGAAATTAAAAATTTTGAACCTAAACAATATTTTGTTGTAAAGGCTGATACTGGATTATTTATAGCTGCTAAAAAATTTGATGGAATAACTGAAGCTTATAGTATAGTAAATAAGTGTAATGGTAAAGATGCAATAATAAAAAATGTTATTAAAGAAGAAAAAAATATAAAACCTAGCGGTTTATTAGATTTAACATCTCTGCAAAGAGAAGCTAATAAATTGCTAGGTTTTTCAGCACAACAAACATTAGATTTAGCTCAATGTTTATATGAAAAGAAAATTATAACATATCCAAGAACAGATAGTAAATTTTTGACGGAAGATATGAAAAATGAAACAAAAGATTTAATAATTAATTTAGTAAATTCAAATCTTTTAGGAGAAAATTTAAGGGAAAAGTATGAAATTGAAGCAGTTAAATTAGAAAGCATTATAAATGACAAAAAGGTTAGTGATCACCATGCAATAATACCTACTAACGAAGTTTTAAAGCACGATTTAAGCCTTACAGATAGTGAAGAGAAGATATTATACCTAGTTGCGTACAAGCTCTTAGAAAGCGTTTATAAGCCTATAAAACAGACTAATATAAAAATAGATTTGGGAATAGAAGATGAAATATTTGAGTTTTCAGGAAAACAAATATTAGATAATGGTTTTAAGTTGATAGAAAAATTAATGAAAGAAAAATTGGGTATAGAAATAGAAGAAGATAAAAATAGTTTTGAAGGTGAGGTGAATGTAGGACAGAGATTTGAAAATGTTGAATTATCTTCAGAAGCTAAGAAAACTCAACCACCTAAATATTATACTGAAGATACGTTATTATCGGCTATGGAGAATGTGGGAAGATTGGTAGATGATAAAGAACTTAAAGAATCTTTAAGCAAAGGTTTAGGAACGCCAGCAACTAGGGCGGGAATAATTGAGCAGATAATAAAGAAAGGTTTTGTAAAAAGGGATGGCAAAAAGCTTATATCAACAATAGAAGGAAAAGAATTGATGAAGATTTTACCTGAAGATATAAAATCACCTGAATTAACTGCTAAGTGGGAATATGAGCTAGAGAGAATAAATAATGGTGAATTATCAGAAGGTGAGTTTTTAGAAGAAATAAAAGTATATATAAATAGCCTAATAAATAATGCTAAAGGAAATTTAAATAAGGAATTTGTTAAAAGTAAAGAAAGAGAAATTATAGGTAAATGTCCTAGATGCAATAAGAATGTTTATGAAGGGAAATTAAATTTTTATTGCGAAGGTGGAAAAGAATGTGGATTTACACTTTGGAAGCAAGATAAATTTTTTACTAATGCAAAGAAAGAAATAAATAAAAGTATTGCAAAAAAATTGCTTAAAGATGGTAAAGCAGAAGTTAAAGGATTATATTCAGTAAAAAAAGATAAGAAATATGATGCAACTGTAGTTTTAGAAGATACAGGGAAATTTATTAATTTCAAGTTAGAGTTTTGATGATATAATAAAATAAAAAACTATGGAGGAAGAAATGAGAAGTATATTATTAAAAACTATTTTAAGCATACCATTAATAGTTTTAAAAATAATAATAATAGTATTTGAAGGTATGAAATCAATAATAGAACGTATTGGAGGATTTTTTCTTTTATTATTTATTATACCTACTATTTGGACTTTGTTTAAAAAAGATTATTATACTTTTTCAGCATATATATTTGGAATCATATTTGTAATTTTGATGCAAATAGGAGCAGAACTTATATTGAGTACTCTAACTTGGCTATATGAGAAAATATATATATACAAAATGGAATTAGAAGGATAATTAACACCAGGAAGATACCTGGTGTTTTATTATTGTTTTTTTTAGGAGGGAGAAGGAGGAATGTATTATAAGATTGATGAAATTAAAGCAATACCGATACAAGATGTATGTTCTCATTATGGAATAGTTTTAAAAGCAAAGGGTGAGAACTGGTGGGGACGACTTAGAGAAAATGATAGGACACCATCTTTTTCAATAAATCCAAGTAAAAATATATGGAGAGATTGGGGAATTTCAAAAGGGGGAGATGTAATTTCCTTGGTAAGTGAAATAGAAGGAGTAGATCAAGGGAAAGCAATATTGATTTTAGGAGAAAGGTTTGGCATAGAGCAAGAATATACTACAGAAAAAGTATCTGTATTTCCTACATTTAATCAATTTAAAAGTATAGGGATTTTTTCTAAAAGAGCTATACAGAATTTAGATATTAATTTAGAAAAACAATCAATAGAGGAAATTGAAAAGCTTGAAGAAAAATTTGAAATATCTATGCAAGAATTAGCTAATGTGGATATAGAGGCTTATCATAGAATATTAGATTATAAAGCGTTACCTATTTTATATGAATACAGAAAAAATACAATAGATGCTTTTATAAAATATATTAATTGTGATAATTATAAAGATCTACTTGTTTATGAGTTAATTTTTAATGAGTTTCAAGATGAATTAAATGAAAAGGTTGATATTTATAATAAAGCTAGATTAGATGGAATAAATTTAGATGAATTGAAATTTGATATAAGTAATATGAATGACATAAATTTTTCTGATGAAGATATAAGCAAACTAAAGCAGGATATCAAGAATTTAGAAAGGATATCTGATAAATTGAATTTGAATGATGAAATAAATTATCTTATAAATGTGAAAGAAAATGTAGTGAAAATTTATGAGGGATTAAAAAAAAACGGTAATTACTTTTTAAATAGTGTTGAGTATGAAGTTATGGATAATAGTCAGCAGTTAAGAGAGGATAAGTTTTTTTATAAAACTAAAAAAAGACTAGTAGGTGATGAAAATATGGTATATGAAAAAAATATAAAATCTTCTAATGAAGATAAAGTAAAAGAATTAAGTGAAAAACTTGAAGATGGAATAAAGGATTTGTTTGAGAGTGATAAATATAAAAACTTTTTAAAAGTAATGTCTAAGTTCCATAATTATTCGTTTAGAAATTCTATATTAATAATGATGCAGAAACCAGAAGCAACTTATGTAGCTGGATTTAATAAGTGGAATACATTTAAAAGAAAAGTCAATAAAGGTGAAAAAGGAATAAAAATTTTTGCACCATCTCCAATTAAGAAAAAAGTTCAACAATATAAAAAAGATGAAAAAGGTAATTTCATATACGTAGATGGCAAAAAAGTTATAGAAGAAGTAGAGCAAATAATTCCTAAATATAAAATAACCTATGTTTTTGATATAAGTCAGACTAGTGGAGAGCCATTACCAAGCTTGACTGAAGAGTTAAAAGGGAGTGTAAATGATTATAGTAATTTTAAGAAAGCATTAGAAAATAGTACAAGTTTTAATGTTGCATATGGAAGCATAAAAGGAGAAGCAAAAGGATATTGCACACCTGCTTTAAAAAGAATTATGGTTAAAGAAAATATGTCAGAAGTTCAAACAATAAAGACGCTTCTTCATGAAATGGCTCATGCAGAGTTACATACAATAAAAGATGGAAAGAGTAGAGAAACTAAAGAAGTTGAAGCTGAAAGTATTGCATTTATAGTTAGTAATTATTATGGAATAGATACATCTGATTATAGTTTTGGATACTTAGCTGGATGGAGTAGTGATAAAGAGTTAGGGGAACTTAAGAAATCTTTAGATACAATTCAAAAAACTGCTGCTTCTTTAATAGATAAAATTGATATTAATTATAAAGAGTTATTTAAAGATAAAGAAATTAAAATAGACCATGATAATAAAGATATTAAAGAGATAATTTCAGAAGCTAGTAAAAAAGCTGAAGATCATAACAATAAATTGGAGAATAAAGAGAGTAAGGAGCGTAGTTATGAAATTTAATATATTGGAGAAATTAAAGGAAATATTCTTAAAAAAATCAGAATATAAAACTGAAAAAACTGATTTTAATATAAGTGAAGAAAGTAAGTTAGAAAAACTAAACATAGGAACTTGTATAATGGATAATGAAGAAAAAGAGAAATTTTTAAGTATTAATACTCCAAAATTAGTTGAATTATATGAAAAAAAAATATCAGAAGAAGATAAAATGTTGATGGAGAAGCAAGGATTAAAGTTAGATACTTTTGTAGAAAGATTTAAAGATGAATTAAATGATCATGATTTTATAGAAGGAAATTGTGCAGTATTTTCATTTGATGATTTCTTAAAAATAGAATTATCAGGTTATTCAGAGTTAGATTTAAAAAGAGATCAAAATTTTATAGATTTACAAAAAGAGAAGGGATATATTGAAGGGAGAATTATTGACTTAAAAGAAGATATAAAATATTCTTCAGAAGAAAGTCAACATCAATCTATTGAAGAGTTAAAAAATGAGTTAAAATTATATGGAGAGTTAAATGATTTTCTTAGTAAAGAGATAAATAAAGTTGTTGGTAGTGAAATAGAGCAGCTAGAATATAATGCTAAAGAATATACAATGAAAGATGACTTGAAATTAGAGGATGGTTCTTTTATAAAGGGAGGAACATCTTTTTTTGTTGAAGGATTTAAAAAAGGAGAGTTTGAAGTTCACTTTGAAGCTAGAGAAGATAATACATATATTCCTAATGATGGAGAAGGAAGTGGGTATTATTTTAGTGGAGAAGAAATAGCAAGATATTTTGATTTAAATAAGACAGTAGATTTAGTAAGAGGAAAAGAATTAATAAATGATAATATGAAATTAGATAAAAATAATAGTAAAGATATAAAAGATATAGTTGAAGATGCGAGTAAAAAAGCTGATGATTATAATAATAAATTAGAAAAGAAAGAGGGAAAAGTAAATGAAAAAGAGCTTTAATAAAGAAGAATTAACTATTATGAGTTTTTATAATTGTGATGATAGAATTAAATTAATTAATCAATTGGAATCTGTAGTAGAAAATGTAGATGAAGTTGAGATTGAATCTGAAATAAATGAAATTGTAATAAAGCTTAAAGGTATGACGGATGACGACTTTAAAGAAATTGACTTTAAAAATATTATAGAAATTGAAGAAGATATATAAAATTTAAAAGTAGCAGTAAATAAAATTTACTGCTACTTTTTGCCTAAATTATATTGTTTTAATTCTAAAAATGTAATATAATTTAGAAAAAAGAAGAATTTCTTCTTCATATTTCAAGTCCGAACGATAAATTAAAATGTCGCCAAACATCTTAATTTATATAACTGAAACTGGTAAAGCAACTACCAAAAAACAGAGTGTTGGAACTTTAAATTCATTTTATGCTTATATTCTAGCATAAGGTGAAAATTTGTGCAATATAAAAAATAACAAATTGACAGGAGGAAACCAAAAGAAGTTTTGGGATAATTTTCAATTTGATTTTAAAGAGCATAACATAAGTTTTGATATATAACTCTTAGGTAGAAATACCTAAGAGTTTTTTTATTGTCGGAAAATATTACGGAGCAATTTAAATAGATAGATTGTGGGGAGGGGGAAACTATACCAAAAATCATAATTTATCAGATGAAAGGAGGGAAAAACTTTGAAGGATAAAGGTAATTTTATAGAGCAAATGTTTATATATAATTTGATAAATAAATATGGCGAAGTTCAAAATTATTTTGGGATTAATGAAGTAGTTTCAGGAGAATTTTCTCAAAATAGAGCTGAAAAAAAATATGAAACACATATAGAAAAAGTATTAGAATATCCAATAAAAAATAGATGGAATAAAGAACTTAGTCATATGAGCCTTCAAAGTTTTTGTACCTTCTTAAATAAACAAAATAGAAATTTAAGAACTGAAGAATTAGATGATAGATATTATCCATTTACACTTGAATTTGAATCATCAAAAAAGAAGGAAAATTTTGATGTATTATTTGAAGTAGCTCAATACCTTCAGTATTTAATGAAGGAATTAAATGTAAATGAAGAAGATTTTACTATTATAATAAATAATTCAAAGTCAGTTTATATAATGGTTAATCCAAAAGTATTTGGATTAAAGCCAAGTAAAAATGTACATAGAATTTATACAGAAATGTATAAAAGAATAAAAGAAGAACTGGGCTTAAAATTCGTAGATGAAAGCGTAGTTAATTCAAGCTACAGATTAATAAAAACTCCAGGATCTTATTATAAGGGTGGATATGTTAATTATGTTTCAGTAGATGAATTTATGCACTTAATGACAGGTCATTTAACAAGAGTAAAATTAACTAAGAAACAAAGGGACATAAGAAAATTAATGTTACCTGGTATTCAATCAATTGCAATGACTAGGCTTTATGAAAAGGCAAAAAAGAAAGTTGAAAAATCTATAAAAGAATATAAAAATAAAAGCACTAAAGTTTTAAATTTACCAGGAATGGAATGTACTAGAGAGTGTGTGAAAGCACTAATAAATATGCCAATAATGGATAAAGGGAACAGAAATAATTTCTTAGTAAGCATAGCATTAGGACTAAGTGAAGCTAATTATAGTGAAAATGAAATTAAGGAAGTCCTAAGAACAAAAGCTATAGAATGGAAACATGATGAAAGTTTAAGAGCAGTTGAAAATAAGTATAAATCATTGAAAAGAAATGGGACTAATTTTTCTTGTGATAAAGTAAAAATGCTTTTTGAAGAAGAAGGATTAAGCCTTGGTTGTAATGTCTGTAAAAAGGCAATAAATAGCATCTATATTGCAAGAAATATAGTTGAATCTATTTATAACAACAAGGGATCAGTACGCCATTATAGAGCTTATTTAGAACTAGAAAAACAAAATCTTTTTGGTAGATACTTTAATATAGCTGAAGTTGGAATAAAAGTAGCAACTTTAAAAGAACTAGCAAAGAAAGTGAATGGAACATTAGAAAAGAAAGAGGGATTATTTAAGTTAACTGTAAAGAGAGGAAAGGCAATATATAGATTACCACTTAATTATATAGAAAATGCAGTTGATATATTAGATCAAAAAATAGGAAAGGTACTAATGTTAATAGTTAAAGCATATTCAAGCAACTCATATGGAGCATTTATAAGTTTAGGCGTTGTAAAAATTGCTGAATATTTAGCTTTTAAAAATGAAAGAAGTGTATATAATTTTTTAAAAGAATTAGAGAAGTTAGGATTTTTAACTAAAAATAAAAATGGAATAACATTATATTATAAGAGTAGAAAAGTAGTAAATTTAGAAGAAGAAAGAACAAATAGAAAAGAAAATGCAAGAGTTATAGAAGGAACTAAAGTAGTAAATGGATTACAATTAAAATTTGAATTTGAAAAAATAGAAGCTGGTACAAATCTGCAACAAATAAATTTTGAAAATTATAAATTCAACAGAATTGAAAATAATAAGGAGATTAATAGAGGTTCACCACCATGATAAAAAATTAATGTTCGTGTTTTATGGCTAGAAGTTTCATGGCCATAAAACTTTTAAAGAAATATTCCAGGATAATTTTAATAGAAATACGAATAAAAATATAATTGATATTAATAATGTACAAGCTGTCTATAAGCCTATATAAGAAGAGTAAATTTAACAGGTATTAGAATATTAAAGTGCTATAAAAAATTCTAAAAATAAGATTTAAAAGAAAATAAGTAAAGGAGGTAAAAAACTAATGAAGGTAATTTCCAAAATAAGTAATTTTCTCGTATTCATGAATAATTTCATAAATATAAAACATCTTAAACCATTGAAATTACTAGCTTTGATATATATTTTATTTTTAGACATTTAAATATAATATTTTTATATAGGGTTCCTATAATTTGTTGTTGGTTATTCTTATATATTTTTTATTTACTACTAAGGAACTATGTTATAAAAGTATTCTAGGATTTAGGAGGTTTAGGTTATGACAAAAAAAGATAATTTAAATAAATGTTTATTAGAAGATGTATCTAAAATTAAATTTAAAGGGATCTATGTTCCTAATTTATATGTTTTTGATAAAGATTTGAATAGTAATATGAAGCTTATATTATTTTTGTTGTTATATATAAATAAGTATTATGAAAATAGGATAATTAAAGTTAAATATTTAAGTAGTTTGCTGGTTATAACTGAAACAACAGTATCAAGGGAATTAAAGAAACTTGAAGAGTTAGGATACATAAAATCAGAACTAGCAGTTCATAAAAATATAACTTTAGGTAAAAGGTATTATGTACAAGTTAAACCTATATAGACTTATATTTAAATAATATTAATTGGAGGGAAAAAATGATAGATGAAAATTTAAGTTGTAAAGAAATAAAAATATTTGCTATGAGTAAAGATGAACCAAGGTTTAAAAATAAAGCTTACGCATATGTTCAAAGAGAATTTTTTTTAAAAGATTTAGTTAATGAAAAAGGTAAATTTTTATATTATAGAAATGGAATGAATATATCAGGAGATACGCTTGTTTTATTTAAGTTTGATAGGCAAATAATTGCAAGTGCAATAGTAAAAAAATCTAAAAAATTTAAGATACCTGAAGTTAGGCACGGAGTTAATCATAATGGAGCATTATATCTTGATATTTCAACTATAGAAGTATTTAGGCCTATTAATATAAGTAAATTATTAGAAGAAATACCTAATTTAAATTATTCAACTAGAGGAAATAAGATAGAAATTGAGAATTTAGATATAATTATACAATTAATTAATAAAAATATTGGCTTAACGTTGTAAATTCAAATTTTTCGGATACTGATCCTAATACATTCAAATTTACTAATCTCATTTTTATAATAATAGTCTCAATTAATATTAAATAAGGATTTTTTTTATTGTCTTAAATAACTACAAATCAAAATTGGAATAATTTACAATTTTATGTTAGTATTAAATTAGAATTTGCATTAGGTAGCCACTTATTAAGTTTCTTGTTATATTGTTAAATTATAAGTTCTTGTTTGTGATAAAAGAGAATATTTAACTGTACGAAGTTTAACTATTGATAAATTATGTTTGTTTTTGGGATTTATGTGAGCATTAAGAGAAATAGGAAAATGAGATTTTGAATATCAGTAAAAAGAAATTTTATTAATTCATGAATTAAAATTTTTGGATTTATGATAAATTCCAGTATATTGATATTGAGATCATGCAGGTCAAGTATTTAAGGATAAGAGATAAGCTAGGTTAAGGTAAAAGTATTTAATTAAAAAAGAAGTATATAGGAGGTAAAATGGCAAAGCTATTAATTGTGGATGATGATTTGGATTTAATAGATATGCTTTCAAATTATTTCTTATTAAAAGGATATGAAATATATACAGCATATGATGGAAAAGAAGCATTAGATAAAATGAAGTGTACTCCAGATTTGGTTATTTTAGATGTTAATATGCCTAAACTAAATGGTATAGATGTATGTAAAAGAATAAGAGATTTTACTCAAAGTCCTATTTTATTTTTAACAGCAAGAGCTACAGAAGAAGATAAAGTAAATGGATTATTAGTTGGTGGAGATGACTATATTGTTAAACCATTTAGTGTTAGGGAATTGGAAGCTAGGATAGTTTCTAATTTAAAAAGAGAAGAGAGATCAAAGTATTCTCATAAGATGATTTATACAGGGAGTATGAGTATAGACCTTATTTCAATGGAAGTATTTATAAATGGACAAAGATTAGATTTAACTAAAAAAGAATATGAGATAATAGAGTTATTAGCATTACATGAAAGACAAATATTTAGCAAAGAACATATATTTTTAAAATTATGGCATGAGGAAAATGATAGTGATATTAAAGTAGTTACTGAATATATAAGAAGAATTAGAAAAAAGATTTATGAGTTTACAGATGAAAATTTTATCGAAACAGAATGGGGTAGTGGATATAGGTGGAAAAGCTTTGATAAGGAAATATCTAAATAAAAGGGTATTATCAATTAAAAAGAGTCTAATTTATTATATAGTTATATCATCATTATTATCAGTTATCATATCTATAGGAGTTATGAATGGGGCTAGAATTATACAAAATAGTATATGGAGTAAATATAAAACCATAGAAGAGTATAAGGAAATATATGATTTTTATAATAAGTATTATGGATATATAACAGAAGCACCGAGGATTAGCTCAAGCTTTATGAGTCAATCAGATAATATTATAGTAGAGATATGTGACTTTTTAGAAACATGGACATTATTAATAATAACGATAACTTTAAATAGCATAACATCATATTTATTTTTTAAGAGAAAGCTTAAAAAACCATTAGCGTTGCTAGAAAAAGGGGCAAATGAAATATTTAACAATAATTTAGATTTTGAAATTGAGTATGATTATATGGATGAGTTTGGTAAGCTGTGTAAATCTTTTGATAAGATGAGAATTCAATTGATAGATAATAATCAGAAAATGTGGAATAGAATTATAGAAGAAAAGGAGTTTCATGCATCAATAGCTCATGATATAAGAGTTCCACTAATGGTATTAGAGGGGTATGTAGAAACTATTTTAGAGTTTTATCCAGAAGACAACATATCCAAAGAAGAGGTGCTAGCGGAACTTAATAAATGTAATGTTCAAATTGCAAGATTGAAAGAATTTGTGGAATATATGAGAAGAGCAGATGAGGTAAAACTACGAGATAGAAAAGATGAAAAGGTAAGTGCACTAAAAATAATTTATGATATTGAAGAAGAAAACAAAGTGTTTTATAAGAAAAATGGAATTGATATAAAGGTTCAACATAATCAATTTAAAGAAGATTTTGAAATTAATATTGATAAGTTCATATTTTTAGAGATTTATGAAAATATTATTACCAATGCAATTAGGTTTGCTAACAGTGAAGTTTCTATAAATATCAATATAGAAGATGAACAGGTTATATTAATTGTTAAGGATGATGGTTGTGGCTTTGAAAGTAAAATAATTAATGAAATAGACAGTGAAAAGATAAGAAAAAACAGAAATTATGCTTCAGGACATATGGGAATGGGGCTTTATATAACTAAACTGCTTTGTGATAAATATGATGGAGATTTAAAAGTTTATAATGCAGCAGATGGAGGAGCAATAGTTAGTATAACTTTATATTTGTAAAAAATTTCACCTAAATAATAGGGTGGAATTTTTTTTGTAAAATTACAAAAGTTGATTTTTTTTTGATATTTAGAATTTAAAATAAACTTAAAGATAAGTAGTGAAGGCAAAATATATAAATGGGATTTGGAGTTTAGGGTAAAATTTAAAATAAAGAATGGAGGCAAAGGATATGAGAGGAATAATAAAAATGACTATTAAAGATATAATAAAACAACCCTTTTATTATATTGGATTAATACTATGCTGTTTCTATGTATATGTGAATCTATGTCAATATTTAGATGTAAAATATTTTGAGAATGACAGCCAAATTGTTACCTTAGATGAAAATAGCATTTCAGATGCAGATATAATGAATGGATATATTCCTGTAAATAATAAAGAAAAAGAACAACTGGCGTTAAGTACAATTTATAAGAATTTAGTTGAAGAATTAGATGTAGAACCTAATGAAGCTCAAGAGGTAATTAAAGAGTATAAACGAGGAATTAGTATAGAGGATTTTGCTAAATATTTAGATGAAAATTATGGCTATAAGAGTGCAGAGTATGCTTTTTATGATGCTAATATGAAACAAGCAACTATAGAAGAAGCAAATAATTATATTAGAGAAAAACTAGGAGAAGAAAATTATACTGAGTGGTTTTCTAAAAAGTTTGTAGATTATTTTGGAGTATGCTTAATATTCTTTATGATAGCGTTATTTCCAATATTATATATGAAGGATTGTAAAAGAGATATATATGAATTGATTCATACCAAATCCATATCATCTATAAAGTATATTGGGGGGAAAGCTATAGCAGGGCTTTTAGCTATGATTCCAGTAATATTTGTGATAACTCTTTTTTATAATTTTTTAGCTATGAAGATTGCATATAAGTGGGGATTTAATTCTTCCATGTTTGATATTTTTAAATATGTAATAATATTTATTTTACCAAGTGTAGTGATGGCACTTGCAATTCATAGTTTAGTAACAGTTATATTTAAAAATCCACTGCCAACAATACCTATTATGATTTTATATATTCTTTATTCTAATATAGGTGCAGAAATATTAGAGGGTAATATTCATTATAAGACACATCCTTTAAGTATATTTATTAGATTCCCTGAAATATTTTTTGAAACTAAAATATCTTTAGGAATGTATATTAATCAAATATCATTATTAATAGTTTCAATACTTATTTTTATGATAGCAACTGTTGTTTGGAAAAGGAGACGTTTTTGATGAAGCAGGATTTAGTAATTGTAGTTAGTAAATATAAGTTATGGATTTGTATAATATATGTAATGCTATTATCTATAATTTTTCCATTAGCATATGCTGATGAAATAGGAGGCGTTATTGATCCATATAGTTCACTTTTGTCTATTCTTTTCTTTTCAGATTTATTTTATTTAGAGATTTTAGAAAAAAGGTATGAAGTTATTAAGTTAAAGTCTAAAGACGTTTTAATAGGGCTAGTAAAAAGAAGGTTTTTTATAGCTTGGTTATTTGTAGAATTATTAGCATTAGTTCAATATAGTTTGTATTTAATGAAAGTCAATAATAATATAGGGAAAATGGATAACTTATCAATGCTTATAATTACTTTAATTGCAACAGGAGTAAGTA
>NZ_CBYM010000016.1 GCF_000577815.1 Clostridium saudiense | reverse complement strand
TTTTTGTGTGTGCCCAGCATGGGCAACAACTTGACGGTGAAAGTCCGTTGTGGGCTTGGTAGTGGGAACCACTAGCCAATGACAATGGTGTCCATTGTGAAGTGGAATCTGAAGGAAGTCGGAGGCAAAGTCTCGGTCTGAGGAACACGAACTACATACGAGGCTTACTAAGGTCGGACGAGTCTGCACAACAAGATAAAGTCCAACACTACCCGAAACCTTAGGAGTAAATGTAGCAGATATATGAGATGAAGGTTGTTGTTCTTACCTGGGGAGGTCTGATAGATATATTGCTAATAAAGATGAACTTCTAAAGCAATAACCTATATAGTGATATATAGCTGAACTATCAGAAGTCAGCAGAGGTCATAGTAACTCCGCTAATCGCGATAGCGGACGAAGGACTGAACTTTAAGGAGGTTTTGAAATTTGAAAGTTTCGCAGAATAATCAAAGATTGCAGAAAACTAAATACTTAGGCTCTAATGCTAAAAATAGAGTGGAACTTGAAGATAAGCAAAGAGTGCATAGAAGATTCTCGGCAACTTCAAATAGAGAAACAAGTGAATTTGAATATGGCTCATTAGAAAGAATACTATCAAGAGAAAATTTACTTCTAGCAATGAAAAGAGTAATCTCAAATAAAGGTAGCCATGGAGTTGATGGAATGACAGTCTATGAACTTAGACAATTTCTTAAAGATAACTGGTTATCAATAAAAGAAAGTATTTTAAATAATGAGTATAAACCAATGCCTGTTAGAAGAGTTGAGATACCCAAACCTAATGGTGGAACTAGATTATTAGGAATACCAACAGTTTTGGATAGGTTTATTCAACAAGCAATTGCGCAAGAGCTAAATTATATCTATGATGAGAACTTTTCAGAAAATAGTTTTGGCTTCCGTCCTCGAAGAGGGGCGAAAGATGCTATACAAAAGGCAGAAACTTATATAAATGAAGGTTATAGATGGGTTGTAGATATAGACCTAGAGAAATTCTTTGATAGAGTTAACCACGATATACTTATGTATAAACTCTCAAGGAGTATAAAAGATAAGAGAGTATTGAGGTTAATAAGAAAATATCTTCAGGCTGGAATAATGATTAACGGAATAGTAGTAACAAGTGAGGAAGGAGCTCCTCAAGGAGGTCCATTAAGTCCACTTCTATCTAATATAATGTTAGATGAATTAGATAAGGAACTAGAGAAAAGAGAGCATAAATTCTGTCGCTACGCTGACGATTGTAACATTTACGTTAAGAGTAAAAGAGCCGGAGAAAGAGTTATGGATAACATAACAAATTTCATAGAAGGTAAATTGAAATTAAAAGTAAATAGAAGCAAAAGTGCAGTAGAGAGACCATGGAAAAGAAAATTTCTAGGATTTACGATAATGCTATCATTTGGAAAAGCTTGCACTACTATATCTAAACAATCATTAAAAAGATATAAAGATAAAATTAGAGAAATACTATCAAGGTCAAAACCGATGACTTTGGAACAAAGAATAATTAAAATGAACCAAATAAATATTGGATGGATTAATTATTATGGAATAGCCAAATGCAAAGGTATTGCTCAACAATTGGATAAATGGATAAGACAAAGATTAAGAATGTGTATATGGAAACAATGGAAAAAGGTTAAAACAAGATATAAAAACCTTAAGAAATTGGGATTAAATCACTATCAAGCAATAAAATTTGCCAATACCCGTAAAGGATATTGGCGAACAGCTAATAGTGCTATATCAAATACTACACTTACAAATCAATTCTTTACCGACTTAGGCTTGAAAAGCCTAACGCATCAATATATTAAAATTCATTAAACTTAAAGAACCGCCGTGTACCAGACCGGTACGCACGGTGGTGTGAGAGGACGGAAAATAAAATAATTATTTTCCTCCTACTCGATTAATTTAAATTATCACTAGAGGATTATTATCATTTATGATAATCTATATATTGAATAAAAATTCTAGGAGGTACTATGAAAAACTTAACATTAAGTAATAGAACTAAAGGCGTTTTATTTATTATAATGTCTGCTTTTGGTTTTGCAATGATGTCTGCTTTTGTTAAATTATCTGGAGATTTGCCATCATTTCAAAAAACTTTTTTTAGAAATATAACATCTTGTATAATTGCTTTTGGAATCATTTTAGTAAAAAAAGAAAGTTTCTTTGGCAAATTAGAAAATCAAAAAATACTAATTTTACGTTCTTTGTTTGGTACATTAGGAATAGTATTTAATTTTTATGCAATTGATAAGTTAGTATTATCTGATGCTAATATGCTTAATAAACTTAGCCCTTTCTTTGTTATTATTTTTAGTGCTTTATTCTTAAAGGAAAAAATAAATTTCAAACAAGGACTAGCTATCATCATAGCGTTTATTGGAGCTCTGTTTATCATAAAACCACAGTTTAACTTCGATATTATTCCATCATTAATTGGAGTTTGTGGTGCTATTTGTGCAGCAGCTGCTTATACATGCTTACGTGTACTTGGTAGTAGAGAAAAATATTATACAATTGTATTTTACTTTTCTTTTTTCTCAACTATAGTAATATTACCTTTTATGTTAATGGTTTATGAAAAAATGACACTAGTACAATTCTTATATTTAATACTAGCTGGAATTTTTGCAAGTATAGGACAATTTGGAATTACTATTGCCTATAAGTATGCTAAGGCTAAAGAAATTTCAATCTTTGATTACAGTAATATTATATTCTCTGCAATAATTAGCTTCATTTTATTTGGAGTATTGCCTGATTATTTAAGTATAATAGGATATCTCGTAATCTTTAGTGTATCATTATATATGTTTTTATATAATAAAAAGTTAGACAAAATTGAAAGTAAATAACTTATTAAGAGGTTGTATCAGAAAATTTGATACAACCTCTTTTATTCTAGTATTACTATAGTTATTTTATATGCTATAATTAATTTTTGAAAAGGAGTAGAGTAATGTGCAACAATAAAGGAACAAATATATTGGATATTCTTCTTAATAATGAAGATAAAGATGAATTAAAAATTGAAGTATATTTAAATAAGATTGATTATAATAGTAAAATTTCCGTAGAATTTAAAATTGGATTAAAGAAAACATCATCTAATAAACTTAATATAATAAAAGACATACGTCAATTTCTTGTTTATTATGAAAATCATATTCCTTTAAAATATAGCAAAGATTTTATATTTGATATTAATAAACAATTTTTTTCTAGTAAGGATTTAGCATTAATCAATTATATATATGAACTTTTAGAAATAGATGGATCAAAATTTAAGCATATTAAACCAAAGGACAGAACTATTGATGGAAAATATATATACCCACCCAAATATTTAATGAAAGAATTTTTTAATACTATAAAAGATCATAGAGTATATTTTAATGATAATTTTTTTAGCCGTCCAGTTGATTGTGAAATACAAACGGGTAATCCTTATTTAGAAATGAATTTAGAATATAAGAATAATGAATATATACTAAAGTTACTTTCTGATTTACCATTAACGTTAAATGATAACTTTAATATTATGATTAATGGTACAACTATACTTTTACCAACTAAAGATTTCATAAATAAAATTAAACCTTACTATGAAATATTTTCAAATCACACTAAGGTTATTTTCCCAAAAGAAGAAGAGAATAGAATTTTAAAACAACTTATTCCTACTTTAAATAGTTTAAGTGATAATTTAATATTATCTTCAAATATACAAGAAAAAGTAGTTTTAGCAAAACCATTATTTAATTTTTATTTTGATAAGGAAGATAATTTCATATTAATGACATTAAAAGTGCAATATGATAAATATGAATTTAATATATTTAATGAGTATGATCAAAAAGTAATATATCGAGATTATAATAAAGAGAGTCAAGTAATTTCACTTTTAAAATCTCTTGGCTTTGATCATGTTAATGGTAAATTCTATTTAACCTTTGGTGATAACTATATTTTTAATTTCTTTAAAAATAAAATTTATGATCTTCAAAACATAGGTACAGTATATTATTCTGAAAATTTTAAAGGGATTAAAGTTATTAATAACAAGAGTATTATAGGCCATATTTCCGTTGGTAAATATGATTATTTTGAATTAAAATTTGAAATAAAGGATATTCCGCAATTTGAAATAAATAATATTTTAAGAGCATTTAGGGATAACTTAAAATATTATAAACTCGAAAACGGAGAATTTTTAGATTTAGAAGAATTAGAGCTAAATAACTTCTTAAAATTAATAGATAATTTAAACTCTGATAATATAATAGAACATAATACTATTGAATTTCATAAAAGCAAAGGACTTTATACAAATGACTTTATAAAAGAAAATAAAATTAAGTTTTTAAAAGGCGTGAATAATTTAAAAAGCTTAAAATCGCAATTTAATAATATAGATAAATTAACATTTGAAGTGCCAAAAGAATTTGTTGGAGAACTTAGAAATTATCAATATAAAGGGTATTGTTATTTAAAAACATTATCCCAGCTTGGTTTTGGTGGAATACTTGCAGATGAAATGGGCCTTGGTAAGACAATACAAACTATAGCTTTTTTATCATCATATAAATGCAAAACATCATTAATAGTGGCTCCCTCTTCTTTAGTATTTAATTGGAAACAAGAGTTTTCTAAATTTGCACCTTCATTAAATGTAGCCTTAGTAAATAGTACAAAAGAATATCGAAGTAAAATTATAAATAATGCAAATAATTACGATGTATTAATCACTACATATTCACTATTAAGAAATGATATTAATGAATATGCTAATATTGAATTTGAAACTATAATATTAGATGAAGCACAAAATATAAAGAACTACAATTCACAAAATGCAATAAGTGTTAAAATGCTTAATGCTAAAAATAGATTTGCTTTAACAGGAACACCAATTGAAAATTCATTACTTGAATTATGGTCTATTTTTGACTTTATAATGCCTGGATATTTATTTGATAGAGATACTTTTATTGTTAAGTATTATAGAAGATATTTAGACTGTAAAGAACTTTCAGATGAATTTAAAAAATTGATAAAACCTTTTATTCTTAGAAGAATAAAAAGTGATGTATTGAAAGAACTTCCATCAAAAATTGAAAAGATAATAGAAATTGAACTTCCAAAGGAGCAGCAAGATGTATATGGTGTATATACTAATACTGTTATAGACTTAATTGAAAAGAAAATAGTAAATGATGAATTTTCATCTAGGAAAATCGAAATATTGTCTTATATAACGAAACTAAGACAAATAGTTTTAGATCCAAGTGTAGTTTTAGATAATTATCATGGTGGAAGTGGTAAAATAGATGCATTAATAGATATACTAAATGTAGCTGTAGAAGAAAATCATAAAATTCTTGTATTTTCTCAATTCACTTCAGTTTTAAGTAGTATAAAGAAACGACTTGAAGTAGAAAATTTAACTTATTGCTACTTAGATGGATCTCTATCCCAGAAAAAAAGAGATGAAGAAGTATTTAAATTTAATAATAGTGATTCATCTATATTTTTAATAAGTTTAAAGGCTGGGGGAGTTGGTTTGAATCTTCAAAGTGCAGATATTGTTATTCACTTTGATCCATGGTGGAATCCAGCAATAGAAGCGCAAGCAAGTGATAGAGCACATAGGATTGGACAGAAAAAAATAGTTGAAGTAATTAAACTTATTGCTAAAGATACAATAGAGGAAAAAGTGATCAAATTACAAAATGAAAAAAAAGAATTAATTAATAATATATTAGATGATAAATCACTTAAAAATAATCATATATTTGATTTATCAGAAGATGAAATACTAAATTTATTTAAATAAATAACTATAAGGAGAACAAATGGACTTAAATAAAGAATTTTTAGAAAAATACAATGATTTAATGAATGAAGATGTTGAAAAGGCATTAAACTTTTCTATTAACTGCTTAAAAGAAAGCAATAATCCAGATTTTTATGCATACATAGCAGATTGTTATATGTCATTAGAAGATTATGATAATTCAATACAAACATTAAAATTAGCATTAAATGAAAACTGCAATAATATAAGCTTTGTAAAAAGTCTTTTAGGTGAATCTTATTTCTATTTGGGAGATTTTAAAGAAAGTAATAATATTTTCTTAGAACTAAAAAAAGAAAACCCTAATAGTTTTTTTGTAATAGCTTATTTAATGGATATAAATATTTATTTAGAAAAATATGATTATGCCATAGAATTAGGCGAAGAAATTTTAAAATCTAAAACATTAAACAACAATGATACTGCATATATTTTAGTAAATATAGGTTGGATATATTTAAAATATAAAAATAACTTAGAAAAATCATTTACTTATTTTAAAGATGCACTTAATATAGATGAAAATTTAGGTAGAGCATATATAGGATTAGGAGAATATTATTATAGTATTCATGAATATACTGATGCTTTAATAAATTATGAAAAAGCTATAGATTTACAAGAAGGTACTATAGATGTTTACTTTGGAATAGCAATGTGCTATAAAGCCTTAAAACAATATGAAGATGCATTAAGTTATCTACAAATAGTTCATCAAGCAGATAGTACTAACGAATTATATATAAAAGAAATTGCAGAGATAGAAAAATTATAAATTTGAATTAACTTATTAAAAAGTGCTTATACTAAGGTTGAGGTGATACTTATGTACCAAAGTATAGGAATAAACCTAAGTAAAAGTTTGGATACAGCAACAAAAAGAATCAAAATTCCTGCTATTACTCAAAGAAATTATTACAAATCATGCAATAACTGTGAAGATGAAATATTAAATTTTTATAAATCTGATTGTGATGAAAGTGATTTAAATTATGATAAGAACTTTGATTATCTAGATGAGGATGAAAGTGATATAGATAATGAATGTAATTGTGGCTGTGATGATAATTGCATGATAGAAAAATTAAAAAACTTAGATTCAAAAGTTATAGTAGGTGCCAGTATAGGAGCATTAGTTGGTTGTGTTGGATTATATCTTTTACTTAGGAGAAAATAAAACATTTATGTGTTTTGAATAAGCGCCGTTAATAATATCGGCGCTTATGCTTTATTTTAATATTTAAATATAAAAAACTTTAGGAGAGTATAAATGAAAGAAATTATTATTTGTGTAGATAAAAATGATAAGGAAATTGGTTTCATAGAAAAAATGGATGCTCATATTAGAGGAATTCTTCATAGAGCTATTTCTGTTTTTATATTTAATGATAACAAAGAATTACTCCTTCAAAAAAGATTTAGTGGAAAATATCATTCACCTAGTCTTTGGACAAACACATGCTGTACTCATCCTAACAAAGGTGAAAAAACTAAAGATGCAGCTAATAGAAGACTGAAAGAGGAAATGGGCTTTTCTACAGATATTGATGAAGTATTTTCATTTATTTATTATGTTAAGTTTGATAATGAATTAATAGAACATGAATTTGATCATGTTTTCTTTGGAAAATACAATGGTTCTATTAATTTTAATACAAATGAAGTTGAGAATTACAAATGGATTTCACTAAATGAGTTAAAGAAAGACATAAAACTAAATCCTCAAATATATACCTTTTGGTTTATATATATAATGAATAATCATATTAATGAAATAGAAGAAGCTCTAAATAGAATATAATAAGTCACCTAGCTTTATTTATTAATTACTATTGTAAGATATTTAATAGTAATATAAAATATTTTATATCGATTAATATAATTATTTTAAGCTGGGTTAGAAAGGATAAAAAAGATGAATACAAAGAAACCACAAGAATACATAGCTAATATTTCTAAAGCTTCTGCTTATTTTGCCTTAAATAACGGTCCAATTAAGGAATTAGTTAAAGAAGGTAAGATTACTGAAGAAGAAGCAACAAATCTACAAAAGTACATGCAAAATCATTTATCATATCTTTACACTGTTTTACTTGAAGAAAATAACTTAAAGAAATTTGATTTAATTATAAGTACAATGAATAAGTTTTATGTTAATGATAAAGAAGAGGTTCTTATAGAAGATGATGGTTTTGATAAATTTTATAATAATTTATTTCCAACAACATCAAATATAACTATAAAATAGTTTTTTAATAACCATTGACCTTTTTCTAAATTATGGATATAATAGTATTAAATTTAAATTTTAAAATTCATAGATAAGGGATAGTAATATATCTTAGCTTCATTAAAGAGAGTTAAGGATGGTGAGATCTTAACAAGAAGGAGTTATATGAATGGGCCTTTGAGAAGTAAAGGGAAAGCAATGCTTAGTACCGGAAACCGTAACCTACACGTTATAGTAGGACAAGTATGATAGTACTTGGATTAAGTGATGAAATTTATATATTTAAATTTCATAAATTAGGTGGTACCGCGGATTATATACTCCGTCCTATTTTTAGGACGGAGTTTTTTTATTGCTTATAAGGAGGTGATTAATATGGCATGAAGTTTTGTTAAATTCATAATAGTAAAAAATCTTAATAAAAGTTATTTATGTTTAGGGGGAATTCAAAATGAAAAGAAATTTAAATACAAAAAAAATGGTTATGAATGCACTACTATTAGCAATAGGTGCCATATTACATCAAATTACTCCAGCTCTAGGTTTACCAATGCAACCTGATTTTGCATTAGCAATGTTATTTATTATAATGATTATAAATGATAATGATTATAAAACATCTCTTATTTGCGCTATAATAACAGGAGTATTTACAGCATTAACAACTAAGTTTCCTGGAGGTCAATTACCAAATATTATAGATAAAATAGTAACTGTAAATGTAATGTTTTTAGTTATTATAATAATAAATAAAATATCACATTTAACTAAACTAAACACTAAACTTGAAAAAAACATCTTGGTTTTATTAGTTTTTCCAATTGGAACATTAGTTAGTGGCACTACATTTTTATTATCAGCAAAATTTATAGTAGGATTACCAGCAAGTTTCTCACTTCTTTTTGTTACAGTTGTAATACCTGCTTTAGTAATTAATACAATAGGTGGATTTATTCTATATCATGCTATTAATGTATCATTAAAAAGGGTTTTAACTGTATAATTTCTAAAAGAGCAAATATATTAGCATATTTGCTCTTTATTTTTATAATATATTTTATTTATATTGAAATTTACTCTTGCTTTTGATACATTATAAATAATATTTTATGTGTTTAATATATTAGATATGAAATTATTATTTATATAATTAAGCATTAATCTAAGGAGGAAATATTATGTATATTGCATTTGGAAATAGAGTTTTAGATAGCAATGATATAAAAAATATTATTGAAGAAAATACTGAATTTAAAGTTATTAAAGATATGAGTAAAGGTTCTAAAAGAGAGGATATTGTTGCCTTTAACTTAAGTGTTAGTATTGATATGTTAAATGAAGAAATAAGTGAAAGTATAAATATTAATGAAGAAGATGAAGATTCTTTATTTGAAGAGTATATGGCAACAACAGAGGAACTTGGGTTTGAATTAGAAGAATACTTACCTGAAGACTCAATTATGGACTTTAAAGCTTATAAATGGGAACCATCTGATAATGATATTAAAGCAGTATTTGTTATGGCTAATGAAGAACTTGGAAATAATAAATTAAAAGATGTAATGAGAAGATTATTAACACAAGTCGAATAATCAATTATTAAATTTAAATAAAAAACAAGATAAAATAGTAATTTATCTTGTTTTTTATTATATATGAAAAAAATAGAAAAAATGGTACAATTATTTTAGAGAATATTTAATAAAATAAAATTATTGTTCATAAGTATTAAATATTGAACTTTAGTCGAGAATTAATTTGAGAGGTAATATATGAAAAGTACAGATTATATTGAAAAAATTGAAATAAACGATAATCCTAAAGGTACGTATTCAATTGATTTATGTCCTATTTCCAATACTATACGTTTTACAGCACAATATGATGGATGTATTTATGCATATGTAGTTGGTGATTTTAATAATTGGAATAAATCTGATGAATATAAGCTAACATGGCAATTAGATACACGTGATGGTTTATTAAAAATGATGAAAGAAGTTAAATTTCCAAATAAATTGAAACCTGGAAAATATAAATATAAATATATTTTAATTGACACTGATGGAAATGAATTATGGGTAGATTCAGAAGGTAGCGAAAAAAATAGCTTTAGTTTTATTTGGGAACCTATAAAGGACGTCTTAAAAATTTATTCTTCTAGTAATGTAGTAACTTATAAAAGACCCGTAGAATTACTAGGGGTTTGTAGTGGACTATACGGTAGAATTTCTCTTACAGAAATGAATTGGTCCATAGAAAATAGTTATCCTGGCATAGAAATCAAAAATAATTATTTATTTGTTGATAAAAATGTTCCAGAAGGATATGAAATTATTATTAATGGAACTTCTATAAATAATGAGTACAATTCAACTAAAAAAATTAAGGTTAAAAATAATAATTATGAAGGTACTTTAGTTCATTTTTATATAGAAGATAGCAATTATCAAGGAAATGATTTTATTTGGAATTGTTGGAGCTTTAGCGAGAATTCTTCTGGTGAAGAGAAAAATTTTAATTATAATACAGACTTTGGCTTTTCAACATATATTAATGATGATTACTTAATTGTAAGAAAAAAGCAGTGGGGTAATAATTGGATAAATTATTGGTCAGAACAAACCATTACTTATGATTTAAAAGGTAATTATAAGGATATTTACATTATCCATGGAGATAACAGAAGTTATAAATCACTTAGAGATGCATTAGTTGCAAGTCAAACTAATATAAAATTTGCCGTAATGGATAATGCTAATAAAGTTAAAATTTATCTTACTAGCGAGCCTTTATTAGGCATTGATTTTGAACTTTATTTAAATGGTGAAAAGATAGAGGGTACCTCTTCAATTATAAGAGGAAATAAAATAATTATAACAAATCTCCCTCGTCATATTCATGCAAATGACTTATTGTTAGTATCAGCCACTAACGCTTATAGGCCTTATAAAGTTATTATGCGTGATTACTTAGATAAATTTTATTATTCTAAAGATGATCTTGGAGTTACTTATTTAAATGATTCAATTTCATTTAAAATATGGGCTCCCACAAGCATAAAGGTAGAATTATTATTATTTGAGGATTGGTATATAAGTCATGAAGATGATGTAACTAAATATCAAATGACTTATGATTATAAAACAGGAGTTTATTCTACAGTTATAAATAAAGAAGATGCAGATGGTTTGTATTATTTATATAAACTTTATTTTAGGGATGTAGATGTAAATGGAGAAATTGTAGAAAATGTAACTTATGCAGTTGATCCTTATGCAAATTCAGTTTCTGTAAATGGTGATAAAGGATATGTATTAGATATTAATGAAAGAAATACTAAACCTATAGGATTTATTAATCATAATATTCCTCCATTAATTAATAAAGATGATTCTATTATTTATGAAATGCATATTAGGGATTTTACTATCGATAAAAGTTCAGGTGTAATTGATGGCCTGAGAGGTACTTATTTAGGAGCAGCAGAAGAAAATACAGTATATAGAAATCCTTATAGTGCTAAATCTATTAAGACAGGAATAGATCACTTATGTGAGTTAGGAGTAACACATGTTCATTTAATGCCTGTATTTGATTTTGGTTCTGTAGATGAACGTTTTCCAAGTTCTAATAACCGAAATTGGGGATATGATCCTAAAAACTTCAATGCACCTGAAGGCAGTTATTGCAGTAATCCTTATAATCCTGTAACAAGAATAATAGAATTAAGACAAATGATTATGAAATTTCATGAAAAAGGAATAAGAGTAGTAATGGATATGGTTTATAACCATATGATGTGCACTATTAACATGGATAATATAGTTCCAGGCTATTATTTTAGAACAGATCATTTAGGACGATATACAAATGGTTCAGGTTGCGGAAACGAACTTGCTTCCGAAAAGCCTATGGTTAGAAAGTTTATTATTGATTCATGCATGCATTGGATTAAAAACTATAAAATAGATGGAATAAGATTTGACTTAATGGAACTATTAGATATTGACACTACAAAGGAAATTGTACGTAAAGCAACTAAGATAGATAAAAACTTTTTAATATATGGCGAACCATGGAAAGGTGGTAGTTCACCATTAGTTAATGGTACTTATAAAGGGTCACAAAAAAATGAAAATTTTTCTGTATTTAATGATACTTTTAGGGATGCAATTAGAGGAAATAATAATCCTTCTTGTGGATTTATAAATGGTAATTCTTGCAACTCTGATTTTGCTTGGAGCATAATAGAAGGATTGAAAGGTTCTATATATACATTAACATCAAACCCAAATGAAAGTATTAATTATATCGATGCTCATGATAATTATACACTTTGGGATCAAATAGAAAAAAGTCAAAATCCAAACTTGAACTTTGGTGATTATAGAAAAAATATCCCTAATCATCCTTTAAACTCAAGTCTTGTTAGACAGGATCTTTTAGGTATGTCCATCATATTTTCATCCCAAGGTATTCCATTTATCCAATATGGAGCCGAATTTTTAAAAACAAAACAAGGTGATCATAATAGCTATAAAAGTAATGATGACATAAACTCCATCAAGTGGTATGATAAGGAAAAATTTATTGATGTATTTAATTATAATAAAGGGTTAATTGAAATCAGAAGAAGTTTACCACATTTTAGACTTAGAGATACAGAACTGATAAAGAATAATATTAATTTTATCTTTGCTGGTAATAGTGAAAATTGTGGTGTTTTAATACAGCATATCAATTTAAATAATTATGATAAAGGTGAAGTTGTTGTTATTTATAATGGAACCAATATTGATAATTATGACGTAAACTCTTATGTTCCATCTTCAAGTAGTGGCTATTGGAATATCATTGCAAATGAAAATAGTGCTGGAATGAAAATCTTGAATACTGTTTTTAACAATCAAATCCCAGGTTTAAGGTCATATTCAATAATGATTTTATGTAATAATATCAACTTTTGTTAAATCTAAAAAATAATTATAATTTGATAATTAAAAGTAGAAAGTAAGATTAAATTTCATTTTAATCTTACTTTTTGAATTATTAACAAATAAAATACTTCTTTTAATCATATATTTATTCTGTGAATTAATTATAAAGGAGAAATATTTTGAAAGCGAGAAGTGCATTAAAAAATTTTGTTTTATGGGTAAGCCTAGCAATTGTAGTTAATATTTTTATTTATATTATTTTTGGCTCAGAACCTGGATTAGAGTTTCTTGGTGGATACATAATAGAATTAAGTTTAAGTGTAGATAATTTATTTCTATTTTTACTTGTCTTTACATCTTTTAATATACCAATCTCATACCAAAAAAGAGTTCTAACATATGGAATATTTGGTGCTATAGTCTTAAGATTTATGTTTATTTTCTTAGGAGTTGCAATTGTAAATACATTTCACTGGATACTATATATTTTTGGATTTTTCTTATTTTGTAGTGGTTTAAAAATACTATTCAACAAAGAAGAAGCTGTTGATTTTTCAGATAGTAAAGTATTAAAAATTATGAAAAAGATAATTCCTGTCACTGATGATTTATATGGTGAATGTTTTTTTGTACGTAAAAATGGAGTTTTGCATGCAACTCCATTATTATTAATTTTAGTATTAATTGAAAGTTCAGATATTATTTTTGCTATGGATTCAATACCTGCTATTTTTTCTATCACTACCAATCCTTATATAGTTTATAGTTCTAATATCTTTGCCATATTAGGCTTAAGAAGCCTATATTTTCTTTTAGCTAAATTAAATAGTATGTTTAAATATATAAAATATGGAGTGGCATTTATTTTAATGTTTACAGGAGTAAAATTATTTATAGCATTCTTTGGAATAACTATTTCAACAATGGTTTCACTGCTCGTAATAGCAATTATATTACTAGTTAGTATTTTATTTTCATTATTATGTACTTAATTATCTACTTTAGAATAAGATAATATGAGGCTTTTTAATTAATAAGGAGGTAACTTCTTTGGCAGATGCTCTTGATTTACTTATTTATTTAGACGAAGCATTAACTAAGAATTTAAATTCACTAGTTATTGATGGTTATATAGAAAAAAGAACTTCTAAATTTATTGAAGATAGAACCTTAAGTGCTAAAACTGGAAATGAAGGATCTAACCAACATTATGGAGAAGATAGATGTATTCGCGACGAGCGTGATGGATATAAAGGGAAAAATTTTACTGAAGCAGATACTGTAACAACATTAAATAAGGATAATCAATCTGTTGAAGGTAGAAGATTTATTAGACGTGAAGAAGAGTTGACACGAATATATACAACTTTTGAAATTCATCAGCAATTATTACAAGGTTTAAATGAAGCTAATTTAATTAAAGAATTCTCCGAATATTCTTCAATTGATAGTATAAGTGCTGGAGATTATATTAAATTAAGTGGTAATATTACTAATGAATCTATGGTGTCATACATAGATAGCCTATCAAATTTACTTTCTAGTTTAGGAACTGATAATTTAAATTGTATATGTAATTCTTCTAATGAATTAAATAATTCACTGATTAATTATAATACCATGTATAAACAAGTGGATTACTTAAAATCACTTTTAACTGTTAATAACAGTCAAGATATGATTATTAAATGTGGAAATATAGATGTTGTTCTAACAGTAAATAATAATAATTTTGTTAGTACTTATGCAAATATTTATGAGGGGGAAGAATGTCCTTGTACAGTAGTAGGAAAAGTTATACGAAAATGTGATAGTAATCATTGTATTCATTTACTAAGAAAATCAGGACAAGCAAATTTTTATGAAAACTTTTTAAGCTGTTGTTCTCCCTTAATGCAGAAATTGTCCAGCAATGGAATTTATTTACCAGAACAACCACGATTTAAAGTTCCAGGGGAGTCTTTACTAGTTGTCCCAATAAGTATGATTATATAAACAATTTCTTTTAAATAAAAATAAGAAGTCGTTAAGAAATATAATGACTTCTTATTTGATTATTTGCTTTCAGAAAGAATAAAATCAATAATATTCATATAAAGTCCTAAAGCTTCCTTATTAGATAAGTTTTCTAAATAGTGAGTACAATTTTCTAAGGTATAAAAATAAAATTTATTGTTTAACTCTATTCCACTTTCATATAATTCAACGGAAGTATCGTATGGAACTATATTGTCTTTTTTACTATGTATTATCAAAGTATCTGGCAAATCCTCTTTAATATAATTAATAGGACTATATAATTTCGAATAACTTTCTATATCTTCTGCAGTAAAGTTATCAACAATCTCGCTTGGCCCTGCACTTAAATTAATTTTACTTAAATCCGAAGGTCCAAATAAATCAACTATATATTTTACCTTTGATGGATATTCTTTTAGCGAAACGTCTCCGACAAATTCATCATCATCGGAAAAAGCTGCAATCATTGATAATTGTGCACCAGCTGATGGTCCAATAAGTCCAATATTATCTACATCAAAATTATATTTATCTTTGTTTTTATACACCCATCTTATTGTATCTTTTACATCTGATATTTGCTTATCAAATATCACTTCATCATCCATTAATTCATAAGATGTACTTATAACAGCAAACCCTTCATCTTTTAGCAAATCAATTATTGATGAAATAGCCTCTGGTATAACCTTATCTCCATACACCCATCCGTTTCCAAATACATAAATAATTACAGGCTTTGGATCCTTTATTTCTTCATTAATATACAAATCCAATTTTAGTGTTTCACCATCATTCCTTTTATAAATAATATCCTTATAGGTTATATCTTTTATAGGTTCACTATAAAAATCGCTTGATATAGTTGCTAAACTATTACTTAATTTAAGAACCTCATATAAAAACTTAAAACGTATTGAATTTAAAACTCCTATAATTAAAGTTATTAAAATAATTATAATAAATAATGTTCTTTTTTTTCTCATAGACTCCTCCGATATATAGTTATATATAGAATTATTGCCATAAATTCTCTAAATATTAAAATCATATAAATTTTATTGGCTTTTTTTTACGAATAATGTTACAATATTTAAGAAAAATATACATATAAGAGGAGTTGTTTTCTATGCAAAAATATAAACAAGAATTTATAGAATTTATGGTTAAAAGTAATGTTTTAAGATTTGGGGAATTCGTTACAAAGAGTGGTCGTCAAACACCTTTCTTTATTAACACTGGAAATTATACAACTGGAGAACAACTTGAGAAACTAGGGGAGTTCTATGCTCAAACAATTAAAGAACGTATAGGTACAGAAGTTGATGTATTGTTCGGACCTGCTTATAAAGGAATTCCATTAACTGTTACAACAGCTATAGCTATGAATAAATTATATGGAACTAATGTAGAGTATTGCTCTAATAGAAAAGAAGTTAAAGATCACGGTGAAGGTGGTATTTTACTAGGAGCAAAATTAGATAATACAAAAAAAGTAGTTATAGTTGAAGATGTTATGACTGCAGGAACTTCAATTTATGAAACTGCACCAATATTAAAGGCTCAAGGCGATGTTGAAATATGTGGATTAGTTATTTCAGTAGATAGAATGGAAAAAGGAAAGGGAGAACAATCTGCTCAATCAGAAATCAAAGAAGCTTTCGGTATAACAACTTATCCAATAGTAACTATGGCAGAAGTAGTTGAATATTTATATAATAGAGAAATAGACGGAACTATATATATTGACGATACTATTAAAGAGGCTATAGCAGAATATTATAAAAAATACGGTGTTTAATAAAAAATAGGATAATGTAAAAACATTATCCTATTTTTTAATACATAACATTTATTTGATAATCATTTTGCTTAAAAGCACTTAAGATATTTTGTATATGTTCATGTCCATTAGTTTCAACTGTTACTTCTAATAATACATTATGAATTCTATTAATTGCTTTAAATTGATTATGTTCAAGTTTCACTACATTTGCATTTTCTTTAGCTAAAATCTCAGATATTTTTAGTAATTCACCTGGAACATTTTTAAGCTCAACAGAAAAACAAAGTAATCTACCCTTAGATACTAAGCCATTATTGATAAGTGATGATATAGTTAACATATCTATGTTACCTCCACTTATAATACAACATACCTTTTTATCTTGAACATTTAATTTATTAAGTGCTGCTAAAGTAACTACTCCTGAAGCTTCAGCTAATAATTTATGCTTTTCAGCTAACAAAAGAAATGCTTCAACTATTTCACTTTCAGAAACAGTAATAATCTCATCAACATAATCTTTTACTATTTCAAATGTTCGATTCCCAGGTGTCTTAACAGAAATACCATCTGCAAGTGTATTTACAGAATCTAATGTACAAATCTTATTGTTTTTTATACTTAATGCCATTGAAGGAGCTCCTTCGGCTTGGACCCCAATTATTTTAATATTTGGATTTAGTTCTTTTGCAGCAAGACTAAGTCCACTTATTAATCCACCTCCACCAATTGGAGCTATTAAATAATCAAAATCATTTATATCCTCAAAAATCTCTAAGGCAATTGTTCCTTGTCCATAAATTACGTCCATATCATCAAAAGGATGTATAAATACTCTTTTTTCCTCTTCTTCTAAAGACTTAGCTTTCATAAATGCATCATCGTAGCACTTTCCATGTAAAATAACATTTCCACCATAATTTTTAGTTGATTCTACTTTTAAGTATGGTGTAGTTTCAGGCATTACTATGGTTGCATTAACACCAGCTAATAAAGAAGCATATGTAACTCCTTGTGCATGATTTCCAGCAGAAGAACAAATAACACCTCTTGATTTTTCTACTTCATTTAATGATATTATTTTATTTAATGCACCTCTTAACTTATATGCACCAGTTAATTGTAAATTTTCACATTTCATATAAACATTATTTTTACACATTTCGCTAAAAATATTACTATATAATAATGGTGTTTTTACAACTGTATCCTTTATGTTTTCTCTTACATTTATAATTCTTTCTAAATGCATAATATCTAGCCCCTTTTCTTTCATAACTAATATTTATAAAAATAGTAATAATTATATATTATCATAAAATAATCCATTAATCGATTATTTTTACATAAAATATACTTTAGCTCAACTTTTCTTTATGTAATTAAAGATATAGTTGTATTAATTTAATATTAAATATATAATTACCTTGAATATTAAGAGACGGAGTGAAAATGATGGAAGAAAGATTACAAAAGTACATGGCTCAATGTGGTGTAGCTTCTAGAAGAAAATGTGAAGAAATAATCTTAGAAGGTAAAGTTAAGGTTAATGGAGTTGTGGTTAAGGAATTAGGTACAAAAATTGATCCAGAAAAAGATACTGTAGAGTTTAATGATAAAATTATAAAAATAGAAGAAAAAAAAGTATATATTATGCTTAATAAACCAGAAGGTTATATTACTTCTGCTAAAGATGAAAAAGGTCGTAAAACTGTATTAGATATAGTGAATGTAGATGAAAGAATTTACCCAATCGGGAGATTAGATTATGATAGTTCTGGTTTGCTTTTATTAACTAATGACGGAAGTATATACAATAATATAATTCATCCTAGAGTAGCTATAAAGAAAAAGTATATAGCTGAATGTAGAGGAAAATTTACTGAAAGTGATTTAAAGAAATTTAAATCCGGAATAGATATTGGAGGATATGTAACTGCAGAGGCTGAAATAGATGTAATTTCTGAAGAAAAATCTTTTAATTCAAGAAAGAATAGCAACGAAATTATATCTACTGTTGAAATATCAATACATGAAGGAAAGAACAGACAAATAAGAAAGATGTGTGCTTCTTTAAATCATGAAGTAATAAGCTTAAAAAGAGTTTCTATAGGAAATATAAAACTTGGATACTTAAAAAAAGGTCAATGGAGAAATTTAACTTCTGAAGAGTTAAATTATATAAAAAGTTTATAGGAGTTTTTTATGTTTAAATATGTATCTGATGTGAGTTTACTTTCTCACAATATTATTAAAGAGTATATTACAACTAAAGATATAGCTGTAGATGCTACATTAGGAAATGGTTATGATTGTGACTTTTTATCAAATAATTTTAAGAAAGTGTATGCTTTTGAAATTCAAAAGAGTGCTTGTGATAAATATGTTGATAAGAATAATAATGTAACAATTATAAATGAATCACATGCCAAAATCGATAGCTTTGTGAAAGAACAAATAAATTGTGTTTGCTATAATTTAGGATATCTTCCAGGTGGAGATAAAAACATAACTACACTTGCAAAATCAAGCTTAGAAAGTATAAAAAAATCATTAGATTTACTAACATCAAATGGTATTATATCAATAGCTATTTACAGGGGGCATAATGAAGGTAAAGATGAGGAAAATTGCATTATTAACTTTGCCAAGAATTTGCCTAAAAGCAAGTATGGTGTAATGATACATGAATGTATAAATAGATCTAGCACATCACCACTATTAATGATAATTGAGAAAAAATAATTATTATTTGAATTTCAATTTATTTTACTTGCATTTTTTTGTATTTCAGATTAATTATTTCATTGATTATATTAATAAAAAATGCTAAAATGATTGAAGTTAATTGAAATAGGAGAATGAAATAATGGAAAGAACTAACAACGATGAATCAAAGGATTTAATGAAATTAATTCAAATGAGATTTCCAAGGCTTAGTAAAGGGCAAAAGCTAATTGCTGAATACATATTAAAAAATTATGATAAAGCAGCATTTATGACTGCCGCAAAACTAGGTGTTTCAGTTGGAGTTTCAGAATCTACTGTAGTAAGATTTGCAATAGAATTAGGTTTTTCAGGATATCCTAAACTTCAAAAATCGCTTCAAGAGTTAATTAAAAATAAATTAACTACAGTACAAAGATTAGAATTATCTAGTGATTATATTACTGAAGGTCATGCTTTAAAAGGTGTATTAAAAGCTGACATGGAAAATATAAGAGCTACAATGGAAAAAATAGATTATAATACATTTGAAGATGTAGTAAATAATATTTTTGCAGCAAAAAGAATTTATATTATAGGATTAAGAAGTTCTATGGCATTAGCTGAATTTTTAGGGTTTTACTTAAATATTATCCTACAAAATGTAAAAACTGTTGGATATGGTATTTCCGATATTTTTGAACAAATGATTAATGTAGGTGAAGGCGATTTAGTTATAGGAATAGGGTTCCCACGTTATGCAAGCAGAACTATAGATGCATTAGCTTTTGCACAAGATAGAGGTGCAAGAGTAGTTGCAGTTACTGATAGCTTTTTATCTCCACTAGCAACTAGAGCAGATTATGCACTAATTGCACAAAGTAATATGGCATCTTTTGTTGATTCATTAGTTGCTCCATTATCAGTAATAAATGCATTAATAATTGCAGTGGGAATGAGAGAAAAAGATAATATTTCATCAACGTTTAACAGTCTTGAAGAAATATGGCAAGAATATAATGTTTATTCATACAATAATCGTAATGTTGGTGATGATTAAATTTCAATAAAAAGGAATTAACATTTGTTAATTCCTTTAGTTATTATAAACAAATAATATAGGAGGACTTTAAATGGCAAAAGTCATAGTTATAGGTGCTGGTCCTGCTGGAATAATGGCAGCAATTCACGCATCAAAAAAACATAATGTAATTCTTTTAGATGGTAATGATAGAATAGGTAAAAAGTTATTTATTACTGGAAAGGGAAGATGTAATGTTACAAATGCAAAGGATATAAGTGAATTTTTCGACTATATTCCAGGTAATCCTCATTTTTTATATAGTGCTTTATATTCATATACAAATGAAGATACTATAAATTTCTTTGAAAATGCAGGAATTAAATTAAAAACTGAACGTGGTGGTCGTATTTTCCCAATGTCAGATAAATCTTCTGACATAATTAAGGGACTTTCAATTGGCTTAAAAGAAGCTAATGTACAAGTTAAATTAAATTCAAAAGTAACTAATATCATTTATAATAATGATAAAATAACTGGAGTAGAGATAAATAATACCACAAAGTTAAATGGAGATCATTTCATATTAGCTACTGGTGGTGCTTCTTATCCACTAACAGGTTCTAGAGGTGAAGGGCAAAAGTTTGCTAAATCTCTTGGACATACAATTATAGATTTAAAACCTTCTTTAGTTCCAATTGAACTAAATGAGCCATGGCTTAAGGAGTTAATGGGATTATCTCTTAAAAATATATCTTTAAGTATTTTAAAAAATAATAAAGTAGTCTATAAAAATCAAGGTGAAATGATGTTTACTAATTACGGAATGTCAGGGCCATTAGTATTAAGTGGGTCAAGATATGTAAAAAATGATGGTAATTATGAAGTTTCGTTAGATTTAAAGCCAGCTTTAAATGAAAGTGAACTTGATAAGAGATTACAAAAGGATTTCTTAAAATATCAAAATAAAGAATTTAAAAATTCTTTAGATGATTTATTACCACAAAAAATGATTCCTTTAATTATTAAACTCTCAAATATACCTGAAAATAAGAAAGTCAATGTAATTACAAAAGAAGAAAGAAAGAATCTTGTTTACCTTCTTAAAAATCTTAAAGCTAAAATTAAAGGCCTTCGCCCTATAGAAGAAGCAATAGTGACTGCCGGTGGTGTAAATACATTAGAAATTGATCCATCAACGATGAAGTCAAAAATAATATCAAATTTATCATTTGCAGGTGAAGTTATTGACGTTGATGCCTTTACTGGAGGATATAATGTGCAAATCGCATTATCAACAGGATATATAGCAGGAAGTAGCATTTAAGCTAGATTTTAAATCTTTAACTTATTAAATTAAACTTACTTAAAATTCCAATTAAGTGAGTCTAATTTCCTTTATTATTGAGAAATTTTATTTTTAATATTATAATGTACTAGTACATAAGATAGATGTAAATGTTTGAAAGGTGGATAATTATTATGAGAATATCTGTAGCGATAGATGGACCAGCAGGAGCGGGGAAAAGTACAATTGCAAAATTAGTAGGTAAAAAATTCGATTTAATGTATATAAATACAGGTGCAATGTATAGAGCTGTGGCTTTATTAGCTAAAAGAAACAATATTAAAACAACTGACGTTGATGCGTTAATGAATATGATTGATAAAATGGAGATGCATTTTGAAAATGACGATTTAATATTAGATGGCGTTAATATTCAAGATGAAATTACACTTCCAGAAATAAGTGAAATTGTTTCTGAATATGCTTCTATTCCTGAAGTAAGAGCTAAGCTTGTAAACTTACAAAGAAAGATGTCTGAAAAATATGATGTAATTATGGATGGTAGAGATATTGGTACTGTAGTACTTAAAAACTCAAAATTCAAATTTTTCTTAACTGCAACACCAGAAGAAAGAGCTAGAAGAAGATTTATAGAATTAGTTAATAGAGGTTTAGACGTTAGTTATGACAAGCTACTAGAAGATATCATCAAAAGAGACTATATTGATAGTAATAGAGAAGTAGACCCTTTAAGAAAAGCTGATGATGCAATAGAAATTGATAGTTCAAACTATAATATTAATGAAGTAACTGAAATAATTTGTAATTTTATAGAAAATGCCTTACAATAGATAAGAAGAATATTTTAAACATAGGAGAAATATTATGAAAGTATTATTAGCTGAAAATGCTGGTTTTTGCTTTGGAGTTAAGCTTGCTGTAGATGAAGCAATCAAAACTCAAAATAAGTATAATAAAAAAATATATACATTAGGTCCGTTAATTCACAATAGTGATGTAGTTAATTATTTAGAAGAAAATAATATATATGCTATAGATATTACCGATGTTGATACACTAAATGAAGGAGATGTTATTTTAATAAGATCTCATGGTGTATCAAAAAAAGTTTTTGATTATTTAACTGATAAAGGACTTATTGTTATTAATGCAACATGTCCTTTCGTAACTAATATTCAAAAGAAAGTAAATAAATTTTCAAATGAAGGTTACAAAATTGTTATTTTAGGAGATGAAAATCATCCAGAAGTAATAGGAATTAATGGCTGGTGTAATGATTCTGCTATCATTACAAAAGATGGTAGTTTTAATGAAAAATTATCTGGAAAAGTATGTGTTGTATCTCAAACTACCGAAAAAGAAGAAAATTGGGATAAAACTATTAATAACCTATCAATAAATACTTATGATGATTTAAAATCATTTAATACTATTTGTGCAGCAACAGAAGAAAGACAAAAAAGTGTTTATGAATTATCAAAAAAAGTTGATTTTATGGTTGTAGTAGGTGGAAAACATAGCTCAAACACAACAAAGTTATATGAAATAGCTAAGAAAAATTGTGAAAATACTATTCACATTGAAAATGCTAAAGAAATCTCAAAAGATATTTTAAAAGATAAAGATATAAAAACTATAGGGGTAACAGCTGGAGCATCAACTCCAGATTGGATTATAAAAGAAGTAATCAATATTATGGAGGGATTTTAAAAATGGAAGAACAATTAATTTTAATGAATGAAATGGATAGAAGATTTCGTATAGGTGATGAAGTTGAAGGTGAAATACTTTCAATTAAAGATAGTCAATTACAAATATCTTTAGTAGGATATAAATCTGATGGTGTTATTCCTTTTAAAGAATTAGCATCTGAGGACAGAATAAATTCAGTTTTAGAAAACTTAAAAGTAGGCGACAAAATTAAAGCCAAAGTTATAAAATTAAAAAATGAAGATAATTACGTTGTATTATCAAGATTAGAATATGAAAAGGAATCTACTTTAGAAAAGCTTGAAGAGCTATTCAATACAAAAGCTGAATTTGAAGTTGTTATAAAAGATGCTAAAGAAAAAGGCTTAGTTGCTTATTATAATGTTGTTAGAATATTTATACCAGCTTCACAAATAGATATTAAATATGTTGAAGATAAAGAAAGCTTAGTTGGAAAAACATTAAATGTAAGATTAATAGACTTTTCAAGAGATAATCTTTCAAAGATTGTAGCTTCAAGAAAAGTAATTTTAGAAGAAGCTAAAGCAGAAAAAGAAGCTGCAGCATGGGAATCATTACATGAAGGAGATATAGTAAAAGCAGAAATTAAGAGATTTACAAAATTTGGTGCTTTTGCTGAAATCAACGGAATTGACGGATTAATTCACTTATCACAAATTTCTTGGAAACATATTAACTCATGTGAAGAAGTATTAAAAATTGGTGAAATTGTTGATGTTAAAATACTAAGCTTAGATAAGGCTGAAAAGAAATTATCATTAAGTATAAAAGCTTTAACTCCAGAACCATGGAGCGTAGTAGATGAAAAATATGCTGTAAATTCAGCTGTTTTAGGAAAAGTTGTAAGAATCAATGATTTTGGTGCATTTGTAGAATTAGAACCAGGTATTGATGGATTAGTTCATATATCAAAAATAAGTCATGACCATATTAAACATCCATCTGAAGTATTAAGCATTAACGAAGAAGTAAAATGCATAATATTAAGTATTGATAAAGAAAACAAAAGAATTGCTTTAAGCATTAAAGATGCACAATAATTTTAGCAATATAAAGAAAGATTACACATATATATAAGTGTAATCTTTTTATCTATAAGGGGATTATTAGAAAGTTAAGTTTAGGGGTTATGTATGGTATTATTAGAAAGGTTATCCAGTAATAATTTTGAGAATTTTAAAAACTTAAATTTAGAGAGATTTAGTAAAGAAAATTATGATAAAAACTTTTTTGAATACTATGAAAACGAAAAATTTTTTCTAAAAATTTTTTTAAAGAAATTTGTTAAGCTATTTATTTATAGAAAAGAAGTTATAGGTTATATATGGTATGAAATTCCAGTGGAAATGCCAGTGAGAGTTTGGTCTTTATATATTAAACCTGAATATATTGATTTGTTAAGTCCAGAAATTTTAAAAAGCTTTAACAATACTATTCTCTCTTATGAAACATGTAATGATGAAGATACTAATAGAATGCTTATAAATTTAGGATTTAAAAAAGTTAAACCCTCTTTATTAATGAATATTGAATTAAGTAATTATAATAAAGCAGCTCAAGTTGCTCTTTTAAAAAATAGCTTAGAACATAATTCTAATGTAATTAACTCTTTAAATAACTTATATAATGGGAATATAAGAAACATTAATATTACTACTGAAAAAGTACTATTAGATAGAGATGAAGAGTTAAGATGTAAAATTCAAAATTCAGTTTTTTCAGCTACAACAAGGATTCCTCTAGAAGTAGAGGATATACAAAATGACATTGAACAAGATTATTATATGGAAGACTTATCTTTGTTTATAAAATTAAATAATATTGCAATAGGTTATGGCCAAATAATATTTAATCGTGATATGTATACTGTAGTTAATTTTGGAATACTTAAAGAATTTAGAGGATATGGATTTGGTAAAATACTATTAAATGAATTGATTAATGCCGCAAAAAAAATGCAAATTAATGAATTGTTTATTAGAGTAGAAGAAAATAATTATAGTGCCCTAAAATTGTATAATTGGATAGGATTTAAATCTAAATCTATTATTAATAAGTGGGAAAGATAGATAAAATTATATGATTTTAATTATTTTTTTTAATTATGAGTAAAAGAGTATAAGCTATTAAAGCTTTTACTCTTTATTTTTTACAAAATTTTATGTTATAATACATTGAGATTTGATTTTACATAAATAACAATGGAGGAATTAGTAATGGCTAAAGAATTTGATTATAAATTATTAGATAATATGAAAGAAACTGATACTAAAGAAATGAAACACTATTATATTCATACATATGGTTGTCAAATGAATGAAGAGGATTCTGAAAAACTTTCTGGAATGCTTAAAAGATTAGGCTATACTAGAACTGAAGATAAAAATGAAGCAAGTATAATTTTATTTAACACTTGTTGTGTAAGAGAAAATGCTGAAAATAAGGTATTTGGTAACTTAGGTCAATTAAAAAAATTAAAAGAAAAAAATCCTGATTTAATAATTGGTATTTGTGGTTGTATGATGCAACAAGAAGGAATGGCTGATAAAATATTAAGTCAATTCCCTTATGTTAATATAATATTTGGTACACATAATGCTTATAAGTTCCCAGAGTATTTAAATAGAGTTAGAACTGAAGGTGTTCAAATAAAAGAAATATTCAATAAGGAAGAAGAAATTGTTGAAGGATTACCAATTGATAGACAAAGTGATGTTAAAGCATTTGTAACTATTATGTACGGATGCAACAACTTCTGTACTTATTGTATAGTTCCTTATGTTAGAGGAAGAGAAAGATCTAGAAAACCTGAAGATATAATTAAAGAAATAAATGGACTTGTATCTCAAGGATATAAAGAAATAACTTTATTAGGTCAAAATGTTAACTCTTATGGTAAAGGTCTAGAAGAGGAAGTATCATTTGCAGATCTTTTAAGAATGATTAATGAAATAGAAGGATTAGAAAGATTAAGATTTATGACTTCTCATCCAAAAGACTTAAATGATGATGTTATTATGGCTGTTAAAGAATGTGGAAAGCTATGTGAACAAATTCATTTACCAGTTCAAAGTGGTTCTGATAGAATCTTAAAGAAAATGAATAGACATTATACTAGAGAATACTATATGTCTTTAGTTAATAAAATCAAGAAGGAAATCCCAGATGTTTCATTAACAACTGATATAATTGTTGGATTCCCTGGTGAAACTGAGGAAGACTTCTTAGATACTTTAGAATTAGTAAAAGAAGTTCAATATGATTCAGCATTTACTTTCATATATTCAAGAAGAAATAATACACCAGCTGATATGATGTTAGATCAAGTTTCTGAAGAAGATAAACATCATAGATTTAATAGATTAGTTGAAGCAGTTAATGCTGGAGTTATAGCTAAAAACAAAGCTTATGATGGTAAGATTGTTGAAGTATTAGTAGAAGGTACTAGTAAAAATGATGAAAGTAAACTTTCTGGAAGAACTAGAAACGGAAGATTAGTTAACTTTACTGGAGATAATGTAAAAGTTGGTGATATAGTAAATGTTAAAGTTACTAAAGCACAAAACTTCTCATTAGTTGGTGAAGTAGTAAAATAAGTACAATAAGGATAGCTCTTAATACTAGAGTTATCCTTATTTTAACGTCTATAGAATTATAAATATAATATAGGAAGTAAAAGTTAAGAAAAGCTGTGGTTTTAATCAAAATCTCTTAAATCTTAATTATTTTATCTTACCTATACTCTTACTTTATAATATTAAAAATATGTTGTATAATACATGATAAACAGCTAAAAAATAGGCTTTATAATATAATTAATGGAGGTAACTATCATGGCATTGACACCGATGATGAGGCAATACATGGAAATAAAGGATAAATATCAGGATTGTATCCTTTTTTATAGATTAGGTGATTTTTATGAAATGTTCTTTGAAGATGCAAAAACAGCTTCAAGAGAGTTAGAATTAGTTTTAACAGGAAGAGAATGTGGCTTAGAAGAAAGAGCCCCAATGTGTGGAATCCCATTTCATGCTGCAGCTAACTATATTTCAAGATTAGTAGGCAAGGGATTTAAAGTAGCAATATGTGAACAAGTTGAAGATCCTGCTGTAGCAAAAGGAATAGTAAAAAGAGATGTAATTAAAGTAATAACTCCAGGAACATACTCAGAAAATAATGGTGAAGAGGAATATAAAAACACTTATATTATGGCTATTTATAATTCAGATGGATATTATGGAATAGCCTCTTCAGATATATCTACAGGTGAATTTAAAACAACATTCTTTAAAGAATTAAAAACAACACTTTTAGATGAGGTATCAAAAATATCACCAAAAGAAGTACTTGTTGATGTAAACTTTAATGAAGAACTTTTAAATGAAATACATAATATTTCAAATGCATTAATTACTAAAAAGAATGTTATGAATTTTAATTGTACTGATGAGGAGCTTATAAATCAATTTAGTGAAGTTGAAGTAGCTGGGTTAGATTTAAGAAGTAAAATTGCCTCTTCAATATTATTAAAATACATATTAGATACTCAAAAGATGAGCCTTTCTAATATAAATGTTTTAGAATCATATGACATAGTAAATTATATGACTATAGATAGTAGTTCTAGAAGAAACCTTGAATTAACTGAAAACTTAAAGGAAAAATCAAAAAAAGGCAGTTTAATTTGGGTATTAGATAAAACATCTACTACTATGGGTGGAAGAACACTTAGAAAATGGATTGAAGAGCCTTTAATTAATAAGGAAGAAATAAATAAACGTCTAGATTCTGTAGATGAATTATTTAATAATATTTATTTCACAGAAGAATTAAGAGAGTCATTAAAAAACATTTATGATATAGAAAGAATTGTAGGTAAAATATCTAATAAAAATGTAAATGCTAAAGATTTAGTTTCTTTAAATATGTCTTTAATGAAATTGCCTGAAATAAAAGAAAAACTATCAGTGTGTAAAGCTGATTTATTATCTGATTGGTATAACAATTTAGATGTATTAGATGACATTAGAACGCTTCTTTCAAAAGCTTTATTAGATGATCCTTCAACTTCTGTTAAAGAAGGAAATATTATAAGGGAAGGATATTCAAGCAAGGTAGATGAGCTAAGAGAGGCTAAATTAAACGGAAAGCAATGGATAGCTTCATTAGAAAGTAAAGAAAGAGAATTTACAGGTATTAAGTCACTTAAAATTGGTTATAATAAAGTATTTGGATATTATATTGAAATATCTAAAGCAAACTATAATTTAATTCCTGAAGGAAGATATATAAGAAAGCAAACACTAGCAAATGCAGAACGTTATATCACTGAAGAATTAAAGGTAGTAGAAGAAAAGATTTTAGGTGCTGATGAACATCTTATGGCTCTTGAATATGAATTATTTGTAGAGCTTAGAGATAAAGTTGAAGCTCAAATTCCAAGATTAAAATGCAGTGCAAATATAATATCATCATTAGATGCCCTTTCTACATTAGCTAAGGTGGCTGTAGACAATGATTATGTACGCCCTGAAATTAATACTAATGGAGATTTAGATATAACTGATGGACGACATCCAGTTGTAGAAAAGGTAATAGGTAATGGTGAGTTTGTATCTAATAATACTAAAATTAATACTACAGATAATAGACTATTATTAATTACAGGTCCTAATATGGCAGGTAAATCTACTTATATGAGACAGGTAGCTTTAATTACATTAATGGCTCAAATAGGTTCATTTGTTCCTGCTAAAAGTGCTAATATATCAGTTTGTGATAAAATCTTTACAAGAATTGGTGCTTCAGATGATTTAGCAGGTGGAAAGTCTACATTTATGGTTGAAATGTGGGAAGTATCAAACATATTAAAAAATGCTACACCAAATAGCTTAGTCTTATTAGATGAAGTAGGAAGAGGTACTTCAACTTATGATGGATTAAGTATTGCTTGGTCAGTAATAGAATATATATCTAATAATAGTGATTTAAAATGTAAAACTTTATTTGCTACACATTATCATGAATTAACTAAATTAGAAGGAATAATAGAAGGTGTTAAAAACTATTCTGTTGCAGTAAAAGAAAGTGATGATCAAGTTATATTCTTAAGAAAAATTGTTGAAGGTGGCGCTGACCAATCTTATGGTATTGAAGTAGCAAAACTTGCAGGATTACCTATAGAGGTAATAGATAGGGCTAAGCATATTTTATGTAAATTAGAAAATGAAAAATCAATAGAAATTGATAAGTTATTTAATAACTATAAAGAAAGTAACGATAATAACATTAAAGTTAAAGAAGAAGCTGCTGTTGAAAAAGAGGATGTTGAAGTTATAGAAGATAAAAAAGTTACAGAAATACCTTCTATAAATAAAACTGAAAAAGAACCAATAGTAGTAAAAGAAAACACTGAAATGATGCAAATTGATTTTAATATGATTGGTAAAGAAAGCTTATTAAATGAAATTGCTGATATAGAAGTAATGACGATGACACCATTAGATGCAATGAATACTTTATTTAAAATTGTTCAAGATGCAAAAAAACTAAAATAGGAGGTGCTCTATGAAAAGAATAAATATATTAGATGAACATACATCTAATAAGATAGCTGCAGGGGAAGTTGTAGAGCGCCCTTCCTCTGTAGTAAAGGAACTTGTTGAAAATTCAATTGATGCTAATTCTAAAAATATTACTGTAGAAATTGAAGATGGTGGAATATCAACAATTAGAGTAATAGATGATGGGGTAGGTGTACATAACCTTGATATAGAAAAAGCATTTATGCCTCATGCGACTTCTAAAATAAAAAATGTTGAAGATATTTACTCCATTAATACTTTAGGTTTTAGAGGGGAAGCACTTCCATCAATTGCTTCTGTTTCAAAATTAACATTTAGAAGTAAACCAGCAGAATGTGATTTTGGAAAAGAATTAGTTTTAGAAGCTGGCGAAAAAGTTTCTTTAAATGATTTTGGTATGAATAATGGATCTTATATGGAAGTAAAAGATTTATTTTATAATGTTCCTGCAAGAAGAAAATTCTTAAAATCTACTTCTAGAGAAGGAAGTTTAATTAATGATATTATTTTAAGAGTTGCATTAAGTAATCCAAATATCTCCTTTAAATTATTTAATAATGGTAAAAAAACTCTTCATACTTATGGAGATGGAAATTTATTAAATGCTATTAGAACAATATACGGTAAAAACATCTCTGAGCATGTATTACCTTTTAATTACGAAGATGATTATTTAAAAGTACATGGATATATAGGTAAAGAAATAATTGCTAGAGGTTCAAGAAATAATGAAAGTATCTTTGTAAACAATAGATATATAAAAAATAAAACTATTGTTGCTGCAGTAGAAAATGCATTTAAATCATTTTCAACAGTGAATAAATTTCCTTTCTTTGTTTTATTTATAGAATTAAATCCTGAGGATATTGACGTTAATATACATCCAACAAAAGCTGAAATTAAATTTAAAGATGAGAGAGTTATATATAAGAGAGTATTTGATTCTGTTCATTCTGCTTTAAGAGAAGATATTTTTAATTCCTTTGCTGAAAAAGAAGATAAAGAACCAGTAGAAGAAATTGAGGAAATTAAGTTAGATTTAGATACACCCCTTCCTTTAACACAATCTATAGCTACATCAACTTTTGAAACAAGTGAATCATTAATACAAAACAACAAAGTTGAACCATCTATTAATGATATATACAATAATATTACTATTCATGATGTTGCAAAAGAAGAGGATTTATATAATAGATTAAAGGAAATAAATAAAAACAAACTTCAAAATCTTAATAACAATTCAGTAAATGATAATGTATCAATTTACACTTCACCTAATAACACTAATTACATTGAAAAAAATGAAAGTGTTAATTTAGATTACACTAATAAATCTAATTCATCTCCTACTATGAACAATAATGTAATTAACGAAAGTAAAGAGATTGAAGGTAGTTTATCACAAGTAAAAAAGGCAAAGTTTCCAGACTTAAGAATAATAGGGCAATTTAATAAAACTTATATTTTAGCAGAATACTCAGATACACTTTATATAATTGATCAGCATGCAGCACATGAAAAAATACTATATGAAAAATATGTTAATGATATAGAAAATGGTGAAATAGTAGTTCAACAACTTCTTATTCCTTGTCTTATAGATTTATCTTTAGATGATTATGAGTGTTATAAGGAAAACAAAGAAATTTTCATTAATTCAGGCTTTGTTATAGAAGAGTTTGGAGGAAATACAATTTCATTAAAGGAAGTACCATACTTCTTAGGAAAATTAGATTCAAGAAACTTTTTATTAAGTATAATCGATAATTTAAAGAATTTAGGAAGTGGAAAAACTGTAGAGGTAAAACTAAATAAAATTGCAACAATGGCATGTAAAGCAGCTGTAAAGGCTAATGATTACCTTACACAAATGGAAATGGAAAAATTAATTTCTGATTTAAGATATATTGATAATCCATTTAATTGTCCACATGGAAGACCTATTATCATAAAATTTACTGAATATGAATTAGATAAAAAGTTTAGACGAATAGTATAGGAAGGTTAAAAAAATGAATAATAAAATACTTGTATTAGCTGGCCCTACAGCAGTAGGAAAAACGGCTTTATCGATAGAATTAGCTAAGAAGTTAAATGGCGAAATAATATCTACTGATTCTATGCAAATATATAAATACATGGATATCGGTTCAGCTAAAATTACTACTGAAGAAATGGATGGAATAAAACATCATATGATAGATGTTACTACACCAGATAAACCATTTTCCGTAGTAGACTTTAAAAATATGGCACAACCTATTATTGATGATTTACTATCAAAGGATAAACTTCCTATTTTAACTGGAGGAACAGGCCTTTATATAAATGCATTAACATGTAATATGAATTTTACTGATGCAACTAATGATGAAGCTTATAGATTAGAATTAGAAGAACTTGCAAAAGAACACGGTGATATTTATATTCATAATATGCTTAAAGATATAGACCCAGTAAGTTATGAATCAATACATCCAAACAATAGAAAAAGGGTTATAAGAGCTCTTGAAGTTTATAAGGTAACTAATAAACCATTTAGTTCTTTTAATGCAGGAGAGGACTTCTACAAAAGTAAATATGACGTACATTACTATGTATTAAATATGGATAGAGAAAAACTTTATCAAAGAATTAATAAGCGTGTAGATATTATGTTTGAAAAAGGTCTTTTAAATGAATGTATTAAATTAAAAGAAAATGGGTATAATTCTCTTATGCAGGCAATGCAGGGTATAGGATATAAAGAAGTTTTAATGTATCTTGAAAATTCTATATCATTAGAAGAGGCTACAGAAATGATTAAACAAGGATCAAGAAATTATGCTAAACGTCAATTAACATGGTTTAGAAAAGATCCAAGAGCTATTTTCTTAAATAAAGATGAATTATCTGATGAAGAGATAATTAATATAATAACAAATGATATAAAATCTAATTAGTTATTAGCCATGGAGGTGGTTATATTGAATAAACAAAGCAATAATATTCAAGATATCTTTCTAAATAATGCTAGAAAAAGCAAAACAGCTGTATCTATTTATTTAGTAAATGGATTTCAATTAAGGGGTATCGTTAAAGGATTCGATAGTTTCACTGTAATTTTAGATAGTGAAGGTAAACAAATGCTTATATATAAACATTCAATTACTACTATTACACCAGCAAAACCATTACCTTTTTCTGATAATGAAAACATATAGGAGCTGCAAATTGCAGTTCCTTTTTCTTTAATTTTTAATTTATTTTTGTAAAAACTTTATATTTTGTTTTATATTATATATAATAGTTATGAAATATTATAAAATGGAGGAACTTTAATGTTAAGAGAAACAGAAAAGTTAATGATGGAAGCATACAACATTAAGCCAAGTGTATTTGAAGTATACAAACAAGCTTTAAATGATGTAGAAGAACAATTTAAAATTTATGATGAAATAAGAGAGTATAACCAACTTAAGGTTCTTAATGCATTTCAAGAAGAAAGAATAAGTGATATGCATTTTACAAATTCATCTGGTTATGGTTATGATGATATTGGTAGAGATACTTTAGATAAAGTTTATGCAAGAATTTTCAATGCTGAAAGTGCTTTAGTTAGACCACATTTCGTAAATGGTACTCATGCTATAGGATGTGCCTTAATGGGTAACTTAAGAACTAATGATACTATGGTTTGTATCACAGGAGCACCATATGATACTTTACATAACATTATAGGTATTAGCGGTAAAGAAAATATAGGCTCATTAAAAGAATATGGAGTAAATTATAAGCAAGTTGATTTAAAAGATGGTAAATTCGATACTGAAGCTATTATAAAGGTTCTTAAGGAAGACCCATCAATTAAATTAGTACATATTCAAAGAAGTACAGGATATGGTTGGAGAAAATCATTCTTAGTATCTGAAATTGGTGAAATAATATCAGTAATAAAAGAAATAAGAAGTGATGTTTGTGTATTTGTAGATAACTGCTATGGTGAATTAATTGATACTATAGAACCTACAGATGTTGGTGCTGATTTAATTGCAGGTTCACTTATTAAAAATCTTGGTGGTGGTATAGCACCAACAGGTGGATATATAGCTGGTAAAAAGAAATACGTTGAACAAGCTGCATACAGATTAACAACTCCAGGTATAGGAGGGGAGTGTGGCTCTACATTCGGCGTTATGAGACAATTTTACCAAGGACTATTCTTAGCCCCTCATATAGTAATGGAAGCTCTTAAAGGGGCTGTATTCTGCGCTAGAATAATGGAGATAGCAGGATTTGAAGTATTACCTAAATATAATGATAAAAGAAGTGATATAATTCAAGCTATAAAATTTAATGATAGAGAAAAATTAATTCAATTCTGTAAGGGAATTCAAAAAGGTTCACCTATTGATTCTTATGTTGAATGTGAACCATGGGCAATGCCAGGATATAACGATGAAGTAATTATGGCTGCTGGAGCATTCATTCAAGGATCTTCAATTGAATTATCAGCTGATGCACCTATAAGAGAGCCTTATATAGCTTACCTTCAAGGTGGATTAACATTTGATCATGCTAAAATTGGTATATTAATTTCTTTAAATAGCATACTATAATTAAAAAAGCGAAGAATTTCTTCGCTTTTTTAATATTATTATTTATCATTAATAATGCTTTGTTCAATTACACTAATTAATTCACTAGCTTTATTATTTATAAAAGAATCCTCTGTCACAGATACCTCATTTTTAGCATCATTATTTTGATCTTCTTTATTACTTTCTTGAGGGCTTAATTGATCTATCTCACTAATTAACTTATTTACCATAATACTATTAAAATCATTTCTATCATCTTGTTTTAAATTATCTATATCTTCATATACATTATTATTATCATTTACATCATCAATCTCTTCAATAATTATTTTAATACCAGCATCTTTAATGCTATCTTCATAAACTTTACTTTCTTCTTCATTTTCTATAATAGAATCATCTTCTTTATTTTCTTCTAACTTTTCTTCATTAAAATCAATAGCAGTAGTTTTATTTTCATTGTTCTCTGCTTCAATATAAGTTGGTAGGAGAGAAGTATCCTCTAACTTTATATCATCCTTAGAAGTATACACATTAAATAACTCATCATTTTCTAGAGAAGAAGTATTATTATTTAATAAGTAATCATAATTATTAGGAATCACATATAAAGTTTTTTTGCCTTCATCATTTTTCTTAGAAAAGAATAATAATATAATATTTAATAAATCCTCAGATGATAATATTGCATTTGCAAATGATAATGAATATAAGTATATATCAAATCCTATGTTATTAATTAATACTATAGGCAATATGGAAAATAGTAAAAATGGGGTAATTAAGCTTAAAATCATAAGCCATGTATTTGTATTTTCTTCAAGCTCTGTTGTTACAATTCTTTTTTTGTTAAAAAATACTAATTTATTTTTTTTATTTGTAAATGCCTTAGAATAGAAGAGTGTATGAATAAATTCATGAGGTATTTGAATTAAATAAAAGTTAAGTGCATAGAATAAAACAAAATTTATTACAGTAACTTTTATATCATTAATTGTATTAGAATTTAATGCCAACATATAACCTAATTCATAACCATATAAAATAACAAATAAAATCCTAATAATTATTCTTCTATTTAAATATTTATCTCTATCATAATCCTTTATTGGGCAAATAATATTTTCACTATCAAAATCCTCCTTTTTCTTTATAAATCTCCCTAAAACAATTTGCATAAGAACCACACACCTTTAAAATATAATAAAAAAGAATCATACAATAGTGTATGATTCCTTAATTATTAATATGTCCTAAACAAACCAACTAATTTACCTAAAATGACGCAATCTTCAACTATAATTGGATCCATTTTATCATTTTCAGGTTGTAATCTTATATAATTATTTTCTTTATAGAATGTTTTTAAAGTAGCTTCATTTTCAATTAAAGCAACTATAATTTCACCATTTCTTGCAGTCTGACATTTTTCAATTATTGCTAAATCACCATCGAAAATACCAGCATTAATCATACTTTCTCCACTTACATTTAACATAAATAATTCTTTATTATGCTTAATATAATCAAGCGGAACAGGGAATATTCCTTCAACATTTTCATTAGCTAGTATAGGCATACCAGCTGTAACTTTCCCTATGATGGGAATGTTAACCATTTCCTTTCTTGATGAATGATCTATAATCTCAAGAGCTCTTGGTTTAGTAGGATCTCTCTTTATTAATCCTTTTGACTCTAAACGTTTAAGATGACCATGAACAGACGAAGTCGATCTTAATCCAACAGCTTCACAGATTTCTCTTACTGAAGGAGGGTATCCTTTGTTATCAGTGAAAGTTTTTAAAAACTCATAAATTTCACTTTGTTTATCACTTACTTCTCGCATTTTCAACACCTCGCTTTTGTTATCATTATATCATAAGAATAGCACTATATCAAACCTATGTTCTTCTATTTGTAAAATATTTTAGTTGAAATATTTTTAATAAACTGGTAAAATAACAAGGTTAAAATAAACAGGTGGTGATTTAATGACTTATAAATATACTGAAGATGATTATTGTGATCTTTTTTCAAAAAAAATATGTGATAATTGCGGTAAATGTTTAGAAGAAGATGGGATAGATATAAGAGCCATAAATATTGATGATATAGCTAAGACTGTAGAAGAGAATTCATTTATAGAAGAAGAACTTAAAAATGCATTAGAAGCCTTAAAGGAAGAAGAGAAGGATTCTGAAGAAAATATAAATGAAGAAATAACATTAGAGAACTATAATGATATTCTAGATAAAATGGATTTAGAAGATGATTATGTAGATGCGTTTGATAATATTGTATACTTCGATGAACTAGGTGTTGATAATGATACTGAGTTAGATGAGTTAACAGAAGAAATATATCCTGGAATAAGAAAAATGAAAAAATAGAAATTATTAAAAATGAAAGAAACTTATTTATTTTTTGAGTTTCTTTCATTTTTTTTATATTTAATTATTAATTTAATAACAAAATGCCATTTTCACGAGCAATGAACATATGTTCTTTATTTACTTTTTATACTTGCTAATGGATTAGATTTAGCAGCTTCTCTTAAAATTTCTTCATCTACATGAGTATAAATTTGGGTTGTTGATATATTTTCATGTCCTAATATACTTTGAAGGCTTCTAATATCAACATTACCATGCTTGTACATAAGTGTAGCAGCTGTATGACGAAGCTTGTGAGGAGTATATTTTTCATTAGTTAATCCTGCATTCTTAACATGTTTTTTAACAAGCAATTCTACAGTTCTTTTATTTATTGGAGTACCTCTAGATGATAAGAATAAAAATTTTTTATTTTCATCTGTAGCCTTATTATCATTACGTTTTGCAAGATAATCTTCAATTGAACTTATACATGCTTCATTTAAGTAAACAGTACGTTCCTTATTACCTTTACCTATAATAGTTAATGTATCGCCTTTTATCTTATCTATTTTTATAGAGCATAATTCAGATAATCTCATGCCACAATTTAAGAATAAAGTTAAAATACAATAATCTCTTAAGTAATTACAATTCTTTTCATCTAAAGAGGAGAGTAGAGATACACTTTCTTCTAGTGTTAAATAAATTGGATGTCGTTTATTTATTTTCGGTGACTCTAACTCAGATGCTGGATTATAAGTGATTATTTTTGCTTTTCCATGCAAATAATTAAAATACGATTTAATTGTGGCAACTTTTCTAGCTCTTGCATAAGTTCCATTATTTCTTTGCTTTTCTACAAATGATAAAAAGGCATATAAATCACTTAAATCTATACTTTTTAAAAAAGTTTCATCTAAATCATTTATAGGTATTTCTTCAAATTCTATATCATCTGGTATGTAATAACCTTTATATACTTTTAAATACTTAAAAAATAAACTTAAATCAATTTTATAAGCTTCAATTGTATTATAGGATTTTCCTTTAATAGTTTCTAAATAACTTAAAAAATCAGCTAATACTTTAGGCAATTTATTATTATTTTGAACTTCAATACCAAATCTATTTTTTTGTTCTAAATTATTATAAGTATCTTTTTTTACAATTTCGTTTAGATCAAAGTTATTTTGTTTATTAGTTTTAGTATTTTTATCATTTTCATCCATGTAAAATCCTCCTTAAACTAGATTTAATTCTGATTTCATTATATCATAGCTATTTTGTGCTAACAATGACATTTATTTCGCTAAATGGTTATTTAGCGAAATAAATTTTCGAGTTATTTTTGTATTTTTAGCATATATTTTTTCATTTTATACTATTTTTAGATATTTTAATGTAAATTTTATTATTTATTTAAATTTTTTCTTATAAATAAACTTTTTTTAAAGTTACTATCTTTTTTATTAAATTTTAAATTTCAACTATGATATTCTTTTAATAAATTTACATTTATTTTATAAGTTAAATTTTTATTTTTATATAATTCGCTTTTATTTAAATTAAATTATATTCTAGCAAATAAATTTTATTAATTTAATTTTAAATAAAAAAATAAACGCATTATCTAATACGTTTATTTTTCAACTTCAATAATTTTTGTTATTAAATCAGCTTTTAATAATTCTGATTTTGAAAATCCTTTTCTGAAATATCTTATTTGTTTATACATTTCTCCATTCATTTCAAAATCCAAAACATCGATTCTGTCACCAGAATAAATAATCGGATCTTTTTGACCTTTAACTGTAACTTTAATCTTCATAATTAACTCCTTATTTATTCATTTGTTTAATTATATTTTAAGTATACAACATACATTTATTTTTATAAAGAAAAAAGGAAAAGTTTATAAAACTTTTCCTTTTAATATTAAGTGTATTATTTAAATATTCCAAAAGGCTTACCAACTGGTAAAAATACCTTTCCAAAGTGCTTATTTAATACAGCTGCACCACATCCGTAGAATGACATAATAGCTATTAATAATTCTGACCAAGCAGCTAATCCATGTGAAAGTTCTGGCATTATTCCAAATGAATTTAATGATAATCCTAAGAATAAGAAATCAATTAAAACAAATATTGTGAATAATACTTTGTGAGTTTCCATTGCTCCAATTGTCATGAATATTGTAAATATTAAATATCCTAAAAATGCAAATCCTAATTGTTTAGTATCTGCTGTTGCAGCTAACTTTTCACCAAATACTCCATTTTGGATTAACCAAGTGAATCCCATTGCATACCAGAAGAATGCATATGCTCCAAATGCTGTTGCTCCAAATGTGTTATCATGTTTAAAATCATTAATACATGCAAATAATTGTGCTGTTGCTCCTAGGAATATTGCCCATGGGAATACTAATGCTACCCCTGAAGTTATTCCTAATTTTTGTGATGAAGCTACTAAAGTAATTATTGCTAGTCCAAATAATCCTAATGCTGATGGATCAGCAGTTACAATTTTTATCTTTTGCGTGTTTTCCATAATTTCCTCCTAAAAAATATAACTTTTATTACGACCTTATCAAGATTATCAGAAACTTAAATTCTTGTCAATAAGTTATATTCTTTTATTGCTTTTTACTATTATATTCCTCTATTTTTTTTGCTATATCTTCTAAATATTCTTGACGTTCATACTTTTCTAATAATTCCTCTTCAAGCTTAGTTTTTTCTTGATCTAATTCATTTAATAAACCATAACTACTTGAATTTTTTATCATTTCCTCTTCTATTTCTGCAATTTTATTTTCTATAGCTTCAATATCAGTGTATATAGTTTCAAATTCCTTTTGTTCTTTAAAAGTAAACTTTGGTCTTTCGTCTTTATTTTTCACGTAAGTTTTTTTCTTACTTATTTCAGCTTTATTATTTTGCTCCGCTTCTTTTTCTTTTAAAAATTTAATTTCCTTATTAATTAAATAATCACTATAGTTTCCATTATATATGTTAATTAATCCTCTACCCTCAAATGAAAATATCTTATTACAAATTCTATCTAAGAAATATCTATCATGGGAAACAACAATTACAACACCTATAAACTCATCAATAAAATCTTCAAGTATTTTTAATGTTTCTATATCAAGATCATTAGTTGGCTCATCTAAAATTAATACATTTGGAGCTTCCATAAGCACCCTTAGTAAATGAAGTCTTCTTCTCTCTCCTCCTGAAAGCTTTTCTATCATTGTATATTGCATTGTACCATCAAATAAGAAACGTTCTGCAAGCTGAGAGGCGCTTATTTTAGTTCCATCTTCTGTAGGAATCCACTCTCCTCCTTCTTTAACATAATCAATAGCTTTCATAGATAAATCCATATGTGAATCATCTTGAGAAAATGTAGATATCTTTACAGTTTCACCAATTTCTATATTCCCCTCATCTGGAGTAATAGAGTTTCTAATTATATTAAGTAGTGTTGTTTTCCCTACTCCATTTTCTCCAATAATTCCAATTCTATCTTCTTTTAATACTGTATAATTAAAATTATCTATAAGATTTTTAGTTCCATATCCCTTGCTTATATTTTTCAATTCTATAATTTTTTTACCTAATCTAGTTCCAATGAAAGACATTTCTAAATTAGCCTTTGGAGCTATATATTCCTCATTAATTAAATCATCAAATCTTTGAAGCCTTGCCTTTTGTTTTGTTGTTCTAGCTTTAGCCCCTCTTCTTACCCATTTCAACTCTTTTAATATTAACTTTTGCCTTTTCTCTTCACTAGCTGCTTCTAATTCTATTCTTTCAGCTTTCTTTTCAAGGAATGCACTATAATTACCTATGTAAGTATATATATTTCCTCTATCTAATTCTAAAATTTTATTAGATACTCTATCTAGGAAATATCTATCATGAGTAATCATTAATAATGCACCTTTTCTATTATTTAAATATTCTTCTAGCCATTCTATAGATCCTGAATCTAAATGGTTAGTAGGCTCATCTAGTACAAGTAACTCACATGGTTTTATTAATGCTGATGCTAAAAATACCCTCTTCTTTTGTCCACCAGATAAAGTACCCATTTTCATAGTATAATCATTTATTCCAAGCTTAGTTAATATAACTTTAACTTCACTTTCTAAATTCCATAAATTTAAGGAATCAATTTTTTCTTGAGTTTTTATAAGCCTATTGTTAATATCTTCATTAAATTCTTCATTTTTAGTTTTATCTAGTAAATTTTCATATTCCATCAACAATTTCATTTCAGGGGTATCACTATTAAATACTTGTTCTAAAACTGTTGCATTAGCATCAAACTCTGAGTTTTGTGAAAGGTACTCTACTCTTACTCCCTTACCTTTTGTAATACTTCCATCAAAGAACTCATCTCTTCCTGTTATTATTTTTAATAATGTAGACTTTCCACTACCATTTAATCCAATAAGCCCTATTTTATCACCATCATTAATTCCAAATGAAACATCATTTAATAAAACTTTTTCACTATATGTCTTTTTTATATTTTCAACTGTTATTAAATTCATCGTCTTCTCCTTTGATTAGTAATTTATTCACTAATTTTATCACATTTATATAAATTAATGCAAAAAAATTAGGCATACTAAATTTATGCCTAATATATCCTTACCTATTTAATAGAAAATGTAATCTTTGTACTTCTTCATTTTTATTTAGCCACCAATTCCTATACCATATATATATCAATTCTCCTCTTTTATCTATAATATCTAATAATCTTATTAAGATATTAACATTAAATTCTTCTTTATTATTTATAAATATTGTTTTAATTTCATCTTTACCCTTGCATCCAGATACATATAAAAGTGATTTATCCTTTTCATCTTCATATATGTGATAACCTAAATTAGAAAGCAAGTTAGTTATCCCCTTATCTAATCTCTCATTAGTTGAAATTTCACTTTTATATTCCTTAATATCATCACTAATTAAGAAATCTTCACTTTTTATAATAACTTGAAAACTATTATTTATGATTTCTTTGTTAGCATCGTACTCCTCTTTACTAATAATTAAAAATGGATATAAATTAGATAAAAGCTTATAATTTTTTTCTTCATATTTATTATCAATTACTTCTATAAAATCTAATTTGTTAATATCAATTTTGTTTTCTTTAAGATAATCATTTGTATTTTTATAACTATATTCCTTTAATACTTGTGGAATAATATCGTCATATGCTTTTAAAGCTAAATGTAGATTCCTTATTCTTTCATCTACATATTCATACTCAATTATTTCTTCCTCATATTTAAGCTCATCCTCTTCAATTTCTTCATATAAATAATAACTTGGTATGAATCTAATTATTTTCTCTAAATCATTCTTATTATCAATCTTATCATAACAATAATCTAATATATTTCTTTGAATATCACTTAAAGATTTAACTTTATTTTCTAAACTTAAAAATTCTTCATATGTAGTTAATGTTTCTTTTAAATTTAGTATACATTCATATAAATTATCTTCATTCGATACATTATCATCAATTTCATCTAATACCTTTTCTTTAAAAACCTTAGTTAAAAATTTGAATGAACTTGAAAATAACTTTAAATTATCAATATTCTCCATATATTGATTATAAATCTCTTTTTCTCTTTTATAATAAGCATCCTGAACTTGTTTATTTTTATTAGTTATTTTCTTATAATTAAATATTTGAGAGAATTTATACCACTTTATATCTACGATTTCCCCTAACAATTTTTTATTATGTTTGTAATTAATTTTTTTGACTTCTTCTAGCAACTGTTCAGGAGTATAATTTTTATAATAAATTTCTTCATTTTCAAAATCACTCGTGTATTCATTATTATAGATAGGAGGCATAAATGCAAAACTATTATTCAAAATGCCACTTAATTTTGTTATTATTTTTTTTATATCACTTACATCTATATTATCTTTTATAATTTCAAACTTTTTATTTCCTTTAAACTTTAAATACTTTATATATATATTAATATAATTTCCTGCAATAATTTTATCGATCTCTTCTACAACTGTTTCTTCTTCATTTCCAATTACTTCTTTACATTTACTTAAAATCGAAAAAAACCTAAAAGATTCATCTTTAAAATCTAAACTTTTCTTAGTTATTGAATATAAATCATTTAATGACCTTCCTAAATTATCTTTTTCTATGAATGTCAGAAATGTATTTATAATATTTCTTTTATTATTATTTATCTCTCTATTAAGTACTATAAGCTTCTTTGACTTAATTGAATCTAAATTGTAACATGAATTCAAATCTTTATATTTCTTTTCAACTCCTTCTACAGTAGCATTGTTTAATATATATTCTTGTAAATAATTTATAACATAATCACTTTTTTCATTATTTCTAATTATAGCAATTCTATTCCCTTGTATATAGTTTTTAATTAAGTTATCAAAAGTTGAGTTTTTCAATAAATATTCATAAATCTCTTTCATTATTTAGTGTAATCCCCTTATTGTATTATTTACTATAACATATGATTACTAAATAAATTACATTACAATATTAGTTAGATTACACTATAAATAAGCTATATTTAATAAAAAATCTACTTTAAGTTAATTTCAATTAACTTAAAGTAGATTAATATTTTAACTAAACAGTAATTTCACTTTTTATTTCTAATGCATCCTTATTTTCATCTATAATAGGTGAAACATATTCAGCAATAAATTCAACAACTTGACTTGGAGCTCTACCTACAAATTTTTGTGGATCGATTATTGCTAAAATTTCTTCTCTTGATAATCTAAAGTAATCATCTGCCATGATTCTTTCAATTAAATCATTATTTAACCCTTCACCCTTAACTCTTTGAGCTGCTGCCATTGAATGTTCTCTAATTCTTTCATGTAACTCTTGTCTATCGCAACCCTTTTTAACTGATTCCATCATTATATTTTCTGTTGCCATAAATGGTAATTCTTCATTAACATGTTTAGCTATTACTTTATCATAAACAACCATATTTTCAGCAATATTAATATAAAGATTTAAAACACCATCTAAAGCTAAGAAAGCTTCTGCTACTGATATTCTCTTATTAGCTGAATCATCTAATGTTCTTTCAAACCATTGCGTAGAAGCTGTTATTGCAGGATTTAAAGCATTAACTACAACTGTTCTTGCTAAAGCACCCATTCTTTCACTTCTCATTGGATTTCTCTTATATGCCATAGCTGAAGATCCAATTTGATGTTTTTCAAATGGTTCTTCTACTTCTTTCATACTTTGTAATAATCTTAAATCATTACTAAACTTATATGCACTTTGTGCTACTTCTGATAAAGTATTTAAAACTATAGAATCAATTTTTCTAGGATATGTTTGTCCTGTTACTCCATAACTCTTTTCAAATCCCATTTTTTCAGCTACATATGTATCTAATGCTTTAACTTTACTTTCATCACCTTCAAATAAATTCATAAAGCTTGCTTGAGTTCCAGTTGTACCTTTAACCCCTCTTAGTTTCAATTTACTTAATAGAAAATCTATATTTTCTATATCTAAAACTAAATCTTGCATCCATAATGTAGCTCTCTTGCCAACTGTAGTCAATTGAGCAGGTTGAAAATGTGTAAATCCTAATGTAGGCATATCCTTATATTTCATTGCAAAATTTGATAAATGATTTAAAACTGTAACTATCTTTTTCTTAGTTAATAATAATGCATCTCTCATTATTATTATATCAGTATTATCCCCAACATAGCAGCTAGTAGCACCTAAGTGTATGATTCCTTTTGCATGAGGACATTGTAATCCATATGCATATACATGACTCATAACATCATGTCTTACTTCTTTTTCTCTTTTTCTTGCCTCATCGTAATTTATATTATCTATATTAGCTTTTAACTCATTAATTTGCTCTTCTGTTATATTTATTCCTAATTCTCTTTCCCCTTCAGCTAAAGCAACCCATAACTTTCTCCAAGTTGTAAATTTCATATCATCAGAAAATATATAACTCATTTCCTTTGATGCATATCTAGAGTTTAATGGCGAATTGTATAAGTTTGTCATTTGAACACCTCCGAATAATTTATGCTTTTAACATAATATAATTCGTATTATATCATATTTTTATTTTTTTTGTTAGTAATAATAAAAAAAAATTTTCATATTATTTATTATAATACATATTACGGAGGAATTATTATGTGTAAATTAAGTACCTTTGATAAGTTTTCAGCCATTGTAGTTTTACTAGGATCATTAACATGGGGGATAATAGGAATATTTAATATTAATATTCTATCAGTATTATGTGGTGGTTCACCTACTATTTTAAGAATGATATATATTTTAATATTAATATGTGCTATTGATTTAATATCTTTAATATTTAGATGTAATATTATAACATTTAATACAGATAAGTAAACTAGTAAAACATACAATAAAATAAAAAAAAGTGCTTACGCACTTTTTTTATTTTAGTCTTCTAAAGTTTCGATTAATTTAGCGATTTCTTCTGCTGCTAAAGTTTCATCATCACCGCTAGCTGTAACTGTGATGTTAGCTCCTTTAGTAACTCCTAAAGATAAAACACCAATTAAGCTTTTAACGTTAGCTTTCTTTCCGTTAAATTCAATGCTTACATCAGATTTGAAAGATGAAGCTTTCTTAACTAATAAAGTCGCTGGTCTTGCATGTAAACCAGTTCCATTGTTTACTATTACTTCTTTAGATACCATTAAAACACACCTCTTTACGTATAATATATTATATATCTAACGATTACATTATATACTGTCCTTAAAATAATTTCAATACTAAAATGTCTTTTAATATAAACTTATTTTTTATCTAGGTTGTACAATTAATTTTATAGCTGTTCTTTCTTCACCATCAATTTCTATGTCAGTAAAGGCAGGTATACATACTATGTCTCTTCCACTTGGAGCAACAAAGCCCCTTGCAATTGCTATAGCCTTTACTGCTTGATTTATTGCACCTGCACCTACAGCTTGTATTTCTACAATATTTTTCTCCTTAATAATTGCTGCTAGAGCACCTGCCACTGAATTTGGATTAGATTTTGTTGATACTTTTAATACTTCCATTTGTATTTCTACCTCCTGATTTAAAATCGTTTACATATGATTGTTTATAAATTCTTATAATTACTTATATGATTATATATTCTACAAAAGACTGAAATCTCCTTTTAATTTTAAAAAAAATTTAAAAAATTTTTAAAAAAAATATAAAAAATGCATTTTGTAATAATACAAAATGCATTTTTTTATTTATTTAGCAAAATCCACTGCTCTTATTTCTCTAATTACATTGATCTTAATTTGCCCTGGATACTCTAATTGTTCTTCAACACTTTTAGCTAAATTACGTGCTAATTCAATTGAACCAGCATCGTCTAATTGTTCTGGTTTAACCATGATTCTAATTTCTCTTCCAGCTTGAATGGCATATGACTTATCTACGCCCTCATAAGAATTTGCAATTTCTTCAAGTTTCTCTAATCTCTTAATATAAGCTTCTAACGTTTCTCTTCTAGCGCCTGGTCTTGCTGCTGATATTGCATCAGCTGCTTGAACTAAAACAGCTTCCATAGACATCATTTCAACATCACCATGGTGAGCAGCAATAGCATTTACAACTAATGCTGATTCATGATACTTTTTAGCAAAATCTCCTCCGATTAATGCATGAGGTCCTTCTTGCTCTTGATCTATTGCTTTACCGATGTCATGTAATAAACCTGCTCTTTTAGCTAAATTTACATCAAGACCTAACTCTGAAGCCATTACGCTTGCTAAGTATGCAACTTCTATTGAATGCTTTAACACATTTTGACCATAGCTAGTTCTATACTTTAATCTTCCTAAAAGTCTTATAATTTCAGGGTGTAAACCATGTACACCTGTTTCTAAAGTCGCTTGTTCGCCTTCTTCTTTAATATCATTTTCAACATCTTTTTTGGCTCTTTCAACCATTTCTTCAATTCTAGCTGGATGTATTCTTCCATCTACAATTAATTTTTCTAGTGCTATTCTAGCTACTTCTCTTCTTATAGGATCAAAGCTAGATAAAATAACCGCTTCTGGAGTATCATCAATAATTAAATCTACTCCTGTTAATGTTTCGAGTGTCCTTATGTTTCTACCTTCTCTTCCAATAATTCTGCCCTTCATCTCATCATTTGGTAAAGCAACAACATGAACTGTAGATTCAGATACATGATCTGCTGCACATCTTTGAATTGCAGTAGTTATAATTTCTCTTGCTTTTTTATCAGCTTCTTCTTTAGCCTTTGACTCAATGTCTTTAATCATTAAAGCTGCATCATGAGAAACTTCCTTTCTAACTTCTCCAAGAAGAATTTCTTTAGCTTCTTCTGAAGTTAAAGTAGATATTCTTTCTAATTCTTCTCTTCTTTTAGCATGTAACTGCTGAACACTTTCTTCCATTTGATCAATTTCTTGCAATCTTTTATTGATAGTTTCTTCTTTCTTTTCTAATAGATCACTCTTTTTGTCTAAAGATTCTTCTCTTTGAAGAATTCTTCTTTCAAGCCTTTGAATTTCATTTCTTCTCTCACGAGAATCTCTGTCTAAATCATTTCTTAGTTTGTGAACCTCTTCTTTAGCCTCTAAAATAGATTCTTTCTTAGCAGCTTCAGCTTCTCTTTTAGCCTTTTCAACTAAATCTTTAGCTTCATTTTCTAAAAATAAAACCTTCTTTTGTGTGGCCTTTTGTATTGCCTTGTATACGATAAACCCGAATACCGCTAATACAACAATATCAACCAATATAATTGTTAATATCTCCAAACTAACACCTCCTCGTATAAATCTCTATTTATAATTTAATAGAGAACGTCTAGGTGTCATATTATTCTCACTGTCCCTATGAATATGATAAACCAGTATTTGTTATTATTTTACCTTATAAACAAAAATATGTCAAGATTAGTTCCTTGCTATGTATACACACTAAATTGCTTAAAGATATTTCATTAATAGTATTTCCTATTTATTTATTTATATTAAAAAGGATATGCAATTTATAAAAACTACATATCCTTAATTATTATTTATTCGCTAACTTTTTTAGCTGACCCTTTAGTTTTATCTACCATTAGCGGTAATTCATATTTACTTCTAATTTTATTTTCTATTTCAAGAGCAATTTCAGGATTATCTTTTAAATATTGTTTAGCATTTTCTCTTCCTTGACCTAATCTTATATCCCCATAAGAGAACCAAGCTCCGCTCTTTTGAACAATATTTTCTTTAACACCAACATCAACAATATTTCCTGTTCTTGATATTCCTTCATTATACATTATGTCAAATTCAGCTTGTTTAAATGGAGGTGCTACTTTGTTCTTCATAATTTTTACTCTTGTTCTGTTACCAACAATTTCATCACCTTGCTTAATTGAATCGATTCTTCTAACATCCATTCTAATACTTGAATAGAACTTAAGAGCTCTTCCCCCTGTTGTTGTTTCTGGGTTTCCGAACATAATTCCAACTTTTTCTCTTAATTGATTAATGAAAATAACAACACATTTAGATTTATTTATAGTACCTGTTAATTTTCTTAAAGCTTGAGACATTAATCTTGCTTGTAAACCAACATGAGAATCACCCATTTCACCTTCAATTTCAGCTCTTGGCACTAAAGCTGCTACTGAGTCAACTACAAGTACATCTATGGCTCCAGATCTAACTAATGCTTCTGCTATTTCAAGCCCTTGTTCTCCTGTATCTGGTTGAGATACTATAAGATTTTCTGTATCAACACCAAGGTTTCTAGCATAACTTGGATCTAATGCATGTTCAGCATCTACGAAAGCAACAGCCCCACCTAACTTTTGAGCTTCAGCTGCAACATGTAATGCAACTGTAGTTTTACCTGAACTTTCTGGTCCATATATTTCAATAATTCTACCTCTTGGTACTCCTCCAATTCCAAGAGCTATGTCCAAATCAAGACAGCCAGTAGAAATTGAGTCTACATTTAAAGTGCTATGTTCACCTAATTTCATTATAGACCCTTTACCAAATTGTTTCTCAATTTGACTCATCGCATTCTCAATTGCTTTTAATTTATTTTCATCAATATTTGCCATTAAATAATCACCCTTTCATGAACGTTTGTTCTTATGTTTTTAATTATAAAGTATTATTTATTTGTAGTCAACATATATTATAATTTTTTATTGAAAAAAGAGCCCTTTCTATATATTCTTTATATAGAATGAACTCTTTGAATTATAACCAATTTATTTCATTATTAAACCTTATTTCATAGAAATAGCTGCCTTATTTTTAACAAAATAATCAACACCTGAAATTATTGTAATTATTACAGCTAATATTAATAAAATATTAGGAACATAAGTAAAGAACCCATTTAAAAATGCATTATTACTTACAAAATTAATTGCTGCTTGTGATGAGACAATATTAACTTCTACTAATAATGTAATAATTGCAGCCATTTGAGTTACTGTCTTTATTTTTCCCCACCAGCTTGCAGCAATTACAATACCATCTGATGCAGCTAAAGTTCTAAGACCAGAAACTGCAAATTCCCTTGCAATTATTATTACTACAGCCCAGCCTGGTATCATATTTAATTCAACCAATGAAATTAATGCCGCTGTAACTAGTAACTTATCCGCTAATGGATCCATAAATTTCCCAAAATTAGTTATTTGATTTCTACTTCTAGCTATATGACCATCAAGTTGATCAGTAATCGATGCGATTATAAATACCGCTGTTGCAACTATTGAACCATATGGAATATCCCTTACTGCTATAAAAACTAAAAATACTGGAACTAGAAATATCCTAATCATTGTCAATTTATTTGCTAAGTTCATCAAAAATCTCCCCTATTAAATCGTACTCCATAACATCAGTAACCTTAACTTTTATTATATCGCCTATACTTAATCCGTCATGCTTCTTAATATAGATAAGCCCATCGATTTCTGGAGCCATTTCGTAATTTCTACCAATGAAATATTCTCCATTGTTGCTATCTATTATGGTATCATAAATATTTCCTATTTTCAATTTAATTTGTTCTTTAACAACATCTCTTTGAATAGCCATTAATGTGTTTTGACGTTCTTTCTTTATATTTTCTTCTATTTGGCCATCCATTATTGCTGCTGGCGTATCCTCTTCTTGTGAATATGCAAATACCCCTACATTTTCAAGCTTATAATCTTTTAAGAATGTTGCTAATTCATTAAATTCTTCTTCTGTTTCTCCTGGGAATCCTACTATTAATGATGTTCTTAATGCTATATTAGGAACCTTATTTCTTAAAGTTTCTATTTTATCAATTATAGTTTCCTTATTAGTTCTTCTTCCCATTTGCTTTAACACTTTACTACTTATATGTTGAATAGGTAAATCTAAATACTTCACAACCTTATCGTTATTTGCAATTTCTTCAATTAATTCATCAGTAATTTCTTCAGGATAACAATATAGAAGTCTAATCCATTCTACTCCATCAATTAATGAAATTTTTCTAACTAAATCATGAAGCATTCTTTTTCCATAAATATCAACACCATAATCAGTTAAATCTTGTGCTATTAATATTATTTCTTTTACTCCATTGTTAACTAAAAGATTTACTTCATCTAAAATATTTTTTTCTAATCTACTTCTAAATTTTCCTCTTATTTTAGGTATTATACAGTAAGTACAAAAGTTATTGCATCCTTCTGCTATTCTAACATAAGCTGTATGTTGCTTAGTTGTTAATAATCTAATACCTTCATTAACCCCTTCATCACTATAAGCTGCTGATGAAATTCTCTTATGATCTTTGATAAAATCTAAGATTAATCTGTGTAATTTCATATAATCATTAACTCCCATTAATATATCTATCTCAGGAATTAATTCTAATAATTCATCACCATATCTTTGAGTTAAACACCCAGTAGCAATTAACATTTTACATTTATATTTATTTTTGTACTCAGCCATTTCTAAAATAGTATCAATAGATTCTTGCTTTGCACTTTCTATAAATCCGCATGTATTTACTATAATTATATCTGCTTCCTTAGCGTTATTTGTAATTTCATAATGTTTATTTATAGCTCCTAAGATTAATTCTGAGTCTACTCTATTTTTGTCGCATCCCAAACTAACCATTCCAACTTTATATTTACTCAACTTTTTTCCTCCTAAGTATAAATAATAATACTTATTTTAATTTAACTATCTCATATTTACAAGTATTTTATATTGTTATTCGTTATATCTATCTTCTTTACCAACCAATACCTGCCTTGGTCTACTTCCATCTTTTTCTGATATTATACCATGTTCTTCTAGTTCATCCATAATCCTAGATGCTCTATTAAATCCTACTCTTAATTTTCTTTGAATAAAAGATGTTGATGCTTGTTGATAATCAATAACCAATTTCATTGCTTCTTCTAGCAATTCATCAGTATCACTACTACTCATTGCAGCTTCATTACTTGATTCACTATTTATATGATTAATAATATCTTCTGAATAATCAACATCATCTTCTGAGTTTTTAATATACTCAACTACATTTTCAACTTCCTCTTCTGAAATAAATGCTCCTTGAACTCTTAAAGGTTTATTTTCACCTATAGGATAATATAACATATCACCCCTACCTAATAGTTTTTCTGCTCCAACTTGATCTAGTATAGTTCTTGAGTCAGTTCCTGAAGATACTGCAAATGATACTCTTGATGGAATATTTGCTTTAATTACCCCAGTAATAACATCAACTGAAGGTCTTTGAGTAGCAATTATTAAATGCATACCAGCAGCTCTAGCCATTTGTGCCAATCTACAAATATAATCTTCAACATCATTAGGACATGCCATCATTAAGTCTGCAAGCTCATCTACTATTACTACTATATAAGGTAGCTTTTCTTGTATTTCACCCTTTTCATATAGCTTATTATAAGATTCTATATTTTTAACTTTCATTTGAGAGAATAAATTATATCTTTTATTCATTTCATTTACTGCCCAATTTAATGCACCAGCTGCTTTCTTTGGATCTGTAACAACAGGTATTAACAAATGTGGTATTCCATTATAAACACTTAATTCAACAACCTTAGGGTCAACCATAAGTAACTTAACCTGTTCTGGAGAGTACTTGTATAATAAACTTATTATAAGAGAATTTATACATACTGACTTACCTGATCCAGTAGCACCTGCAATTAACATATGTGGCATTTTACTCAAATCACCAACTATACATTTGCCTGTAATGTCTTTTCCTAATGCAAAAGCTAAATTTTTTGATGTATTAGTAAATTCCTTAGAATCTAATACTTCTCTTAAAAATACCGGAGATTGTTTCTTGTTAGGAACCTCTATACCTATAGCTGCTTTACCTGGAATTGGCGCTTCCATTCTAACACCATTTGCTGCTAAGCCTAAAGCAATATCATCTTGAAGGTTAACTATTTTAGAAACCTTAACTCCTGGACTTGGCTGTAATTCAAATCTTGTAACAGAAGGCCCCTTAGTAACTTGTACTACTTTTGCTTCAACTCCAAAATTAGAAAGTGTTTCTTCAAGCTTATTAGCATTATCTATCAAGTCTTTTTTATCTTCATTTTTAAGTTTTAATTTAGAATTTATATTTAATAAATCCATTGTAGGAAAAGCATATTCTTTTTTTTGTACTTCACCTGATTCATTTAAGGATTCTTCAATTTCCTTACTTACAACTTCTTTATCATCATGAGATAAATTTTTGTTTATCTTTTTAGTTTCACTACCTTTAGCAACAATATATTCTTCTTGCATCCCAGCTTCACTAGAGAAATCTTTATCTAAATCAAAGTCTTGAAGAGGATTTACATCTTGTAGCTCAGAATTTCTCATAAAGTCTAAAATTTGTATTTTATTATTTATACCTTTAATAAAATCTTCTTTCTCGTTATTATCATTTTCTGGAACAATAACTTCTATAGTATCATTAGTAACCTTTCTTTCAGATTTCTTACTAACTTTACTTTTTTGATTTTTAACGTTGCTTCTTCCACCTCCTACAAGTCCATCTATCAATCCCTTACCTTTAACATATATATCATATAATGTTATATCCATTAATAAGATACTTCCTATAGCAAACAATGTAATATATAATATGTAACTTCCTATATATCCTATTAACATAGATAAAGGATAAGCTATTATAAATCCTAAAAAGCCACCATGCATACTATAATTAGTTGAAAACTTCATTTCTCTAATTGTATCTATAAATCCTTTACTAATTCCTTGCCCTACAGCAAAATTGATAGAAATAGTACTACAAAACAACCAAATTACTACAGCCATTAATGTAATACTAAAAAACCTTCTAGAATATTTAATAGTTCCCTTTGATTTTATTGTATCTATACCAAAATATATTAAATATATCGGAATGATATAAACAACTACTCCGATAAAATGATACATCACTCTTCGTGTAAATATAGATAAAATCCCAGCTAAATCTGTATATGTTGAAAAACATAATAAAATTCCTACAGCAACATATATTATAGCTTTGATATCTCCTTTCTTTTCAATAGATGAATCTTTTTTCTTTTTACTAGTATTCTTCTTTTTACTGCCCGTTCCCATCAAATCACCTCTGTACTTAAAACATCATTTTAGTAAATTTTATTATATTATAGCTTATAAATATTTTAAACACATTTCAAACAAAAAAGAAACTCCTATATGGAATTTCTTTTCATTGTTTTCATATTTTATTTTTCCTCTTCTTTTTCCTTTATTAATTCATTTAATTTAGCTAATGCTTCTTTTATACCTCCAACTTTATCAATTAATCCGCATTCAACTGCCTGCTCTCCAATCAACATTGTTCCCATATCATTTAATAATTCATCTGACTTTAACATCATTCTTTCTAATTCATCTTTATCAATTTTTGAAGTTCTTACAATAAAACTATTAATTCTTTCTTGCATCTTCTTAAAATAATGGAAAGTTTGAGCTACCCCTATTACAAATCCATTCATTCTAACAGGATGTACAATCATAGTTGCAGATGGTGTAATAAAAGAATAGTCTGCTGATGTTGCTAATGGAACACCAATAGAATGTCCTCCACCTATTACAATAGAAACTGTTGGTTTTGATAATGAGTAAATCATTTCTGCTATGGCCAATCCAGCCTCTACGTCTCCTCCTACTGTATTTAAAACAATTAATACTCCTTTAACCTTATCATTTTGTTCCATGGAAATTAATTGTGGAATTAAATGTTCGTATTTTGTTGATTTTGTTTGTGGTGGTAATACAACATGCCCCTCAACTTGACCGATTATAGGAAGTATTTGAATACTTTGATCTGGCCCAGTCATATTGGTATTTCCTAATTCTCTGATTTCAGATAGTTTTGCTTGGTCCTTCTTCAAACTTTCCTCTTCATGTTTTTCACTTTCATTTCCAGTCTCATTTTCACTATTTATATTTCCAGTACATTTCAATTCATTTTCATTTCCGTATGTAACATTATAATTAACATCCATAAAGTTATCCTCCTATTTTTTTCATTTAACCTCTTATATCTAAAACTACAGCATAAAGTATTTTTCCATTTTTATATGTCCCTTCAATTCCAACTACAATTTTCTTATCATAATTAGGAACTCTAATACTTCCTCTAGTCATTTCTAATTCAGTTATTTCATCATCCCATATATACGCACGAATTTTTTTAGGTTTTTCACTAAACTCAAAATTTATCAACTCACCTGGTCTTACCTTTAATGAAGATTTCTTCAACAAAACTTTATAATCATCATAATTACTACAAGCAAGTTCACTTTCTGTATTTTCATTTGTTATAGTAAAGTTATAACTACATAAGTATTTAGTAGAATGTTTCCCTCTTAATCTAACTATTAACTTAGGAATTGATTCATTTTCTTTTTTATTATCATTTTGTTTTTTCTCTTCTGTAGTTTTTTCAGGCATATTTTCACCATTTTCGATTTCATTTGCCTTTTTTTCTTCTTCTTTTTTTCTTATATCGTCTAATCTTTGCTGATCAACTTTGTGACGTTCCTCCTTTAACTCTTTTTTTACATCTTCTAACCTTCTATATGGCTCACCCTCACTGTTTTCTTTCGATTCTCCTTCCTCACTCTCAATAGGTTCTGAATATACTAAATTACTATTTATAGTTAGTAATATAGTTAATATTAAGTTAAATAAGAAAAATTTCTTTCGCATATAACAACACCTCTAGAGTTTCTTTCAAAAGTAGTTTTCCCATAATACAAAAATTAATTTATAATAAATAAAAAAGTGTACTAAAAAGATAATACACTTTTTAGTACACCTAGCCATGAATTACCAGCATCCTCCACAGAAGAATAATAGTATAATTATCCACCATGCCCAGCCGCCACCGCAGCCTCCAAAGCCACCACAGCCACCGCCACAGTTACCGAATCCTCCACCATATCCTCCGTAGCCGCATCCGTATCCGCTATTGTTACAACATTGATTGCAACATGGTTGACAACAACAATTGTTTCTACAACAGCAGTTTCTTCTACAACACTTCTTTGACATGTTTCTCATCTCCTATCATTGGTACTTTAATATATAGTATTCAATTTCACATTTTATGGTTCTACATTTCGTAATATTCTTTTTAAATAGACACTGTTAATAATTTTTGTTATCATTAAATAAGTAAACTTAGACAGCTCAAGTATTGAGATAGCTTTTATAAATATGATTTTAAGATAGTAAATTTATAAATACTTTTATGAAAAAAGGAGTGATTAAATGAGTACAACTAGAAATAGATTAGTAGCACCTAGAAATGTAGTAAACACAAAAATGCTATATTCATTTTATATATTAAAGGAATTATCTAAGGGTGAAGTAATGTTCGGTAATAAAGTACTTGAAACATTTAGAGATGTATTTCAAACCTCTAATTTACCTTTTCCTGTATCATCAAGCACTATTTATGAAACATTTTATGATTTAGAAGAAAAAGGTTACGTAATTAGCAAATGGACAGGTGATGAATTTTTAAATAAGAGAAGCAAAAAAATATATTCCATTACAGATGAGGGTATTTACTATTATAAACACCATATAGCGGATTATATTCATAATTTAGAAAGAACTAAAAGCACTCTTGATTTAATGATAAATATGCTAAAATAATATATATTAAAAAGATGACTTAAGAATTTAAGTCATCTTTTCCTTTATAACCCATATTACATATCACATCTAAGGATTTTAATATATCCCTATATCCTTTTTTCATAAGAGAATCACAATAAAGTTCATTAAAACTCAAACAATCAATATTCTTCGATAACAATTTAATATAATTTTCTCCATAAAGCTTTATTAAAATATTTTTGAATGAATTTTGGATTACTATTCTATCATTTAAATCCTTACTATTAGAACCTTCGATTTTCTTTGAATTAATTTCTAAAATTCCATAAAACTGATAAATATAACTAAGCTCCTTTAATGAATATTCGTCACATAAAGTTGCTATTATTTTGTGATAATCCTTGTACATAGGTATTGAATAAGACACTTCATAATTATCCATATTTTGAAGCACTCTTACACTTTGGTAAATTGCATTACAAAAGTCCAATCTTATTATATTGGCGTTAATATACTTTTCCTTTGCATTACAATTTTCCTGATAATTTAAATTTTCTCTTTGAATTCTAACTTGTTCATGTAATGAAACTTTATTAATAAAAATACTGCAAATAGCTCCAATTACAGAACCTAAAACTAATCCACCCGCTGAGATTAATGCTGTAACAAGTGCAATCGGCAACAAAACTCACTCCTAATAGTTGATTACAATTATAGTATTATCATTATTTTTTAAAATATTATTATATATTTGTATAATTTTATGTCTATTTTTGTTTTCGTGCATAAAATAAATAATAATAAATTTTAGGGAGGATTATTATTTGGAATTAAATTCAACATCACAACCTACAAAATATATTAAGAAGTTAACTTTAGAAAAATGTTTGAATTGTAATAACAAATTAACTTTATATTTTTATACAAAAGATTATAATTCTTATACTTTTTTGGATATAGTAATTAGAAATACTAAAAATAGAGATGAATTTATTTGTCCATTTACTATAAATTCACCTAATTCTATAACAATTGATTTAAATAACATTTGCCAATGTTTAACTGATTATGAAGGATCACTTTCTATTGTAGCTAAATCATCACATACATTATTTTCTATAACTCCAATTTTATCAAAGGAAAAACTTATTATTGATGGTTTTTCACATAAAAGTCCTTATAAACTATATATTAGAACCCTAGAAAATGGCGAACTTAGATTATCAAGTATAATAAATAAAAAACTATAGGGGATAATCCCCTATAGTTTAAATACTACTTATCAAATACATTTCTTTAGTTAACTTTATTTTTCTAAGTTAACTTTATTTAAATTTAGTTTCAATTCGAATATTTCTTCCTTTAAACTTATAATAGTTTCATTAGCATTTTTTAATTCTAATTCTTTTCTATTTTCAATTTCTCTAATTAAATTATTTTTCTCTTCATTTATTTTTGTAATTTCTGCTGATTTATTTAATAAAACTTCTTGAATTCGTTGATTTAAACTATTGCTATACTCTTTATACTCTTTTTTTTCTCCATTCAATATAGCAATTTCATTTTTAAATCTATTATTTTCACTTTCTAAATAATTAATTTTTTCATTAAGAATATTTGCTTTGGTTAACTTATCATTTAACTCCTTTATTTCTTCTTTTAATTTATCATTTTCATCCTTTATAGCCTTATTATCACTTGATATCTCTGTTAATGAATTAATATGTAATTGCAAATTTTGAATTATATCAGATTTTTCCTTTAGTTCTTTTTCTACAGTAGAAAGTGCAGAATTAACACGTGAAAAGCTATCTTTTACATCATTTAATTCATAATCCTTCTTATTAATTTGCTCACTAACATCATTACATACCTTTTTCAAATTTGTATTTTCATCTTGAAGTATAGATATAACTTTGTCTTTCTTTTTTATTTCATTTTTAAGCTTTGTATCATATTTATCTTCTAGATAAGTAGCCATTTCTAAAGAATTAATAAAGCATCCTTTTAATGAATCTATCAAAAAGTTAAATCTATCAATTTCACCTTTTCGATCATTATATTTTTCATCATTTTCTACTATAAAGCTATCATATTGATTTAACAATGTAGTAATCATACTTTCAGCATCATCAAAACTACTTTGAAGCATATTAAGCCTGTCTTTTGTTGACTTTTTTAACTTTAACCCCTTTGTCTCTATTTTTTCCTCTATAACTACAGGTTGAGTCTCTTGAATTTTTTCTTGATTTTCAGTAGTTTTTTCATTATTTTCTCTAATTTCGTCCATTTTTTAAACCTCTTTCTTTTTCCTCTTTAGTTAACCAAAGTTAACTAGGTTAACTTTGGTTAACTTAGTATTATTATTATAACATATAAAAAGTGTATTTTCTACGAAAATTTAACATAATTTAATCCATAAAAACTGCGCACATTCCCGAATGTGCGCAGTTTTTTCTTAAACTATTGATTTTAAGCCATTTTCATGGTATTATATTTTTATAAAAATATAAAAAGCGCAGTTTAAAAATATAAAATGCGCAGTTTTATTTTTAAGCAAAATCGATTTGTACGAGAAAGGAAATTTTAAATGGATTTAAATGATGAAATGCTCGAGATGATGAAATTCTATAAATTTTATAAAAAAATGAGAGCATATGAAGAGAAAAATGAGTTTACCGAAAAAATGCAAGAAATTGATATAAAAACAGAGGGAGCAAATGAAATTTCTAAAAAAACGCCTCCAAAAACAGAGGGAGCAATTTTAAATAATAAAAAAGACCATAAAAACGATGAAATTACAAAAGAAGAGGGTAAAAAAAAGAATTATAAAGCAACTAGGCCATTAGAAGTTGAGGAATACGAACAAATTATTAAATTATGTAAAGAAGGTTTTACATATACTGATAAAAAGACAGGAAGAGAAAAAAAGTTTAGGCCAAACCAACCTTTAGCTTTTGCATTAGCACTTCAAGCAACTCTTGGTTTCAGAGCATCAGATATAGTTAATTTAAAAGTTTCAGATTTTAACAGAAGTAAATTTGCTATAAAAGAAATAAAAACAGGTAAATGGCAAAATAGAGATTTAAATGATGTAATGTATAATAAACTATTAGAATATGTAGTTACTAATAATTTAGATAAGGATGATTTTATTTATCCTAATAAAGTTAGAAACATGCAACAACAATTAAAAATAATAACTGATTATTTAGGATATAAAAATATAGGTACCCATTCATTCAGAAAACTTTTTGCTCATACATTATACGAAGAATCTGGCCATGATATAGAATTAGTTAGACATGTATTAAATCACTCTGATATAAAAACAACTATGCGATATCTTGGAGTAAGTATGAAGAAATTAAGAGAGATGAGTAACAAGATAGATTTCTCTTATGCTTTATAAAACAGAGGGAACAAGCTATTATAATTTAATAAAAAAGACAGTAGGTAGATTTGTATTTTACACAAATCCATCTACTATCTCCTACTGTCTCATCTATTCTCCCTATCTCCCTATTTATTTGCCTTTAAATTTTTATAATTTAAACCTAACTTTTAAAGTCAACCTCTTCTTTTGCACCTTCTTCACGTAATTGATTAATTCTCATATTAATAAATATATCTAATTCATTACTTGTCAATTTTTTATATTCAATGTTCATACCTATTATTCCATCTCAGAAATGAATTTGCATTACTATATACTATCTTTTTTTAATACTTCCCTTGCTCTATATATAGAATCCTTAGCATTATACCAAGGTTCATTTGCATATCTATAATCAAATTTATTAATAAACCACTCTAAGTCACTTTCTAATTCCTTACAATATTTCATTTGAACATTAATTATTTCTTGCTTAAATACTTCATAGTCTTTTTTGCTAAACTTTTCTTTAGCTGAATTAATGAGAAGTTTATTATGCTTGAAACAAAAAAAATCTTGTGATCTAAAGTTTTCTCTAAATGCTTCTTTATTTTTCCACAGTTCTAAAGTAATATCAATGTCACTGTTCATAGCCTTTAAATTTACTTTTTCACAAACAAAACATTTCTTTTCATTAGCTTTCTTTATAAAGAATTTACTTACTTTATTCTCAATTTGTCCACTTTCCATTTTTCTTATTTCTAATGTAATAAGTTTTTTTAGCATTATTGCCATTCCTAATTTATCTCTCATATCTTCCATTTTGCTCATATGATAATCACAAAAAGTATACTGTTCTCCAAACTTTGGAAAGAACTCTAAGTCCATAACTAAATCTGTAGATATTGCATTTAAAACTTGATTTTCAAAATCTTCTATGCATCTACATAATGCACACTTTTCTTTTTTCTCAAAACTTTCGTAAATTCTAATATGCTCAATACTAAGTTTCTCTAATTCCCCTTTATCCATAAAACCCTCCATTTTAACATTCCAAAATTTATTTTTTCTTCTTCAATTCCAATAATACTTTTTCACATGTTACAGGAAGCTCATAAAATCTAATATTAATAGCATCATAAATTGCATTTAAAATAGCCGGTGCTGTTGGAATCATTACTGGCTCTCCTATTCCTTTTGCTCCATAAGGACCTGTTGATTCAGTCTCTTCAATAAAATATGTTTTTATATTTGGCATATCCATTGATGTTGGAATAATATAATTTGAAAAATTAGAGTTTTTAATTTTTCCTTTATCTAAATTAACCTCTTCCATAATTGCATATCCAATTCCCATAGAGCATCCTCCTTCAACTTGTCCTTCTGCTAAAGTTGGATTAATAATTTTCCCACCATCATTTACTGCAACTATTTCTAAAATATCAATTTTTCCTGTTTCAGTATCTACATTTACAGTAACTCTTTGAGCACAAAATGTATAAGGCCAGTAAGGATTACCTTGACCATCTTCATTTATTTTAGAGGTATTTGCTTTAAAGTACCCCTCCTCTAATATAGCAATATTCTTTTCAAGCATGATTTGTAAAAGTAATTTTAACTCTAAAACTGTTTCAATCTTTTGATTTTTATCTATAACTTTATTAATGCTATATCTTAATTTCTTACATGCACTTAAAACGGCATTTCCAGTATTATAGGTTTGACGACTTGCAGCTGCAGTTCCTGAGTCCATCATTAAATTAGTACTAGTATTAATTATTTTTACTAAATCTTTATTTATATTAAGAGCTTGCGATGCAATTTGCCACATTACACTTTCTCCCCCTGAACCAACATCAGAAACTTCAACATAAATTTTTACAATTCCACTTTCCTCAATTTTGGCAATTGCCCTTGATTCATCAGGAAATCCATTGCCATATCCTGTTCCATAAAATATAGTTGAGTAACCAACACCTTTCTTATTCATATAACGACCCTCTTATAATTCAATATTATCTATGGAAGCCAATTTACTTATACATTCTTTAATTCCAACACTCTTATCAAGAATTTGACCAGTAGCAGTTTTACTTCCACATTGAAATGTATTAATATTTCTAAATACCAATGGATTTATATTAAGTTTTTCTGACAATATATCCATTTGTGATTCATATGCTATTGGCACTTGTGCTGCACCAAATCCCCTCATTGCTCCACAAAAAGGATTATTAGTATAAACTGCATAAGCTTTAATATCAACATTTGGAATTTCATAAGGACCTGTTGCATGTACAGCAGCCTTTCTTATAACATTAATTCCCCATGAAGCATAAGCTCCAGTATCAGCATAAATTCTAGCTTTTAATGCACATAGCCTTCCATTACTTTTAACTGCTGTTTTATAGTACATTTTCATCAGATGCCTTTTACTATGAGATATAGTAGATTCTTCTCTACTATATATAATTTTAACTGGTCTTTTAGTTATATAAGAAGCAATAGCTGCATGACATTGAGGATTAATATCCTCTCTTGCCCCAAATGCTCCCCCAATAGTCATATTAATAACATTAATATTTTCTTCCTTCATATTTAAACATCTTGCAACTTCTTCCCTATCATAATGAGGATATTGTGTTGCAATATATAAATCCAAAGTATTATTTATGGCATTATAGTTTGCTATTGTAGATTCTGGTTGCATAAAAGCATGCTCAGTCATTTGAGTTTTATAAGTATTTACACTAATAAATTTAGCTTCTTTAAATCCTTCATCTATATTTCCTTTATTTATTTCTACAGAAAATAGAATATTATTTTTCTCACCTATTACAGGAGCATCTTTTTGTATTGCTTCCTCAATAGAAAATACACCTTTATATTCTTCATACTCTATTTTTACTTTTTCTAAGGCTTCTTTCAAATTTTTCTTATTATTAGCTATTACTAATAAAATGCAATCTCCAACTCTTTTAACTACGTCTTTAACTAAGATTGGTATATCCTTAAATATAACACCATGACTAGTTGATCCTGGAATTCTTGAATAATCTATTACATCAATTACTCCATTAAGTTTTTTAATTTCATCTATATTAATATACTTTATCTTCCCATATGCTATGGTACTTCTTTTAACCCCAGCATAAAGCATATCTGGTAATTCTAAATCATCTGGAAATAGTGCTTTTCCTAATACTTTTTCATATGCATCAGGTCTTATTATACTTTTTCCAATCAAGTTAAAACCTCCTAAAGCATTAGTAACACTTTCTATTTAATTTTTCTTCGGCTAAAAGAACAGCTTTAATTATCTTTACATACCCTGTACATCTACATAAATTCCCACTTAAAGCCTTTTTAATTTCTTCTTCTGTTGCTTTAGGATTTTTATCTAATAATGCTTTTGCACTTAATATCATTCCTGGTGTACAATAACCACATTGCACTGCACCAACTTCAATAAACGCTTCTTGAATTGGATTCATTTCATCCATGCTTAATCCCTCTATAGTAATAATCTTCTTACCATCAGCAGAAGATGCTAACATTAAACATGAATTAATTGCTTTTCCATCTAATATTACTGTACATGCACCACATTCACCTTCGCTACACCCTTCTTTTGTTCCTTTAAGTTTTAATTCATCTCTTATAAAATCAATTAATCTTAGAGATGGATCAATATTTCTTATATAATCTATACCATTTACATTAATAGAAACTTTAATTGAAAACACCTTCTATCCCTAATGCATTATTTATAGCATGCTTGTATGCACCTTTAACTGCTTCCTTTTTAAACTCAGCAGTACTACGCCCTTTAATACTATTATAAACTGAATTCTCTAGTTCATTTAATACATCATTATCTAATAAATTTGCTTTATTTTTATTTAATAATAAATTTTCTAATTGCGTGATTTTAAAAGGAAATCTACCAGCTGCACCAACCGCAACACTTATGTTTTTTAATAATATCATCTTGAATATTCAAGCTTACAGCAACATTAATTCTTGCAATTGCTAATGAATTTCTTTTCCCTAACTTATAATACCCACTATAATTATTTTTTTTAGGTATTATAAACTTAGTTAATATTTCATCAAATTTTATTTTTTCTTTTTCATAATTTTTAAAATATGTTTCCACTTTAATTTTCCTAGTTCCATTTATAGATTCAATAATCATTTCGCTATCTAATGAAATTAAACATGGAATAGAGTCTGCTGCTGGTGCTGCATTTATAACATTACCACCTATAGTAGCAACATTTCTAATTTGTGGCGAACCCATATGTTTACTACATTCATATAAAACATTAAAATACTTTCTTACTTTTATGTTTTCCTCTAATTCTGCAAATGTAATCATAGAGCCTAAGCAAATAAAGTTTTCATCTTCTTCTATTAAATACAACTCATGAATCTTACTAATATCTATAATTTTAGTTAATAAATCTGATTCTTTTCTTATACTTATTATTAAATCAGTTCCTCCAGCCAATATTTTAGAATTTTCATTATTAAATAATAATATTTTGGCTTCATCTAAAGTTTTAGGTTTATAAATTTCCATTGTTATTCACCTACTTTAGTGTGATTTAAAATTTTAAATAATATTTATAAAAGCAATTTTTAAATTTTTGGTTCCTTTACTACGTTTCCACGTACATATCTTTCTATTATATTTTTTTCTTTACCTTTATATAAGAATTTTTGAACTCTTTCTTCTAAAGATAAATTGTTATTAATATTTAATGCCATATCATCAATAACCAATGCATCAAATTCATACCCTTCCTCAAAGCTTCCTACTTTACCAAAGAATTTTCCTCCACCCTTTGTCGCTAAATAAAATAATTCTGCTGTTGAAAGTTTTTCATCTGTTTTATTACTATAAAGCCATTTTAAATTAGATACTTGAGCTGAAGACACAATAACTTCTGGCATTGATAATGTATGTCCACCAGATATATCTGAAGCTAGTCCTACATTTATACCTTTTTCAATTAATTTTCTAATAGGTGCAATTCCACTAGATAAATTTAAATTTGAAGTAGGACAATGTGCAACAAAAACTTTACTTTTTGATAATAGCTCTATTTCATTTTCATTAAGCCATATGCAATGAGCCATTATTGTTTTATTTTCTCTAAATAGATTTGCTTTATAATACACATCAGAATAATTTTTAGATTCTGGTTCTAAAGTCTTTACAAATTCAATTTCATTTGTATTTTCACATAAGTGAGATTGTACGGGTAAATCATATTTTTCAGCAATTTCTCCTAATCCCTTAAGCATTTCAAAACTACATGAAGGTACAAATCTTGGCGTTATTATTGGTTTTACTAAGCTATATTTATTTATATACTCTTTAGCTATTAGCTCCGTTTCTTTTAATGATTGAATAGTATCTTCTATTAGAACATCTGGACATTCTCTGTCCATATTTACTTTGCCTACATATGCACCAAGTCCAGATTCATTAAATAAATCGAACAATAATTTTGTACTATCTTTATGTATAGTGCTAAAAACACAACATCTTGTAGTTCCAACATTCCATAGTTCTTTTATTAGTAATCTATAGACCCTTTCTGCATATTTTAAATCACTATACTTTGATTCCTCGGGGAAAGTATAGCAATTTAGCCAAGGAATTAATTCTTTATCTACACCTAATCCCATATTAGGAAATTGAGGTGCATGTAAATGTAAATCTACAAATCCAGGTATAATTAATTTATCCTTATAATCTATTACTTTTATATCTTTATAATGAAATGGCAATCCATTGTAAATACCTTTTATGATACCATTCTCTATTATAATTATTTTATTTTCTTCAATTTTGAATTTTCCAAAGTCTTGTGTATATACAAAATTACCCTTCAGCCCATATATGTTTTTCAAAATAAATTCTCCTCTCAGTTGTTCATTTTTTTTGTAATAGTGACTTTTTAGTTGCCATAAAAATTTTTTGATACCCTGTACACCTACATAAATGACCTGAAATTTCACGTTTAATTTCTTCATCTGTATAATTTTTTCCACTTCTAACTAAAGAAGTAGTTGTTAAAACAAGTCCAGGAGTACAAAAACCACATTGAATAGCTCCCTCATCAATATAAGCTTGTTGAACATTGCTTAACCTTCCATTTTTAGCTATACCTTCTATAGTCTCAATATTTTTCTTATCAGCCCAAACAGCTAAATAAATACAGGAGTCTATAGGTACATTATCTATTAATACAGTACAAGCACCACATTCTCCAACAGAACATCCTCTCTTCACTCCAGTTAGAAATAACTTATTTCTCAATACATCTAAAAGAGATTCTCTTATATCGACTTCTAAATTATAGTCTTCACCATTTACATTTATACTTATCTTCTTCATTTTACCATTATTCACAAAAATTCACCTCATTATATATAAAATTTTCCTTCATTATTTTCTTAATTAAAGTTTTTATTAAATGTAATCTATAATCCTTAGATCCTCTCCATGAATTTCTTGGGCTAGACTCATTCATTGCAATAGTTGCAATATTATTAATAACACTTTCTGAGTATTTTTTACCTATGCCATAAGCTTCAGCTTTAATACACCTCAATGGAATTGGTGCTGCAACTCCTAAAGCAATTCTTAAATCATTTATTTCTCCTTTATTTTCCTCACAAACTATAGCTACACCTAACATTGATATATCTAATGCATTTCTATTAGTAAATTTAATATATTTACCTTGCTTATTAATATATTCTTTTTCTTTAATTAGTACTTCTGTTAATATTTCATTTTTATCTATTTTCACCTTACCTGGACCATTATAAAAATCTCTAATTTCAACAATTCTTTCTCCATTAACACTTTTAAGTTTTAATAACGCATTTAATGCAAATAGGGCAGGTACGCTATCTGCTGAAACTGCTCCATTGCATATGTTACCCCCAATAGTTGCTATATTTCTTATTTGTGGTCCACCCATAGATACTGCAGCCTCACTTAATATAGGTATTTTTTCATTTATTATTTCATTTCGAAATATCTCACTAAAATTAGTTACTGCCCCAATTGAAATAGTATTATCCTCTAAGAGCTTTATACCTTTTAAACAATCAATATTACGTATACTAAGTAAATTTACACTTTCCATTTTTCCATGTCTCAATTTAATCAATATATCAGTACCACCACATATTATTTTGAAGTTATTATTTTCATTTAACAACTTTAATGCCTCTTCTAATGTTTCTGCCTCTTTCAATTCATTAATATCAAACATAATCTGTCCCCCTATATTAATCCACCTTCTTTAAATTTTTCAAATACACTTTGAGGATTCATAGGTATTTTATTAAAAGCTACTCCAGTTGCATCTAAAACTGCATTTCTTATAGCTGGAGCTGGTGAAATTGTAGGATTTTCTCCTAATGACTTTTGACCAAAACTTCCTGCAGGATCAATAGTTTCAACAAAATCAACTCCTATTTTAGGTGTATCTAAAATTGTTTGAAGTTTATAATCCAATAAATTATTATTTAATGGTTGTCCTGTTTTTTCATTAAATAGCATTTGTTCACTTAAAGCATAACCAAGCCCCATACTTACTCCACCTTCAACTTGTCCCTCTGCTATTTTCCTATTTAATATTTTTCCTGAATCATGAACATTATAAATTTCTAGTACCTTTATCTTTCCAGTTTCAATATCAACTTCAACTTCTGCAAAGGTAACACCATATGCTACGGCATTAATTTTTACATTTTCAGATATATCAGTAGTAATTGGATTTGCAAATTCTCTATCATAATATGACTCTAATGCTATATCGCTTAATGAACAAATTTCATCACCCATTTTTTTTTCTATTATTATTCCCTCTCTTATGTCTAATTCATCTATATTTAATCCACATTTCCTACTTGCAATTTCAAGCACTTTATTTTTAACTTCTTTTGCAGCCTTTTTTACAGCTGCCCCTGTAACAAAACTTTGTCTTGATGCATATGCTCCTGTATCAAATGGAGTAATATCCGTATCTTGAATAGAAATAACATTAACCTTTTCAATATCTATTCCAAGTACTTCAGCTACCATCTCACTAAAAATTGTATCACTTCCTTGTCCAATTTCAGTTGCACCAACTTGCAGTTGAACTGAACCATCCTGATTCATTACAATTCTTGCTCCTGCTATTTCTAATGATACAGGATACGTTCCTGAAAAATAGCTAAAGCATGCCATTCCTACCCCTCTTCTTTTGTTTCCAGTAATATTTTTATACCTTTTCTTTTTTTCATCCCATCTAATTAAGTCTTTCCCTTTTTTTATACACTCTTTAACTCCAAATGATCTCACCTTTATTCCACTTAATGGATCCTCATATCCTAAACTTATAAAATTATTTTCTCTAAACTTTATTGGATCCATATTTAATTTAATTGCAATATCATCTAGATGGCTTTCTAAAGCAAAGCAAACTTGTGGAATACCATATCCCCTCATTGCTCCTGCTGTAGGTAAATTGGTATATACTGTAGTAGGTTTCACTTCAATAGCTTTAAAAGAGTATAATGGTCTAAATTTACTTGCTGCACTCATTGCAATAGAATGCCCATGAGATGCATATGCCCCATTATTTACCTGATTATTCATAGAAATGGCTAATAATTTTCCGTCCTTAGATATAGCAGTTCTTATTTTATACTTCATGGCATGTCTTGTTCTTGTAGATGCAAAAACTTCTTCCCTATCTAATGAAAGTCTTACAGGTCTACCATTAACAGCTAAAGTCATTGCTGCTGTTAGTGGTTCAATTATAACATCTTGCTTATTACCAAATCCTCCACCAACGAAAGGTTTTATTACCCTAATTCTTCCTATTGGTATATTTAATGCTTGTCCTACAATTCTTCTTACTATATGAGGTATTTGAGTTGATGTTACTATTACAATCCTATTATTCTCATCAACATATGCATATGCATTTTGACATTCTAATTGGCAATGTTGAACAATACTAGTTTCATATTCACCTTCAAATACGTAGTCAGCATTTTTAAATTCTTCATTTATATCTCCAATTTCTATCTTAGAAGAGGCTATAATATTATTTGGTTTATCTTCATGAATAATAGGGGCTCCTTCAGCTATTGCATCTTCTGTATTAAATACAGCATCTAAAATATCATAATCAACCTTTATAAGCTTTAATGCTTTTTGTGCAATTATCTCATCTTTTGCAATTACAGCTGCAATTGCATCCCCTACATATCTTGCTTTATTAGTTAACATCAATCTATCTTCAACATCTCTATGATTTTTATCTAAAGAATAAGGATGACCTGCAGTTGCAAATCTTATGTTAGGTAAATCCTTATATGTTATTACAGCTTCAACTCCATCTAAACTTAAAGCATCATCTATAAATATATTTTTTATCTTAGCATGTGCATAAGTACTTCTAAGCACCTTTCCTACTAACATTTCTCTTTCAAAATAATCCTCAGCATATTTTGCTTTTCCTGTTACTTTGGCAATTGCATCAACTCTATTTACACTTTTCCCTAGTATCTTATATGACATTCTTTCACCTCACTTAAATTTTTTAATTATTTGATTTATATAATATGTTCATATTATATAAATCAAATATTAGTAAAAATCCTTATATTCAAAAATTAAAAATAAGGTCTTCTTATAAATAATCCTTCTGATTTAAAAATATCCATAACAAATCTTAATTCAGTACAACCAAAATCCATTATTTTAATAGTCCAATCACTTATTTCAAGGCCTATTTTTAATTCATTAAATATTAAATCCATTCTTTTAGTAGGAATTGATAAATTATACATACAATCATCAATAAATCTATTGATATCATTGTGATATTCTTCAAAGGATAAACTTTCTTCCTCATCATGGGATAACTTAAATATTTTATTATCATATAGATATAATTTACTTAATGCTAAAACAAATTTATTTAATATATTATAGCTATTATTATTCAGTATACTTTTCTCAAAATCAGTATATTTATTTAAATTATTAACTGTCCTTGGCAATATATCTATTGTATAAACTTCTCTATATTCTTTTTGTTCATAATTTTCGTTTAATAATTTTTGAAATAGTACTTTTATTGCTTTACTTTCTTTTACATTATTTTCATTCATAAAAAATCACCTCAATATTATTATTGACCTTTTATACATATATATTATTTTTAATTACACTTTATTTATAAACATAAAAAATAAGGTATTTCTAAACTTTCAAATTCAGAAATACCTTATTAAAATTAATCTTCTATATATTCTTTTCTTAAAACTTCTATTTCATTTTTATATCCATCAAGCTCATTAGGTGTTTCTAAGAAAAATGGTAAATGCTTAAGTTTTGGATGATTTATTATTCTACTTATTCCTTCAAGCCCTAAGCTTCCTTCCCCTATTTTTTCATGCCTATCCTTATGACTGTTAAATGGATTTTTACTATCATTTAAATGTATTGCTTTAAGTCTATCAAGACCAATAATTCTATCAAACTCTTCTAAAACATTATCTAAGTCATTTACGATATCATAGCCAGCATCATAAACATGACAAGTATCTAAACATACTCCTAAATGATCCTTTAATTCAACTCTTTCTATTATTTGAGCAATTTCTTCAAAACTTCTACCTATCTCAGTACCTTTACCAGCCATTGTTTCTAATAATACTGTAGTTGTTTGTTCTGGCTTAAGTACTGTATTTAGCATTTGAACTATATAATCTATTCCAGTATCCACTCCTTGTTTCACGTGGCTTCCTGGATGGAAGTTATATAAATTATGTGGTAAATACTCCATTCTTACTAAATCATCTGCCATCATTTCAGTTGCAAATTTTCTAGTATTTTCATCAGCAGAACAACCATTTAATGTATATGGTGCATGAGCTAAAATTTTAGTAAAATTATTTTCTTTCATAATTTCTAAAAGTCCATTAATATCTTTTTCATCTATATCTTTAGCTTTTCCACCCCTAGGATTACGCGTAAAGAATTGAAAAGTGTTAGCTCCTATTGATAAAGCTTCTTTTCCCATATTTTTAAATCCCTTTGTTGTAGATAAGTGGCATCCTATGTTTAACATCTCTAATCCTCCAATAGTATAATTGTTATTAATATAAATATACTATATTATTACTCTAGTATCAACTAATAATAATTATTATATAATATTACATTTATAATTTATTATCATCTTCATCATAATTTTCTCTATCAATTTCCTTATTTAAAATTGATACCATAAATTCCTCTATATTAGAATACCCATAATCAGAAGCTAAATTCTTTAACATGTATTTTTCCTCTTCATCAACTTCTACTATAATTTCAGTTTTATATTGCTTATTAATTTTTTCTTTTATCCTCTTTTCCATATCACTTTTTTCTTTTAAAACCAAATAAAAACCATATATAATTAAAGTGCTATATAATACAATAAATAACTTATGTAACATACTACCATAAAAAAAATCCACTTTTTACTCACTCCTCATAATTTTCTAACCAGGGATCATATATACATATTTTCTTTATATATTCTTCTATAGTAATATTATCTTTTATAGCCTTATCCCTTAATAATTTTTCATTTTCCTTAGAAAGTCTTAATATAATAGTTTCGATTCTTTCATTCATTATAAACACCTCTTTGTAATAATATATTATGTAAATAATATATTATTACAAAAATTTGTTACCTTAATATATTATATAGATATCTAAATTAATCAAAATAGAGGTAAGGAAGAGTAATAATATAAAAATCTAACTACTCTTCCTTATAGCAAATTATAGGAGTACCAGCTTCAATATTCTCATAAATCTTTTTTGCCAAATATTCAGGAGCATTAACGCAACCATGGCTACCGGAAGTTTTATATATTTCTCCACCAAAATCACTTCTCCAACTGGCATCATGTATGCCAATATTACAATTAAAAGGCATCCAGTACTTAACATCTGAACTATAATTGCTTCCTTTTAATGTTGCATTTTTTTGTTTATAATTTAAAATATAAGTTCCCTGTGGTGTTCCATTACCTCTACTTACATTACCAGTTACAACATCCCCCTGAACTATTAACTTGCCATCTTTATAGAACCATAAACTTTGTGTAGTTAAATTTATTTCAACATAAGTGTTTCCAATATCATCATCCCTTGTTCCAAGGGCAGTTTGTGTGTAAATAGGTTCTTTCTTTATTTCTTCTCCATTTTTTATATTTTCAATTAAAGCCTCTTTTTCTTTTGATTTATTAATCTTCCATCCATAATTACCACCTACTACATTTATGGTTTTTCCAGTACTAGATTTAAAACTACGTGTTTTACCATATGTATCATATTTTTTACTCAATTCATTTAAATATTCCTTAACTGCTTCCTCGTTAACAGATATATTCATTGATGAATCTACATCCAACCAAGTATTAATAATACTTCCATCTAAAATCTCTATTTCATTATCAAAGATATAGTATATTTTTGAATTTACATATTTATTTAATTCATTTTGAGCTTGGATTACTTTTTCACTCGTAGACGTAAACTTAGGATTTTCATATGCATTTATTTCATCTAAATTAATACTTCTTTCACCTAATATTATGGAGTTTAATACATAAGCATAAAGCAATTCCTTATTTACCTTATTACCATATACCTCTTTAATAATTTTATATTCTCCATTTTCATATTTGAAACATGCATCTAATGGTTCAATAATATTTTCATTATTAAAACATCCTAACTTTTCTAATTCTTCTAATAATAATTCTCTATCAAAAGAATAAACCTCATTAATTATATATTTATTATTTGAAAAAATATTTATTAACCAAAGTGCTGGATTTTGCCTGTCTTTTATCTCCTGTGCTTCATTACTTCCTTCATATTTAAAATTTATATTACTCCCTTCTATTGATTCCGTGATATTATCTCTTTCTTCTAATTTAATAACATAATTATAAGATTCTTTTAATAATAAATCATTTGCCTCATCAACAGTCTTGCATGAAACATTAATTCCATTTATATAAGTTCCAAAATAATAATGTTTATCAAAATAAATTGACATTAACACATAGATACCTAAAATCATTACTATAATTAATGACACTAAATAAACTTTCCCCTTAACCTTTTCATCTTGCATTTGCTCTCACATTCTCCTATATTATTGCTTGTACATTCTATTATTATGTAATTACTTAGTAATTTAAAACAAATATTACTAAATAAAAAAAATCATGATGAAGAGGTATTCTCGTATCATGATTTCTTTATACTTACATTAGCGGAGCTATCAGTTTTAAAACTCTTCCACAAATTTTAAAAATCACATTAATATCTTTATATTCTTTTATAGTTATTTCTTTACATTTATTTAAAGTTTTTATAAAATCTTCTTCTATACTTTTAATTACTTTATTCTTATAAATAAAAGTAGCACATTCAAAATGAAGATATAAACTTCTAAAGTCTAAGTTTATAGTTCCTACAACAACTTTTTCATCATCACTAGAAAATAATTTTGCGTGAACAAATCCAGGAGTATATTCATATATCCTTACCCCAGCCTGTAATAATTCACTATAATAGGTTTTAGCCAACATAAATGCTGATAGTTTATCTGGTTTACTAGGTAATATAATTTTTATATCAATTCCTCTTTTTGCAGCATATGTTAATGCAGTCATCATCTCATTATCTATAATTAAATAAGGTGCCATTATATGAACATATTTTTTCGCTGTATTTAATATATCTAAATATACACTTTCCCCAGCATTTTCACTATCTAAAGGACTATCCCCATAAGGCATTATATATCCATCAGCTTTATTTTTTTCACTTTCATTATCAACATATATATATTTATAAAAGTCATCATGACTCTTTTCATCAATATCCCACATTTGTAAAAACATTAACGTGAAACTTTTTACTGCATTACCTGAAAGTTTAACTGCAACATCTTTCCAATGCCCAAACCTTTCATATCTATTTATATATTCGTCTCCAATATTAATTCCCCCATTAAAAGCAACCTTCCCATCAATAACAAGAATTTTTCTATGATCTCTGTTATTTTGAGATGTAGATAATGCTGGCTTAACTGGAGAAAACATCTTGCATTTGATTCCTTTATCGATTAGTTTTTTTGGATAATTATACGGCAATAAGGATAATGAGCACATACCATCATACATTACCCTTACCTCTACACCTTCTTTAACCTTTCTCTCTAATATTTCTAATATAGAATTCCACATAAACCCTTTTTCAATTATAAAATATTCCATAAAAATAAATTTTTTAGCCTTTTCTAACTCAATAATCATATCCTTAAATTTATCTTCACCTAATGGAAAATATTTCACTACTGTATTATTATAAATAGGATATTTCCCTATACTAATCATATATCTTGCTAAATTAGCTACTTGCATATCTTCTCTTTTTAACTCATTAATAACATTTTCATCTTGTGATAAAAATTTTTGTGTTTCATCAATAACCTCCGATAATCTATTATTTATTAATTTACCACCTATTTGAAATTCAACAAACATATAAAACAAAGCTCCGAATATAGGAAAAACTAATATCGGTATCATCCACGCCAGTTTAAAATAAGGATTACCTTTTTTGTTCATAATATAAATTACTAATATAGTAGTGATAATATTGAAAATTGTATATATATATGCATATCCTTTGCTTAGCCAATTAAATGCACTAATTAATATATAAATCTGTATCGCAAGTAAAAATATTATAATAAAAGTTCTCCCATAAATAATATGAAATGCCCTTTTCTTATTACTTTTCATACTATCCCCCTAAACTATTTATCC
>NZ_CBYM010000015.1 GCF_000577815.1 Clostridium saudiense | reverse complement strand
GCTTAACAGATTCTTTTTTCTTAATTATACAAGGGTTTTACTATGAAATTAATATAGGAATGGAATATTGAAAAGGATATATCAATAATAATTAATTTAATAAAAAATATATGAAATAAATATATCAATTATGGAATTAAATCTTGCCTTGGAGTGCACTTTAAGTGGTAGACTAAGGATAATAAGTTAAATGTTAGCGAAAATAATAGGAGAGTATAAAGATTATGGGGAAAAGAATATTAGTATTTTTGTCTGGGAGAAATGATGGTAGTACAAATGTATTATGTGATGAATTTATTAATGGAGCTAAGGAATCAGGAAATTATGTAGAAAAAATATTAGTAAATAATAAAAATATTAATTACTGTTTAGGTTGTAGAGCTTGCAAATTAAATAAAGGAATATGTATTCATAAGGATGATATGACGGAAATTTTAGATAAAATAATAAGCTCAAATATAATAGTTTTTGCATCACCAGTATACTTTTATAGCTTTAATGCACAAATGAAAGCAATTATGGACAGAACTTATGCTAAGTTAGAAAGTATAAAAGATAAGGAAGCTTATCTTATTATAAGTGGAGCAGCACCTACTAAAAATTATATGAATACAATTGTAGAATCTTTTGAAAAATACATTGATTGTTTTGAAAACATTGAGTTAAGGGGGATAATCTATGGCTGTGGGGCAATTGAAAAAGACTTTTTAAAAGGAAAAGATGTAATAAAAGAAGCATATGATATGGGAAAATCTATAATATAGATTTTCCCATATCATATGCTTTATAATAGATAATTAGATTTTAAGTTTTCTAAATGCTAAAGGGGTTTTACCATGAGTTTTTTTAAACATTTTAACGAAATTACCACTATAATTATAGCCAAGTTGTTTAGAGATTTCATCAATACTTAACTCAGTTGTAGATAATAAATTTTCTGCCATTGTCATTCTAATAGAATTAGTATATTCACTAATAGACATATGATATTTTGCAGAAAATCCTGCCTTTAATTTTTGTTCATTTAAAAATACAATTTTACTTAAAGCCTTTATAGTGGGAGGATTACAGGCTTCTTCCGTTAATATATCATGAGCTTTTTGTATTGCATGTGCATCTGATGCAGTTAATGTAATATATCTATCTTTTCCTATCTTAATTTTTCCATAGTTTAATTGATTAGTAAAAACATTTTCTGGTGAAGAATTCAACTCCTTGGAAAGTAAAGCTATAGATTCTAAAATTTTGCTTTCTAAATATATAGGGGTAAGTTCATTGACTTCAGACATACTTCTTAGTCTTTGAATAATCGTAGAGATTTCAAGTGGAAGATATCTATATGTATAATTACTAATAAAGTTATCAAAGTCTAAAGTATTGGGGAAGTTTGGTCTGATTACTTCATCAAAGTATTTTTTGTAAATTGTTATTTCAGCTCCATGAAAGTGTTGACCTTTCTTCCAAAACTGTTTCCCTTGAATTGTTTTTTCCACTACAAAAAATGAGGATGGAGTGAAAGAAGAAACAGGATTATCTTCTATTTCAAAAGAAGTTTCACCAGTATAAACAGTACCAAACCTCATTATTTCTTCATTATGATCAAAAGAAATAGAAAAATCTGCAGGGATAGTGTAATCACCTATGCCAAAGTCATAATATTCTTCACGTGAATATTTAATAAAATGCCCAAGTTCAGGATTATTTTCATTTTTATATATAGTATAATTTTTAGTTTCATATGGTTTAAAAGTCATTTTATTTAAAACGGTAGCTTGAAAATCTTTTGTTGTTTTAGAAATCATGATATACCTCTATATTAATAATAATTAAAGTAAATATATTATAATTATAAGTATTTACAATAAAAAATAAATAATTAGTTTAATAGATTATAGAAATTATTTATAAGTAATTTGGATAAAATAAATTTAGTTAAATACAAAATAAATTATTATAATAGATGATAAAATTATTAAATTAGATGTAAGGATTGAAATGAGAATGACTCTCATATACAATCAACTTACAGTCGACGAGAAAAAACAGAAGTTAATTATAAAATAAATGGAGGTACAAAATGAAGAATAAAGTTTTAAAAGCAATAGTGGCAACTTGTATGACAGCTATGATGTTTGTTGGATGTGCTAGCAACGGGACAGCAAATGAAGACAAAACAACTGAAAATACTGTAACAGTTACAGATGTAAGAGGAGATGTTGAAATACCAGCAGATCCACAAAGAATAGTAGATTTAAGTGGGAACAGTGATATATTATCAATCTTAGGATATGATGTTGTAGGTACTGCAAATAGTGATGCTTATGATTACACTAAATTCCCTTCATATTTAGAAGAAACATTAAAAGGTGCTGAAATTTTAGGATATAGCATGCAAGATACTATGGATGTAGAAGCGGTTATGAACTTAAATCCAGATTTAATAGTTATATCAACAGTTCAAGAAAAAATGTATGATGCATTAAGTGAAATTGCTCCAACAGTTATGATTCAATTAGAAGCTTTAAATTGGAAAGATGATGTTAGAACTTTAGCAAAAGTATTTAATAAAGAAGATGTTGCTAATGAATGGATAGCTAATTACGAAAATAAAGCTAAAGAAGCTGGAGATAAAATCAAAGCTGAATATGGTGAAGACACAACTTATCTTTCATTCTTAGCAAGTGGTGGACAATTCTTCATATTTGATGGTGCAGGATTTGGTGATGTATTATATAACGATATGGGATTAGCTAAACCAGCAGGAATGCCAGAACAAACAGACATTAGCTTACCAGTTGTAACTTATGAAGGTTTAGCAGCAATTCAATCTGATTATATATTCGTAATTGCAACGGATGAAGATTTAGCTCAATTAGAAGCAAATAGCATTTGGAACAACTTACCTGCAGTTAAAAATGGTAATGTAGTAGTATTAGAATCATCACCATACTTTAACCAAGGATATAGCTCAATTGGAAGAGAAATATTAGTAGATGAAATAGGTGACATGTTAAATGAAACAAAGTAATAAACGTACAATAATATTTGTAATTTGTAGTTTGTTACTCTTAATAGGAGGATTGACTTTAGCCATTAGGCTAGGGTCAGTCCATATTACGTTTAAGGATATTTGGAATAGTATATTTAATTATAATGAAACATTAGAACTTATGTTAGTTAGAGATGTACGTATTCCAAGGGCTTTAGCTGTATTATTTACAGGTGGGGTATTAGGAGTAACAGGGGCAATGATTCAAGGTGTTACTAGAAATCCAATAGCTGAACCATCTATCTTAGGTATAAGCCAAGGAGCAACTTTAGTAATAGCTATTTTTTATGCAGCAGGAATAGGAATAACTACTCGAAATGTAATGATAGCTTCTTTTATAGGAGCATTAATAACGGGAATTATAGTTTTAGGATTTATATCGAAAAAAGCAAATAATAACTCAATTGCAAAGATACTTTTAGCAGGAACAGCTATGAGTACATTTTTCATTTCTTTAACTACAGTAATTGGTCTTTTATCAAATCAATCTCAAATGATAGGATTTTGGGTATCTGGAGGTTTTAGAAATGCAAGTTGGGCAGATTTCAAATTAATTTTTGTAGTAGGAGTTATAGGACTTATTATAGCAGTATTTTTATCACCAAAGATAAACATATTAAATTTAGGTGATGACGTTGCAATTGGACTTGGAGAAAATCCAGAAAAAATAAGATTCGTAACCCTTATGGTTATGATACCAATGTGTGCAGCGGCAGTTGCAGTAGGTAAAAATATAGCATTTGTAGGGTTAATAGTACCTCAAATAGTTAGAAAATTATTAGGTGAAGATTATAGAAGAAATATTCCATGTTCATTTTTACTTGGAGCAGTTCTTTTAACATTTGCAGATGTTGCAGCAAGAATGATATTTAATCCTTATGAAACACCAATTGGAGTATTTACAGCATTAATAGGAATACCATTCTTTATATCAGTAGCTAGAAAGGAGAGAGGATAATGAATAAGAAAAATTTTAAATTAGTTATAGCAATTTTACTTGTCTTATTAGTAGTCTCTTTTATGGTTACATTATGTTGGGGAACATATAAGATTTCACCTTCAGAAGTTATAAATACTCTTTTAGGAAATGGGACTAAGCTTCAAAATACAGCAATATTAACTATTAGACTTCCAAGACTTTTAGTTGGTATGTTTGTAGCAGTTGCATTATCAACAGCAGGAGCAATTCTTCAAACTGTAACTAAAAATGATTTAGCAGATACAGGAATAATAGGGATAAATGCTGGGGCAGCAGTTGCAGCAGTATTATTTATTACATATTCAACTGGAGCATATTATAGTGAGCTTGGACAATTATCAATATTTGTACTACCAGCTATGGCTATAATAGGTGCAGCAGTTACGGCATTCATAATATATATGATGTCTAGTAGAAAGGGAATAAAACCAAAAAGACTTTTATTAATTGGTATTGGATTAAATGCCGGTCTTAATGCATTTATAACATTCTTTACTTTTAGAGGTGGTGTTGGAGACTATAATAGAGTATTAGTTTGGACATCGGGAAGCCTTTGGGGATCAGGATGGAGCTATGCAAAGGTAATAATCCCAATAGTAGCAATAATGTTTATAGTAGTTTTATTAAATCATAAAAAGTTAGATGTTTTAAATCTTTCAGATGAACTTGCTATATCATTAGGTTTAAATTTAGAAAAGGAAAGAAAAAAATTCTTAACTTTTGCAGTGATTTTGGCAGGGACAGCAACAGCTTTTGCAGGTAATATAGGATTTTTAGGACTTATATCTCCTCATATTGCAAGAAAGTTAGTTGGACCTTATCATAAAAAGTTTATTACAGTTTCAGCAATGATAAGTATTATTATAGTTATTCTTGCAGATGCAGTTTCAAGAAATTTATTCTCTCCAATTGAAATTCCAGTAGGAATAACAGTATCAATATTTGGAGTACCATATTTTATTTATTTAATGATGAAGGAGAAATAATTATGGAAGCTATTAGTGTAAAGAATTTAAGCGTGGCATATGAAAATAATACTATAATTGAAGATATGAGTTTATCAATACCAAAGGGAAAAATAAGCATAATAATTGGAGCAAATGGATGCGGTAAATCAACTTTACTTAAGACTATAGCAAGAATTAATAAGCCTAAAAGTGGTGATATCTTCATTAATAATAAAAATATAAAAAAGGTAAAAGAAAAGAATATAGCAAAAGAAGTTGCATTCTTACCTCAAGGACCAGTTTGTCCAGATGGACTTACAGTAAGAGAACTTGTTGCTTTTGGTAGATTTCCTCATCAAAAAATGATTGGTGGACTTACTAGTCATGATAAGGAACTTATTGATTGGGCAATAGAAGAAACAGGTCTTAGTGAATTTGCTGATAGAGGAGTTGAAAACTTATCTGGAGGGCAAAGACAAAGAGCGTGGATTGCTATGACGTTAGCTCAAGAAACTGAAATAATAATGCTTGATGAGCCAACAACTTACTTAGATATGTCTTATCAACTTGAAGTGTTAGAAGTGCTTCAAAAACTTAATAAAGAAAAGAAGATAACAGTAGTTATAGTTCTTCATGAGCTTAATAATGCTTGTAGGTTTGCAGATAATATTATTGGTCTTAAAAAAGGAAAGATTATTTGTGAGGGAAGACCGTTAGATGTAATTAATAAAGAAAACTTAAACACTATATATGGAATAGATGCGAACCTTACAATAAGTGAAGATGGTAAGTATCCAATATGTATGGAATATGACTTATTCAGGGGGATAAATGAAAAATAAGAATTTTATAATAATAGTTATAGGACAGATTATTTCTTTATTTGGAAATGCAATTCAAAGATTTAGTATGTCACTATATTTGTTGGAGTTTACAGGGAGTACAGCTACCTTTTCAACAATATTAGCAATATCTACTATACCTTATATAGTCTTTGCACCAATTTCAGGTAGGTTATCTGATAATATAAATAGAAAAAAGATAATGGTATGGCTAGATTTATTTTGCTTCATATTAATTGGAAGTTATGCATTCATATTACTTAGAGGAAATGATAGTGCATTAATAGTTGGAACTGTTATGTTTATGTTATCGATATGTGCCACTTTATATGGACCAGCAGTAACATCTTCAATACCACAAATAGTAGAGGAAGAAAGGCTGACTTCTGCAAATGGAATAATAAATCAAGTTGGATCTATTGTTAACTTTGCAGGACCAATACTTGCAGGATTACTTTATGGATTTTTAGGTATAAAAATAATTGTAATAATAAATGCAGTAAGCTTTTTAATTTCTGCAATAATGGAAATGTTCTTAGATATTCCAGATGTAGTAAAGACAAATATAGTTACTGATAATGAGATAGCTGTATCAAAGGATGAAGAAAAAATATTATCTATGAACTTTATTAAAAAGTCTTTCGCAGATATGAAAGAAAGTTTTATTTACTTAAAAAATGAAAAGAAAATTGTACTTGGAATTATAGCATCTTATGCTTTATGTAATATTTTCTTAGTTCCAATATTATCAATAGTTGCACCATATTTTATAAATGTGTTCTTAGGACTTTCTTCAGAAATATACGGGCTAGTAGAAGGTGTTTGTGTTTTAGGAATGATATTAGGCGGATTTTGGATTAGTGTAAAACCTAATATGTTTTCTATGAAAAAGGTACATTACACATATTTCCCAATGATAGCAGGAGTTATTGTAATGTCGACTTTAGGATTTATAAAGTTAAATAATTATGCTTTAGCTGGAATATTTGCAATTGGTGGACTTGCAATAATGTTATCTTTATCATTATCAAATGTATTAACTTTAACATTTATACAAAAGCAAGTACCGGGAGAAATGCTTGGACGAGTATCTGCATTTTCAACGGCAGTAGCAACTATAAGTGTTGCACCAGGTCAGTTATTATTTGGACAAGTTATAGATATGGGAATACCAATAGGAGTTATATTATTAGTTTCTGCAATATTTAATATAGGGCTTATGCTATTTATTAAGAGGAACGTAAGAGGTTTAAAAGAAACTTAAATTTTATAAATAAACCATGTAGGGAATATACCTATGTGGTTTTTTATATAAAAAGATAAATAGGGTAAATTAAATATATACTAATTAATATTGCTTTGAAAAAATAATATATTTTGGTAAACTTATGTATAATTATTAATTAATTAGATTGGAAGGTAGAGATAATATGAAAAAACAAATTTGGGATTATATATCAACGATATTAATAATTATAAATGGTATCATTTGTATTATTTATCATGAAGAAATGATTGGATGGTTACCGAGTATTTGTGCTATAGTATTGCTTATAAAAGGAACTATAAAAATGATAGAGGGAATTAAGGAAAAGGACTATGCAAGTTTAGAAGAGAAAAAATTAGAAAGATCGATTGTAATAATAGCAGTTGCTATAGCTATACTTATTCAAAGAGAGAATGCATTAGTTGTGGTAGTTATCTTTTGGGGATTATCAGGTTTGAATAAATCAGCAAATTATTTAAATGAAGCATTATATTATTTTTCTAAAAGGAAGGGTGGATTTTTATCATTAATAAAAGCAATAATTGAATTTACATTATCAATTTTATTGATTTTTGATCCATTAGGAAAGGCAACAGAGCATATATTAATATTAGGATTTGAATTGATTATTGAAGGTGTGTTTGAAATGATAAGTATTCATAATGGAAAAGAAGAGATTATGGATTAAATTCTAATTTCAAAAAGACATTAGAGTAATTTACTGTAGTTACAAAGTACGCAGTATTATGTGGATGACAAAAAAATATAGAATAGATGTTATTTAAACTAAAAAATAACTATAGGGTAATATGTTTGTAATATTTACTCTATAGTTTTTTTATTTAAGTAATTAATTAGATGAAGAATCATGTTCTTCTTCAATATAAGTCATTTTTATTTGGCCAATGACTTGTTGAGATGCATATATATTTCCCCATTCTTTGCCGTTAGGGCAATTATTCGGAAGGGAGAAAGATAGGTGTACTTGATTTGTATATGGTTTAACTAAATTATATAAATCCTTATAGTCTATATGAGGTATTATTTTACAGAGGGAAACCTTGCTTTCACCTAATTCTTTAATTTCAACTTTATACATTATTTTGACTCCTAAATTCATTAATACATTATATATTTATTATATTTATGATGTTTTAGAATGTTAAAAAGTAAAATAAATTTTTTAGTGTATAAATTATATTTATTTTTAAAGTTTATAGTTTTAGTAATTCAAGTAGTAATAATAAGATAGGTATTTAGTTAATCAAAAAAGAGATTGTACATTTTTATACAATCTCTTTTAAATATATTAAGCAGCTTTATTAGCAGCTTCTAATTCATTTTTTTTAACTATATTATATCTTATGTTAACGATAAGTGCTAATACAACACCTAAAGCAGTTACTCCGATATCAAATAATATTACGTGACTTAAGTTTATATCTGCTAATATACCAGTGATACTTGGAACTACAGTAGAAGCTATACTTGAAGCTGTAAACACTATACCAGTAATTTTACCCTTGCTTGATGGGAATAATTCTGACATTGAAGTTAAAGCAAGTTGTAAAACTCCACCTGCAGCAGAGAATCCAATTACGAATGCTGCAACTACGCAAGTAATAGTGCTTGGGAACATCCAAAGTACTGTTAACATTATTAAAGATATTAATGGGTAAACAAATGTAAATCTAACTTGTTTGATCCATTTAGCAACTAATATTGAAGTAACAAATACAGATACTATTGAACCAGTACTGTAGATACTTATTAATTTTAATGAAACTGTTTGCTCAACACCAGCAACTTCTCTTGCGAATGATGGTAACCAGTTTGCGATTATTTGGAATGTTGCAGTAGCAGTAAATCCAATTAAGATTAAGCAGATACCTTCAATCCAGAAGTTAGCCTTAACAGTAGATTCAACTTTTTCTTCTGTAGTAGCTTCGCTTTTTTCAACAGCCTTAAATTCAGGGAATTTAAGTTTGAATATAAATAATCCGTTTATTAAGAATACTACGATACAGAAGATGAATGACCATCCAAAGTAAAGATTGTTAGCAATTAAGAAGCTTATTATCCATGGTAATACGAATTGACCAGCTGAGATAAATGCTTTTATTGCAACGTTAGCACTTCCTGATGCTTCAGGGAAACATTCAGTTAATGCAGGATAAGTACCAGCATCCATGAATGAGTTAGCCATACCAGCTAATAAAGCAAAGAAGAATGCCATTGTAACATTATTACTAATTAATATACCACCCATGAATAATACATAAGTTCCCATACCTAAAAGTACGAATGGTTTTCTACCATATTTATCTGATAATATACCAGAGACAAATAAAACAATTAATCTACCTAATCCAAGTGCTGAGATAACATAAGATACTCCAGCGTTATTAGTGTTAAATTGTTCCATTAAGAAATCAATATTTTGGGCTAATATTATACAACCCATACCATGTATAAAGTAGTTAATATACATAGATAATGCCGTAGGCAAATACTTGTTTTTTGTAAGTGTATTTTGCATTTTAATACTCCTTTTGATAAAAATTTAACGTTGTTATGTATAAGTTCCATATTTATTTTACAAGATAAATTTTAATATAATATTTTCAATTATTCTAATACATATTTTTTTGAATATTTATAGAAAATATCTATAGATATGATATAATAATTTAGAATTAAGTAAGAAAGCATAATTTTAAATAAGTTTGTATATTAACAAACAACAATATCAAAAATGGAAAGGAGTATATTTATGAATTTAAATCATTTAAGTTATTTTAGAGTACTAGCAAAGTTAGAGCATTATACTCAAGCAGCAGAAGAATTATCTATAACCCAACCAAGTTTAAGTCATGCTATGTCTGCACTCGAAAAAGATTTGGGGACTTATCTTTTTGAAAAACAAGGTAGAAACATTAAATTAACTAAGTATGGAAAAATTTATTATGAATATGTAGATAAAGCACTAAGTGAATTAGAAAGAGGAGAGAAAAAATTAAAGGAACTTACTAATGTATCTACAGGTACAATTGAATTAGGTTATATTTATACATTAGGACCTAATTTTGTACCAAAGTTAATAAAAAACTTTACTAATGCAGATGAAAATAAGAATATAAAATTTTTATTTGGTCAAGGAACAACCCAATCACTAATCAAAGATTTGAAAGAAGAAAAATATGATATGGTCTTTTGTTCATTAGTAGATGATGAACCGGATATTGAATTTATACCAATTGCAAACGAAGAGTTAGTTGTAATAGTATCAAATGAGCATCCTTTGGCAAAAAATGAATTTATAGATTTAAGTGAAGTAGGTAATTATCCTTTTATAGGATTTAGTGAAAAAAGTGGAATTAGATCATTAATATCGGATTTATTTAAAGAAGTTGATATTAATCCTAATATAATTTGTGAAGTTGAAGAAGATAATGCTGTTGCTGGATTAGTTGAAATAAATTATGGAATAGCAGTAGTTCCTAAAATATCATCATTAAAGTATTATAATGTAAAAGTATTACCTATAATAAATCCAAAGCATGAAAGGTTTATATATTTAGCAACATTAAAAAATAGATATTTAACACCATCTGTAAATTTATTTAAAAAGTATAGTATAGAATATGGTAAAAACAATTTTTTAAATAAATAAGATGAAGTTTAATGATATAATATTTTGAAAGAAAAAATTGATTGTAGTATATTTTTAGAGGTGATATTTTGGAATATATTAATGATATAAATATTCAGGAAGCAGTAATACATATTCTTGATAATAATTCATCAGAACCAGTATTAAATGAATATACATTAGAACTAACCGAAGATATTTATAAATTTTTACATAAGCATATTGAAAAGTGTTTAAAAGATGAAGAGTTAAAAACAGCAGTATTTAATTCTGAAAGAAACATAGTTAAAGAAATAGTACAGGATTATTTGAATGGTGTAGATTCAGATATTTTAGGATTATCTAAGGAGCTTGCAAGACAATTATTTTTGATAATGAAGGGGAATGTTAATATTCCATCATGTGATTTAATAATAGTTTCATTAGTTACAGATGTTGGACCTATGATAGGGATACTAAAGATGGATTACGTAAAGAATTTTACTCATTCAGTTGAATTTGTTAATGACAAGATAGGGATAGGAATAGTACCTCAAGCAGCTGGTCTTCCAGCAAGTAGTCAAAGAATTCAAAAAGCAGCATTTATTAAACCAATAAGAGAAGATAACGTATTTGATTTATATGTTATTGATAAGCAAAAGAAGTCTAATGATGATGATGAATATGGTGCAAATTATTTTATGAATAGTTTTTTAGGATGTAGCATTGTAGCAAATAAAAGAGATATGACAAAGACATTCTTAAAAGCTTCAGAAGCTTGGACTAGAAGTAATGTTAGTGAAAATGCTGAACAAGCAGAGAAAATAAGAACAACAATAAAAAGTAAGCTTAAAGAAGAGGATTCTATTAACATAGAAGAAGTTTCTAAAGAATTATTTAAAGATAATCCTACTCAAAAACAGGATTTTGAAATATTTATGAAGGGCAATGGATTAGAAAATGAAGTGTCTGTAGATAAGGCATGGGTAGAAAAGAAACTTAAGAGAGTAAGACTTAAGATTGATAAGGATATTGATTTATATATAAATGAAGAAGCTTACCATGATGATTCTAAGTTTGAAATTCAACGTAATGGTGATGGAAGTATCAATATGATAATTAAACATGTCATAAATTACATAGAAAAATAAAAGGCGGGACTTAATAGTCCTGCCTTTTATGATAATAATTTTACTAAAACTGCTTTTTGTGCATGAAGTCTGTTTTCAGCTTCTTCAAATATAACATCAGAATTAGCTTCAAGAACATCTTCAGTAATTTCTTCTTCTCTATGAGCAGGAAGGCAGTGAAGAACTATTGCATCAGCTTTAGCAAGTTTCATTAAATCACTATTTACTTGATAGCCTTTAAATGCAATTTGTCTTTTTTTAGCTTCATCTTCTTGTCCCATACTAGCCCAAACATCAGTAATTATAACATCAGCATCAACTACAGCATCTTCAGGATTTTCTGTCATTATAAAAGAAACATTGTTTTCTTTTGCTAACTCTAGACCCTTATCTGTATAATATTGTGGAGGTTTATATCCTATTGGATTTGCTATTGATAAGTGCATTCCAATGGTTAAGCAACCTACTATCAAAGAGTTACACATGTTATTTCCATCACCGATGTAAGCAACTTTTAAACCTTCTAATATAAGCTTTTTCTCCCTAATAGTCATTAAATCCGCCAATACTTGACATGGATGTTCTTCATCTGTTAATCCATTAATTATTGGAATAGAAGAACACTCAGCTAAAGTTTCAATTCCTTTCTGTGAAAAAGTTCTAATCATAATTCCATCTAAATATCTAGATAAAACTCTGGCTGTATCTTGAATAGGTTCCCCACGACCTATTTGAAGATCCTTTGAGCTTAAAAATAGAGGATGCCCACCAAGTTGATACATTCCAACTTCAAAAGACACTCTTGTACGAGTTGAAGCTTTTTCGAAAATCATACCTAATGATTTACCTTTAAGTAAAGGATGGTCGATACCATGTTTTCTTTCATATTTTAATTGATCAGCAAGATTTAATATATCTAAAATTTCCTCTTTAGAAAGATTATCCATACGTAATAAGTCTTTATTCATAAAAAATGCCCCCTTTTTTATAGTTAAGAGTTAGTAGTTAAGAATTATGGTTAATAGTTAAGGAATAAATTCAAATTGGCTGAATTTGAAAAATATTATTAACTAAAAACTATTAACTCAAAACTGATACTAGCGTGTCTACTCCAGTTTTTACATCTTCCATAGTGATGTTTAGTGGTGGTAATAGTCTAATTACATTTTTACCGGCAGTTAATACAAGTAGTCCTTTTTCAAGTGCCTTATTTTGAATAATAGAAGAATCACCATAAATTTCGATACCAAGCATTAACCCTAAGCCTCTAACATCTTTAACAATTTTAATATTTTCATTTAAAATAGATTGTTTTATATATTCGCCTTTATATATAATTTCATTGTAGGAGTCTGTGTTGCAAAGCTGATTTAAAACAGATAATCCACCTGCACAAACTACTGGATTACCACCAAAAGTAGAACCATGATCTCCAGGCACAAAGGTAGTTGAAAGATTTTCATTACATAAAACAGCACCTATAGGAAGTCCAGCTCCAAGTCCCTTTGCACAAGTAACTATATCTGGAGTAATATTAAAGCTATTATATCCAAATAAATTACCTGTTCTTGCAATACCGCATTGAACCTCATCGAATATAACTAATACATCATTATCCTTAGCTAATTTACAAGCTTCTAAAATAAAATCTTTATCTAAAGGATGAACTCCACCTTCTCCTTGAATAGCTTCCATCATTATTGCGCAAACATCTGAAGTAAGTTTTTCTTTTAAGTCAGATATTGAATTTGCAATTACATAGTCAAATCCTTCTGGAAAAGGGAAGAAGTAATTATGGAATTTATCTTGGCCAGTAGCAGTTAATGTAGCTAAAGTTCTTCCATGAAAGGATTGCTTTAGTGAAAGAATAGTACCTCTACCTTGTCCATATTTGTTAAAGCTATATTTTCTAGCAAGTTTAATAGCACATTCATTTGCTTCAGCACCAGAGTTAGCAAAGAAAGCCTTACTCATTCCAGAAAGTTCAGTAAGTTTTTTAGCTAAAGCAATTGTAGAACCATTTGAAAAAATATTAGATAGATGTTGGAAAGAATTTAATTGAGAAGTAATTGCTTCTTTCCAGAGGGCGTTATTATATCCTAAGGAATTAACACCAATTCCACTAGTAAAATCTATATATTTTTTATCATTAATGTCATATAAATATGAACCTTCACCATGTGATATTTCAATTGGAAGTGTTGCATAAGTATTCATCAAGTATTCTTTTTGTTGTTCAAGCAATGTCAATTTTACTTCCTCCTTTTTAATAAATTTCCGTTCCAATTCCTTTTTCGGATAAAAGTTCAAGTAGTAGGGAGTGCTCGATTCTTCCATCGATTATATGGGCTTTTTTAACTCCCATTCGAACAGATTCAACACAGCAGCTTATTTTAGGAATCATACCACCATTAATTACTTTATCTACAGTTAATTTAGGAATTTGATGTAATCTTAATGTTGAAATTAAAGTGGATGAATCACTAGGGTCAGTCATTACACCAGGAACATCGGTTAGTAAAATTAATTTTTCAGCTTTTAATGCAGATGCGATCTTAGAAGCACAAGTATCTGCATTAATGTTATAGCTATTATTATCATTTTCACCAATAGCGATAGAAGAAACTACAGGGATAAAGCCAGAGTTCATAGCTAAATATAAAAGTTCTGTATTTACAGAAGTTATTTCGCCAACATATCCCAAATCAACTCCGATTTTTAATTTTTTAGCTTTAATCAATGAACCATCAATTCCAGATAAACCAATAGCTTTTCCACCATCTTTTTCTATAAGTTTTACTAAATCCTTATTAACCTTTCCAGCTAAAACCATTTGAGCAACGTTTATTGTAGTTTCGTCAGTATATCTTAATCCATTTATAAATTTACTTTCGTGATTCATTTTAGTTAATGTATTACTAATATCAGGGCCTCCACCATGAACTATTATTGGATTAATACCAATACATTTCATTAAGATAATATCATTAATTACAGTTTGAGTAAGATTATCGTTAATCATAGCATTTCCGCCATACTTTATGACAATGGTTTTACCATAGTATTCTTGAATATAAGGTAATGCTTGAACTAATATATTTGCATGTTGAGTGTAATTCAATTACTTTCCCTCCTAGATATTCGTTTTTAGAAATTATCTAAATTTACTGTGTCATTCAGGAGTTAAATCATTAATAAAATTTAACTCTAAAACATAATAAAGTATTCTTAACTACGGTAATCCCCGTTTATTTTTACGTAATCATAAGTTAAATCACAGCCCCAAGTTGTTACTTCAGAAGAGCCTAAATTCATATTAACTAAAATTTTGACTTCATTTTGTAATAGAATTTCCTTTGCTTTTTTTTCATCAAAGTTTACTGGAGAACCAGCTTTACAAACTAATATTGTTCCAGTTTCACTAGCAAAAGAAACATCTACTTTTTCAGGATCGAAATCTATATTAGAGTATCCTAAAGCACAAAGAATTCTTCCCCAGTTAGCATCACTACCAAACATAGCTGCTTTAACAAGGCTTGACGTAACTACACTTTTAGAAAGAGTTTCTGCATCTTCTATTGATAATGCATTTTTTACAGTACATTCTATAAGTTTGGTGGCACCTTCACCATCCTTGGCTATTTTCTTTGATATATAAATATTTAAAGCTGTTAATGCTTCTAAAAATAAATTATAATCATCATTTTTTTCAGTTATAGTTTCATTATGGGCAAGACCATTTGCCATAATTAACACCATATCATTAGTGCTGGAATCACCATCAACACTTATTCTATTGTAAGAAACATTAACACTTTGTTTTAAGGCTTCTTTAAGTAGAGAAGGGGATATAGAAAGGTCTGTTGTTATAAAAGAAAGCATAGTAGCCATGTTTGGATGAATCATTCCAGATCCTTTAGCCATTGCAGCTATAGTAACTTTTTTACCATTAAGCTCAATTTCTACTCCTGCTTGCTTTTCAATAGTATCTGTAGTCATAATAGCCATAGATGCATTTTTAGCAGATTCAATATTAGATGATAAACTTCCAACTAGTTGAGGAATTCCATCTTTTATTGCATCTATATTCAAAGGAACACCGATTACACCAGTAGAAGCAACAAGAACATCATCATTTTTTATACTTAATTCTTTAGCACAAAGAGTAGCCATTTTTTTTGCTTTAGCTAAGCCATCATCACCATTACAAGTGTTGGCATTTCCACTATTAACTATTATTGCTTGAGCCTTTTTATTAACTAAGTGCTGCTTGGTTATAGTAAGAGGAGCACCCTTAACTTTATTTTTGGTATATACTCCACAAGAAGTAGCAACAACATCAGAGTATATTAAAGCTAAATCTTTTTTTAATAAACTTTTTTTTAATCCACAATGAATTCCTGAAGCTTTGAAACCAACAGGAGAAGTTACAGTTAAATTTTCATCTATATTAATCATAAAATTACACATCCTTTAATTAAAAGCTTGGAGCTATTAGTTTAAGTCCAGTATTTTGAGGTAAACCTAATATAATATTCATATTTTGAATAGCTTGTCCAGCAGCTCCTTTAACCATATTGTCGATAACACTAACTATAATTAACTTATCTTTTCTATAATTTTGATGAAGAGATATATGACAGTTGTTAGTATATTTTACATGTTTTATCTCGGCAGTGTTACCTAATGGTAATACATGTACAAATTCTTCATTTTCGTATTGTTTCGTATATATTTCATGGATTTTTTCTAAGGTAAGATTATCTTTAGTTTCGCAGTAAATTGTAGATAATATTCCGCGATTGATTGGTAATAGATGAGGTGTAAATGTTACTTCTACACATTCATTTGCCATATAGGACAATGTTTCTTCTATTTCAGGAGTATGTCTATGACTTCCAATTCCATAAGCTGTAAAATTTTCATTTGCTTCTGCAAAATGCGTCTTTAGTGAAAGACCTCTTCCAGCTCCAGTAATTCCAGATTTTGAATCACAAATTATATTTGTAGTATTAATTAAATTATTTTTTAGTAGTGGCATAAGTCCAAGTGAAATACTTGTTGGATAACAACCTGGATTAGCAACTATATTATATTCTTTGATTTTAGAACCATTAAATTCTGGTAATCCATAAATGCTTTGAGGATGAAGAGATTTGCAAGCAAATTTCTTTCCATACCATTCTTCATAAGATTCTTCAGAATTTAATCTAAAATCAGCCCCTAAATCTATTACCTTCTTATTTTTGCTTATTGCTTCTGCTGCAATTTCTTCACTTAAACCATGAGGAAGAGCAGTAAATATTACATCACATTTATTGATAACTTCACTTTTATCTTCACATATCAAAGTTGTTTTATTAAAAAAGCTTCTGTATACAGAGCTTATCTCCTCATCTTTAAAAGTAGAAGAGGAGATAGCTGTAACTATAACATCATCATGATTAAGTAAAAGCCTTAATAATTCAACTCCAACATATCCTGTGGCCCCAATTATTCCTACTTTAAACATGATAAATTCTCCTTATTTGTTTTAATAAATTTTTCTAAAAATTCAATTTGCATTTTTACTGATGAAGAACTAGGGCCCCCAATGACACTTCTTTCTTCAACACAAGTTAATAAATCAATTGCTTTATATATATCTTCTTCAAAAATAGGAGAAAATTCTTTAAATTCTTTTAGAGTTAAATCATCTATAGCAATATCTTTATCAATGCAATAAAGGACTATTCTACCAACAACTTCATGAGCACTTCTAAATGCCATTCCTTTTTTAACAAGATAATCTGCAACATCAGTAGCATTAGTAAATCCACCAGAAGCTGATTTTTTCATATTATCCTTTTTTACCTTCATAGTTTTTATCATTCCATTAAATGTTTGAAGTGAAAGAAGAGCAGTATCTAAGCCATCAAATAAAGCTTCTTTATCTTCTTGCATATCTTTGTTATATGCAAGGGGGATTCCTTTCATTACAGTAAGTAATGTCATTAAATCACCATAAACCCTAGGACACTTACCTCTAACTAATTCTGCAACATCAGGATTTTTCTTTTGAGGCATTATACTGCTTCCAGTACTATAACCATCATCTAGCTCTATAAAATTAAATTCACCAGTGCACCAAAGTATAATTTCTTCAGAAAACCTTGATAGGTGCATCATTATTAATGAAAGTGCAGAAAGAGATTCAATTGCATAATCTCTATCAGAAACAGAGTCTAAACTGTTAAGAGTGATTTTAGAAAAGCCAAGCTGTGATGCTACAAACTCCCTGTCAATAGGGTATGTAGAGGTTGCTAAAGCTCCACTTCCAAGAGGCATTTCATCAAGTCTCTTATAGCAGTCAAAAAGTCTGCCTATATCTCTTTTAAACATTTCGCAATATGCCAATAAATGATGTGCAAATGTAATTGGCTGAGCTTTCTGCATATGAGTATAACCAGGCATTATTGTATTTATATTTTTTTTTGCCTTTTCTAACAGTGTAGTATGAAGATTTAATACTTCATCAATAATTGTTTTTAAATATTTCTTTAAATATAGTTTTGTATCCAAAGTAACTTGGTCATTTCTACTTCTACCAGTATGAAGCTTTTTACCTTCATCACCAATATAATAGGTTAAAATACTTTCAATAAAGCTATGAATATCTTCTGAATCATTATCTATTTGTATAGTTCCATTATCAATTCTAATTAATATTTCTTTTAAGCCTTCAATTATTTTTTCACTATCCTTAAGAGGAATAATTCCTTGCTTACCTAACATTTTAACGTGAGCAAGACTACCCTCGATATCTTCCTTATACATTCTTGAATCAATTGAAATAGAGGAGTTAAAGGTATTAACTAACTCATTAACTCCCTCTGTAAATCTTCCACCCCAAAGCTTCATTTTATTTATCCTTCTTCTTTAAAGAATCTTTCATCTTTGAATTTACAACTGTTGGTAAACCATAAAGATTTATAAATCCTTCAGAGTCTTTTTGATTGTATACGCCATCTTCACCGAAAGTAGCATATTCTTCGCTGTATAATGAATAAGGAGAGTTCATTCCGGCATTAACAATATTGCCTTTATATAGTTTAAGCTTAACATCACCAGTAACTGTTTCTTGAGTTTTAGAAACAAAAGCTGAAAGACTTTCTCTTAGTGGAGTAAACCATTCGCCATTGTAAACTAAATCTGCAAATTTTAATGCAATTGATTGTTTAAAGTGGTGAGTAGCTTTATCTAAGCAAAGTTCTTCTAAGTCAGCATGTGCTTTGTAAAGAATAGTTCCACCTGGAGTTTCGTAAACACCTCTTGATTTCATACCAACAAGCCTATTTTCTACCATATCCATAATACCTATAGCATTTTCTCCACCGATTTTATTTAATTCTTCTATTAATGAAACACCATCCATTTTTATACCATTAAGTGCAACGGGAATGCCCTTTTCAAAAGTTAAAGTAATATAAGTTGCTTTATCAGGTGCAGATTCTATGGTGTTACACATTTCTAAAATCTTATCATATTTAGGTTCATTTTCAGGAAATTCTAAATCTAAACCTTCATGGCTTAAATGCCACAGGTTTTTATCTTTACTATAATTAGTTTCGTAAGTAATTTTTATTGGAATTTCTCTATCTAAAGCATATTGAATCTCTTCTTCACGAGATTTTATATCCCAAATTCTCCAAGGTGCTATAATTGGCATTTCAGGGGCAAAGTTTTTAACTGCAAGTTCAAAACGAACTTGATCATTTCCTTTTCCTGTACAACCGTGACAAATTGCATCTGCACCTTCCTTTTCTGCAATTTCTACAAGTCTCTTTCCAATTAAAGGTCTAGCAAAAGAAGTTCCTAATAAATATTTTCCTTCATACACTGCCCCAGCTTGAAGTGTAGGGAAGATATAATCGTAAACAAATTCCTTTGTTAAATCTTCAATATATATTTTTGATGCCCCAGTTTTTAATGCTTTTTCTTCTAGTCCTTCTAGCTCATCTGCTTGTCCCACATTACCAACAACTGCTATAACTTCACAACCATAAGTTTCTTTAAGCCAAGATATTATTATTGATGTGTCAAGCCCTCCTGAATAAGCTAAAACAACTTTATTAAATTTTTTCATATATAAAAGCCCCCTTTAATTTAGTTAATAGTTATCATTTACTATAAACCAATCATTGTATTTAAATCCATTGAATGGGTATAAACTTGATGTTTATAATTATACACATCTATGTATAATTATGCAATGGTTATTTTTAAATTTGCATAAAAAATATATTTATGCATGAAAATAAGAAAGAATTATGCATAAATATAATAAGAATAATATGATTTATATGCCGAGAATATTCATGAATATTAATATATATGGATATTGCTTAAAGAGTTAATTTATATGATTTAAGATATTGCTAAGCGAAAAAATTAGAAGGTAAATAGAGAATACCTTCTAATTATTAGTTAAAATATGTTTTCTATATTTGGAACTTGTAATTTTTTCATATGTTCTGTGCTAGACTTTAAGAGGTGAAGAGAAGCTTCACTTTCACTAGGATCATCATTTTCAATATATACAGTTAATTTTAATGCTTCATTTAACATTACATCATAATCGACATGGTTTATATATATAGCAGCAAATTTACCTTTATCTTGGATTAAATCATATATATCCATTGCATTTTTAAAATTTTCTTCTTTTGATGATGATTTCATAGTAGTTTCCATTTCTTCACACATATCTATTACTTCTGAACAAAGGTTTTTAAAGCTAATATCTGTATAGGTTAAAAATCCTAATAATATTATAAAGAGAAAAATAGAAAATAATGAGTTTTTCATTTTTTAGCTCCTTTCTCTTTTTCATTTTTATCATAAAGTTGATAATAAAATTTTCCTTGAGTATCAATCATAGCTATTAATACATCTTTAATTGAATCTATATGACGTTTTTTTAATTCCTGCTCGATCCATACCTTATTTTTACCACTAGTTGTTAAAGCGTTTTTATTAACATGACCATCTAATACATAAATTATAGGTAAACTAGGTGGTTGAGTAGCACTACTGTTTCCAGAATTACTTGAACTTCCGGAAGATTGTGAACTACTAGTTCCGCTAGAATTAGTAGGATTACTTTTTTTATTGTTTTTAGAAGAACTTTCGCTTCCAGAAGTATTGCTATTAGAGTTTGGAGAATTACTAGAACTACTTTGGGCAGATGAACTATTTTGGCTTCCAGATGATAATGGCTGAGTATTAGTACTGCAAGAAGTATTACATCCACCTCCGCCAGAAGAACTGCTTTGAGAAGTTAAAAAAGATAGTTGACCATTATTTTCTAAAATAGCATATTGAATTTCGTTTAAATCAAAATAACCTGCTAATCGTAATTCTTCCATAAGCTCATCTAAATTAATTTGTTGTCTTTTTAAAGCTTGATAATTTATTTTACCTTTACAAACTAAAATGCAAGGTTCACCTTCTAGTATTTTTCTAGTAAACTGACTTTTTAACTGCAATTGAGTTAATATTGTTTTTATAAATAACAAAGTTAAAATTGGAATAATTCCAAGAATTAAAGGTAATCTAGTATCTTGCATAGGTAAAGCTGCAAGGTCTGATATCATTATTGTTATTACAAATTCATATGGCTGTAGTTCTCCAATTTGCCTTTTACCCATTAATCTCATTACAAGTATTACTAAAAAATATAAAAAAATTGTTCTAATTAGGACAATGAACATAGTAAAATCACCTCTAATTAAAGTATTTGTAAATAAAATGCTTTTATTCTTTAATAAAGTTAGAATTTAAAAATAAAAAGGAGTTTATATATAAAAATAATAGAATATTTTTTTTAGCAGTATATAATAAGAGTATATAGACTTTAATTAAAAAACTAATAGATGAAAACTTTACTTACTTCAGTAGTTGAGTAAGTTAAATTAACTAAATTAAAATTTAGAATCTCACTTAAGGATAAAGGTTCTAACTAAATTTTATAATATGGATTTTTAATTAAGTAATGATATTATAATGGTTTAGAAGGGTGGATTAGGTATGAAAAAAGACATTAATTTACAAGTAAGGGCTAATGAAGAAATAGAAAAAAAATATACTAAAACATTGCAATTTATATTTATAAAGGCAACTTTAGATTTATTCCCGAAATCTAAAATTACAATTGAACATAGTGTTGGCAGGGGGATTTTTGGAGAGATTTTTAAAGATGAACCTTTGAATGAGAAAGATGTAAAAGATATAAAAGATAAAATGCAAGAATTAATAGATAGAGATTTACCTATAAATAAGATAAAAGTTACTAAAGAGAAGGCAATAGATATTTTTAACTCTTATAATATGTATGATAAGGTTCTTTTACTTGAACAAGTAGATTTTAAAGAAGTTAAGTTATATGAGTTAGATGGAAGATATGATTATTTTTATGGGCCTATGACTGAAAGAACTAGTGATATAAAAGTTTTTGATTTAATGTATTATGATAATGGATTTATACTAAGAAGACCAAATGATTATGAAAAGTTTACTTTAGCAGAATTTGTTGAGCAAAGAAAAATGAGTAGTATATTTAGAGAGACTGAAAAATGGCTAGATATTTTAGGTGTTGGTAACGTTGGTGCATTAAATAAAAAAATTGATCAAGGTGAATTAGTAAATTTAATAATGATATCAGAAGCGCTTCATGAAAAGAAAATTGCAGAAATTGCAGATAAAATTTGTTCAAAAGAAGATATTAAATTAGTCTTAATAGCAGGGCCAAGTTCTTCAGGTAAAACAACTTTTGCAAATAGGCTAGGAATTCAATTAAGGGTAAATGGGGTAATTCCAGTTCCTATTTCTTTAGACGATTATTTTGTAAACAGAGATCAAACACCAATAGATGAAAATGGTGAATATGATTTTGAAACAATAGAGTCAGTAGATACAGAGTTATTTAATAAGCATTTAAACTTACTTTTACAAGGTGAAGAAGTTGAAATACCAGAGTTTAACTTTATAAAAGGTGAAAGAGAATGGGTAGGTAAAAAGATGAAACTTCCTAAAAATGGAGTTATTATAGTGGAAGGAATTCATGCTTTAAATCCAACATTAACGTCACATATTGATGAAAAATATAAGTTTAAAATTTATATTTCTGCTCTAACTCAATTAAATTTAGATAATCATAATAGGATTACAACAACAGATGTAAGAAGAGTAAGAAGAATAGTTAGAGATCAATTATCTAGAGGTCATGGAGCAGAAGATACGTTGAAGATGTGGCATAAGATTAAAAGAGGAGAGCAAAAGAATATTTTTGTTTACCAAGAAGAAGCAGATGTAATGTTTAATTCAACTTTAGTATATGAGTTGTGTGTTTTAAAGAAATATGCACTTCAAGAGCTTGAAAAAATTAAAGAAGATAGTATTGTTTATGAAGAGGCCAAAAGATTAAAAGAATTTTTAGGATTCTTTAGAGAGGTTGATAAAAATATAGTACCACCAAATTCTATATTAAGAGAATTTATTGGAGGAAGCATTTTTTACAAATACTAAGAATAGTTAATAGTTAATAGTTAATAGTTAATAGTTAATAGTTAATAGTTAATAGTTAGGGAATAAATTCAACGGAGTTGAATTTAGAAAAATATAAGAAACTCCTTTAGGAGTTTAGCCCTAAACTCTTAACTATTAACTCAAAACTAACAACTAGTAAAACTACATAATAAATGGAGGTAACATATGAAGAGCGTAGGAGTTTTTGATATATTAGGGCCTGTAATGGTTGGTCCATCTTCTTCTCATACAGCAGGAGCAGCAAGATTAGGGAAAGTAGCTAGAGCAGTTGCTGGAGGAGATATTGAAGAAGTAACATTTTATTTACATGGTTCATTTGCTAAGACATATAAAGGGCATGGGACTGATAGAGCATTAGTAGCTGGAATTTTAGGAATGGAACCAAGTGATTTAAGACTTAGGGATTCGTTAGATATAGCTAAAGAAATGGGACTTAAAATACATTTTAAAGAAGCTGATTTAGGAGATGTACATCCAAATACAGTTGAGTTTGTTATTAAAGGAAAAGAAGGAACTTATGAATTAATTGGATCTTCAATTGGTGGAGGAAGTATAGAAGTTACATCTGTTAATAGAAATACAGTTAATTTTACTGGAGCTTATCCAACAATAATTGTTTCTAATAAAGATGTTCCAGGAGTAGTATCTAAGGTAACATCAATTCTTTATGATAATGATATAAATATTGCTTTTATGAAAGTTTTTAGAAATCAAAAAGGTAAGGATGCAACTATGGTATTTGAAGTTGATCATGAAGTTACATCTGAAATTATAGGAAATCTTAAGGCAATAGAAGGAATAAATAAAGTAATAATGATTAATCCAATTAAGGACGGTGAATAATATGCTAGCAAGATCAGGAGAAGAATTATTAAAGATTTGTGAAGAAGAAAATATATCATTAAGCGAATATGCTATAAGAATAGAAATGAGAGATAAAGAGCTATCTAGAGAAGAAGTATATGAAAAGATGGCTAAAAACCTTAAAGTTATGAAAGAAGGAGCTACAGAAGGAAGAGAAAAGAAAGTTAATTCCTTAAGTGGTCTTATTGGTGGAGATGGATATAGAGTTCAAAAATATTTAGAAAAAGGAAATACGTTAACTGGAGATGTTACAGTAAAAGCAATGGCAATGGCGTTATCTTCATCTGAAGTAAATGCAGCAATGGGAAGAATAGTAGCATGTCCAACGGCTGGCTCATGCGGAATTTTACCAGCAGTAATTTTATCAGCAGGAGAAAAACTTGCTAAAACTGATGAAGAGCTTATAGATGCTTTATTTGCATCAGCAGCTGTAGGAATGATAATTGGAATGAATGCTACACTTTCTGGTGCAGAAGGTGGATGTCAAGCTGAATGTGGTTCAGCAGCAGCTATGGGAGCAGCAGCTGTAGTAGAAATGATGGGTGGAACACCTAAAATGAGCTTAGATGCAGCGGCTATAGTTATTAAGAATATTTTAGGATTAGTTTGTGATCCAGTTGCAGGTTTAGTTGAAATTCCTTGTGCAAAGAGAAATGCAGCAGGTGCAATAAGTGCACTTTGTACAGCTGATATGGTTATGGCTGGAGTAGAAAGTAAAATCCCATTTGATGATACAGTTTCAGCTATGTACAAGGTAGGAAAAAGTCTTCCATCATCTCTAAGAGAAACAGCAATGGGGGGAGTTGCAATAACAAAAGCAGGACTTGAACTTCGTAAAAAGGTATTCGGCGAAGAATAGAGCTATTGTGTGGTAGTTTAGTTATCCTGTGTAATAACGAAAAAAAGAAATATTATCTTTCTGGGAATTAGTGAAATCTAGCTTTAAATTTATATAATTTACTCCTAAAAATTTGCTGAAGATTAAAAACTCGCCTATAGGCTCAAACAGTATAATCTTTTTTACGCAAATTTTTATCCGTAAATTATTAAATTCTACGGCTCAATTTCAATATTCTCTTTAATATAATATTTCTTTTTTATGTATAAATATAGAAAACTAAATAATATCAATAACTAACTTGCCACTACTTCTACCAAAAACATTAACTAATCCAAATTAAATTGGGGTTAAGGAAGTACATCTAGTAATAAAGAAAAAAATGAAGGGATTATTGTAAGGAATATTATAATTGAGTTTTAGAATTTAATTATTCTCGTAAGAAAATTACCGTTAAAAAGCTGAGGGAGTAAAACGACATTCGAAGCTTTAGGTAATTTTCTGGAGAGAATAATATAAATTCTTAACGAAAATTATATTAATTCCTGGAGATAATCCCTTTATTTTTTCCAGCTACTATGATGCACAAAGTAGATTTTGTCGAATAAGATGTTATTAGGCAAAACTGCACTATTGGATAATAAAGTGAGGAAAAATTTATGAGGCTTAGTGGGGAGTCTATTAATTATGTTTTAGACTTGCAAAAGAAAAAACTGCCTCGAGTATATTGTTGCTCTAGTATTGAGAGATTAAAAGATTTAAGTAGAGGAATTATATACTACAATGGAAAAGTAAAATCTAAATTGGATGAAAGTAATGATGATAGTAGTCTAGTAAATACATTACTAATTTTTTTAGATGAAATAAAAGATGAAAATATTATGGATATAGAAAAACAATTAATATCCATGAATAAAAAAGAGGTAGTATTATTAGAAGCCAAAGGAATAGATTCAATAATTCACAAAAGAAATTTAGCATTTAGTTTAATTAATAGGTACAATATTAATGTAATAAAGGGAACTAAGGAAGAAATAAATACACTAATAGCACTTCAAAATAAAGAAGAAAATATTAACTTTAATTATAGAGGATTTGCCAAAAGAAATAATTGTGTTTTAATTATTGAAGGTGAAAAATATTATATAACTGATGGATACAATGAATTTTATATAAAGAATAAAAATAAATATTTTACAGATGAAGAATTTATAGATAATGTTTATACAGGTATGATAGCTAGTAGCATTGGAATATGTAATAATAAAAGTGAAATTGTACAAGCTATATTAATTTCAACTTTATCTTTTTATATAGCACAAAAAAATTCTATAGGTATGATTAAGAAACAGCTTGATAATAGTAACTATGAAAATAATATTAAATTAATAAATGAATATCTATTAGAAGAAATATCAAAAATAGATGCTAAAAAAATTAAGGAATATGGCGATATAGAATATTATTTTAAAAGATAAAATAAAAAGAGCACAAAAGTGCTCTTTTTATATTAAAAGGAATTAAGCTTTGTTTATTGATCCGAATAATTCCATTTTTTCTTTAACTGTAGCTTTGATAGCTTCGAATCCAGGATTTAATAATTTTCTTGGGTCAAATCCTTTTCCTTCTAAGTCTTTTCCAGCTTCGATGTAAGCTCTTGTAGCTTCTTGGAATGCTAATTGACATTCAGTGTTAACGTTGATCTTAGAAACTCCTAAAGATATAGCTTTCTTGATCATATCTTCTGGGATTCCAGTTCCACCGTGTAATACTAATGGCATGTTTCCACAAGCTGTATTGATTTCTTCTAAAGCGTCGAAAGCAAGTCCTTGCCAGTTTGCTGGGTATTTTCCGTGAATGTTTCCGATACCAGCAGCTAACATAGTAACTCCTAAATCAGCAATTGATTTACATTCTTGAGCATCAGCAACTTCACCTTTACCAACAACTCCGTCTTCTTCTCCACCGATTGATCCAACTTCTGCTTCTAAAGATAATCCTCTTTCAGCAGTAACTTTAACTAATTCAGTAGTCTTTTCGATGTTTTCAGCTATTGGGTAGTGAGATCCATCAAACATAACTGATGAGAATCCAGCTTCCATAGCTTTGTAGCATCCTTCGTAGCTACCGTGGTCTAAGTGTAGAGCAACTGGTACAGTGATGTTTAACTCTTCTAACATACCGTTAACCATTCCAACGATAGTTTTGTATCCACACATATATTTTCCAGCACCTTCAGATACTCCTAAGATTACTGGTGAGTTGTTTTCTTGAGCAGTTAATAGAACAGCTTTTGTCCATTCTAAGTTGTTGATGTTGAATTGACCAACAGCATATTTTCCTTCTCTTGCTTTGTTTAACATTTCTTTAGCTGAAACTAACATGGCAATACCTCCGTATATTTCAATTTTTTATAAGAGAAATAAAAAAACATTCAGTGTTATAAAATTAACAAATATGTATATCAATTTATTCTCTATTGGTTATTATACCCCAAATTTATAAGAATGAAAACAAAAAAATGCTATAATATGCAGAAGGAAATGAAAATAATAGTAAAAAATAGATGTGAAAAGTTTTAAGAATTGATGTAAAATAGTAAAAGAAAAAATTAATTTACATTAAGGAGAAGAGAAAATGTTAGTTGACTTACATATACATACATATTATTCAGATGGAACTATGTCTCCTAAAGAAGTCGTAGAAGAAGCTAAAAAGAAAAATTTAGGTATTATAGCAATAACAGATCATGATGTATTAGATTCTTATGAAGAATTAAAAAAAGAAGCTGAAAAAGCAGGAATCATTGCTATAAGAGGAGTAGAAATAGATTCAATATTTGAAGGACATTTAGTTCATTTATTAGCATATAAATTTGAGGATAATGAAAATTTCTTTAAATTAGTTGATAAGGCAAAGGAACAATTATTAGAAACAAGTGTAGAACTTATAAGAAGAATGGAAAAAGATTATGAAAATATATCATTAGATGATTATAATTCTTATGAATATGAAAGAAGAAAAGGTGGTTGGAAGGGAATACACTATCTTCATGATAGAAAGGTGACAGAAGGATTATTTGACGGAATGAGGCTTTATGGAAAATATGAATGTGGACATGAAAAATTTGCATTTCCAAGTGTTGAGGAAGTTTGTAATATAACTCATGAGGCTGGAGGATATGTGGTTTTAGCTCATCCTTGCAATTATTATAGCAATAAAAGCAAAGAAGAAATATTAGAAAAGTTAGAAATATTAAAAGGATTAGGAATTGATGGAGTAGAGTGCTATTATCCAGCAAATTCAGAATTAATGACAGAAACCTGTGTTGAGTTTTGTGAAAACAATGATTTATTAATAACAGCTGGTTCAGATGGTCATGGGGATTTTGGTGCCGTAAGTAAGGGAATAGAGTATTATATTGGAGCTATAAATAAGGATAGTGAAGAGTTAAAAATAGATAAATTATTATAAAATTCAAAAGTTATGGAATTGATGATTCCATAACTTTTTTCATATTTTTAAGAAAAAATACACAGTATATAAACAAATAGATTAAATTGGAGTAAAAGCTATGTATAAAAAGATAATATTAATTTTTTTAATTTTAAGTACTGTTATTTTTATATTTATAAATCCTATTTTATGTTATGCAAATGATAATAATAAAAAGATTCTTATAATTGGATCATATTCACCGAAAAATAAATGGGAGGTTTCTATAACTAAAGGGTTTTGGGATGCTGGAAAAGATAGATATACAGTTAAGGCTGAATTTTTAGATAGTGAAAGCTTTGAAGAAGAAGGATATGAAGAAAGTTTTATAAATTTTTTGAATGTAAAGTATAAAGACAGTAATATTGATTACATAGTTACATTGGATGATGAAGCTTTTCAATTAATTAGAAGTAAATTGTTTGATAATCAGTCATTTATTTATGAAAAGAATATCATTTTTGCGGGAGTAAATAATTATGTAACTCTTTCTAATGAGGAAAGTAAGTATATAAAAGGAATATTAGAAATTCAAGATAATTTAGAAATGATAAATACTATTTTAACGGCAGGTAACAAAGTAAATGATATTTATTTACTTTTAGATGAAAGTATATTTTGTAAAACAGTAAAAGAAAATTTTGAAAATTTAAAGGATGTTGCAGTAGTACCTTTTAATTATCATATTATCCAGGGGGCATATTTGGATGATATAAAGAAACAAATTGAAGGTATCAGTCCAGAAAATGCAGCAATATTTTTATGTGGAACATACAAAAAAGATGTAGACGATGGAGTCGTATCATCAAAAAGTTTAATTGATGAGTTGCAAGAAATAACTTCAATGCCTATTTACACTAAGCTTGAAGAGTATATTTACGATGGGGCTATAGGAGGGATTGTTAATGATGGTTATAAGTTAGGAGAGGTGCTGTGTTCACTTATAGACAATCTTATAATTGGTAGTAATATATTTTCTGCAGCTCCAGCACATGATACATTTAGTATACCTATTTTTAATTATAAAGCTATGAGTAAGTATGATATAAATCCATTAAAATTGCCTAAAAATACAGTATATATTAATAAGAAACCTTATGATTTGCTATTGCCAAAAAAGTGGATTGCTGTGGTATGGTTTGTTGGATTTATTATTATTTTAGGTGTATGCTCATTAATTTATATTTCAATCGTAAATAAAAAAGTAGCAAGAAAAAACAAAATGTTGCTACTTGAATCTATGGAAAGAGAAAAAATAAAAACAGACTTTATAGTTACAATATCACATGAATTAAGAACTCCTCTTAATATTATTATAAATGCAACTAATTTATTGATGATTAAGTTAAAGGAAGATAATATTGATGTTAAGTATTTTCAAGAACGATTAACATATATAATGAAAAATTCAAATAGATTACGAAGATATATAAATAATTTAATTGATGTAAGTAAATTAGAAATGGGATATATGGACGTGAAATTAAAAAATCAAAATATAGTTAATATAGTTGAAGAGGTAACATTAGCTATAGTAGATTTGGCTAAAAAATTTGATATAGATGTAATCTTTGATACTGAGGAAGAGGAAATAATAACAGCTATTGATACTTTAAAAATAGAACGAGTAATATTAAATCTTTTATCTAATTCTATTAAGTTTAGCAAGAATGGCAGACGTATATTTGTAAATATGAAGAAAAAAGAAGAAAGTGTAATTATAGAAATATCTGATGAAGGAATGGGAATGAGTGAAGAGTTTAAGACACATTTGTTTGAAAAGTTTAAAAGAGAAGATGTAAATGAGGGGTTAAAAAGACAAAATGAAGGCAGTGGTTTAGGATTATTTATAGTAAAAGGATTAATAGAGTTACATAATGGAACTATTGATATAATAAGTAAATTAAATGAGGGAACAAAAATAATTATTACACTTCCAATAAGGCTTGTTAATGAGAAAGAAAATGATGAATTTATTGTAGATTCGTCATTAGAATATTTATTTGAAATGGAATTTTCAGATATAGATAAAAAATAAAAGACTGTACTTAAGTACAGTCTTTTTTGGTGCTGAAGACCGGAATCGAACCGGTACGGTATCGCTACCGCAGGATTTTAAGTCCTGTGCGTCTGCCTGTTCCGCCACTTCAGCAAGCAAGATTATTTTAATATTATTTTATAAATATGTCAATAGAAAATTTAAAAATAATAAAATTTATGTTAGTATTAATAAAAAGTGATAGTATTTTAATATATTTAAGAAAGCTGGTGAAGTTAAATGAATGAAGTTTTTAAAGTACTTAATAAATATTATGGATATAATACCTTTAGAAAAGGTCAATATGAAATTATAAGCAATATTTTAAGAGGTAGAGATAGTTTTTGTATTTTACCTACAGGGGGAGGAAAATCTATTTGTTATCAAATACCAGCTTTATTATTTAAAGGTATTACAATAGTGATTTCACCATTAATTTCTTTAATGAAGGATCAAGTGGATAATTTAAATTCAAATGGTATAAATGCAAGATATATAAATAGTACTCAAAGATTAGAATTAAGTGATGAAATAATAGAACTTTGCAAAAGAGGAGAGGTTAAGCTTTTATATATAGCTCCAGAAAAGTTAGAAAATGAGTTTTTTAAACGAAAATTAAGAGCTCTCAATATAAGTCAAATAGCTATAGATGAAGCACATTGTGTATCAATGTGGGGACATGATTTTAGAAAAAGCTATAGTTTAATAGCTGAATTTATAAATAGTTTAAGAGTAAGACCAATAATAACAGCTTTTACTGCAACAGCAACTGAAGTAGTAAGAGAAGATGTAATTAAACTTCTAGGCTTAAGAAATCCATACATATATATTGGCAGCTTTGATAGAGAAAATTTAGAAATTAAATTACATATTGAGGAAGATAAGCTTGAGTTAGTAAAGGATATTATAAGAGAAAAGGAAAATGAGGCAGGTATAATTTATTGTGCCACAAGAAAAGAGGTTGATGGCTTATATTATTACTTAAAAGATTTAGGATATAATGTATTAAAATATCATGGTGGGTTAAAAGATAGTGAAAAAGAATATTATCAAGATGAATTTTTAAATGAAAATTCAAATGTAATGATAGCAACAAATGCTTTTGGAATGGGAATAGATAAATCAAATGTAAGATATATAATTCATTTTACAATTCCTAAAAATATTGAAAGTTACTATCAAGAAATAGGAAGAGCAGGAAGAGATGGATTAACATCAGAATGTCACTTGTTATTTAATAGGGGAGATATAAGAACTTTAGAATATTTAATTCACACAACAGTCCAACTAAATAGGAAAGAAATTGAAATTAAAAAGTTGCAAAAAATGATAGATTTTTGTGAAAGCAAGGAGTGCTTAAGAAGTTTTATATTAAAGTATTTTGGTGAAGGAAATGTTAGAGAGTATTGTACTAATTGTAGTAATTGTTTAAATAATGATGAACTTAGAGATTATACAATAGAAGCACAAAAGGTATTATCTTGCGTATATAGAACAAAAGAAAGGTATGGAATATCAGTTTTAATAGATATCCTTCGCGGGATGACTGGACCTAAAATAATAAATGATAAATTAAATGAATTAACTACATATGGAATAATGAAGGATTATAGTAGTAAATTTATAAGAGATTTTATAAAGATTCTAATTGAATATGGATATGTAAGTTTGAAAGATGGGACTTATTCAATGCTTAAATTAAATGAGAAGTCATATAAAATTTTAAAGTCTCAATTGAAGGTAATGTTAAAATTAACATCTGAAAGTGAAGAAAAGGTAATTAATAGTGAATTGTTTAATAGGTTAAGAGGATGGAGAAGAGAAATGGCTATAAAGGAAGGGGTAAAACCATATATTATTTTTTCAGATGCAACGTTAATTGAATTATGTAATAAAAACCCTAAAAATGAAGATGAACTTTTAGATATAAGGGGAATGGGAGAAAAGAAGTTTAAAAAGTATGGATGCGATTTATTAAATCTATTAAATAAATAATTAGTTAATAAAAGATGTAAAAGCTTGTGTAAATTTAAAAAATTTACATGAGCTTTTATTTATTATGTAAGATAAATAAAATAATAAAAATACTTAAATTTAATAATAATTATGAAATTTAAACATATAAAATATAGAGAAATGTAAATTTTAAAAAATAGGAATATAACTATTTAAGTCATTAATATATTAAATTAAGGGGAGGGATGAGTTTATGGACTTCAAGGACTTTATAATTACAGATAGAGAAAATAGAAATAGTGAAAAATTCGAAGGAACATTTTTAGATTACTTAGAGATAGTGAAGAAAAACCCAGACGTAGCAAAACTTTCTCATAAGAGATTATATGATTTTATTATGAGTAAAGGTGTTGAGGTATTAAAAGCAGATGAAAACCCAAGAGTAAGAAAGATATATGGTAATGAAACTATTAAAAAATATGGATATTTCAAAGATGATTTCTTTGGAATAGACAAAGTTATAATGAAAATAGTAAATTACTTACATTCTGCATCTATGAAGGGTGAAGAAGCAAGACAAGTTTTATACTTAGTAGGGCCAGTTGGTGCAGGTAAATCTTCTTTAGTTGAATCACTAAAAAGTGCATTAGTTCATTGTGAACCTATATATTCAATTAAAGGATGCCCTATGCATGAAGAACCTTTACATTTAGTTCCAAATCATTTAAGAGATGAATTTAATAAAATGTTAGGAACACAAATAGAAGGTGACTTATGTCCAGTTTGTAAGTATAGATTACTTCATGAGTTTAATGGTGAATATGAAAATTTCCCAGTTGAGAGAAAGGGATTTTCTATAAGATCAAGAAAAGGAATTGGTGTTGTTCCACCAGTTGATCCAAATAACCAAGATACATCAATATTAACTGGTTCTGTTGATATTTCAAAGATGGATATGTATCCAGAAGATGACCCAAGAATATTCTCATTAAATGGTGCATTTAATGTTGGTAATAGAGGTTTAGTAGAATTTATCGAAGTATTTAAAAATGATGTTGAGTATTTGCATACAATAATAACTGCTACACAAGAAAAATCTATACCATCACCAGGTAAAGGTTCAATGATTTATTTTGATGGTCTTATAATAGCTCACTCAAATGAAGCTGAATGGAATAAATTTAAATCAGACCATACAAATGAAGCAATCTTAGACAGAATTGTTAAGGTAGAAGTACCTTATTGTTTAGAGCTTGAAGAAGAAATAAAAATTTATGAAAAGATTTTAAAGAAGAGTAACTTTGGTGCACATATTGCACCTCATACTATTGAAGTTGCAGCTATGTTTGCAATACTTTCTAGATTAACACCATCAGCTAAGGTTGATCCTATTACTAAGCTTAAGATTTATAATGGTGAAGATTTAGTTGAAAAGGGAACAACTAAGAAGGTTGATATTGTTGAGCTTAGAGAAGAGGCTGGCCCATATGAAGGTATGAAGGGAATTAGTACAAGATTTATTATTAAAGCAATTGATAATGCTCTTTCTAATTCAGAGTTTGATTGTATTAATCCTTTAAGCATAATGGAAAGTATTATCAAATCAGTTAAAGATATGGATATTTCATCTGATGATAAGAAGAAATATTTAGGCTTTATTCAAGATACAATACGTAAAGAGTATAATAAGATACTTGAAAAAGAAATTACAAAGGCATTTATTCATTCATTTAGAGAACAAGCTGAAAGCTTATTTAATAATTATATAGATAATGCAGAAGCTTTTGTGAATAAGACTAGAATAAAAGATGAACAAACAGGTGAGGAATTAAATCCTGATGAAGAATTTATGAGAAGTATAGAAGAACAAATAGGAGTATCTGAAGCATCAAGCAAGGGATTTAGAGCTGATGTTACTTCATATATGTTCTACTTAGTAAGAAATGGATCTAAGATTGATTATAAGTCTTATGAACCATTAAAAGAGGCTATAGAAAAGAAACTTATAGCATCAGTTAAAGATTTATCTAGAATTGTTACTAAATCAAGAGTTAGAGATAAAGAACAAACAGAAAAATACAATGCAATGGTTGAAGAAATGAAAAGGAATGGATATTGCCAACACTGCTGTGATGTAATTCTTAAATATGCAGCAAACAATTTGTGGAAGGATTGATAAGGATGGCTATATTTAGAGATAATACAACAAATCCTGTTGAGCATGATAGAAGCATAGAAGATAGAAGAAGACATAGGCAGTTGGTAGAGAAATCCATTAAAGAAAACTTAGGAGATATACTTTCAGAAGAAAGTATAGTAGGTGAAACTAAAAATAAAAAGTTTAAAATTCCTATTAGAGGAATAAAGGAATATCAATTTGTATTTGGTAGCAACAATAAAGGTGTTGCTACCGGTACTGGTGAAGAAAAACGTGGAGATAAATTAGGTTCAGCTGAATCTAGTGGTAAAAAAGGAAATAAAGGTGCAGGTAACTCTGAAGGCGACGATGTATATGAAACAGAAATTACGTTAGAAGAATTGATGGATTATATAGTTGAAGATTTGGATTTACCTAATTTAGATAAAAAGAAGTATTCTGAAATTATTAGTGAAAGTGCAAGTAGAAAAAGAGGATATCAAAAGCATGGAATTAATCCAAGGCTTGCAAAGAAAAAGACTGTTATGGCAAAGACTGCACGTAAGCAGGGGAAGATAAGAGCTTTAAAAGAAGCAGGATTAGATACTGAATTAGAAAGATTTCCATTTAGAGAAGATGATATTAGATATTATAGAGTAAAAACAAAGCCTAAGAAAGAAAGTAATGCTGTTATGCTCTTTATAATGGATGTATCAGGTTCAATGGATAGTACTAAAAAGTATTTAGCAAGATCATTTTTCTTTGTTTTATCAACTTTTATAAAAAGAAAGTATAACAATATTGCTTTTGAATTTATTTCTCATACAACAGTTGCTAAAGAAGTTAACGAATATGAATTTTTCCACAAAGCAGAATCAGGAGGAACATATATATCAAGTGGTTTAAATTTAGCGTTAAAACTTATTGAAGAAAAGTATTCACCAGAAGTATGGAATATATATCCTATATACGCTAGTGATGGAGATAACTGGTCTGAGGATAATGAAAAGGCAATTCAATCAGTTAAAAAGCTTTGTGAAGTAAGTAATATGTTTGGTTATGCTGAACTTTTACCATCAACTTATTCAACAACAATGTATTATAGATTCAATAAGGAAATAGTAGATAAGAAATTTGTCTCTGTTATTGTAAAGGAAAAGAAGAATTTATGGGATGCTCTTAAGTTAATGCTTAGCAAGGAGTTAAGGGAGGATGAATAATGGAGTACACATTAAAAGATTTAGAAGAGTGGAATGAGAAGATTGAAAAGAAAGCTACAGAATTTGGGCTTGATTATTATCCTCAGGAATTTGAAATAGTTGGATTTAATGAAATGTTAGCTTATGAAGCATATGTTGGAATGCCTTCAAAGTATCCACATTGGAGTTATGGTAAGGCATATGAAAAGAGTAAAACATTATATTCATTAAATTTAACTGGATTACCTTATGAAATGGTTATAAATTCAAATCCATCTTTAGCATATTTAATGAATGAGAATACCTTATTATTGCAGATATTAACTATGGCTCATGTTTATGGACATAATGATTTCTTTAAGAATAATAGGTTATTTAGAGAAGGTACTAAGGCTTATTATACTTTAGAGATGTTTAAATTAGATGCAGATATAATAAGAGGATATATTAACGATCCAAGTATAGGATATGCTAAGGTAGAAAAAATACTTGATGCTGCTCATGCACTTAGATACCAAATTCCAAGAGTTGTTGGAGTTAAAGAGTTAAGTGATGAGGAGATAAAATCAAATTTAATAGATGAATATAATAGGAAAATTGAAAATAGGGATGCTTTAAATGAGGATGAAGAAATAAAATTGCCAGATTTAAGTAAAACTCCAATTGAGCCTTGTGATGATGTTATTGGATTTATCATTAAATATGGTTCTTTAGAAGAATGGGAGAAATCAATTCTTAAAATAGTAAGAAGGGAAACGCAATACTTTATTCCGCAAATAGAAACTAAGATAATGAATGAAGGTTGGGCAAGCTATTGTCATTATAATATTTTAAAGAGCTTAGAATTACCACAAAGTTTACATTTTGAGTTTATAAAACGTCATAATGATGTAATTGCTCCAGCTTTAGGTGGATTAAATCCATATTATGTTGGTTTTAAGGTGTTTGAGGATATAGAAAAGAGATATGGAAGAGATAAGATTTTTGAAGTTAGATATATTGAAAGAGACAATTCATTTTTACGTAAGTACTTAACACAAGAATTATGCGAGGAATTAGGATTGTTCCAATATGCTAAAAAGAGCTTTGAATTTGTTGTTGATGAAGTATCAGATGAGCAAGGATGGAAGAGTATTAGGGATACTATGTCTGATTCATGTGGAGTTGGATCTATACCTTATATAAGAATAACTGACTTAAATAAAAGAGATGGAACTTTAACATTAGAGCATGTTTTTGATGGAAGAGAATTAGAATTACTTTATGCTAAGGAAACAATTAAATATTTATTTGATCTTTGGGGTCATAAAGTAATATTGAATACTAAAACTAAAGAAGGTAGAAGTATAGAAATAGTATGCGATAATGACAGAAGAGTTACAGTAAATTAAAAAGTGTAAAAAATGATGAATTAATGATGAGGAGTAGGAATTACTATCAGATTTAATTCATCATTTTTATATGTTTTGAATAGTTTAGTATAAGGAATATTTTTAAGGAGAAAATCATGGATTTAAAGGGAAGTAAAACTGAGAAAAACTTATATAGAGCATTTGCAGGGGAAAGCAGGGCGAGAAATAAATATAGTTTATATGCAGAAAAAGCAAGACAAGAAGGATATCAATGGGTTGGTAATATTTTTGATTTAACAGCATTAAACGAATTAGCTCATGCTAGAAGAGTATATAAGGATTATTTAAAGTTAGTTTGTAATACAAAAGAAAATTTAGTTGATGCTATATGTGGTGAAACAGATGAATTTAAAAATATTTATGCAAAATTTGAACAAGAAGCAAGAGAAGAAGGTTTTATAGATATTGCTAATTTTTTTAAAGAACTAAGAGAAGTTGAGGAAGATCATGCAAAAAGATTTAAAGAGTTGTATGACAAATTAGATGATGGAACAATGTTTGCTGGGCCAAGGGAATCAAAGTGGGTTTGTATGAATTGTGGATATATACATGAAGGAAGTGAAGCTCCAGAAAAATGTCCATTATGTGGATATCCTAGAGCTTATTTTAAACCTTATTGTGAAATAGAGGATTTATAAGAGGAGGAGAAAAATGTTTATATCAATACCTAAAGAGTTTTTTGTACCAGTAGTATTTAGTGATAGTTTTATACTAAATAAAGAGAATAATCACTTAGAATTTGACACAAATTCATATAGAGAAAGTACAGGCAAAACAAAAGGTGAAAGCATGAGTAAAACTTTGGAAAATAGTAAATCTGCAAATGAAAAACAAGATATACTACAAGTGGAAATGAGCAAGGGTGAATGTGGAAATAATGAAGAGGTTATTAAGCCTATTGAAAAAAAAGACAACACTATTTATATGTCATTAAAAAAAGAAGAAGATGAATATAAAATGTGTAAAGAAAATGGAAAGATATTTTCAGAGATAGATGATGAATTTATAGATAATATAGTTATTAAGGGGTGCGAAGAAAAATAAATGGAATCTTTATCTTAAGCTGGAGTTTTAATTTCACCTTAAGGTTAGAATTCGTTATGTCCAAAGGGGACCTAGTATAGGAGCATGTCCGTTGTAACATTCCTACCTAAATGTAGGGAAGTGTTACAACCATAGAGTATTAATGAATTTATATATGGAGGTATTAAATGAAATACCAACAATTAATGAAACAGTATTATGGTGATTTAAGTAATTTAAATCAATTATTACAATCTATGGTCAATTCATATAGATTATTAATTGCTGGGGCAGCTGAACTAAATAATATTAATGAAGCAAGAAGTAGCTATGTTAAGGTAGCAGTAAAAAGAGCTGATAATTTAGGTGAAATAATAGATAATGTAATAGAATTACTAGATGAATGTGGGGAGAGCTATTTTAAATATATTGCTCTTGTAGGAGATCATATATTAAAAAATACAGATAGTAGTGTGATTTTAACTGAAGTTGACAACGAATTACTTTTTCAAGATGCATCTGTAAGAGAAGAATATGAAGCTTTAAAAAAATATAAAGAAGAGCATCAAAAAGAGTTTGAAGATTAAAAGTTATGGGCTATAGTTCATTAGAAAACTATAGCCCATATTTTTAATAATTAAAATTTCTTTAGCTTTAAAGTACTTACCATTAAATAAGAACCTAATAACAATAATAAAAAAGGAATAAGTGCAGATATGTTTTTATTAATAGTAAATAAACAAAATAAAGCTAAGAAGCTTCCAGTAACAGTAATTGGAACACCAGTAAACACTCCATTAAATTCACTTGCATTATATCGAGCTAACCTAAAAGCACCACAGATTGGGAATAATAATAGTGGAATTATTCCAAATATTTTAGAAGGACCTAGTGTATAAAAATCAAATAATAAAAATATTAATATAGATGGTGCTACACCAAATGAAACTAAATCAGCTAAAGAATCTAGTTCTTTTCCTAAATCACTTGAAACCTGTAAGTAACGTGCTATTCTACCATCGTATCTGTCAACTAAAGCTGCAAGTAATATAAAAATGCAAGCAAGTTGGTAGTTACTTTCAAAGGTAGCTAATAGTGATAAAATACCAAATGATAAATTAATAAAAGTAAAGATGTTAGGAATACTGCTTTTTCTCATATAATCACTCCTAAGTTAATCTTAACATCATCATTATAGCATAAATTTTATAAAAAATTAACAATACTGTATTGAAAAGAGAAAACTAGAGATTAAGAGAGATATACTTATATATTTAAGGTATAAACAGGTTTTATATATAGAAAACTAAGATATATCGGGTGGTGGTTAATTTAAAACTATGTGGTATAATTTTTTTATATAATTAGGAGGGGTACAATGAAAAAGGTAAAATTAATTTATAATCCGTATTCTGGAGAAAATGTTATTTTATCTAAGTTAGATGAAATAATTAATATACATCAGGAAGCTGGTATGACTATAGTACCATATAGAATTAGAAAAGAATGTGGCATAGATGCAGCTTTTGATGACATTATACCAAGTGAATATGAATATATTTTAGTTGCTGGTGGAGATGGAACTGTAGATTCAGTTGTAAATGCTATGGCTAGAAAGGGAGTTTCATTACCAATAGGTATCTTGCCAGTAGGAACAGCAAATGATTTTGCAAAGTTTTTAGGAATACCATTTGATGTAGAAGAAGCTTGCAAGCAAATAATAAATTCTAGTATAACTAGTGTGGATTTAGGAAGTATTAATGATAAATACTTTGTTAATGTTGCTAGTACAGGGCTTTTTACTGACGTTTCACAAAAAACAGACGTAAATTTAAAAAATACTATAGGAAAGTTAGCTTATTACTTAAAAGGAATAGAAGAATTACCTAATTTTAGACCACTTAAGGTTAACATAAAATCTGATGAAGTTAATTTTGAAGGTAATATGTATCTTATGTTAGTGTTTAATGGTAAAACTGCAGGAAACTTTAATTTAGCATCTAGAGCAGATGCAACAGATGGAATGTTAGATGTTATAGTATTTAAAGCAGTACAAATTTATGAGTTAATACCTCTATTTATTAAGGTATTAAAAGGTGAGCATTTAGATTCTGATAAGGTAATATATTTTAAAACAAAACACTTATATGTTGAATGTAACGAAGATATAGTTACTGATATTGATGGAGAAAAGGGACCAGATTTTCCACTTGATATAAAATGTATAAAAGGTGGAGTGAAAATTTTAGGTGTTAATATAGAAAATTAAAGAATAAATATAAAATTCAATTAATAATTATAAATAATAGTATTTTTGTAAAGGAGAGAAGATGTGATTGCCTTTATTTATTTATGTATATTGTTATTTATAATTATTTTTTCTTTGTATTTAATATCAATAAATTCTAAAAAATGTCCAGTAAAGATACAGAGGTTTTATTTTATAACCTTATCTATAATTGTTATTAGATATTTGTCATTGCTATCATTATGGATAGTACAGCATCAACGAATCATATATATAATTAAGGAGTTAACGCAATTAACATTTGTTGGAATGCCGTTGCTAGCATTAGCAAGTTTTTATATATTTTTAAGAGATGAGAATAGAAAATTCGATTATAATTATAGCTTTATGATTATTTTATTCTTTACTTATATAGTAATTAATTTATTTTATAAGTTAGATATAAGAGTAGATAATACATTTGGGTTTATAGTAAGTTATAAAGATATGTTAATTCCAAGTTTGATTTACTTAATAATAATGTCATCAATGGTGGTTGTGACACTATTATTTTTAGATAAGCCGTATAGTAATAAAAGTGGAATGGTATTTTTATTAATTTCTTTAGCGATAACAGTGGTAGAATTTATACTATTTTTGGGCGGAATAAAGCTTTTCCCTTACCCAGTATTGGGTGAATTTGCAATGATTGGTTGTTCATATAAAGCTATATCAACTTTTAAGAAATAAAATTAAATAATAATCATATAAAGTATTGCCTTTTAGAGGGAGATTAATATAATATTAGTATATATAATAATGCCCGAAGAAGGGCTTTTTTATTGCGAATAAAAAGTTATAATTTATACAAAAAATGGTGGTGAGATTAAATGGAGGGTGTCCCTCAGAGTATTAAATTAAGAAAATTGAATATAAGAAGTAATAGAGGGGAAACACACATTTAATATTTTAAATCTCCTCTATTAGTTGAGGAGGATTTTTATGCAAAGATTATCAGTGTTTTTGTTTACTAGTATATTAGGAAAGAAGATATATGATGAATTCGATGATGTACTAGGGGAATTAAAAGACATTTATGTAACAACAGAGCAAGGTTATCCAAGGGTAATTGGTTATAAAGTCAAGAGGGATGGAGTTACTTTTCACTATGAATTTAGGAGTATAGGCTTTTATAGTGATGATAATAAAGTTAAGATTATGACTAGAGGAAGCAAAGAAATACTACCAAGAACTTACTCGTATTTATTATCAAGAAATTTATTAGATAAGAAAATTGTTGATATTAATGGTAAGCAAGTTGTTAGAGTTGATGATTTAAGAATAGCTGAAATAGCAGGTGAATACAGAGTAATAGCAGTTGAAACTGGACCACTTGCTAAATTTAGAAGGATGAATTGTCAAGGATTAGGTAAGTTCTTTTATAAAATTATAAATAAGGATTATGAAGATAAAGTATTAATGTGGGATGATGTTGAGTCATTAGAAATGGTTAATAAAAATCTTCAAATTTCAGTACCATATAAAAAATTATCAACATTGCATCCAGCAGACTTAGCGGATATATTAGAAAACTTGGATGCAAGCTCTAGAAAACAAATTTTTGAGTCTTTAGATGAGGATTTAGCTGCAGATACTTTAGAGGAAATTGAACCAGAGTATAAAAGTAGTATCATTAAAGATTTAAGTGAAGCAAAGGCTGTTGAGGTATTAGAGAATATGCCTAATGATGAAATTGCTGATATTTTAGATGAGTTAGATGATGAAGAAAGAGAAAAAATATTAGTTAACTTAGAAACAGAAGATGCTGAAGAGGTTAAAGAACTTCTTAAATATGAAAACGAAACAGTTGGAAGTATAATGAGTAAAGATTTTATTTCTTTTAACTTAGATATAACAATTGGTGAAATAATAGATATATTAAGAGAAAGTAATCCGGAAGATGAAGAATTAAATTCGATTTTTATTAAGGATGAAGATGAAAAGGTAATTGGAATTATAGAATTAAAAGATCTTATTTTAAATTCAGCAAATGTTAAAGCTAAAGAAGTAATGAATGAAAATATAAATATACTTAAGCATAATGAATCTATTAATGAGGCTGTTGAAATAGCATCAAAATACGATTTGATGGCTATTCCTGTTGTTGATAATAGTGATGTATTAATAGGAGTTGTAAATACTCACGACTTAATAGATGAAGTACTATATCCAATGTGGAAAAAGAAAAATAAGTAAAAAATTTCAAATTATCTGTTGACATTTTCAGGGATAAGCATATAATTATATTATAAAGTTTAGTTAAATACTCGGAATTAAAACTATGAAAAAGGAAAGTAGTATAAAGGATGGTTACAGAGAGAAAAGGAAGCTGGGATCTTTTCACCGGTAATTTATATGAAGTGCCCTTTGGAGTTTAGGCCTGAAATAATAGTAAGGTTTTACGGTAGCGCCCGTTATAGCGCTCAGGTATTAATTGTACCGTAGAATGAGTGAAATCATTGTTATTATGATGGTTTAATTAGAGTGGAACCGCGAATATACTTCGTCTCTATATATAGAGACGGAGTTTTTTTATTTATTAAAAATTAAATTCTAGGAGGCAGAGAAATGATTTATAATGGAGCAATTGAATTAATAGGAAACACACCAATATTAAAGGTGAAAAGCATGGTAGATGAAAATTGTGCAGATGTGTATGTAAAATTAGAGAAATTTAATCCAGGTGGAAGTGTTAAAGATAGAGCTGCTTTAGGAATGATAGAAAAAGCTGAAAAAGAAGGAATATTAAAAGAAGGTTCAGTAATTGTTGAACCTACAAGTGGAAATACAGGTATTGGTTTAGCAATGATAGGAAGACTTAAAGGTTATAAGGTAGTAATTGTAATGCCAGAAACTATGAGTAAAGAAAGAAGAGATTTAATAAAAGCTTATGGAGCAGAATTAGTATTAACTGAAGGGTCAAAAGGAATGAAAGGAGCCATAGAGAAGGCAAATGAATTAGTTAAAAACAAAGGATATTTTATGCCACAACAATTCGAAAATATAGCTAATCCAGAAAAGCACTATGAAACAACTGCTGATGAAATATTTAATGATATTAATGATTTAGATGTATTTGTTGCAGGAGTTGGAACTGGTGGTACAGCAACTGGTGTTGGAAAAAGATTAAAGGAAAAAATAAATGGTATACAAGTAGTTGCTGTAGAACCAAGTAATTCACAAGTGATTGCAGGAAAGAAGCCAGGAGCTCATAAGATACAAGGAATAGGAGCTGGGTTTATACCACAAAATTACAAAGCCGAGTATGTAGATAATGTAGTTCCTGTTACAGATGAAGATGCGATAAGAACAGCAGTAGAATTTGCTAAAAAAGAAGGAATATTAGTTGGAATATCTTCAGGTGCAGCAATATATACAGCAATAGAAATTGCTAAAAAGTTAGGAAAAGGAAAAAAAGTTTTAGCTTTATCTCCAGATGGAGGAGAAAAGTATATTTCTATGGGAATTTATGATTAATATTTTAAAAGAGGCTTTGCAAATATTTTTAACGAAAGAAAGGAGTGCAAATATTGTTTAAAAACTTAAAATATGATTTAAATAAAGTAATGGAAAATGATCCAGCAGCTAGGAGTAAAATTGAAGTTTTCTTGCTTTATCCAACAATACATGCACTAATTGCATATAGGATAGCACATTATTTTTATACTAAAAAACTATTTTTCCTAGCTAGGCTTATATCCCAAATATCAAGATTTTTTACTGGTATAGAAATTCATCCAGGGGCCAAAATAGGTAGAGGATTAGTAATAGATCATGGTATGGGAGTAGTAATAGGAGAAACTGCAGAAATAGGAGATGATGTTCTTTTATATCATGGAGTAACATTAGGTGGCACTGGAAAAGATAAAGGAAAGAGACATCCTACTCTTGGTAATAATGTTGTTATTGGGGCTGGAGCAAAAGTGTTAGGACCAATTTATATTGGAAGTAACTCTAAGGTAGGGGCAAATTCTGTAGTACTAAAGGATGTGCCTGAAGGAGCAACAGCAGTAGGTATTCCAGCTAAAAATATTATCAAAATTAAAGAAGAAAAATCAGAAATAATAGAAATCAAAGATTATAGAGGAAGAAAAAAAGAAATATATAATGATATGGTGATATAGGTGAAAGAACAAATCAAAAGATATTGTAATTCTATAGGAATAGAAAATATAGGATTTATTGAGTGTAGAAGATTTGATGAATTATATGATTTCTACGATTATAGAAAAAATAACAAGCTTGAAAATGAATTTGAAGAAAGTGATATAGAAAAAAGAATAAATCCAAAGTGGTATATGAGTGAGGGGAAAACTATTATTTCAATAGCTTTTCCCTATCTTTGGGTTGATAACTATATTGAAAATGGATTTTCTAAATATACAAAGGGTCTTGATTATCATAGGGTTGTAAAAAAATATTTAGATGAAATTTGCAGGTTGATAAGTGAAAATGGTGGGAAAGCAATTTCATTTGTTGATAGTAATACATTACCAGAAAGATATATTGCATATTTAGCTGGTATTGGATTTATTGGAAAAAATAATATGATAATAACTAAGGACTATGGATCTTATGTTTTTTTAGGAGAAATAATAACAGATTTAACTTTGTTTGATAAAGACAAAAGAGTTTTTAATGAAATAGAAAAATTTAAGGAATGTGGGCAATGTGATATATGTTATAAGGAATGTCCAACTAAATCTATAAATGAAATAAAAAAGAATCCAAATATTTGCTCATCTTATATAACTCAAAAGAAGGATCTTTCAGATATAGAAATAAAGCTTTTAAAAGGAAAAATATTTGGATGTGACATGTGTCAAAATAAATGTCCATATAATGAAGATGTAAAGTTTTCTAATATAGGTGAATTTAAGCCTTTAGATTTTATGGAAGAATCAAATTGTGAGATATATGCAGGAATTAATAATAAAGCATTTAAGGAAAATATATTAATTACTTCCTGTGGATGGAGGGGGAAAAATATAATTAAAAGAAATGCTATAATAAGATTACATAATGAGGGTAGAGATATAAAGAAATATAAAGGGGATTCACCTTATTTAAATGATTATATTGAAAGATTAAATAAGTAAAGAATTGTTTAGTTTTAGTATATAAAATATAATATAAGTAGTGATTATGTGAGGGGGAATAAATGTGATTTCTAAAAATTCTGCAAAATTAATGAGATTTTTACCAGACAAAGTAGTGTTTAAAATAGCTAGAAAAGCTATAGATGGATATTTAGATAAATATTCAGAGATAAAAGTTAATGGATATGAAAATATTAAAAAAGTAGATGGGGCTAAAATATTTATTTGTAATCACTTAAGTAATTCAGATGGATTTATATTAGAAAAGGTATTGAAGGAAGATTATGATCCAACATTTGTAGCTGGAGTAAAGCTAAGTAATGATCCTGTAACAAATTTAGGGACAAAAGTAGTTAAACATATATCAATAAAACCTAATACAGCAGATAAAGATGCAATAATGGGAATGATAAAAATTCTTAAAGATGGCGAGAATTTAGTATTATTTCCAGAAGGAACAAGAAGTAGGACTGGAAGTATGATCGAAGCCAAAAAAGGAGTTATACTTGTTGCTAGAATGAGTAAAGCTAACATAATTCCGATTTCATTAAGTGGGACGGAAAAATTATTACCTATTAATAAAGAGGGTGATATGTCTCAAGAAAAATGGAATAATGCCGTTGTAAATGTAAATATAGGTGAGCCTGTAATTATTCCTAAAAAAGATAAGGAAGAATCTAAGCATGATTATGATGAGAGATGCTTGAATTATTTAATGAAGTCTATAGCAAAAGGTCTTCCAGAGAAATATAGAGGCGTTTATAAATAATTATAGATATTAATATGTGGATTATTAAGTCTAGAAATTTATAGATTAATGGAGGAAATGAAAGGTGAAACAAAGGACTAAAATAATATTAGAAGAGTTGAAAAAAATGTATCCTGATGCAAAGTGTGAATTAAATCATGAAACTCCATTTCAATTATTAGTTGCAACTATTTTATCAGCTCAAACAACTGATAAGAAGGTAAATGAGGTTACTGAAGATTTATTCAAGGAGTATCCAGACGTGGATGCATTTTTAACTTTATCGATAGATGAGTTAGAAAATAAAATCAAACAAATAGGCCTTTATAGAAGTAAGGCAAAAAATATATTAATTATGTGCAATCAGTTAAAAAGTAAGTTTAATGGGGAAGTTCCAAGAACTATGGATGAAATAACGAGTTTAGCAGGTGCAGGAAGAAAAACAGCTAATGTAGTTTTATCAAATGCATTTGGAGTTCCTTCAATTGCTGTTGATACTCATGTGTTTAGAGTGTCTAATAGATTAGGACTTGCAGATTCAGATAATGTACTTGAAGTTGAAAAGCAATTACAAGCAGAATTGCCTAAAAAGGAATGGAGTCTTACGCATCATCTGTTGATATTTCATGGTAGAAGAATGTGTATAGCAAGAAATCCAAAGTGTGGAGAGTGTCCATTTACTAATAGATGCAAATATTTTAAAGAGCAAAAAGCAAAAAAACATTAAATGTTATAAGCATATATTGATTACAAGCTTTGTAATTATAAAAAGTTTTATATGATATAATTATTAAAGAATTATTTTCTTTTTAGAATTCAAAAATATGTTTTATAATATATAAAATTTTATATAAAATCAGAAAGATATATTTTGCTCTAAAAGAGATAATTATTAAATTAAATGCAATTGTAGGAGGAAATGAATGAAGGTTGGAGTAATAATGGGAGGAATTTCATCAGAAAGAGAAATTTCACTTAAAAGCGGTAATTCTATAGTAGAAAAAATAGATAAAACTAAATATGAGGTAATACCTGTAGTAATAGATAATAAAGAAGATATAATAACAAAAGTTAAAGGCCTTGATTTTGCTTTATTAGCTCTTCATGGAAAATTTGGAGAAGATGGAACTGTTCAATCTGTACTTCAAACTTTAGATATACCATATTCAGGATGTGGACCAATTAGTTCAGGCGTATGTATGGATAAAGATTTTACAAAGAGAGTTTTAAAAGCAAATGATATTAGAACAGCTAGATGGATAAATGTTTCGTCTGTTGATGAAATTGATTATGATAAGATTGAGGAAATGGGATATCCTGTATTTGTTAAGCCTACTAATGGAGGATCAAGTGTTGCAACATTTAAAGTAAAAGAAAAAAGTGAAATAAGAGCAGCAGTTGAAGAAGGCTTAAAATGGGATTGTGAAGTAATGATTGAAGAGTTTGTTGAAGGAGAAGAAATAACTTGTCCTGTATTTGATGGTGAAATGTGGCCTGTTATAGCAATAAAACCACATTCAGATTTCTTTGATTATACTCAAAAATACGCAGCAGATGGAGCAGATGAAATTGTTGTTCAACTAGAAGAAAATCTTCATAAAGAAGTTGAGAAAATGGCATTAGATACTTATAAGGCATTAAAATGTCAAGTTTATGCTAGAGTTGATATGATAGTAGATAAAAATGGAATACCATATATATTAGAAGTCAATACTTTACCAGGAATGACTCCAGCAAGTCTTTTCCCTAAGAGTGCTGCAGCAATAAATATTAGTTATTCTGGATTATTAGATAAGATTATAGAAACATCTATGAAAGTAAAAAGAAGTCATTAAGATAGTTAATAGTTTTGAGTTAATTAAGTAAAAAAACTAGAATCATATTTTTATGATTCTAGTTTTTTTATTGTATTTAGAATACCACAGGTCAGACCTGTGGTTCCGGAAAGATTCTAGCGGCCAAGGTAGATGGGTTTTAAATTAGTAGTTAATGAGTAAATTTAGATAAGTTGAATTAAAAAATATATATTTTAAAAACTCCATTAGGAGTTTATACCTTAACTATTAATTATTCACTATTAACTGTTAACTATCAAAACTTTGTAACAATAAATAAATTTTAAAATAGTATAATACTAAGGAATTTTATTTATTGGAGGGCTTATGCAAAATAGAACTGATAAAAGTCTATTTGGTATAGATATTAATGAATATTCACAAGGGGTGGATTTTTCTGTTCTTGCAACAACTATAGACTTTTTATACCTAAGATCTTCAGGGTCAGCCTCAGGACGGTTTAGAGTTGATAAGAAATTTTTAGAATTTGCAGGTAAAGCTAGAAATTTAAAAATACCAGTTGGAGCATACCACTTTGGAGTACCTAGTTATGATCTAACTACAGCTGATTCTCAATGTGATGATTTTATAAATATACTTCAAGAGGGATTTGGAGAAAAAGATTATGGAGATTTATTTCCAGTACTAGATGTTGAAACACCTACTGATAACTCAATTTCTACATCAGCATTGATAAATTGGATTGATAGATTTAGAAAAAGATTCGAGAAAAAGACTAGAAGAAGATTGATGCTTTATACAGGTGTATTCTTTGTGGAAATGTATAATAATTTTTATATACCTAATGAAGGATATCCATTAAAGAATATGATTTTATGGATTGCTCATTATACTGCAATTCCTGGCAATGCACCAGTTCCACCTGATGTAGGGGGATGGACAAGATGGAGAGTATGGCAATATAGTGAATCAGCTACAGTAGGAGGAGTTACTAGTAAAGTAGATGCCAATTGGGGACCAGATAGTATAGATTTATTAACTCAGCCTAGAAATGTTGCAGGACTTACTGTTAGTAGAAAAGGAAATATTTTAAATGTTAGTTGGAAAAAGAATACTGACACTGATTTAGTTGGATATAATATTTTTGCAAATAATTACTGGATAGGAACAGTAGATGCAAAGGATACTAGTTTTTCAATTAATATAAATCAATTACCATTTACCGTAAAAGGAACAATAAAAATAAGTATTGAAGCCTTTGATAAAGATGGTGAAACATCAAAAAATAGAAGCAGTTTTACAATATAAGTGAGCTTCTAAATCTTCGATTTAGTTAAGCGAACTTACTCATCCGACGGTTAGGAGGAGGAGTTTCATTTGAAAAATGCTTCTAAATCTTCGATTTAGTTAAGCGAACTTGCTTGAAGCTCCAAATTTTCAATTTGGCCAGCTGAAAGTACACTTTAGTGTACTCATCCGACGGTTAGGAGGAGGAGTTTCATTTGAAAAATGCTTCTAAATCTTAGATTTAGTTAAGCGAACTTGCTTGAAGCTCCAAATTTTCAATTTGGCCAGCTGAAAGTACACTTTAGTGTACTCATCCCACGGTTAAGGAGGAGCTTTCCTTAAAAAAAGAATGGCTTTCACATTGTTTTGCATATAAAAATAGAATTTACAAATAATAAATGAATGTAAAACGATAAATAAAGCCATTTTTATTGTTGTTTTTTATTATATTAAAAAAATTGGAATGATTTTATTAATTGTATTAAATTAAATAATGGAATATAATTAATATATAATGCAATTATAAGCAATTATAGATATTTTTTGTGGGAGGAGTGAAGGCGTGAACACTGAAGAATCGAAAGATGGTAAATTAAAAGCTGCTATGTCTAAAAATAAGAAACTAATAATTATAATAGCAAGTATTGTAGTATTGGTTACAGGGATATGTGGTGCTTATGTTTTGAGTGTCAAAAACAAAGTTGAAGCATGGAATGATAAAATATATCCTGGTGTACAAGCTTATGGAATAGATTTAGGTGGTAAAACAAAAGAAGAAGCAATAGATTTAATTAATACTCAACTACTTTCTTTAATTGGTGATAAAGTAATAAAGGTTTCAGTTGGTGATAATTCATTTGAATTAAAATATTCAGATGTTAATCCAACAGTAAGTGCAGATGAGACTGTGGAAGAAGCTTTAGAATATGGAAAAGATGCCAAATTATTTGAAAAAAAGAAAATGATAGAAAATGGTGTAGAGGTTAATGTTGATACTGTATTAAGCTATGATGAAGAAAAAGTTAATGAATTTGCAAACAACGTTAATAATCAAGTTAAAGTTGAGGCAGTAGATGCAACTATTTCGATTAGTGGCAGCAATATATCAGTTACTCAAGAGACTAATGGAAAGCATATAGATGTAGAGGGTTTAATAAATGAGATAAAAGGTTGTATAGACCCAGATCCAGAAAAGGCAGAAGAAGTAAGTGTTGAGTTACAAGAGTATTCTCCAAGGATTACAGCGGAGGCATTAAATAAAATTAATGGAATAATGTCATCATTTTCAAGTACATTTAGCCAAGCAGATTCTGGAAGAGTTGAAAATTTAAGAATAGCTACTGGATATATTAATGGAACATTATTAATGCCAGGTGATGAATTTAGTTATAATAATACTATTGGACCAACAACTCCAGAAAGAGGATATAAAGAAGCAAATACATATGTAGGAGCAACAATTGTCCCAGGATATGGTGGAGGTGTATGTCAAGTATCAAGTACGCTATATAGAGCAGTAATACAAGCTAATATAAGATCAACTGAAAGAAGAAATCATTCAATGACAGTTGGATATGCTAAGCCAGGACTTGATGCCACAGTTGCAGCTGGATACATAGATTATAAGTTTGTAAATACTTATGATTTCCCAGTTTATATTCAAGGGTACTTATCAGGAAATCAAGTAGTATTTAATATTTTTGGGAATAAGGAAGCTATGGGTGGAAAAACTTATGAGCTTGTTAATGAAATATTAGAAACTTACAATTATGGTACAGAAGAAGTTAAAGATGCTTCATTAAATGAAGGAACAAGAATTGTTAAATCAGCAGGAGCAAATGGATGTAAGGCAAGTGGATACTTAGTAACTTATGAAAATGGAGTTCAAATAAATAAAGAGCTTATATCTACAGATGTTTACTCAGCAAGAAATGAAGTTGTTAGTGTTGGTACGAAAAAGGTTGAAGCTCAAGTAGAACAACCTGCAGAAACAACACCAGAACAGCCAACTGAAGAAACACCAGCAAATTAAATAAAAAAATTTACATAATAAAATATTGTAAATTATAAAATGGTCATAATATATGTTAGGGACGAAATATAAGTCAATAACATTATATTATGACTTTTTTTTATAAAATAAAAAACCTTTTATAAGTATAAGTTATAAAATATAATGTATGGTTTTAAGGAGTAAAGTTGGAAGGTAAGGAGTTTTATATGAAATATAAGATGGTATGCATAGATATGGATGGCACTTTGTTAGGGAGAAGAAAGGGAATTTCAGAAGAAAATAAAAGAGCAATAAAAGAAGCGCATGATATGGGAGTTGAAATAGTTGTAACTACAGGCAGATTATATAATAATGCATTGTATTTTTCGAAATTTTTAGGTGTAGATTCTCCTGTAGTAGCAGCTAATGGTGCTATTGTTATAGATCAAAAAACTAATGAGGTTATATATGAATGTTCTATTCCTAAGGAAGAATGTATTAAAATACTTGAGATATTAATAAAATATAATACTTTCTTTCAATTTAATACGAAAGACACTATTTACTGTAATAATTGGTTAACTAAAGTATCGACGCAGTGTTATATGACAAAACAAGTGTGTTGTGAACATTTAAATGTAAAATATATAAATGTTAGAAGTAAGGAGGAATGGATAAGAATATTTAATAATGAGGATATGGATAAGTCCATTGTTATAAGCCCCTTTAAGTCCACTATATTAAAAATTAAAAATGAAATAAATAGTTTGAACGATATTGTTAGTTTTTCATCAGGAGGACATAGCTTAGAAATTAATTATGGAAATGCATCAAAAGGAAATGCAGTTAAAGCATTAATAGATAAGTATAATATTAGTGAAAAAGAGTTGATTTGCATCGGAGATAATGAAAATGACATGTCGATGATTGAATTAGCAGGACTAGGAATAGCAATGGGGAATGCAATTCCAAAGATTAAAAATATAGCAGATTATATAACTGATACTAATAGGAATGATGGAGTTGCAAAGGCTATTAATAAATTTATATTAAAAGAAAAATAGTTTAAATAATTGTTATAATAATAGCATAATATATAATATAAAGAATAATAATTATCTATTCAAAAATTAACAAACTGTAAAATGCTTTGACTATTAAAAGACTATATAGTATCATAAAGTATATATAAATAGTGTAAAGTAAGATGTTATATCATCTTACTTTTTGTTTTGGAAGGTGAAATCTTTGAATTTAAATATAGTTTTATATCAACCAGAAATACCGCAAAATACTGGAAATATAGCAAGAACTTGTGTTTTAACAGATTCAACACTTCATTTAATAAAACCTTTAGGGTTTAGTATTGATGATAAGGCTGTTAGAAGATCAGGTTTAGATTATTGGAAAGACTTAAAATTAGAAGTGCATGAATCATATGAAGAATTCATGGCTAAATATGGAGATAAGAGAATATTTCTAGCTACTACTCACGGAGGAAATATATATTCAGATGAAAAGTTCCAAAAGGGAGATTTTATAATGTTTGGAAGAGAATCATCAGGTGTTCCTAATGAAGTACATAATGCACATATGGGAATAAGAATACCTATGATACAAACTAGCACAAGAAGTTTAAACTTATCAAATACGGTAGCAATAGTAGCTTATGAGGCGTTAAAACAGATTGGTTTTCCCAATATGAAATAATAATAATAGGGGGTACTTGTATGGAAAAAATTAAGATCATTACTGATAGTACTTTAGACTTACCAGCAGATCTTGTTAGGGAAAAGGGAATTGAAGTTTTACCTTTATTAATTAACTTTGGAGAAGAAAGTTACCTAGATGGAGTAGAAATAAATACACATGATATGTTAGAAAGAATAGAGAAGGAAAATATTCTTCCTACAACAGCTCAAGTTACACCAAGCAGATTTGAAGAAACATTTAAAAAATATTTAGATGAAGGATATAAGATTGTAACATTAACATTATCATCAGAAATGAGTGGGACATATCAATCAGCATGTATAGCAAAAAATATGTTAGAAAGTGATGATATAGTTGTAATTGATTCTAGGAATGTAACATCTGGATTAGGTGTTTTAGTATTAAAGGCATGTGAATTTAGAGATAATGGAGATAATATCTTTGAAATTGAAGAAAAAATTAAAAATTTAATTCCAAAGGTTAAGAGTTCTTTAAGTTTTGAATCACTAGAAAACTTAGTTAGAGGTGGAAGACTTTCTAAAACAGCAGGAACAATTGGTAGTGTTTTAGGGTTAAGACTTATTTTAGAAGTAAAAGATGGGCAAATGGCTGTCAAAGATAAAGTTAGAGGTAGTAAAAAAGCTTTAAAGAAAGTTATTTCTGATTTTGAAAATGGAAATGTTGATTTTGATTCTCCAATAGTAATAGATGAAATTTTAAATGAAGAAATATATGAAGGACTTAAAAAGTATTTTGAAGAAAAAAATATAGAGTATATTCATGGAATAGTTGGATGTACGGTGGGAATACATTCAGGGACTAAAGCATGTGGAGTTTTCTTTATTGAAAAATAATGTAATAGCAAGTAATAACTTTATAGTTATTCTTGCTTATTTTTTTATATTAATTGGAAAAAATTTAATGAATAGATATACATAATTAGTATAAAATATAATAGTAAACTTATAAAAGATGATTTTGAAAGCTGGTAAAACATAGATTTGGTGAGAGTAAAAACTCATTATAAGCAAAAAAAAGAAAAAAATATAAAAAAAATTACTAGAAAGACTTTCAAATTTTAGATATCTGTTTTATAATAATAAATGTGGGACATAAAAGTCATTGCTGGGACGTTTTTAGTCCAAAGGAGGGTCTGTGGTGCAGGAAATATTAGAGTTGCAAAGAAAGATAGTTCCTGAGCTAGTGGAAGTCCTGGAAAAGCGATATAATGTTTTAAGGACAATTTATTATAACCAACCTATTGGAAGAAGGATGCTAGCAAATGAACTTAATCTTGGCGAAAGAGTAGTTAGAAATGAAATTGATTTATTAAAATCACAAAGCTTAATAGAAATTAATACCCCTGGTATGACAGTTACAAAAGATGGACAAAAAGTATTAGATGGATTAAAAGAATTTATCTATGAAATTAAAGGGTTAAACGATATTGAGCAATGTATTAAATCATTTTTAGGCGTAAAAGATGTTGTTATAGTTCCAGGAAATGTTTATGAAAATCCAGAAACCATTAAGGAACTAGGTAGAGCAGCAGCTAACTATATAAAGAATCTTATTAAAGATAAAGATATAATTGCCATAACTGGAGGAAGCACAATTAAAGAAGTGGTTGAAGCTTTTCCAAAGGTAAATAATGTTTCAGATGTTCTTGTTATTCCTGCTAGAGGCGGAATGGGAAGAAAAGTTGAAAGTCAAGCTAATTATCTAGCAGCATCGTTAGCAAATAAACTTGATGGAACTTATAGATTATTACACATTCCTGAAAATGTAAGCCATAAAGTATTAGAAGGACTTCTTAAAGAAAAACAAATAAAAGAAGTTATTGATACTATTCATAATGCTGATATTTTAATTTATGGAATAGGTAATGCAATTCATATGGCTAAAAAGCGTGGATTGTCAGAAGAATATATAAGTAAACTTCAAGAGTTAGGAGCAGTTGGTGAAGCTTTTGGATGTTATTTTAATAAAAATTCAGAAGTTGTTTCAGAAAATACACCAATTGGAATAAATATTAATGATGCTAAAAAAATTAACACGCATATTGCTGTGGCTGCAGGAGAAAATAAAGTGGAAGCTATTATTGCAGCTGAAATGAATAATTCAAATGCTGTTTTAGTAACAGATGAAGCTGCAGGAAGAAAAATTGCTGAATTAATTAAGTTAAATAAATAATACTTAATTAGAATAAAGTTTGTTAATTAAGATATTTCAACATATTAATTACGATTTAAAATTTAATTTTAAATATATAATATCTATTTTTAGGAGGTAATTGTAATGGTAAGAGTTGCAATAAACGGTTTTGGACGTATAGGACGTCTTGCATTTAGACAAATGTTTGGAGCAGAAGGGTATGAAATAGTTGCTATCAACGATTTAACAAGCCCAAAAATGTTAGCTCATTTATTAAAATATGATTCAGCACAAGGTAGATACGCTTTAGGTGATACAGTTGTTGCTGGAGAAAATTCTATCACTGTTGATGGAAAAGAAGTTAGAATATATGCTGAAGCTGATGCTTCTAAATTACCTTGGGGAGAAATTGGCGTTGACGTAGTTTTAGAATGTACTGGATTCTACGTATCAAAAGCTAAATCTCAAGCTCACATTGAAGCAGGTGCTAAGAAAGTTGTTATATCAGCTCCAGCTGGAAACGACCTTCCAACAGTTGTATTCAACGTAAACCAAGATATATTAACTGCTGAAGATAACATAATTTCAGCTGCATCTTGTACTACAAACTGCTTAGCTCCAATGGCTAAAGCTTTAAATGACTACGCTACAATCCAATCAGGAATAATGTCAACAATCCACGCTTACACTGGAGACCAAATGATCTTAGATGGTCCTCAAAGAAAAGGTGATTTAAGAAGAGCTAGAGCTGGGGCTGTTAACATAGTACCTAACTCAACTGGAGCTGCTAAAGCTATCGGATTAGTTATTCCAGAATTAAACGGAAAATTAATCGGTTCTGCACAAAGAGTACCAGTTCCAACTGGATCAAGCACAATCTTAGTTGCAGTTGTTAAGGGTGAAAATGTAACTGTAGAAGGAATCAATGCTGCTATGAAAGCTGCTTCTAACGAATCATTCGGTTACACTGAAGAAGAATTAGTTTCTTCAGACATCATCGGAATCAAATACGGTTCATTATTCGATGCAACTCAAACAATGGTATCTGAAATCGGAGAAGGATTATACCAAGTTCAAGTTGTTTCATGGTATGACAACGAAAACTCATACACTAGCCAAATGGTTAGAACTATTAAATACTTCGCTGAATTAGCTTAATTTTTAATAGATAATTATATATACGGATTAGATGCTTACAAAAGCACTCTTATAAGATCCTAAAATGGGTCCGGTCTCTAAGGCATACTTATAAGACCGGGCCTATTTTAAAATTATAGATAAAATTATGAATAAATTATGAGGTGAAAAGAATGAGCTTTAATAAGAAAACAATTGAAGATGTTCAAGTTAACGGTAAAAGAGTTTTAGTAAGATGTGACTTTAACGTTCCATTAAAAGATGGAGTTATCACTGATGAAAATAGATTAGTAGGAGCTCTTCCAACAATCAAGTACTTAGTTGAAAATGGAGCTAAAGTTATACTTTGCTCTCACTTAGGAAAAGATGCTTCTAAGACTTTAGCACCAGTTGCTGTAAGATTAAGCGAAATGTTAGGTAAAGAAGTTGTTTTCGCTAGAGATGAAGAAGTTGTTGGAGAAAATGCTAGAAAAGCTGTTGCTGATATGAAAGACGGAGACGTTGTATTATTAGAAAACACTAGATGCAGAAAAGAAGAAACTAAGAACGGAGAAGAATTATCTAAGGAATTAGCTTCTTTATGTGATATCTACGTTAATGATGCATTCGGAACTGCTCACAGAGCTCACTCTTCAACTGAAGGTGTTACTAAGTTTGTAGATACAGCTGTATGCGGATACTTAATCCAAAAAGAATTAAAATTCTTAGGGGAAGCTGTAAACAACCCAGTTAGACCTTTCGTTGCTATATTAGGTGGATCTAAGGTTTCTGATAAAATAGCTGTTATCAACAACTTATTAGAAAAAGTTGATACAATCATCATTGGGGGAGGAATGGCTTACACATTCTTAAAAGCTCAAGGATATGAAATCGGAACTTCTTTATGTGAAGATGATAGAATGGACTACGCTAAGGAAATGATAGCTAAAGCTGAAGCTAACGGTGTTAAATTCTTATTACCAGTAGACCACAGAATTGCTGATGGATTCAAGGATGTTGAAGCTACAGTTACTGAAGATCAAAACATTCCAGCTGGATTCATGGGATTAGATATCGGACCTAAGACAGAAGCTTTATATGCTGACGCAATTAAAGATGCTAAGACTGTTATCTGGAACGGACCAATGGGAGTATTCGAATTCGAAAACTTCAACAAAGGAACAATTGCTGTTGCTAAGGCTATGGCTGATGCAGATGCTACAACAGTTATCGGTGGAGGAGACTCAGCTGCTGCTGTTAACATCTTAGGATTCGGAGACAAAATGACTCACATCTCTACAGGTGGTGGAGCTTCATTAGAATTCTTAGAAGGTAAAACTTTACCAGGAATCGCTGCTTTAAACGATAAATAAGAGCTGTTAATAGTTAAGTAATAAAGTCTGCTTTGGCTGACTTTAGAAAAATATATTTTTTAGAAACTGCATTAGCAGTTTCTAACTTAATTATTAATTAAAATTTTGAAAAATTTTTTATAGAGGTGAATACAATGAGAAAAGCTATTATCGCTGGAAACTGGAAGATGCACTACACTCCAGAAGAAGCTGTTAAAGTTATAAATGAATTAAAACCATTAGTTAAGGATGCTACTTGTGATGTAGTAGTTTGCCCTACTTTTGTTTGTTTAGATGCTGTATTAAAAGCAGTTGAAGGATCAAACATCAAAGTTGCTGCTCAAAACATGCACTTTGAAGAAAAAGGAGCTTTCACTGGTGAAGTTGCTCCAGGAATGTTAGAAGCTATGGGAGTTAGCTATGTTGTTTTAGGACATAGTGAAAGAAGAGAATACTTCAACGAAACTGATGAAGCTTTAAACAAGAAAGTTAAAGCTGCTTTCGCTCACAACTTAACTCCAATCCTTTGCTGTGGAGAAACTTTAGAGCAAAGAGAAAATGGAACAACTAACGAAGTTGTTGGAGCTCAAATCAAAGCTGATTTAGAAGGTTTATCACCAGAATTAGCAGAAAAAGTTGTTATAGCTTACGAACCAATCTGGGCTATCGGAACAGGAAAGACTGCTACAGATGAGCAAGCAAACGAAACAATAATGGCTGTAAGAAGCGTTGTTGCTGAAATGTTTGGTCAAGAAGTTGCTAACAAAGTAAGAATCCAATATGGTGGATCAGTTAAGCCAGGAACTATAAAAGCTCAAATGGCTCAATCTGATATCGATGGAGCTTTAGTTGGTGGAGCTAGTTTAGTTGCTACTGATTTTGCTCAAATCGTAAACTACTAGAATTTAATAAAAAAAAGAAATCCTCTGCTAGGGATTTCTTTTTTTATTAAATTATTTAGAATCAATAGTTTTCTTAAGAAGTATTTTACTTATATTAATCATATATTCATTATAGTTATATAAATTGTTTATAGAATTTGAAAGTTGATCTAAGGCTAATTTTATTGATTCTATTTCATTACATATATCTATTGATGAATTCTCTAAACATTTCTTTTCAATATTAATAAATTCATTAATGATTGATGATAATTCATTTTTACAATCATTATAGTTTTTTGACATTTCTAAATTGTTAAAGTCGACAACATTCAAATAATTAATTAATGTAGCATTTTGAATTAATTGGTTTCGTACTTCTTTTATTTCCTCAGCATTATTTTGAAAGTTGAAAAATGTTTCTAATGTACTAATTGAATCAGATAAAGTTGAAGATTCATCATTACTATTAGAATTAGTTGTATTAGTTGATGTTAAGGAAGTAAAACTATTACTAATATTCTTAGAGTTATTTATGAATTTTTTTGCAAGTAGTGGAGGAATAGCCATTAAAGCAGTAAAGATACTACTAATCCAACTTATAAAAGTTTTTTGATTACCAATGGATTGCGAAATATTATTTGATGATTTTTCAAGAGAATCCCTATGAGCAGCTATAAGATTACTAACAGAGTGAAGAATTTTTAACTTAGCATTATTAGAATTGGTAACAAGGGTTTCAAAATCTTTTGAAGCAGGATAAGTTATACTACTATCAAAAATTGTTTGATTTATGGAATCATAATCTTTAATTAAATCAACAAGTGTATTTTTATCTTCTGTTGATATTATTCCATTATTTAAAAGTGTATCTGAATAATCATAAGCATTGTTTAAGTTAGTTTCATAATCATCTTTATATTTTGAATTGCCTGTTACTATAAAAGATTCTTGAGAATCACTCATTTCAGTTATTGTAGTTTTAAAGTTATCAAGCTCAGTTATTGTATTCCTAATATTATCTGAATTATTTAAAGTATTTGATAGCGAAGAATTGTTATAAAATACAAAGAGATTTAATGTCACAATTAGCGTTATTGCTAGAATTATAATATAAATTAAAAGCTTTTTCATAATAAACCATCCTTTGTAGATATTCTAATTCATTATATGAAAAGAAATAAATATTAAGTGACTTTAATAAATAATAAAATAATTATTGATAAAAATGCTAAAAATAAATTATCAGAAAATTTTTTAGACAATCGTTTACAAAAAAGTATCTATATTGTTTAGAAATAATAATTATAGTATAATAAAAATGGTTCAATAAGAATACTAATGACGAGTGAGATTCAGAGAGGACTTAAGCTATATGATGAAACTCACAAGGTTATAAGTCTTTTTGAAACTAAAAAGTATTTATATATTTGGAGGGAATTATGGCTAAGAAACCTGTAATGTTAATGATATTAGATGGATTTGGAATTGCTCCAGAAGGTGATGGAAACGCAGTTGCAGCTGCTAATAAACCAAACTTTGATAAATTAGTTGCAAACTATCCTCACTCAGAATTACAAGCAAGCGGAATGTTTGTTGGATTACCAGATGGACAAATGGGTAATTCAGAAGTAGGACACTTAAATATTGGTGCAGGAAGAATTATATACCAAGAATTAACAAGAATAACTAAAGAAATAAACGAAGGTGGATTCTTTAAAAATGAAGCATTATTAAAAGCTATGGAAAATGCTAAAAAAGATAATAGTGCATTACACTTAATGGGATTATTATCTAATGGTGGAGTTCACTCTCATATAGATCACTTAAAAGGATTATTAAAATTAGCTAAAGAACAAGAAGTTAAAAATGTATATGTTCACTGCTTTATGGATGGTAGAGACGTTGCTCCAGGTTCAGGAAAAGACTTCGTTGTTGAATTAGAAAACTACATGGCTGAAATCGGAGTAGGTAAAATTGCTTCTATTTCAGGAAGATACTATGCAATGGATAGAGATAACAGATGGGAAAGAGTACAATTAGCTTATGATGCAATGGTACTTGGAAAAGGTGAAACTGCTACATCTGCTGTTGAATGTATGGAAAAATCTTATGCTGATAACAAATCAGATGAGTTCGTATTACCATGCGTTATCGAAGAAAATGGAGCTCCAACTGGAACAATAAAGAATGGGGATTCAGTAGTATTCTTTAACTTCAGACCTGATAGAGCTAGAGAAATAACTAGAGCTATAAACGATAAAGAATTTGCTGGATTTGAAAGAGAAACTTTAGATTTAGTATTTGTAACAATGACTCAATACGATAAGACTTTAGAAGGTGTTGAAGTTGCTTACAGACCAGAAGCAATAACTAATACTTTAGGTGAATATGTTGCTTCTAAGGGATTAAATCAATTAAGAATAGCAGAAACTGAAAAATATGCTCACGTTACATTCTTCTTCAACGGTGGTGTTGAAAAAGAAAACGAAGGTGAAGATAGGGCTCTTATTGCATCTCCAAAGGTTGCAACTTATGACTTAAAACCAGAAATGAGTGCACCAGAATTAACTGATGAATTAATAAAGAGATTAGATTCAGATAAGTATGACATGATTATATTAAACTATGCTAACCCAGATATGGTTGGACATACTGGAGTAATGGAAGCTGCTAAAGCTGCTGTTGAAGCTGTTGATACATGCTTAGGAAGAGTAGTTGATAAAGTTTTAGAATTAGATGGAACAGTATTTATAACTGCTGACCACGGAAATGCTGAAACTATGATTGACTTAACAACAGGAAATCCATTTACAGCTCACACAACTGATCCAGTTCCATTTGTATGGGTATCTAACCACACAGAAGGTAAGTCTTTAAAGGATGGAAAACTTGCTGATATAGCACCAACAATGTTAACAGTTATGGGATTAGATGTTCCAGCTGAAATGTCAGGTGAATCTTTAATAAAATAGTATTTTAGGAGAGGGGGAATCCCTCTCTTTTTTGTGCATATAGTTTGAATATCAAAACATTTGACAATTTTAATATTTACATATATAATTTCTTTACAAAACAAAACACAGCTATTATAAAGTTAGTGGAGGATTAAAATTATGGGAATAAAGATAATAACGGATTCAGCATGTGATTTAACAAGAGATTATATAAAAAATAATAATATAGGATTATTGTCATTAATATTAAATTTAAATGGACAAGCAATAAAAGATGATTTAGGTGAAACTTTAAGTTATAAAGATTTTTATAATAAGATGAGAGAAGGAGCAACACCGACAACATCTCAAATAAATGCTCATGAGTTTGAAGAAGAATTTATTAAATATATAAAAAATGGAGATTCAATTATATATATATCATTATCATCAAATTTAAGTGGGACATTTAATAGTGCTAATATAGCAAAGAATAATTTAATGGATGAATATCCAAATGCAAATATTTATTTAGTTGACTCATTAAGTGTTTCTGTTGGTCAAGGGTTACTAGTAGCTAAAGCATGTGAAATGAGAGATAGTGGAATAGGGGCTGAAGAAATAGTTAATTGGCTAGAAGAAAATAAGAGAAAAGTAATACATTCCATATTAATAGATGATTTAAATCATTTAAAAAGAGGTGGACGTATTTCAGGTGCAACTGCTGCTATTGGAGGTCTTTTAAATATTAAGCCAACTTTATTTTTAGATGATGAAGGTAAATTGATTCAAGGTGAAAAAATTAAAGGTAAGAAGAAGGCATTAAGATTTTTAGTAAATGAAGTTAGAGAAAAAGCTGTAGATACTGAAAATGAAATATTATATATATGTCATGGTGATTGCTTAGAAGAAGCAGAAACTTTAAGAGATATGATTTTAGAAGAAGTAAAATTTAAGAATGTAATTATAAATTATGTTGGAAATGTTGTAGGTGCTCATGCAGGCCCAGGAGTTTTAGCAGCAGTATTTTTAGGAAGTAATAGATAAAAGTTAAACTGTATAAAAACTATAAGTAGTTTTTATACAGTTTTTTTATGTTTTTAATGAAATTATTATGGTATTATTAATGGCTTTTTGGTGGTAATATAAACAAAAAATCAGTAATATCGATTAATATTAATAAGATTTTAAATAATATTGATTTAAGGAGGTAACTATAATAAGTTAGAGTTGAAAATTAATTTTGTGATAATAATATATAATAATTAGGGGAGAAGAGTATGAGTATAAGATTTATAGAAAAACATAAAGTATTTAAATTAGATTCAAAAGATACATCTTATATTATAGCAATAGTAGATGAGGAACAATTTGTTGGACATGTTTATTTTGGAAATAAGATAGTTGATGAAAACGTTAATTATTTATTGCGTATAGATGAGCCGCCATATGTACCATCAAAAAATAATAGAGATAGAGTATCATTTTATGATAGCTTCCCAATGGAATATTCAACACATGGTATAGGCGACTTTAGAGAATCATGTTTGCAAGTAAGAGATAATAATGGACATACAGCTTGTAAACTGCAATACGTATCTCATGAAATATTTAAAGGAAAGAAATCATTAAAAGGACTTCCTGCTACTTTTGGAGATGAAAATGAATGTACAACTTTAGAAATAACATGTTTAGATAAAGATTTAAATTTAGAAGTAGTTTTAGTATATACAACATTTGAAAGTGTAGATGTAATAACTAGAAGTATAATAGTAAAGAACTGTTCTAATAATCCAGTAACTCTTACTAAAGTGCTATCAACTTGTGTGGATTTTGATGGAGTAAATTATGATATGATTTCTCTTCATGGATCATGGGCAAGAGAAAGACATATTTCAAGAAAGAAGATAAGCTATGGTAAACAAGCTGTATCTAGTATTAGAGGAGAATCAAGTCATCAAGATAATCCATTTATAGCTCTTTTAGATAATGATGCTACTGATGAAAGTGGAAATGTTTATGGATTTAATTTTGTTTATTCAGGAAATTTCCTTACTCAAGTTGAAGGATGTCAATTTGATACAACAAGAGTAGTTATGGGAATAAATCCAGAAGATTTTGCTTGGGTTTTAGAAGAAGGACAAGAGTTTGTAGCACCAGAAGTAGTAATGGTATATTCAAATAAAGGTATAGGAAAGATGACAAGAACTTTCCATGATTTATATAGAAATAATTTAATTAGAGGGCAATTTAAAGATAAGAAAAGACCAATACTTATAAATAACTGGGAAGCAACTTATTTTGATTTTAATACAGAAAAATTATTATCTATAGCAAAAGAAGCTTCAAAATTAGGAATAGAAATGCTTGTTATGGATGATGGATGGTTTGGAAAGAGAAATAGTGATAATTCTTCATTAGGTGACTGGATAGTTAACGAAGAAAAGATTCAAGGTGGATTAAAGAATCTTGTAGATGAAGTTAATAAATTAGGAATGGAATTTGGAATATGGTTTGAACCAGAAATGATTTCACCAAATTCAGATTTATTTAGGGAACATCCAGATTGGTGTATTCATATTGAAGGCCGTGAGCCAGCATTATGTAGGGAACAATATGTATTAGATTTATCTAGACAAGAGGTAGTAGATTATATATATGAAAGTATAAAAAAGGTTCTTTCAAGTGCAAATATAACTTATGTAAAATGGGATATGAATAGGCAGTTAACTGATTTAGGAAGTTTAGCATTGTCACCAGAAAAACATGGTGAATTATTCCATAGATATATGTTGGCAGTTTATGAAATGATGGATAGATTGACTACTGATTTTCCACATATATTACTAGAAAATTGTTCTGGTGGTGGAGCAAGATTTGATCCAGGTATGCTATACTATAGTCCACAAATTTGGTGTTCAGATGATACCGATGCTATTGAAAGATTAAAAATTCAAGAAGGAACTTCAATGGTTTATCCACTTTCAGTGATGGGGGCACATGTAAGTGATTGTCCTAACCATACAGTAGGAAGAACTACACCTTTTGAAACTAGAGGTCATGTGGCATTAGCAGGAACATTTGGATATGAATTAGATGTAACTAGAATACCAGAAAAAGATAGAGAAATGATACCGTCTCAAGTTAAAATGTATCATAAGTATAATGATTTAATAAGAAGAGGAGATTATTATCGTATAGAAAACTTCTCAGAAAATCATGGCTTTGATGCTTGGGAAGTTGTATCTAAAGATAAAAATGAAGTATTAGTAACTTGTGTACAAGTTCTTGGAAGACCAAATTATCACAGTAGAAGAATTAAACTAAAAGGTTTAGTGGAAGATAAAATGTATAAAGTTGAAGAAAGTGGTGAAGTAATTTCGGGAGGAGCATTAATGTATGCTGGAATTAATGTTTCTTTATATGGAGATTATTCATCAAAGTTAATACATTTAACTGCTGAATAAGAGATTATAAAAATTACAAGTAAAGCTATTTAATATATTAGAAACTTATATTGATGATTATAAATTTCAATAATAATGCTAATATTTAAATAGCTTTAAATTTTATGAATTATTAACAATTATTATTAATTATTAGCGATAATTCATTTGTAGATATATTGAGATTGTAAATAATTACATAAGAAAATAGAATTAAAGTAATATAACCCTAATTATTTAGGGGGGAGGTGTAGATCTTTAATAGATAGATAATTATTCATAATCTTTGATAACGTTTTAATATGGGGTTAAAGTAACACATAAAATAGGGGGAGAAAGTAATGAAATTTACGATAAATAAAAGATTAGCAGCTTTAGTATTAGCAACTTCAGTAGCAGTAAGTCAATTTCAAACAGTAGTTTATGCAACTAATAGTTTAAATGTTAATAATTATGAGGTTCAATCTGAGGCAGGAAAAATAATTTATACTAATGATTTTTCTGTTGATAGTATGAAGCCATATAATGCAACAGTAAACTTTGATGATGAGATAGAAACCTCGATTGAAAATGAGATGTTAAAATTCAAACCAGCATTTACAGGTGATGATAAATGGGATGAAAATAGGCAGGTATTAAAATTTGGATATAATAGTGAAGAAAAGTTAGTAGGAGCTACTGTAAGTTATGATGTTTTAATTCCAACAGATAAACTAGATACACTTGGAACTTTAAAATTAAGAGGAACAGTAAGTGATAGCGGATATAATTGGAAAGAAACAGATATAGCTACAGTTGTTGCAGATAATTTTGTTGACAATGGTGATGGATTATCTAAATATACATTTACAGGAAATATAGAGACAAAAATTGATGGTATTGGAGAGTTATTAATACTTATTATTGGACAACCAAGTAGTTATAGTGATTATATTTATATAGATAATTTCAAAGTAACAGGAAAAGTTAGTTCAGGTGAAGAAACACCACTTCCAGAAGTAAATAAATTAAAATTTGATTTTAGTGACGGATTAGATGGATGGAATTTTGGTGGAACTTGGGATTATAAAAAAGATGTTGAAGTAGAACATGATACTACTGTAGGTGATGGTTCTTTAAAAATGGCCTTAGATTTTTCTGAATATAAGTCTTTAAGCTGGAGTGAAGTTAAAATTGAAAAGAAATATAATGAAGAAAAACTTGATTTTAATGGATATAATAAGATAACTTTTGATTTAATTTATGAAACAGATAAAATGATATCTGGATTATTTAAGGCTAAGTTATTTATTGATGGTGTAGCTAATGATGAAGGTAAGGTGGACAGGGAACTTGCAGAGGATATTGGTAATGGATTAAGTAAAATTCCAGTAACTATTGAATTTAATGCAAAAAATACTGAAATTGATGGAATAACATTAAGTGTTATTGGATCTAATACAGATTATAAAGGGAATATTTATATTGATAATATAGAATTAGGACAAGTAAAAAAAGATGAGGTGTATGTAGAAAAAACTGCAGTCACAACAGAACAAAAGAAATTAAATCTTTCAGATTTAGATATAAAATCTTCTGTTAAGTTAGTAGATTCTAATGCTAGTGAAACAACAGCAGATTTATATTCATATTTAAAAGGTATTGGTAAAACTGAAAATGTAATTTATGGACATCAAAATGATACTCATCATAAAGCTGTGTTAAAGGATAAATTAACAAATTCTGATACAAAAGATTTAACAGGATCAATTTCAGGTATGATAGGTATAGATACATTATCATTAACAGGAAATGAACTTCAATTAACTGAAGAAGAGGAAGCTGCAGGACTTACTCTGCCACAAAAGGCAGCTAAGTTAAATGCAGAAGCGGCAAAAGAAGGATCAATTATAACAATGTCTGCACATATGCCAAACTTTGCTTTAGTAGCAGAAAAAGGTGTGGATGAAAATGGAGATTATGATTACTATGGATATACACCAGGAGTTACGACAGGTAACGTAGTTGCAAGAATTATGCCAGGTGGGGATTTAAATGAAGTTTATACTGGATATTTAGATATGATAGCAGAATATGCACATGAATTAGCAAAAGAAGATGTTCCAGTATTATTTAGACCTTTTCATGAGAACAATGGAAGTTGGTTCTGGTGGGGTAAAGCATTCTGTGATGAAGAAGCTTATAAAAATCTATTTAGATATACTGTTGAATATTTAAGAGATGATAAAGAAATAAATAATTTCTTATATGTTTATTCTCCAAATGGGCCATTTGTAGATGAGGCAGATTATTTATCAAGATATCCAGGGGATGAATTTATAGATATAATTGCTTTTGATATGTATCATGATAATCCATCAGAAGATGCTTCTACTGATCCTTGGATGAGCACGTTAAAAGAAACAATAGAACTTGTACAAGGTATTGCAGATGAAAAAGGTAAGTTGGCTGCTTTATCAGAAACAGGTATAAGAATAAATTATGGATGTATGCCTGTAAGTGGAAATGCAAATAAACAATGGTTCCAAAATGTATCAGATATTGTTGGAGAATCATCAATGCCATACTTTATGTCATGGGCAAATTTTGATGAAGGAAATGTTTTTGCACCATATATGGTAAGTGAAACAAAAGGTCATGAAATGATTAACGAGTTTATTGACTACTATAACGAAGATTCATCAATATTTGCAGATGGCAATGCTAACTTTGCAGAGGCTAATACTTCGGTAGAAGAAGCATATTCCTATGGATTTATTACTTCTCCTACATCAGGAAGTCGTGTATTAAACCCAACGACAATAACAGCAAGTGTTAAAAATGTTGATGAGAAGATAAGTTTTGTAATAAGAGACAGCGAAGGTAAGAAAATTAAAACTTTAAAGGCTGTAGAAGAAGATGGAGTTTTCAAAGCTGATATAGATCAAAAATTATTAGATAAAATTGGTGAAACTATTGGGACTATTGAATTAGTAGGTAATAAGGAAAAAGAACCATTAAATACTATTAATGTTATATTCAATATTGAAGAATCAGAAGAGGCTGTAAATTTAGTAGATGATTTTGAAAGTTACATGGGAGAGGAAGCTTTATTAAAGCAAAAATGGACAACTGATCAAGGTGCAGGATGTTCAGTAAGTCCTACACTTACTACAGAGTTAAATGAGCACAATAACGGCACATATGGATTAGCATTTAATTATAAAATTAACACTTCGAAGATTTCAGAAGGGTATGCAGGTATTACTAAAAACTTAGAAAATGATTGGTCACAATATGATGCATTAAGATTATGGATTAATCCAGATGGACAAGGACAAAAGTTAGTAATTCAAGTAAGATCATATGGACAAGACTTTGAATGGTATTTAAATGATTTTGTTGCTGGTAATGAAGCAAAAGAATTAACATTAAAATTTGAAGAGCTAACACCTAAAAATGAAGGAGCAATCTTTGATCCAAGTAGTATTGAAAGATTTGCAATTTATTGTAATACAGTAGATAATGCCGACGTTGATTCAACAATTTATTTCGATAATATTAGAGCTGTTGATTCAAGCAAAGTTGAAGATACAGTACCAACACCAGATGAAGATGAAAATAAACCAACAGAGCCAGTAAAACCAGATAATGGTGGAAATAATGGTAATAATGGCAATGGAAACAATGGGAATGGAAATAATAAATTGCCACAAACAGGTGGAGTAAATAGTGCTATAGCTGTAGTAGCAGCTTTAGGTGCTTTAGTTGGAGGTATTGGGTTAACAAAAAGAAAGAAAAATGATTAAGTAAGATCATAAAAATTTCATAATATATAAATAAGCTGAGAAGATTTATTTTCTCAGCTTATTTTAACTTTAAAGTAATTTATTTAACAATATAAGGTAAAGTTAAAACCATTGATGTTCCTTTACCTAAGACACTAAATATTTCAAGTCCATATTTTTCACCATAATTAAGCTTTAAACGTCTATTAATATTCCTTAAAGCAATGCCTTTAAATTTATTGTTTTTATCATTTATATAGTCATTTAAATCTTTAAGAGTATCAGTGTCTATACCAATTCCATTATCAGAAATAGTTAAAAGAAGTTGGTTACATACTTTTTGTCCTTGTATAATTATTTTTCCATTACTACTACACTCACTCAAACCATGATAAATTGCATTTTCAATAAGTGGTTGAATAATCATTTTTATTATTTCACATTCCATTACATCTTCAGTAATTAAGTTTTCAATAATAAATAATTGATCAAAGCGTATCTTTTGTAAGTAAATATAATTATCTATTATATTAAGTTCCTCTCTAAGCTTAACAGTATTAACTTTTCTATTCATACTATATCTTATGATTGAACCAAAGTATTCAGCCATTATAGACGTTTCTTCATCATCATTAAGTTCAGCCATCATATGAATCGATTCTAAGGTATTGTAAATAAAGTGTGGATTAATTTGATTTTGAAGTTGTTTCAGTTCTAAATCTTTTTGTTCTATTTTATTTTTATAATTAATATTTATTAAATCATGTATACGGCTTTTCATTTCATTATAGGATTTAACCAAAATACCAATTTCATCTTCTCTTTCATATAACAATTCGGATGATAAATTACTTTCAATATTACTTTTATCCATATTATCTATGAGATAATTAATAGGGTTAAATATTCTTTGAATAAATAAATTGTATAAAACTAAAAACAATATAGAACAAAATACAATGTTAGTAACAAAAGAGAAAATATATAAACTGTTAATAGTATATACAGATGTATTAGGTATTGCACTTAATAGTATCCAATTAGTTAAAGGTATTGTATTAGATGTAGTTACATATGGATCTATATTAGTAATTGTTTTAATAACTGGTGAATTGCTAATGAAATTAAAATCTTTGAAATACTGAGTGAAATTGATTTCATAATTATTTGATATTATTAAATCACCATTAGGAGTATATAAAGAAAGAATTTGATTATCATAAGGTAAATCTTTAGTTAATATATCCAATAGCTCATCTATAGGAAGCGTTAATAATAAGATACCTGTAATTTCTTGAGTTTTTAAATTAATTATTTGACGAGCTACACCAATTAATGAATTATTATTAGATGAAGTATATTGAAAAATATCTTCTGATTTCATATTTGGTAAAAATGTAATTGCATTAGAATCATTTAAAGCATTAGAAAACCATTCTTCTGAAGAGGCATTTTTTATTATAGAATTAGTTGTATTTCTAGATGAAAAAACACCTTCACCAGATAAATTATAAATAAAAGCACCATTTATTGATTTGCTTTGAATAAGCATCATTTCACAAAGATAATTTAAATAATTATAATCAGCTATATCATATTTTTCATCTGAAGTTAAAGTAGAATGTAACTTATCTATTTCTGGTATTATTAAAGGGTATTTTGATACTTCAGAAAGATTATTAAACTTTTCGTAAAGCTGTTGACTAAGAGTTGTATTAAAATTTTTAATAAGCTTATCATTTTTACTAAACTCATAGCGTGAATATGAATAGAGATTAATTATAGTCATTATAAAAAATAAAGAATACATAATAATAAATGTTAAAATTGTAAGTTTTTTTATTGATAAATTTTTATCTAAAATCATAAAATCCCCTATTATTAAAAAAAATATTTTCATATCATAAATTTTGTGTTAATTTAAATATATAGGAAATTTCAAAAATATTCAATATTAGGAGGGTTTATGAGAATAATTGTTGTAGATGATGATAAAATTATTAGAATGGGTTTAATAAAAATATTGAATAAATTATTTGAAAATCATGAAATAGTTGGAGATTTTCAGAATGGATTGTTAGCATTTGAATATTTAAAGGAAAATGATGGACAAGTTGATTTAGTAATAACTGATATTAAAATGCCAATTATGACCGGAATACAATTCGTAGAAAAAGCTAATAAAGAATTAAAGCATCCACCAATATTTCTAGTGTTAAGTGGATATGATGAATTTACATATGTTAGAGATACTATGAAATATGGAGCATTTAATTATTTATTAAAACCAATCAAAAAGGATGAATTAAAAAAGGTTGTAGAAGAAGTTGAAATAAAAATTGAAGAATTAAAGAAAAAAGATAAAATTATGACTAAATCTATTGAAGTCATAAAGAAGGATTTTTTTAAACATTTATTATTTTCAAACTCAGATATTAATATAAGAACAGATAAAAGTTTATTAGAAAATATTCAATTAGATGAAGGTTATTACTATCAAATGGTCGTACTTCCGATAAATAAAGAAGAAAAAGAGTTTAATAATAAATTATTAAATAGTTATTTTAAAGAAGTTTCTAATAATAATAAAATTGAATATATATATTTTCTTTATAATGATAACGTTTATATAGTTTTCTATTTTAATGGAAATGAAATAAGTAATATTAGCGATGTAACAAATCTAATTGATGAGAAATCTAATGTATTTATAGAAAATGGAATAAGCGTATTTATATTAGAATGTACTAATAAAATTTGGGAAGTAAGAGAGCATTCTAAATTAGTTAGAAAAGTTAAGGAGAAAATGTTATACAATAAAAATTCAAAAAAGTACTATGTTGATGATTTAAATGAATTATCAGATATATTAGAAGATGATAAAAATTTATACAGTGCAACATCAATTAAATTAGCAATTCAATTTATAACAAAGAACTTCAATAATAATATAACCTTAAAGGATGTAGCTGATGAAGTATTTTTAAGTCAAAATTACTTATCAGAACTATTTAAAAAAGAAACTGGAGAAGGTTTTTATGAATTCTTATCAAACTATAGAGTCAAAAGAGCAAAGGAATTATTAGTTACAACAAATTTAAAGATATATGAAGTAGCTGAAAGCGTTGGATATAATGATTCTATTACATTTGGAAGAGCTTTTAAGAAAATTACAGGAACAACACCAAATAACTTCAGAAATAACAAGGCTAGAGAGAAGAGTATAGCAAGGTAGGGTAGAGATATGATTAATATGGGCAATAATAAAAAAATGATCATTTTAATATTAATTGCTTTGGTGATTCCAATAATAGGAATGGGTGTTTTGTTTATAGGAATGAATTTTAACACTGAAATTAAAGTAAGTGATAATTTAGAAGGGAATATTACCTTTGTAAGCAATAGAACTGATAAGAGTGTAGAAATTGAAGCATTAATAAAAGAATTTGAGGAAATTAACCCAAAGGTTAATGTAACTCTAGAGCTAATTGGTGATGCACAATCTATATTACAAAGAAAAGCATCGGTTGGTGAGTTACCAGATGTAACATTAGTTCCATCAACAATTTCAAAAAATGAATATAGAAATTATTTTTTAGCATTAGATGATTTAGGATTTAATGATTCTAATATTTATAATTATTTTATGGGAACTGGTAATGATTATAGTTTGTATTGCTTAAACACATCTATAACATGGCAAGGGATAATTTACAATAAGGATATCTTTAAACAGGCAAATATAGATAGATTACCAACTACAATAGATGAATTGTTTCAAGCATGTAACAAGATAGAGGCGTTGGGCATAACTCCTATTGCTATTAATTACAGACAGTCGTGGACTATGGATTTATGGACAGATATTATACCACATTTGTTTGATAATAATTTATCAAATGATGTTATGAATGAAAATAGGCAGATAATGGATAGCAATGGCGGATTGTACAAGTCTTTAAGTTTAGTACGTGAAATTGTTAATAGAGGGTATGCCGAAGAAGATCTATTTAATTATGATTGGCAACAATTTAAAAATGATATGAGTGAAGGAAAAATTGCAATGGCAATTTGGAATTCAGATTTTATATATCAGTTAGAAGATATGGGTATGAATATAGATTCATTAGGGATGTTTCCTATACCAGAAACTAACACTATAAAAGTTTATGGCGATTATATGTATGCTGTTTCTAATACGACTGATAATCCAGATACAGCAAAGGCATTTTTAAAATTTATATTTGAAAACAATAGATATGCAAATGCAGTTAACATAATGTCTCCTTTGAAAGAAGATAAGGAGGCAAAAGAAGTATTAGAGAAACTAGGTGAATTAAATATTCCAATAATAACTTATTCAGATTATATCAGTAAGCAATCAATGGAGGTAGCTAGATTAGAAGATGAGTTTTTACAAATAAAAAAAGAATGTGGAATAGATGCTGCATTTGTTCAGAAATTTATAATTGAAGACGATATAGATAGATTGATAAATGAAATTAATCTGAAATGGAATGAACAAATAAACAAATAAACAAAAGTATAGACAACGATAAAAATAAAGTATATACTTATTAAAGGAAGTTGATGATTTCGTTTACTTATGGAGGGATAAAAATGGCAAATTATATGGTATATGATATTGGGGGATCAGCTGTTAAATGGTCAGTAATAACAGATTTAGGACAAATATTGATTAGTGGTAAAATTGGAATTTCTAAAACTCTAGAGGAGTTTTTTGAAGAATTAGCGTCCTTAGTTGAAACTTATAAAGAACAATTTTTATTAGAAGGTATAGCAATAAGTGCACCAGGTGCTGTTGATTCAGTAGAAGGAAGCATAAAGAGTAAAAGTGCTATACCATATATTTATGGAATTAACTTTAAAGAAGTATTACAAGAAAAAACAGGGCTAAAAGTTGAAATAGAAAATGATGCAAATTGTGCAGCTTTAGGTGAATGTTGGTTAGGTGCAGCTAAAGATAATGATGATTCTGCATTTATTGTTTGTGGAACTGGAATTGGTGGTGCTATTGTAAAAAATAAAAGAATACATACAGGTGCACATATGCACGGTGGTGAATTTGGATATTGTATAGTTGATTGTGACGTAGATAAAAATAAGCTTTTAGTATGGAGCGATGTTGGATCAACTTTTGCACTAGCTAAGGCAATAGCAAAAAGAAAAGGGTTAGATATTAATAACTTTGATGGTAGAAAAGCATTTGAATTATATGATTCAGGAGATGAAATTGCCATTGAAGAAGTTAATAAATTTTTTACTTATATGGCTATAGGGATAATTAATATACAATACACATATGATCCAGAAACTGTAATTTTAGGTGGAGCAGTTTCTGAAAGAAAAGGTATAATTGATGATATTACAAATAAGGTTAAAGAGATATTAGATACTAATGAATATGCAACTGTTATACCAGTAATAAGAAAATGTATCTATGGAAATGATGCTAACAAGTTAGGGGCTTTATATAACTTTCTTCAAAAGCAGGAACTACCTATTGAAATTAAATAAGGTATTATTTTAAATAATAATTACAAGGGAAGTGCTAAATGAATAAATATGAAATCATAGCAATTGATATTAAGGAAGATATGCTTAAAGGTGTATATAAACCTAATAAAAGATTACCATTTGAAAAAGGTATATGTGAAAAATATAATGTAAGTAAAATGACTGTAAAAAAGGCTTTGGATCTATTAGTTTCTGAAGGGTTAATTGTTAAAAGGCGAGGATCTGGTACCTTTATTAAGGATATTACTGAAAAAGAGATAAATAGAATAATGGATAAAAAGCAATTTTCAGGATTAACATATAATAATATAGGACATAAGGTTACAAGTAAGGTATTAAAATTCACAGTAATTAATGCTGATAATAAGATTGCTAATATGTTGAAGATTGAAAAGAACAGTTTTGTATATCTAATAAATAGGGTTAGGTATGTTGATGACGAACCAATAGTTATTGAAAAAACATATATGCCAATAAATATAATTCCAGGTATAAAAATTGATGATGTTGAAGGATCAATATATTCATATATTAAAAATAAGCTAGGATTAAAAATACAAAGTGCACATTCAACTATTAGGGCAGATAAAAGTAATGAAAATGATAGAAATTATTTGAGGCTAAAAAGTGATGAACCAGTTATAGAGGTTGAAAGAGTTGCTTATTTAGAAAATGGAAAGGCTTTTGAATATTCTTTTGCAAGACATAGATATGATAAATACGAATTTAAAACTATAACAGTCATATAAGTGAGATTCTAAATCTTGATTTAGTTAATCGAACTTACTCAGCGACTGAAAGGAGTCGAGTTTCCTTAAAATAGATTCTAAATCTTGATTTAGTTAATCGAACTTGCCTGAAACTTTAAATCTTAGATTTAGTTAGTTGAAGGTACACTTTAGTGTACTCAGCGACTAAAACGAGTTGAGTTGTTATAAAAATAGGTAGAATTATAAGTTCTACCTATTTTTTTATACTTAAAAGTGATTTGAAAACATATAAAAATAGAATTATTAGAAAAACTAACAAAAATTAATAGATAAATATTTAATTATAAATAAATTATACGATTTATAAATCAAAATTATGATGTAATGGCAAAAACATAGAATAGTGAATTAAAAGTTTGTAAAATAAAGAATGTAAACAGGAAAACGTTTGCTAAATGATAAGAAAAAGATAAATTTTCGAGGGGGAGAATTACAATGAAAAAAAGATTATTAAGTGTTATTTGTGCAAGTGTAGTAGCCACATCACTTTTTGCAGGTTGTTCATCAACAGCTTCTGATGGTGGAGATGGAAAAGGTGAAGTTACTTTAAAGGTTTTAACACATAGAACAGATATAAAAGATACTGTGTTAAAAACAGTTGCAGATAAGTACTATGAAGAAAAAGGTGTAAAAATAGAGTGGGAAGCAATCACTGATTATGAAAGTATAGTTCAAACAAGAATGAATACTCAAGACTACGGAGATGTATTAAATATATTACCAGCTTTCAAAGCTGAAGAATTAGGAGAATTCTTCGAACCATTAGGATCATTAGAGGATTATAGTGATTATGTTGGAGTAAGTGAAAGAGCTGATTTAAATACTGATACAGTTTACGGTATTCCAAATGGATTAGGAGCAGATGGTGTAGTTTATAACAAAAAAGTATTTGCTGAAGCTGGATATGATGAATTCCCAAAAACTTTAGATGAATTATATGAAGCATTAGCAAAAATTAATGAACAAGAAGGTGTAGTTCCAGTAGCTATTAACTCAGCTGATATGTGGCCATTAAGCCAATATGATGCTGTTTCTTCAGTAATTTACGGAAATCCATATTACTATAGAGATATGGGAAAAATGGAAAGTCCATTCTCAGCTGGAAAGCCAACAGGGGATATGTTAGAAATCCTTTATAAGTTTGTTAGTGAAGGTTGGGTTGAAGAAGATTTAGCTACAACTAACTGGGAACAATCAAAAGTTGATATGGCTAACGGTAAAATAGGTATGATGACTTTAGGTATGTGGGCAGTATCACAAATTCAAGAAGCAAATGAAGCAAATGCTGATGATATTGGAATTGCTCCATTCCCAGCAACTAACTCAGGAGAATTAAAAGCTGGTGCGGGTCCAGATAACTATTTAGGTGTAAGCAAATATTCTAAACATAAAGAAGAAGCTAAAGATTTTGCTATATTCTTTGCTAACTCTTTAGATTACTTAGATAGCTGTGGATTTATTCCTGCTAACCAAAATCTTACTTCTGGAAATCCAGTTGTTAAAGAGTATCAAGAATCTGGTGTTGAATTAATGTTTGCAGATCCAGCAGAAGCAGATCAAGCAGCAAGCGATTTAACTACTGAAATAGCTAATGAATCAGGAACTAAATTCTGGGTTGGTGAATATATTCAAAATGCTGTAATAGCTGCTAAGAAGAGCAGAGCAGATTTCGATAAAGTTATTGAAGATTATAACAATAAATGGAATACTAACAAAGAAAAATTATCTAAATAATAATTTATATAAATAATTTAGGGGGGATTTCCCCTCTAATTATTAAATTGTTTATATATTAAAGTCTCTAAATTAATGTAAATAGAGAGTAGCAATATTAAAGGAAAGAAGTCGTAAAGGGGGAGAAACTGTGTTTAAAAATGTAAGTTACAAAACACAAAGGAAATTTATAATAGCACTATTCTTACTAATTCCACTTACATTACTGTTTGTATTTACATATTTACCAGCAATAAATATGATATCTTACAGTTTTACTAATTGGAAGGGTTATGGAGCTAAGACGTTTATTGGACTAGAAAATTATATAAATATATTTAGTGATCCAGAAGTTTTTTCAGTATTAAAAAATAGTTTATATTATTTTGTTGGTGGTTTAATACAGTTAGCTTTAGCATTCGTTTTTGCAGTAATAATTAATTCTAAAATTAAAGGTAAAAGTTTCTTTAAATCATTGTTCTTTTTCCCTTATTTAATCAATGGTGTTGCAATATCATTAATGTTTTTATTCTTCTTTCAACCGAATGGAACATTAGATACTGTACTTAGCATGTTAGGATTAGATAGTATAATTAGACAATGGCTTGGTGATGCTCATTATGTTAATTTCTCTTTAGCATTTACATCAATTTGGAGATTTTTTGGGTATAACTTTATTATATTCTTAGGGGCTTTACAATCAATCTCAGATGAAGTTTTAGAAGCAGCAGACCTAGATGGTGCAGGAGATTGGCAAAAAATAAGATATATTTATATACCTTCAGTTAAGAGAATTATTCAATTAAACTTAATATTAAATATTTCAGGAGCAATTTCAGTATTTGAAATACCATATATTATGACTGGTGGATCAAATGGAAGTTCAACATTTGTTATTGAAACAATTAAGACAGCGTTTACTTATAATAAAGTAGGTAAAGCATCAGCAATGGCTGTTATAGTAATGCTTATAGTTGCAGCAGTAGCATTAATTCAAAATATATTCTTTAAGGAGGAAAAAGAGTATGCAAAGTAGCACTCAAATAAATGCAACAAAAGCAAGGATGGATAAGGAAGTACTTGCTTTAAGAGCAAAAAGTATATTTTTTAAAACATTAAAATATTTATCATTAATAGTAGCATCAATTGTATTTCTTCTTCCAATAGTAACTATATTTTTAGCATCATTTAAGGAATATAATGAATTTTACTCTTCAAACAAGTTAGCATTACCACAAAGTTTTTTAAATTTAGATAACTTCAAAACTGCATTCATACAAGGTGGAATGATGAGAGGTTTCTTTAATACAGCATTCATAATGGTAATTTCATTAACAGGTACAATTTTACTTGGAGCAATGGTTGCATATGTATTGCATAGATTTGATTTTAAGTTAAAGAAAGCAATATTACTTGTTTACATGGTACCAATGTTTTTACCAATGGTAACTACTCAAGTTGCTACATTCCAAATAATGAGTAAACTTGGATTATATAATAGTCTTTGGGCTCCAATAGTATTATATTTAGGAGCAGATGTTATGAGTATTTTCATAATGATGCAGTTTATGGATTCTATTCCATATTCAAATGATGAAGCAGCAATGCTTGAAGGTGCATCATACTTCTATATATTTAGAAAGTTAATAGTTCCACTATTAAAGCCAGCTATAGCTACAATTATAATAATTCGTGGAGTTGGTATTTATAATGACTTCTATACACCTTTCTTATATGCGCCAGGTGATAATATGGGAACACTTGCAACTTCACTTTATAAGTTCATGGGACCATATGGTGGACAATGGAATGTTATTTGTGCAGGAGTTATCTTAATTATGATTCCAACATTGATAGTATTCTTATCATTACAAAAATATATCTATAACGGATTTACAGCAGGAGCGGTAAAATAGCTTTGATAGTTAGGAGTTAGGAGTTAGTAGTTAAGGGGTAAATTTAGCTTTAGCTGAATTTAGAAAAAATATATTTTTAGAAACTGCGTTAGTAGTTTCATCCTTAACTATTAACTAAAAACTACTAACTCTAAACTAATTTTTAGAGGTGATAACAGTGAAGGAAAAGACATTTAGATTCGTTCATATTTTATATGTTTTACTAATAACCAATATAATATCTATATGCTATCTTGCAATAGGTTTATTTGCATTAACAATAGTTCCAGTAGTTTTTACTAACATAGAAATTTCAATAATGTTATTCAATGATGAAATTGATGGATATTCAGGTGTTTTAAAAATATTTAACACAGGAATGAAAAAATATTTTAAAGAGAATAAAAAACCTGCAATAATAACAGGTTTATACACATTGAGTTTAGTAATTGCAATATTTATGTTAAGAAGAATAGATTCACCGATTGCAAGTACATTAAATTATTTCTTTGTATACTTATATATAGTTATAGCGATGTACTGGGGATATTATTCTTTATATGTAATTGCGAAAGAAAGACCTATTAAATATATTGATGCATTAGCAATAATGTTTATGGAACCTAAAAAATTATTTACAACAACAGTTTTATTTGCTTTATTTATGGCAGTAGGAATATTTAGAAAAGAATTTTTAGTTATTTTAGCTATTGCTATTATTTCAGCTATGTTTGTAAAAATAAATAGAAGTACTATAGATGCAGTAAAGATAAATAGATAAATTAAGGAGATTTTTATGAACTTAGAATTTGACATAAAAAGTTTTAACTTTATAACATGGCATTGGAAGAATGATTTTAATTTAGAAGATGCAAAGAGAGAAATAGATTATCAAATTTTAAATTGTAATATAAATGCAGTAACTTTTGCTTTTGCAGCACAGCAAGATCATTGTTATTCAACAACAATAGATTGGACAGGCAGTCATATGCCTAATGATAATCAGTTAGAAGATCTAATTAAATACTCTAAAGATAAGGGATTAAAGACATTAGTTAAGCCAATGTTAAATGTTTCTGATGGATATTGGAGAGCATATATTAGATTTTTTGATGAGGATGTTCCATGTGAACCAAAATGGGAAGAGTGGTTTAAAAGTTATGGTGAGTATATAATTCATTATGCTCAATTTTGTCAAAAGAATAATGTTGATATTCTAATAATAGGTTGTGAGTTAGTAGGAACTGATCATAGGTGTGATGAATGGAAATCCTTAGTGAAAAATATAAGGAGAATATATAATGGAGCATTAACATATAATTGTGATAAATATCAGGAGCATAATGTTAAATGGTGGGATGCATTAGATTATATTTCATCATCGGGATATTATCCAGTAGGTACAATTTCTAAGGAATTAGATAGAATTGAAGAAGTATGTAAAAAATTTAACCTACCTTTTATATTTACAGAGGCAGGATGTCCATCAGTTAAAGGTGCTTCGAAGATGCCTAATGATTGGTTTTTGATTGAAACAGGAGAAGTTTGTGAAGAAAATCAATATAATTATTTTAAAGAACTTTTTGAAGAAAGTTCTAGACGAGGATTTATCAAAGGCTTTTGTTTGTGGGATTGGCCAATTAAGTCACCTCAAAATGCAAAGGATAAATATGAAAAAGATTATAATGTTAAGTTTAAGAAAGCTGAAAATTTGATTTTTCAGTATTTTAGTGAATAAATTAATATAATAGTATGGAGGTTATAAAATCAATAAACAGGTTTGATTTTATAGCTTTTTTTATTTATAAAAAATAAAAAACATACAAATATTATTAAAAATTAGCAATTAATAAGATTTTAATATAGATTAATTGAATAGATGAAAATGTTAACATATTATAATTGTGTAACCCACTATATAGTGAGTTTATTTTGAAAGAAAATTATTTCAAAATTAATATATAGGAAGTGGAGGATATTTAAATGATTTACGATTTAAGGAAGAAGGCAGAAGAAGAATTATTAAATAATTTAGGACCATTTTGGCTTAAGTTAATTGATAATGAAAATGGTGGATTCTACGGAGAAGTAACTTATGATCTTAAAGTTAATAAGACAAGTGAAAAAGGTGGAATTCAAACATCAAGAATATTATGGTTCTTCTCAGCGGCTTATTGTGCAACAAAAAATGAAGAATATAAAAAAGCTGCAACACATGCTTACGAATTTTTAAGAGATAAATTAATAGATAAAGAATTCAAAGGTGTGTATTGGATGGTTGATTACTTAGGAAATCCTATAGACACTAGAAAACATGTATATTGTCAATCATTTGCTATATATGCGTTAAGTGAATATTATAAAGCAACAAAAGATAAACAAGCCTTAGATTTAGCAATGAATTTATTCTCATTAGTTGAAAATATTGGGTTCAATAAAGAAAATTCAGCGTATTTAGAAGAGTTTGATAGAGAGTGGAATATAACTCCAAATGAAATGTTAAGTGAAAATGGTGTCATCGCTGAAATTACAACTAATACACATTTACATGTTTTAGAAGGTTATACTAATCTTTATTCTGTAACTAATAATAGAGTTGTAGGTGAGCGATTAAAGGAACTTATATATACTTTCTATAATAAAATTTATGATAAAGAGCAACACCTATTAAAGATATTCTTTGATAGTGAATGGAATACAATTATTGATGTTAAATCATATGGTCATGATATTGAGGCAAGCTGGCTTATAGATGATGCTTATAAGGCATTAAATTTAAAAGATGAATCTATTGAAAAAATGATAATTGACATAGCTTATAACATTAAAGCACAAATTCAAGAGGATGGTTCTTTAATTAATGAATCAGAAAATGGAGTTAAAGATTATACAAGAGTTTGGTGGGTTCAAGTTGAAGCTATGGTAGGATATTTAAATGCTTATGAAAGAACTCATGATGAATCATTCTTAAATATAGTTAATAATTTAATGACATATACTATGAAAAATATGGTTGATCCAAGAGAAGGTGGAGAATGGTATTGGTCTATAGAACCAAATGGTAAGCCAACTGAAAGAAGTGTTATTGAACCTTGGAAAACACCTTATCACAATGGAAGATTTTGTTTAGAATTTATGAAGAGAATAGGAGAATAAGAAATGATACATGAAAAATATTATGCATTAAAGGAAGAACAAGAAAAATTAATAACAAGAAAAAATGAGATAGATACAACTTGGTATAACGGTGTTTATGATAGATATAAATATCCAGTAATAACTAGACATCATGTACCAGTTGAATGGAGATTTGATTTAAATAAAGAAACTAACCCTTACTTCATGGAAAGATTAGGAGTAAATGCAACTTTAAATGCAGGAGCTATTTATTTAAATGGAAGATATTATTTAGTTGTAAGAACTGAAGGTTTAGATAGAAAATCTATTTTTGCATTAGCATCAAGTGAAAATGGTTTAGACAATTTTAGATTTGAATCATTAATACAATGGGAAGATACCTGTAAAGAAGAAACTAATATTTATGATATGAGACTTGTTAAACATGAAGATGGGTATATCTATGGAATTTACTGTTCTGAAAGGAAAGATCCAGATGCAGAACCAGGAGATACATCTTCAGCAGTGGCCCAAGCAGGTTTAGTAAGAACTACTGATTTAAAAACTTGGACAAGATTACCAGATATAAAAACTCCATCTCCACAACAAAGAAATGTTGTATTACATCCAGAATTCGTAAATGGTAAATACCTTTTATACACTAGACCACAAGATGGATTTATTTCTACAGGATCAGGTGGAGGAATTGCTTACGGATATTGTGATGATATGACTAATCCTGTTGTTAGTGAAGAAAAAATAATGCATGAGAAGAAATATCATACAGTTTATGAAGTGAAAAATGGACAAGGCCCAGCTCCAATTAAAACTGAAAAGGGATGGATACATGTAGGACATGGCGTTAGAAATACTGCTGCAGGATTAAGATATGTTCTTTATACTTTTGCAACAGATTTAGAAGATCCAACAAAGATTATTGCATTACCAGGAGGTCATTTTATTGCTCCTTATGATGATGAAAGAGTTGGTGATGTTTCTAACGTAATCTTCTGTAATGGACTTACAGTTGATGAAAATAATAATGTAAATATCTACTATGCATCAAGTGATACTAGATTACATGTTGCTACAACTACAGTAGATAAATTAATAGATTATACATTCAATACACCAGCAGATCCTTATAGAGCACTTCTTTGTACAGCACAAAGACAGGAGCTTATAAACAAAAATGAAGAGCTGCTAAAGAATGAAAAATAATATATCTAACAAAAATAAAGGCGATTACAGAAATGGAGTTGCCTTTATTTCTGTAATAAGTTAAATATGAATATATAAATAGTAATGGATAATGAAAAATAAAATTGAAAATTTTATTTAATTATTTTTACTTATTATTTATTTCGTTATAAATTTGAAAGGTGAAAATACGTAACTAGCAATAGTTGTTATAAATGCATACACTAATTAATATAATAGTATAAATATTAATAAAGGGTAGGGGACAATGGCTAGGACATATGCATATTCAGCAGACTTTGATAAAGAGTTAGAAAGTCTATTTAAAGATGCTAAGTTATTAGGTGAAGGTCATAATGGTATTGTTTATGAAGTGCCAGGAAATAAAGCAATAAAAATATTTACTGATAAAAATATTTGTAAAAGCGAAGCAGATATATTATATAAAGTCAAAAAGTCTAAGTATTTTCCTAGGATATATAAAAATGGGGAGTATTATATATTAAGAGAAATGGTAAATGGTAAAAGGCTTGACCACTACATTCAAGAAAATGGATTAAGTCAGCAATTAATCTATAATTTGTATAGATTAATTAATGAATTTAAAGCTTTAAAGTTTACAAAGCTTGATGCGAGATGTAGAGATATATATGTAAATGAAAATGAAAGAGTAAAGGTAATAGACCCAAAACAATGCTATAAAAGAAAGGTTGATTATCCAAGGCATTTAATGAAAGGGCTTGAAGGAATAGATTGTTTGGAAATATTTTTAAGTGGGATATATAGTATTGATAAAAAAACAGCACAAGAATGGAATAAAAAAATAGATCAATATTTTAAGAAAATTAGGATATAAAATTATGGGGCTATTAATTATTAAGCCCCTTTTTCTTGTAAAAAAATATATGTAGATTAAAATTGTAAGAGTTATTAACTTTAGCTTTTTTTA
>NZ_CBYM010000014.1 GCF_000577815.1 Clostridium saudiense | reverse complement strand
TCTTTAACAATGCCTTTTTATTTAAAATTTACAACTAATAGTACTGATATTGGTGAAGTAACAGGGTCAGTTTCAATTTTTCCTTTTGCAATACTTTAAAATATATCCCTTCAAATACTTCTATTATTAATACTAATAAAAAGATCAGCATAAATAATATTGAAAATTTATATTTTTTATGCTGATCCATATCTTTTACTTACCATATTTAAAATAATTTTATCAATCTAAATACATAATTTACCTCTCTATTATCTTATATCATAAACACTTCTAACTTTTAACCCCTTAGGTTCTCCTTTAATAATTTTCACCTTATGAATACCACTATTAATATCAAAGTAATTATCTTCTAAAAGCAAATTATCCTCTTCATTAATCACTTCAATACTTCTTGCATAAGAATCACTTAAAATTGTTATTTCATCACCATTAACACTTATATTTAAATTAGGATTTATAAATTTAAAGTGTTTTGGAGCACAAAAAATAGTTGTACCTGAAGAAATTACTTTATTATCTTTAATCATTTCATAACTTATATATTCATCATAAAGTGATAATTCTGGTAAGGTTATCTTCTCAAGCCATACACTTGATAATTTTTTTATTTCAACTTTATAACTTTTTTCTTTTATAATTTCTCCAGTATTTTTTCTATGTTTCCAATTTACTATTACAACTTCATCATACATGCTTTCATTAGAAATACATAAATGAATTGATTTTTTAACCTCAAAAGGCTCTGGATTTGGATTAATATCTTGAGTTAATATACCCTCTTCATCACAAGATAACATTAATGGTGCAAAAAATCTTTTAGCATAATAATGTAGAGCTTTCCACCTTCCATAATAATCAATTGATGACCATGAGGCAACAGGCCAGCAATCATTTAATTGCCATATTATAGCCCCCATACAAATTCCACGATTTCTTCTAAAATGCTCAACCCCATATCTTATTGCTTCTGCTTGAAGTAATTGGGATGCATATAATAACGTATCAAAATTAGTAGGATATAAAAAGGTTTGCTCCATATAATTCATTATTTTCCCATTTGCTGTTGCATTTCTTTGATGTTTTTCCATTATATAAGAAAAAATATTCCTATCTTCAGGTTCCGTGAACATTTCTACAGACTTCAATGATGGAAAAGATTGAAATCCAAATTCTGATACATATCTAAATAAAAACTTTCTATATTCTGTAATAGGCTTATTTCCATGCCATACATCCCAATAATGAACGTCTCCTCGTTTATCATCGTTGGGATTATCAAAACTTCCGCCAGAAGAAGGACTTGCTGGCCAGTAAAAAGTTTGTGGATCTTCCTTATTTAAAAGCTTAGGAATTATATATTCATATAATTTAATATAATCAGCTTTTAATCTTTTTTCACTTGTCCACAAATTATTATCCATGAACATCTCCATTTCATTATTTCCACACCATAATGCTAAACAAGCATGGTGACGGATTCTCCTTATATTATCTATAAATTCATTAGTTATATTTTCTTCAAATTCATCATTTAATTCATAAACTGCACAAGCAAACATAAAATCTTGCCAAACCATGAGACCTAATTCATCACATATATTAAAGAAATCATCATAAGGATAATTACCACCACCCCATACTCTTATAATATTAAAATTTACATCTTTACATTGTTTTAAAAGATTATAAGTTCTTTCTTTATTAACATAAGCTAATATATTATCTTCTGGAATATAATCTGCTCCCATAACAAAAATCTTAACTCCATTTACAACATGAGCAAAACTCTCTCCATAATCATCTTTTTCTCTACTAATGGTTAATGTCCTTAATCCTATTTTATTTTCCCACTTATCTATCACTACATCATCTTTTATTAATTCAATAAGAATATTATATAAATTTTGATCACCATACCCATTGGGCCACCATAACTTTGGATTATCTATTATTATTTCATTTATTGAATCATTATAAACTATTATCTCATTATCAGGTGATGTTATTGTTACTTTATATCTAAAATCATAGTCACTTATTTCTTTATCTACGCCAAATCTCAAAGTATTACTTTTATCATTAATTTTTATATCTACTTTAAAGTTTAAACTTACTTTTTTCTCTTTATGATTTTGTGATATATATACGTTATCAATTCTACCTTCATTAACCCCTAAAATCCCTAAACTTCTCCATATACCAGCATCAGGTAACCTTGGCCCCCAATCCCATCCAAACATACAATGTGCTTTTCTTATATGTGGAAATCCATTCATTGCGTCACTACTACCATTAAGTGGATTTTTTTCATAGGCTTCTTTTATAAATTTAGTTGAATGATTTTTCACGCATACAAATTCTCACCTCTTTAATTACTATTTATATATAAACATAAAATTGACAATTAATAATGTTTATTTAATATTATTAATTGTCAATTTAATCATTATACAGTAGAAAGATCCCACTCTTCATAAATCTTAGGCACATCACTTATAAGCCTCTTTGTATAAGGAGCTTTGGGATGTAAAATTACGTCTTCAGCACTACCATGCTCAACAAATTTTCCATGTTCCATAATATATACATTATCTGAAACATAATATGCTAATCCTATATCGTGAGTTATAAAAATAATTGTCATATTTGTTTCTTCTCTTAATTTCATAAGCATATCAAGTATTGTAGCTCTTGAACAAGCATCAATCATTGAGGTTGGCTCATCTGCAAGCAGTATTTTAGGTTTAAGTAAAAATATTCTTGCAATCATCAAACGTTGCATTTGTCCTCCGGACAATTCAAATGGATATTTATTGGTTAATTCATCAAATTTTAAATTAACGAAACTACATGCTTCGGTCATCATTTCTACTTTCTTTTCATAAGGTAATTTTTTACCTCCACGCATATTAATACAATCCAATAAAACTGAATCTATTTTATTAAAAACATTAAAAGATGAAAATGGATCTTGAAATATAGCTTGTATTCCCTTCCAATATTCTTTTTTCTTACTTCTTGTTTTTATATCTCTAGGTTTTCCTTGAAAAAAAACTTCACCTTCAGTAACACTTATTAATCCTAATAACATCTTTGATAAAGTAGTTTTTCCTGAACCACTTTCTCCAACTATTGAAATTATTTCACCTTCATGAAATTCAAAATCAACATGATCAACAGCAACAGTTTTTGTATCACCTATACCAAAAATCTTAGTTAAACCTTTACCACTTAAGCATAAAGCATGTTTATCATTCATTGCTATACACCTTCCTTAATTCTGATTCAGTAAATCTACATCTAAACATTCTTCCATTTTCAATATTTGTTTCAAGAATTTTTTCTACATTACACTCTTTACTTCTATATTTACATCTTTCAGCAAATCTACATCCTTCCGGAGGATGCTTTAAATTTGGAGGAGTACCTGGAATAGCTGTTAACTTAATATTTTTCACTCCCTCTTCAGGAACAATTATTGACCCCATTAACCCTTTAGAATATGGATGAATTGGATCAAATACCATTTCTTTTGATTTACCTTTTTCAATTAATTGTCCTGCATACATAACAACAATATCATCAGTAACATTGTATAATAAAGGTAATTCATGCGTTATAAAAATCATTGATTTTATAAAACCTTTTTCCATTAAATTACGCATCATTTTTATAACCATCTTTTGAGAAGTAACATCGAGAGCTGAAGAAGGCTCATCTGCTATTAAAACCTTAGGTGATAAAATTGTTGAAATTGCAATTACTGTACGTTGCTTCATACCTCCTGATAATTCAACTGCATGTTTTTGCAATACTGATTCTGGTAAACCTAAGATTTCAAACCTTTCTTTTGCTAAATCATATATATCTTTTTTAGTTGCTTTTGGATTATGAGCATGTATTACATCTTCTATAAACTTTATAATTTTTTGTGTTGGATTCAATGCATTCATTGCAGCTTGAGGAATATATGCAATTTCATTTCCAAGTATTTTTTTTCGAACATCATCTGGATTCATTTTAGTTATATTTATTCCATCTACAATTATACTTCCACTTTGATAATGTAATGGTGCAAAATAATATCCCATCAAACTTAAAGCTAGTGTTGATTTTCCACAACCTGATTCACCTGCGATACCTAGCGATTTCCCTTCCTCTATTTTTAAGGAAACTCCATCAACGGCATATACATCTTCACCATGTCTTGTAATATATTTAGTCTTTAAATCTTTTACTTCTAACATAACTTTTCCCATATAAAGTTCCTCCTAATCTCTAAGTTGTGGATTAAATACTTGGTCTAGTCCTGTATTCATTAAATTCAAAGAAAATGAAATCAATGCAATTGATAAAATCACTGGTACAAAAGCCCACCAAGCATTTGATAATGGAGCCTTATAACTCATAGCCCAGTTCATCATTAATCCTAGTGTTGTAACTTTAGTAGTAGCTGGTCCTAGTCCTAACATTGATAATTGTGCCTCTGCTAAAATCCCACTTGAAATTTGTAGTATAAAAGCCATTACAACATATGAAGCAACGTAAGGAAGTATATCAGTTAACACTATTCTTATTAAACTATGACCTGAAAGTTTCGATAAATTAACATGATCTCTGTTTCTTAACGAAATAACTTGAGCACGAACTGATCTAGTAGTCCATGTCCAAGATGTTAATCCAATAATAGTAGCTACTAATGTTACACCTCTTGCATTTTGACCAACACTATAAGATATTAATATTAAAATTACGAATCCAGGTATTACAGTAAATAAATTAGTAAGAAACATAATAATATCATCAACTATCCCACCAACATAACCTGATAATAATCCAAATATTAGTCCTATCCCTGTTGCTATTACCCCTGCAATTAATCCAATTTTTAATGAAGTCTTAGTTGCATAAACTAATTCAGTTAACACATCTCTACCAAAATTATCAGTTCCTAAATAAAAGGTTCTTTGATTTGGTATATCATTAATATTAACAAATAGATCTGAAGTAATAGTTGAATTTACAACTAACTCACCAGTAGCTTCATCCTCATTAGCTATTACAATTTCAGTATCTTCTAAAATCCCATCTATCTTAGTATTTAATCTTACATAATACTTTTTCTTAGCAGCAATTAATCCATCTTGTTTATTATTAGGATCATAATATTTCTCCCAAAGCTTTATAAGACCTTTTGCATCTGTTACATCTATATCCTTTATATCAACACCTGCATAATTTTCTAACCATGTACCCATTTGTGATCTATCCTCCATAGATAAAGCACTTTCAAGTTTTACTGCAGATGTATCCATTTTAAAAGAATAATTTTTGCTTTCTACCGTATCAGATACAGATACATAAGTACCTGGTTTATAAAATAATCCTCCAACCATTTCAAGAGGACTATATGCTACAACTAAAGGATAAATTATGATTGTTGCCAAAATAGCTATAAAAATAATAAAGCCCATTATAAACTTTTTATCATGGAAAATTTGTTTTAATGTATTTTTCATTGTCTATCCCCCCTAGTCTTGTTGTGATGCTTTAATACGTGGATCTATAACACCATATAAAATTTCTACAAATAAATTTGCTAATAACACCATAATTGTTATTATTAATGTACATGCAGAAATCAAAGGATAATCACGTCCCTTAATTGCAGAAAGTATAGTTGTTCCTAATCCTGGATAACTAAATATTATTTCTGCAACTAATGCACCACCAATCATTGTACCAATAGACATTGCTAAACCTGTAATTTGCGGAAGCATTGCATTTCTAAATACATAACCTGTAATTTTTTTATCTTTTATACCTAAGAAACGACTATACTTAACATAATCAGCATTTAACTCATATATAGACATTGATCTCATACCAATAGCTTGACCACCTATTGTAATAAAAACGATTGACCAAAATGGTAATTGATAGTGATATAATATTGATTTAAAAAATGTCCAGCTGAAATTAGGAATTAAATCAAATCCATATCCACCACTAGTTGGGAACCATTTTAAATTAACTGCAAAAGTAAACAATAGTATTATAGCCATTCCGAATGCAGGTACATTACTAAAAAATAAGAATAATGGTAAAATTCCTTTATCATATATCCCTTTTCTATATGCTGCTACAGCACCTAGTATATTTCCTAAAAGCCAACCAAGGGTTATAGCAGGTAACTGCAAACAAGCTGTCCACCATACAGAAGATGATACTATGTCAGATACTGTTCTAGGATATTGGCTAAATGATACTCCAAAATCACCCTTTATAGCATTTTTAATAAAAGTAAAAAATTGTGTGGTCATAGGCTTATCAATTCCAAACTTTTCAGTATACTCTTCATATACTTGTTGAATAGCCGTTGAGTCAGTCATTCCCTCTGTTGCTCTTGCTGCAATAGATGCTACTGGATCTCCTGGCATTAATCTAGGCAATACGAAATTTAATATAATTGCTACAATAAAAGTTATAAGATACCATATTATTTTATTTGTGTAATATTTTTTATACCCCTTCAAACTTTTCACCTCATATCTCTGCATCATATATTCATTAATGTAAATTTAGCTAGTAATAAAATTGACCATGTCATTCTTTCTTAAGACATGGTCAATACTTGTCACTAAATATTGCTAGTATTTAATAGCATATTATTCGACATTCTTAATGTGATATAAAGCTGCTATACCATATCCATCAGTACAATCTAGTGGTGGTATGTTAGTTCCGTCATCTAATTGAGGGAAGTTTGTCCAAACGCTTTCATTTACAGTATGGAAAACTTGTGGTCTATACATTAATGCAAAAGAAGGAACATCTTCTAGATAAATTTTACTTAACTCAGTATAATATTCCTTTAGCTTAGTTTGATCTTGTTCTAATGGAATTAAAGCTAAAAGTTCATCTGCCCTTTCATTTGTATATCCACCAAAGTTACCACTCCAGTTAACTTCTAAATCGTTATATGTGCTTGAAAGGAATCCCATAGCTCTAGTCCAAGGATTTGAAACTGATGCACCAGCTGGACTATACATACAAATTTCAAAGTTACCTGTAGTCATATCATCATAGAAGGTATTAGCATCAGGGAAATAAGTTTCAATATCTATTCCAATTTCTTTACCAGCAGCAGCCACTATTTCTAATGAAGCATTCCAATCTGACCATCCTTCTGGGCATTCTGCTTTATATGATAGGTTTTCACCATCTATTTCACGAATTCCATCACCATCGGTGTCAACTATGCCTGCATCATCTAATAGTTTCTTTGCCCCTTCTATATCTCCACCATTAAATTGTAAATCCTTCAATGCATCATTATCTACTAATGCTTGTTCTGCATCTGTTGGATTCATAATGCTTCTTGGTGCTTCTGAGAAAGATGGTGAATATTCTGACATTGCCGTAGATATTATTTGATCATAATCAACTGCCATTGCAATTGCCTTACGAACTTCAACTTTATCTAACCCTTTAACTTCTACATTAAACCAAGCTGAAGGCATTGTTGCACATAAATAATATGGAGAATCGTCAATATAAGTTGATATTGGTTTACCAGATTCCCACATTTTCCAAACTTCTGATATAAATTGTTGGGATACATCTACTTCACCATTTGAAAATGCTAAATCTCCTGAAGCATTATCTTTAAATATTGTATGTGCTATATACTTAGGAGCAGGTAAACTTCCCCATAGACTTTGTCCCCAATAATTATCATCCCTTTGAAAAACTACTTTTTGATCATCATCATAATATGGCTTATATGGTCCAGACGCTATTAAATCATCCATTCTATCTTCTTTTACCTTTTCAGCATCATTATTATTTCTTTCTTCTACAGTTTGTAAGTATGCTTTTTGCATAACATATATTTTAGGAATATATTCAATTACCTTTAAAGGATTTATAGGATTTCCACTCTCATCTAACTTAGAATAAAATACAACTGTTTTAGAGTCGGTTGCTTCAACTTTCTCAATATAATTCTTATAATCATTACCTGTTGATGATCCATACTTAACATGTGTGTCAAAGGTATAAACTACATCATCTGCAGTTACATCTGTTCCATCACTCCACTTTGCATCATTATTAATTTTAATTGTTAACTGTGTTTGCTCATCATTCCATTCATATGTTTCCCCTAATAATGGTTCTAATGATCCATCTAACATATTGTATAGAAATAAAGTTTCATAAATTAACACTCTAGCTGAATCATTTTGTGTAATTCCCATAGCATTATTAGAATTAGCACTCATTGGATTAAAGTTATTTATAGTCCCCCATTGTTGACCATTAAAATATAAAGTCTCGTTTCTTGGTGTTGAACCTTCTGAACTATTATCATCCTTTGTAGTTTCATCTTCTGAAGCAATATCTTCATTTGTATCATCACTTTTTGTATCATTACCAGTATCATTACTTGAACTTGAGCCACAGCCAGCAAAAAGTGTTGCTGACATCATGCTAGCTATAACCATTGCTAACACTTTCTTTTTCATATCTTCTCCCCCAATTCAATAAATATTTTATAATTTCAATAAGTTTTAAAAGGACACCCTTTCTATACTCACATTATAACGGTAAATGTTTACAAAATAAGTATACTATTTTTCGTTTTTAGTGTTATTTTTTTATATTTGTGATTTTATTATCATAAAGTAACAATCATCCTACCATTTTTAATATTTTTTCTATACTCAGAAGGTGTTACACTATAAGCTCCTTTAAACACTTTTAAAAAATGTTTATCGTTTTCATATCCAATAGCTTCACCTATTTCAATAATCTTCATATCCGTTTCATCTAAAAGTCTTTTTGCTTCTTGTAACCTTATATCTTTTAAATAATTAACAAAGTTTTTACCAGTATACTCTTTAAAATCTAGTGAAAAAACTGAATAATTCATGGAAACATAATTAGATACCATTGTCATATTAATTTCATTTTTATAATTTTCATCTATATATTTTATTGCTTCTTCCATTTTTATTTTAATTTTATACTTTTCACATTCATTAGTAATCTTTATGTTAATTATTTTTACTAATTTAAATAATTCATTACTATAAGTATCAATATTTGTACATTTATAAATATTTAAAAGTTCTTTTATATTTAAATTTTTTTCTTCTATTATTCCACCATAATTACTTTGTATTTTATTTAATATTTCTGTAACTATACCTTCAAATTGAGGTATTTCAATTTCACAGCATTTTACCATATTAACTAATATTGCGAAATATTTACAAGCCGTCTCTAACCTTGCTGTCCCAATTAGCTGTATAATATTATCAATTTCACATACCTTTGTTGCTTTTTCTTCTCTAATACAATTAGGATTATTTAACCTTATAAAATAATTGTCTTTTCTTTTTCCTATAGCTTCTTTTGAAGCTAGATAAACTAAGTTTAAATCATTATATACTTTACTTACACCAACACCATAACCTTTAAGTTTTCCCTCAAGTAATTCATTAACATTTTTAGGATTTGTCATAATAATATTATGACCACTAATTGAATCAAAAAAAAATTCATTATCTGATATATTCTTTTCTTGCTTATAATTTGTACAAATAATAACATAGTTTGTTTCTTTAACTTTATGTTTTAACTTTATAATAGTTTTGTTAATTGAATCTCCATAAAAGTCTCTATGATAAAATGCATGTTTGATTTGATCATATAATAAATTGACATTATCCTTATATTCTTTTTTTTCATCATTTAGTTCATTTTGAAGTAGCCTCATTATATTAATCATATCATCTTTATTTATTGGTTTTAATAAATACTCTCTTACCCCACTTCTTAAAAGATTAACAGCATAGTCAAAATCATTATACCAACTAATAACAATAATCTTTGTATTACATCCTAATTTTTTTATTTCACGTGCAAGCATTATACCATCTAATTGTGGCATATTTACATCTGTAATCAATACATCTATTTCTTCATTTTTTATTATATCTAAAGCTTTTTCTCCATTATCACACTCTATTATTTCACTAATTGGAATATGTGCACTTTCTATAATTGAAATAACCCTATTTCTTACCTTCTTCTCATCATCCGCAATTACTAACTTGTTCATATCATCCCTTCTCCCCCTAGATTGGATATAATAAAAATTAAAGTTTAGAATTTAAAGATCTGTAAAAGTATTTTTGTGCCATCCATTTATTTACATATAATATATTTTATCATTCTTTTTATTTATTAAGAATAGAAAAATTAATTAAATTGAATTTCTATATAATATCATTGTAATAATTATTATCTTTAAAACTAAAAAAAGAATAGGCATTGCCTACTCCTCTTCTAATTAAATTTAAAAAGATAACCTTTTCTTATACATTTATAAGAATGCTAATAATTTTAAGCTTTATGCTTAATTTTAAACTTTTTTATAGTTGAAAAAATAGTTGCACATATAATTCCTAAAACTCCTCCAAGTGCAAAGAATAATAATATATTTTCTGCTATCGCACCAATAATAATTCCAATTCCAACACCACCAGCTAATCCTTTAGTTAAATATTCATAATCTTTTTCTGATAAAATTAATTTCTTCCACAACTCTTTTACACCTCATAATATATTGCCAAATTTTCTCTTATACTAATTAGACTTATACATTATAAAAAAAGTTCTCTATTATTTATATTTTCACATATTTATTTTCTCCAACTATAATAATATTGAATAACATTATTATATGAAAATTTTATATTATTGCTACTATAAATATATTTTATCTAAATATACTAATACACCTAGCTTAACAAAATCAAACTAGGTGTATTATAAGAAGTAATTATATTTTTTATTTTATAAACATTAATTATTTTTTTCATCAATTAATTCTTCAAGAATTTCAGCTGCATCTTCTACACAACCCCTACATGAACGTAGTACATTTCCTGTGCCTATTCCTTTTAACTCTTTGCATACTACAGATGAATTTTTTTCCTTAAATCTTTTTTCTATTTCATTTAATAACTTTACATCATCCCTTATTGGCTCAGCAGGATTATCTGGATTTACATTTCCTTTTAAATAATTAACTATAACGTATGCTCCCATTACAGCTCCACATACTTTATAAGCTCCTCCACTATATCTTCTAACCATATCTTTCATGGTAGATTCATCAACATCTACAAGATCACAAAAAGCACATGCTACTGCCTGTGAACATGTATATCTATTTTTGTGTAATTCAATTGCTTTTTCTTTCCTTAAGCCCATTTTAAATCCTCCCTTTTCATTTGACTCATAAATTTATTATACATTTTTCTCTTTGTAATGTCACTTACTTGGAAAAATATAGGTCTCCAAGGTAAGATTTAATTACCTTAAAGACCTATATTTTATTTAAATAAATTTATTATTCTTTCCCATAAAGTAGGACTTTTTTCTTCATCCTTTAAAACTTCTATAGTTGCTTTTTTTATTTCTGGCGTCTTAATTACAAATTGTACTGATTGCACATTTGTATTTTTTTCTGAAGTAAATGATACTATTTCATCACTTGTTCCATCTAAATTATCAACCATTTTATCAATTTCATCTGTTATTTCTGTATCAAGATTGGCTGTCTTATCATTTAATTCTGTTGTTCCATTTGATAATTCCGTAGTTCCACCTTTTAATTCCGCAACACCTGAACTTAATTTTTCAGCTCCACTTTTTAAAGTAGATGTTCCGTTTACTAAATTTGTTGATTCTTCTACAAGTTGAGAATATCCTTGCAGTAATGTTTCTACTCCATTTGTATATTCATTAATTCCTACATCTAATTTATTATATTCTGATATTAATGTATTTATTGCTGTAGATAGGTTTGACATATTATATATCATATCATTTAATAATGCAGATAAACCTTGAATTGCATTATTAAATTCAGCATATTTAGTTTGTAATTCAGTTGCATAATTGGTGTTATTTAAAATTGTATTTGATTCTGCCAAAGTAGATATTGGAACCATAGTATTACTAATTATTGTTGCTGTTAAAACTATCATTATAATTTTATTTTTACTTTTTTTCATATAAATCATTCTCCCTTCGATTAGCCATTTACTGCTTTATTTTCATTTTTTATTTTAATTTTGCTTTTATTTTTAAAAACTAACTTGTTCTATTTCTTTTAGTTCATTACTTAACTCCTTTTCTGTTGCAAAATCACCTTTTGGAACCATAATAACTAATGAATTAGATTTACCAAAAGTATCTTCTATTATCTTTGTATCACTACCTAACTTAGTACTTTCATCAAATATTTTTGAAGATCCATAATCAAAAGTATTTTTTGTCTGTGCTAAATAGGATGGTACCATTACGATTAAAAAAATAATAACTAAAGGTATCATTATTTTTCTAACACAATTTGCAAATTTATCAAATTTAGGTATTAATAATTTATGTTCAGTTTTATCAATAATCTTGTAACAATACATTGTAAGTACAGGAAGTAAAATAATAACAGTTACTAAACTTAGAGCTATAGCTTTTGCCATTACAATTCCCATATCTGGACCAATTTTAAATCTCATTAATATTAAGGCTGCAAATCCAATAACTGTTGTTATCCCACTTGAAAAGATTGAGCCAACACTTTTAACAGATGCTTGTACCATTGCTTCCTCTGGTTCTAACCCCTGCAATCTAAACTCTGTAAATTTATGCAATAAGAAAATTGCATAATCCATAGATACTGCTAACTGTAATACATTTCCCGCTGCATTTGTTACAAAGGAAATCTCTCCAAATAAAAGATTCGTTCCTTGATTTAGCATTATTGCTACGCCTATAGTTAACATAAACAATATTGGTTCAAACCAGGAAATTGTTGTAATTGCTAATACGATTAAACATATTGGTATTATAAATAATATAATTTGACTAACTTCTTTAGAGGTAGCTTCTGTTGCAACTACAGTATTAACAACTGAACCTGCCATTGCATTATCATCACCAATTAAATTTCTTATTTCATTTACTGCTTCAATTCTTTTATTTTGATCAACAGTAACTGTAAATAATGCCGCTTCATCCTTGTAATAATCTTGAACTGTTTCTCTATCTAAAGTTTCAATAGGTTCTGTTATATTAACAACATCATCTAACCATGTAACATCTTGTACACCATCAATATTTAATAATTTATCTTTAATTTCTAAAGCCTCGGGTATAGTAATATTAGATACCATTACCCTTGCATTAGGTATTCCACCTTCAAATTCATCTTCCATAATATCTAAAGATATTGTAGACTTAGAATCATCTGGAAGATAATCGTTCATATCATAATTAACTGATACAAATTTACTGCAAATAAAACATAAAACTAGTGAAAGTCCAAATGTAAAAATTACAGTTTTTTTATGTTTAATAATTTGTCTAAAAAAAATTTCCATACTGCGTCTCACCTCTAACTAATTATCATTCGGTTTAAGTATATTTATGAAATACCAACAATACAATTACCAATAAAGTAATTCACTGTGGTATAATACACACATTGAGTACAAATTGTGTATTAATTTATTAAGGTTTTGTTAAAAGTATTTTATAAACTTATGTTTTGATAAATTAAGAGTTGAATAATAATTAAGTTATCTTTAAAATGTATAAAAAGTATAAATTGTTATATTATATAAATATTTTTATTTGAATGGAGCTTTTATATGGATAGACGAGTACGAAAAACCAGACTAAAACTAAATGAATCTTTAATGATACTAATAAAAGATAAAAACATTAATCAAATTACTGTTAAAGAACTTACAGACTTAGCTGACATAAATAGAAAGACTTTTTATTTACATTATAAGGATATCTTTGATATGGTAGACAACATTAAAGAGCAATTACTAGTAGAACTTGAGAGTGTAATATTATTTCACAATTCATCTTGTACTAACTCTGATGAGCCTTATTCATTAATGAAAGATATATTGGAATTTATTGATAAGAATAGTGAGCTATTATCAATTTTCTTAGGTCCTCATATTAATGCGGATTCTATTTTTATAGAGAAAATTAAGGAAATTATGAAAAGGCTATGCATAGATGTTTGGAATAGATTATATCCTAATGCTGATCCTAAAAAATATGACTACTATTATTCTTTTACTTATTATGGAATAATAGGGCTAATTCAAGATTGGATAAATACTAGTAAACAAGAAAGTATAGAATACATGGCGAAACTTACTAGCGACTTGGTAGAAAGTTCCTCAAAAATATTATATTCATAAAATACAAAAATAATTAGACCATAGGTGGTCTAATTATTTCAATAGCTTATTTAAAATACTCAATTCCTATAGCATTTCTTACATCTCTTAATGTATTAGATGCTATTTTTCTTGCATTATTACTACCTTCTTTCAGTACCTCATATACATAATCTAAATTTTTCTCATATTCCTTTCTCCTATTTCTAATTGGTTCTAGCTCAGCTTGAATTATTTCATTTAAATATTTTTTTACTTTTACATCACCAAGTCCCCCTCTTTGATAATGCATTTTCATTTCTTGCAATTTATCTATTTCATTGCAAAAGGCATCTAAATAGATAAAAACAGTATTATTTTCTATAGTTCCTGGATCTTCTACTCTAATATGATTAGGATCAGTATACATTGACATTACCTTATTTTTTATTACATCTGGTTCATCACTAAGATAAATTGCATTATTTAATGACTTACTCATTTTTGCTTTTCCATCAATACCAGGTAATCTACCTAATCCTTCCTTTGGTAATATAGCCCTAGGCTCTACTAGAACATCTTCTTTATAAATATTATTAAAACTTCTTACTATTTCTCTTGTTTGTTCTATCATAGGAAGTTGATCTTCACCTACTGGTACTATATTTGCTTTAAACGCTGTAATATCTGCTGCTTGACTTACTGGATAAATCATAAATCCCGCAGGAATACTCATATTAAAATTTCTTTCTTTTATTTCACTTTTAACTGTTGGATTTCTTTCTAGCCTTGCAACTGTAACTAAATTTAAATAATGCATTGTAAGTTCATTTAATTCTGGAATTTGTGATTGAATAAAAATAGTAGATTTTGATGGATTTATTCCTACAGATAAATAATCTAAAGCAACCTCTATTAAATTATTTCTTATTTTTTCAGGGTTTCGTGCATTATCAGTTAATGCTTGTTGATCTGCAATCATAATATAGCTATTATATAATTCACTATTTTGCAAGGTAACCCTATTCTTTAAAGAACCTATATAATGTCCTATATGAAGTTTTCCCGTTGGTCTATCTCCTGTTAAAAGTGTTTCTTTTTTCATTACTTTCACTCCTTATTTCATAACTTTTTCTATCTATTGTTTATTCAAAACTTCTAGATGTATTATTCTTGAATAATAATTTTAAAAACAAAAAAACTCCCTCCTATAACTAATAGGACGAAGTTATTATCCGTGTTGCCACCTAAATTGTATAAATAAATTTATACCACTCTAACTAAAGTACTAACATACTTTAACTGCTGTAAGGTGCAGTTCACCACTAAGATACTCTTAAAACTTTAATTTCACCTTGTTCCTCAAAGGTCCATTCATTAAATTTTTTCTTGCTAAGCTTCCACCACTCCTAGCTCTCTTTATTGAACCTAAATTTAATTACTCTTCCTCTTCATAGGATTTTTTTATACTTTTAATGTATTATATTCCTCTATTTTGTAAATGTCAAACATTTGAGAAGACTAATTTAATATCGCCTTTAATTGTTAACCATTTAATATATTTTGATTGACAAACTATTTTATCTCCAATATAATACTTTCTATGGAGGTAATTATGTTAATAAAAGGAAAAGTTTTAAAAATTTTAGAAGAAAATAAAGGTAAAAATATTTCTGGTGAGGAAATTGCTAAAAAACTTAATATTTCGAGAACTTCCATATGGAAAGCAATTAATGCACTTAGAAGTGAAGGCTATACAATAAATGCTGTTACTAATAAAGGTTATTCCCTAGCAACAAATACAGATTTTATTTCTAAAGAAGGTATTTCTTTATATTTAAATAATGAATATTCAAACATTGATATCTATACTTACAAATTAGTCTCTTCTACTAATGATGTTGCAAAAACTTTAGCTTTAAATGGTGCTAAACATGGTACGGTTATAATTTCCGAAGAACAAAGTGCAGGTAAAGGTAGGCTTGGTCGAGTATTTTATTCACCAGCTAATACTGGAATTTATATGAGCATTATACTTAGACCTAATTTAACTGCAATGGATTCAGTTTTAATAACAACTTCTGCTTCTGTTGCTATATGTAATGCAATTCAAAAAGTAACAGGAATAGAATGCCAAATAAAATGGATAAACGATATTTACTTAAACAATAAAAAAGTAGGAGGAATATTAACAGAAGCTTCTACTAATTTTGAAAGTGGAACTATTGATTATTTAATTTTAGGAATAGGACTTAACTTTAATAAGCCTAAAGAAAGTTTCCCTAAAGAACTTGAAACAATAGCCTCTTCATTATTTAGTAATAACAATGGAAATATCAATAGAAATATTCTTTGTGCAGAAATAGTAAATAATATCCTAAGTATGATTCCTCAAATTAAAAGTTATGACTTTATATCTGAATATAAGAAAAGAAGTATTATTTTAAATAATGAAATTGTCTATATAAGTGCTGGTGTTTCATCCATTGGTAAAGCTATTGATATAAATAATGATGGTTCTTTAGTTGTTAAACATGATGATGGTTCTATAAAAGTTTTAAATTCTGGTGAAGTAACTATTAGGAGGTTAAATTAAATGAATAAATTATCAACGAAATCACTTATTTTATGTTCACTTTTTGCTGCATTAATTGCTGTTGGTGCTTTTATTAAAATTCCAATACCTGTAGTACCATTTACTTTACAAGTTTTATTTACTACACTAGCAGGCCTTTTATTAGGACCTAAACTTGGAGCTATTTCTGTAGGGATTTATTTACTTATAGGTTTAATAGGTATTCCTGTATTTACTCAAGGTGGTGGACCAAGTTATATTTTCCAACCAACCTTTGGTTATTTAATAGGCTTCTTAATAGGCACATATTTTACTGGATATATTGCGCATAAAGATAAGGATCCATCTCTTAAAAGACTAATATTTGCAAGCATTGGTGGATTAACAATTGTATATATTATAGGTATGATTTATTATTATTTAATTGCAAATTATTACTTAAATTCTCCAATCACAGCTAGTGCTGTAATGTTGTATTGTTGTCTTTTATTTATCCCAGGTGATATTGCTTCATGCATTGTAAGTTCATTAATTGCTAAAAGAACTCTCCCTATAATAAAAGGTCAATTACTTACAAATGAATTTAATAGTCAAACCTAAAGAAAAGATTATAGATAATATATTTTAATAAATATAAAACTTTAGTATAAAAAAACAATACCATATAGCATAATACTACTTATGGTATTGTTTTTATTATAAATTACTTGAAATATACCCTATCTTTTCTAACTATTTAATTCTTCTATTAATTTCTTAACAGTTGTAATTTTGTCTAACCTATATGCATTTTCACCACAAAATACAAGTGAATTATCAACATCACCTTTTACTGCACGCACTAAAGCACCTGTTATGCAATAAGGTATAGTTGCCATATCACATTTCTTTAAGCATTTATAACATTTACTTATTTTTTCATTTGTTAACTTTCTTTCTTCCATGAATTTATTACTTATAGCTCGCCCTGGCATACCAACTGGACTTTTTACAATCATTACATCTTCCTTTTTAGCATTTATATATGCCATCTTAAAATTAATATGAGCATCACATTCTTCAGTTGCTACAAATCTTGTTGCCATTTGAACTCCTGCGCATCCTAAATTCATATAATGATTAATATCATCTCTATCATAAACGCCACCTGCAAATATTACCGGTATTTTCTTATTATATTTTTCTTCATATACCTTTACTATTTCAATAATTTCAAGCACTTCTTTGTCATAACCTTTTGATTCATATTCTTTTAAACTTTCGCTTGAAAATCCTAAATGTCCACCTGCCTTTGGACCTTCAATAATTACCATATCTGCAGTTCTACCATAACGTCTATCCCACATTTTTAAAATAACACTTGCAGACTTTGGTGGAGATACTATAGGTGCTAATTTTATATTTGACCCTTCTGTAAACTTTGGTAAATCAGTAGGTAATCCTGCACCTGATATAATTAAATCAGCACCATTATCAATTGCGCATTTTACATACTCTTCATAATTTCTAGTGGCGCACATAATGTTAACACCAATTATTCCACCATTTGATATTTCTTTTGCTTTTTTAATATGTTTACCTAATGCCCTAATATTAGCTGTTAATGAATCTTTTCCAAAATCCTCTTCTAAAAATCCAGGTTGTGCTGCTGATATTACTCCTATTGCTCCTTCTTTTGCTACTGCTCCTGCAAGCGAAGACAAGCTTACACCTACTCCCATTCCCCCTTGAATTATTGGAACCTTTGCTTCTAAATCTCCTATAATCAATGAATTTAATTTCATATATTAATCCTCCTAGTTATTCCATCTAATTTATATAGTTTTTATAACTACATGTTATATCATTAGTATATATAATGTATTTTTAGTTGTCAATGTGCAATTATCAAATATTTTGATTCTAAAACTATTTATAAGAAAATAAAGCTAAGTCACTCTTAGCTTTATTTTAAAAATTTATTTTATTAATGTTTCAAATAATCTATTATATCTGTTAATGTATTTAAATCTACAAAACTAACACTTTTATTATATGTTTCTATTAAACCTTTAACATCTGCAGTTCTTTCATCTTCAGGTATCTTTTTTATTTTAGTATATAATAACTTCATCATAGACTTATGCAGAAAGTTTAATTTTGAATAATCTATTCCTCCTCTTAAGTTAAATATTTTAGCTTTTTCAAAGATTTCAGGTGAAAGCTGTTTAGAAATATTACTTTTTATAGACTTAATATTTTCATCATCTTTTGGATCTGCCAACCCAACTGTTATAATTATTATTTTTTTATTATTAGGATTACTAATTTTCTTAAAAGTTTTCTCCATGCCTAATATACCACCAGCATATAAACCCCCAAGATAAATAATCTCATCATAATCATTTATCTCTGTAACCTCTTTAAAATTTAAACATTTTAAATTTATTCTTTTAGCTAACTCTTCTGCATATTGTTGTGTTGTTCCATAATGGCTACCATAAATAACAATACTATTCATCATTTCCAACCCCTCATAATTCATTTTTAAATTCTCATATTTTAATTCTTAATACTAAATATAATTATATTTATAAATTATATAAATTAATATAGATTTATATTTTTATCATGTAATATTTCTCTAACTATATTATTATATATTGAAAAAGAGATATAGCTATTCAAGCTATATCTCCCTTATATTAAGAATTTCATTAATACTATCTATAATATAATCAGCTTCTTTAAGTTCTTTATCATTTCCATATCCATAAGCACATCCAATAGAATATAAATTATACTTTTTAGCTATTTCAATATCAACAAACCTATCACCAACAATAATAAAATCCCCTTGATGCTTTTCTTTAATAACCTTAAAAATTTCATGTTTAGGGTTAAAGTCAAAATCCTCGCTACAATAAAAATCTATAAAATACTTATCTAATCTAAAAATTTCTATGTGTTTTTTCATATAACTAACCTTACAATTGCTAAGAAATATTAATTTATAACCTAATTCATTTAACTTAACAAGTGTTTCTATAGTACCATCATATAATTCTGCTTGCCCTTCATCAATATATTGAATCATAGCTTCCCCTATGATTGAACTACATTTTTTCTTTTCATCCTCTGGTAAACTTGGCATAAAATCATTCCACATTTGTCTTGCAGTAAGCCCAAGGAACCTACTAACTTCATCCTCTTTAAATACCTTTTCTTCAGCATAACCATTGTTTACTAAATAATCATATGCTCTTTTAAATGCCGGTTCATAAATCCTTATGCTATTATGCAAAGTACCATCATAATCAAAAATAATATACTTCATAATATTAGAAATTATTTAAAAGATTAGCCATTTCAATTGCAGTAACTGCGGCATCATATCCTTTGTTACCACCTTTAGTACCTGCTCTTTCTATAGCTTGTTCTATACTATCTGTAGTTAATACTCCGAATATTACTGGCTTTTCAGTTTGAAGTGATACTGTTGCAATACCTTTTGAAGTTTCTGCACAAACATAATCAAAGTGGGGTGTTGATCCTTTAATAACTGCTCCTAAACAAATTACTGCATCATACTTATCATTTTGAGCCATTTTCTTTGCTACTAGTGGAATTTCAAATGCTCCTGGAACCCACGTTACTTCTATATTATCTTCATCTACCCCATGTCTCTTTAACCCATCTAAAGCTCCACCTAATAATTTTGATACTATAAATTCATTAAATCTACCTACTACTATTCCAACCCTTAGTCCTTGTGCTACTAAATTTCCTTCTATTATTCTCATTTCTTTTTCCTCCTAAAATTTTATTTAATATAAATTTCCAACTTACAATTTATCTAACATCTTTTTAATAAAATCTTATTCTAACCAATTAAGTCAAAATATATCTACCATCTATTAACCTAAATACTTTATCCTCTTATCTCTTTACTAAACATATACTTTTTTCTCTTATTATTTAAATTTAAATCATATGTCCCATTTTTTCTTTTTTAGTTCGAAGATAAAATTCATTTTTTTCATTGTGATTCATTGCAATTGGAACCCTATTTACAATTTCTATTCCATGACTTTCTAATCCATCTATTTTTCTAGGATTATTAGTCATTAAATTTACCTTAAAGGCTCCTAAATCCTTTAAAATTGCAGCTGCAACATCATAACTTCTCATATCTGATGGAAACCCTAAAATTTCATTAGCTTCAACAGTGTCATAGCCTTTATCTTGAAGTGCATAAGCCCTTAACTTATTAATAAGTCCAATTCCTCTTCCTTCTTGTCTCATATATAGTAAAATTCCAGTGCCTTCTTCAGCAATTCTCTTCATAGCTGCATCATATTGTTCTCCACAATCACATCTTTTAGAGCCTAAGGCATCTCCAGTTAGACATTCAGAATGTACTCTTATTAAAACTGAATTATTAGAAGTTATATCTCCTTTAACTAAAGCTACATGATGCTCTCCATTTAACTTATTTATAAATCCATACATTTTAAAATCACCATATCTAGTTGGCATTTTAATTTCAACAACTCTTTCCACTTTAGCTTCCTTATTTTCTTTTTCTTTCCTATACTTTATTAAGTCTTCAATAGTTATTATTTTCAAATTATGAACTTTAGCAAATTCCACTAAATCTGGAGTTCGTGCCATTGTACCATCATCCTTCATAATTTCACATATAACTCCTGCACCTTTTAACCCCGCAAGTTTAGGCAAATCAACAGCTGCTTCTGTATGCCCATTTCTTTCTAAAACTCCATTTTTTTTAGCTACTAAAGGAAATACATGCCCTGGTCTTCTAAAATCCTCTGGTTTAGTATTATCATCTAGTACCTTTTGAATCGTAATTGCTCTTTCAAATGCAGAAATTCCAGTAGTTGTACTAGCATGGTCAATAGCAACTGTAAATGCTGTTTCATGATTATCTGTATTATTTTCAACCATTGGGCCTATTTTAAGTTCATTTAATCTTTCTTCTTCAACTGGCATGCAAATAAGTCCACGCCCATACTTAGCCATAAAATTTATGGCTTCACCTGTAACCTTTTCTGCTGCCATTAGCAGATCCCCTTCATTTTCCCTATCTGGGTTGTCTACAACAATAATTATCTTTCCATCTTTTATATCACTAATTGCTTCCTCAATAGTATTAAATTTATACATTTTACATACTTCCTTTCCCCTTAAAAAAATCCATTTTCTCTTAAAAATTCTTCACTTATTGATGTATTTGGATTATATTCTTCTTTTGATCCAAGTCCCATAAACTTTTCAACATATTTTGAAATAACATCGCATTCTAAATTAACAGTTTCACCAATAGATTTGTTTACTAAAGTTGTTTCTTGTGCTGTATGTGGAATTATAGAAACTTTAAATATAATTTCATCTACATAAGCAACTGTTAAGCTTATTCCATCTATAGTTATTGAACCTTTTAAAACAACATATCTTAATATTTCACTTGCTGCTTTTACCGTAACCCAAATAGCATTATCCTCTTTTTCTAATGAAATAATCTGACCTATTCCATCTATATGTCCACTTACAATATGCCCACCAAGCCTGCTTTCCAAATTTAATGCTCTTTCCAAATTTACCTTATTACCTATGTCTAAAAGTCCTAAGTTACTTCTTCTTAATGTTTCAGCCATAACATCAGCTTCAAAACTATTACCTTTTACATTAGTTACTGTCAAGCATACACCATTAGTGCAAATACTATCCCCTACTCTTGTTTTTTCTAATACTTTATTTGCCTTAATAATTAACTTTGAAGATTTAACTCCTCTTTTAACTTCTTTAATTATTCCAACTTCTTCAATTATCCCCGTAAACATATAACTATCACCTAACTTATATATCCTTCTACTAAAATATCCTCACCTACATTCATTGTAGTTATATTTTTTAGTTTAAAAGCATTATTTAATTTATCTATTCCTCTACCACCAACTGGAGTTTTAGCTGTTTCTCCTCCTATCATTTTAGGAGCCATATATACCATTACTTTATCAACTACCCCCTCTTCTAATGCAGAGTAATTTAATGTTGCTCCACCTTCTAATAAGATGCTATCTATATTAAGCTCTCCAAGCTTTCTCATAAGATCATTTAAATCAACTCGTCCATTTTTTTCATTTATAATTAAAACTTCAATATTATTTTTCAATAATTTTTGAACCTTTGTTGTATTGGCTTTTTTGGTAGTAGCTATTATTGTCTTATTATCATGATTTTCTAACACTTTTGATTTCAGAGGAATTCTTAATGTACTATCTACTATTATTCTTATAGGATTACTACCTTCAGCCATTCTACATGTTAATTCTGGATTATCCTTTATTATTGTATTTACACCGACCATAATTCCTGAAAACTTATTTCTTAAAATATGAACTTGTAACCTTGACTTTTCACTAGTTATCCATTTAGATTCACCAGTTTTTGTTGCTATTTTTCCATCTAGTGACATTGCTGTTTTCATAACTACAAATGGCTTTTTAGTAGTTATATATTTAATAAATACTTCATTAATCTTTCTACATTCTTCTTCTAAAATACCAACTTCAACTTCTATACCTGCTTTTTTAAGTTTTTCTATTCCATTTCCCGCTACTAATGGATTAGGATCAACCATACCAATAATAACTTTACTTATTTTATTTTCAATAATTCTATCTACACAAGGTGGTGTTTTTCCATAATGAGAGCATGGTTCTAAAGTAACATACATAGTAGCTCCTGTTGCATCTTCAGTTAAACTTTTAAATGCATTAACTTCTGCATGTCCTTGTCCATATTTCTCATGATAACCTTGTCCAATAATTTTATCGTCTTTAACAATTATTGCACCAACCAACGGATTAGGATTTACATTTCCTATACCTTTTTTTGCTAACTCAATAGCTATTTTCATAAACCTTTCATTCAAAATCATCATCTCACAATCATAATAATTTGAATTTAATAAATCTTTAGATTATAAAAAATAGCAAGCCCTAAGTTTTATCTCAGGGCTTGCTATTTTAAGTACACATAAAATTATTCATTTATTAAACTTTGATTATAATATAAAATTATTAAACTATATAATCCGTTTTAAAAAATAATATATACATGTCATAGAAATCTAAAAAAAGCTCTGAAATATAAAATATTTCAGAGCATAATATGCAAAATAAATATAGCATTTTAGATTACTACATTACTTTTATCTTCTTCCATCCAGACTTTACTGTCGGCCTCGGAATTTCACCGAATCATGCTAAACTAGCTCGCGGGCTTTACCGCCGGTAGGGAATTTCACCCTGCCCTGAAGATTTATTAAATTGTAATTACATATTATTACAATCATTACCACTTGTCAATATATTAAAATAATTTATTTTTATATTATTTAATTTCTATTAGCTACAATAGTATTACACAAATAATATCTAAAATAGTTTATAGTATTAATTTGCAATCTAAAAATTCATTTATATTACTTCTTTTAAATTAAATTTTTCTAGTAATTTAGCCCATGTATCACTCCCAACTATTCCATCAGCTCTAAGCCCTTTTGATTTTTGAAAGCTTATAACTAAAGCTCTTGTATTTGAACCAAAAATCCCATCAATTCTAATTTCTAAAATATGTTGTATTACTTTCGTTTCATTAGGTGTATATTTCCCATATTTACATATGACATTCTTAATTAAATCATAGCTTTTATTAAAACACTTGCATCCAAACATATAATCTTTATTTAATCCATAATTACTTTGAAATTCACCAATTGCCTTTGTAGTCAAAGGACCACAAACTCCATCAATTTCTAAATTCCATTCAAAAGAGTTAAGTAGCAATTGAACTAATTTTATTTTAAAAGAAGTTCCTAAATAAAATTTAGCAACTTCAACTTCCTTTCTTGAAATTCCTCTTGAATTTAATGAAGTACTGCTTAAATTTGATTTATTCAGCTCAAATAACCTTCTCTTATCATTTGTTTTACTAATTTTATTCTTAAAATTATACCATCTACTTCTATTATTAATATTCAAATTAATCAATACTCTTTTACTCAAATTATTATAAGAGTCTACTTTTCCTTGATTCATTAACATAATAATAATCCCCCTTAAATATATTATGAAAATTCATCATTTTTTGTTATACTTATTAGTAAATTTTATTATTTAATATAAATATCCCTGAAATGAATCAATATTTCAATTCATTTCAGGGATATAAACTACTAATTCTTGCTTATTACTTTACAAAAAACTTCGACTATATTTGGATCAAATTGTTTACCAGAACAACGTCTTAATTCTTCTATTGCTTCTTGTTTATTTCTTCCCTTACTATAAACCTTATCATTTATTATTGAATCATAAGAATCAACTACAGAGACTATTCTAGCTATTAATGGAATTTCTTCACCTTTTAATCCTAAAGGATATCCTGTTCCATCCCATCTTTCATGATGAGTTAATATTCCTCTAGCTATATGACTAAATTCAGGTAATAATTGTGCTAATCTATATCCCTTTTCAGAATGTGTTTTAACTATTTCAAACTCACTTTCTGTTAAAGGCTGTGATTTCAATAAAATATAATCTGGTATAGCAATTTTCCCTATATCATGAAGCCTTCCAAGAAGACTTAATTGATCAATTAAATCCGCTGTAAGATTCATTTCTTTTCCAACCTTTTCAGAAAGCTTCATTACTCTTTCAGTATGTTCTTCTGTTTCAATCTTTTTCTTATTAAGATCTTCTTTTAGTCTTTCTAAAGTAGATACTCTTATTGTCTTGCTATCAAAAATTTTTTGCTTATATGCTTTATCATCTGCCTCACATAAAACAGAATCAATACATCCTTCTCTTTCTAATAAAGCAAACCCCAAAGATATGCTTGTCTCTATATTACTATATTCATAATTAGAGCATTTTTCATTTATACTATTGATAATATTAGTACACTTTTCACTTGAGGCACTAGGAACTATAATACAAAATTCATCTCCACCAAATCTAAATGGAGTTTCTAAATCACTACAACATTCTTTTAAGCATTCAGCAACTCTTTTTAATAATTTATCACCTTCGTTATGACCAAAAGTATCATTCACTAATTTTAATCCATTGACATCTCCAGAAATAATCCCAATTGGAAATAGTTCTTCTTTAATATGTTCTTCGATTTTTTTATCAAAATAAGATCTATTATATAATGTAGTAAGTGAATCAACATAACTTAAATATGTTAATTTTTCTTCATTTAATTTATATTCAGTCACATCTCTAACAAGACCAACTAATCCTATAATTTCATTGCTATTATTTATTACAGGTGTTTTTATACTTTGAAACGTTTTAACCATATTTTCTTTAGGAGAGAATACTTTTTCTTCTATATAAAGTGGCTCTTTTGTATTTAAAACTATATTATCATGCTTATAACAAATCTCTTTAAACTCTTCTTCTAATGGAAATTCTAAATCATTTTTTCCTATAATGTCATAAACACCTTTTTCGTTATAAAATTTTTCACAAGCTTTATTTATCCCAATATATTTTAAATCCTTATCCTTATAAAAGACTAATGATGGAATATTATCAATAACAGTTCTTAACATAAGTTTTTCATTTGTATTTAATACTTCAATATCTTCTATTATACTTCCTATTAATATTTTTTCATTGTTATCAAAATATGTACTTATCTTATATTTATAACTTTTGTTTTTATATGTAAAGATATTGCTATTACTTGATTTTTCATTAACAATAGTCTTAAGAAGCTCAGCATACTCATCTTTATCATTTAAATGTTTTATCAAAATATCATAGTTAAAATTCTCATTTAAATTAAATGTATTTTTAAAGGATGAGTTTATAAATAATACTTTATTTTTACTATTTTTTATCCATATGGGATGCTCTAATACCTCAAATATTTCCATGTTGCTTATCATTTTACACACTAATTTCTTTCTAAATTTTTTACTTATTAAAATTTATAATTTATTAATTAAAGTTACTTAGTTAATAATTATTTATAAATTAATACTATATAATATTAACACAAACTATAATTTTCTTTAAATATAGTATTATTTTATCAACACTAAAATCCTATTGTCAAATGTCTATACAAACTTACGTTTGATAAATTAAAAGAGACAGCATATTATTTATTAAAATACTATCTCTTTAAAGTTTTTAATTAAAATTTATTAATATTTACTTTTAATATTTATTATTTTATCAAATTATATACTTGCAACATCTGAATCTTTGATGGTGAAGTAAGTTATAATAAATCCTGCTATATAAGAAATACATAAGCCTATAAAATAATTAAGCATTGAATTTGGTTGCATAATTGCAATAGCTACTAAACCTGATGGACCCCAAGCATTTGCTAAAACATGTGTTAACATAACATATGCTCCACCAAACCCAGCTCCAATACCAGCTGTAATAAATGGTTTAAACATAGGAAGAGTAACTCCATAAATTAACGGCTCCCCTACACCCAAAAATCCAGCAGGAAGTGCACCTACTATTACTTGTTTTAATCTTTCATTCTTAACTCTTCTAGCAATTAGGTATATTGCAATAGCTGCACCAACTTGTCCAGCACCAGCCATTGCAAGTACTGGGAACAATGAAACACCACCCATAGCTTCTAATTGAACTGCATATATTGGAATTAATCCATGATGTAAACCTAAAAGTACCATTGGTAAAAATAATGCAGCTAATATATAACCACTAATTACACTAACAACTGGATTAGAAGAATTAATGATAATACTTAACAATGCTACCAATCCATCTGATATAAATCCTGCTAGTGGCATTATAATAAATACAAATAATATTGCAGTAATAAGTAAAGATAATAATGGAGTTAAAATTAACTCTAAAACATCTGGCATTCTTTTACGAATTGCTTTTTCTATCTTAGCTAATATATATACCCCCATTATAACTCCAATAATACCACCTTTACCTGTAGTTAAGATAGAATTTAGAGGAACTGCCTCATCATATAGTCCAAATGTTTGAGAAATTGCTACTATATTTGATCCTATAGAAATAGCACCAATCATACCTCCTAAAGCTTCAGTTGCACCAAACTGCTTTGCTGAATTAATACCTGTATAAATTGCAAAATATCCTAAGAATGCTCCCCCTATTAATGAAAACATTAATTGTGTTACTTGCCAAAAACCTTCAGCTGGTAATGTACCTTGACCTTGAAGTGTTGTTATTAAACTTGCTAACCCATTGAAAATACCTGCTGCTATAATTGCAGGGATTAAAGGTATAAATATATTAGCTATTACATTAATAGCCTTTTTAAATTTATTTTCCTTTTGTGTACCTTTTATTGTAGCCTTATTTTCTTTCCAATCACCAGCTACTAAAGTATCCTTAGGTAACTTCAATTCCTCTATACATATATCTGCTACCTTTTTTGCCTTACCAGGACCTAAAACAATTTGTATATAACTACCATCTTGTACAATACCTAATATTCCAACTGTCTTTTTTAATTCTTCTGAATTTACTTTTGATTCATCCTTTAATGTTACTCTTAACCTTGTCATACAGTTTGCAACTTTCAATATATTATCTTTTCCACCTATTAGCTCAACTATTTTTTGTGCCAACTCTAAATTTGTCATATAATTATTCATCCCCCTTATAAATTGAATAATTTAAAACATCATGCAACTTTCATTAAGTGTAAATCTAGTAGAATTTTATTTTACATTTTTATCACCTCAATACTTTTAGTATATTATAATAATGATTTGTATATTTAATGCTCAAATAATAAATTATTGTTATAGACTTTTTAAACTAAATAATATAACCCACAAGATATATAATTATACATCTTGTGGGTTATATTATTTCTACAAATTTCAATTAAATTTTATTATCATTATAATATTGAACTAAATTTTAATATTCTATATTATTTTCTTCACACCATTTAATTGCAATATTTCTCTCTGCTTCTTCTCTATAATCATACCAGTCATTAATTAAATCTTGATTTTCAATTTCTTGTCTTAAGCCTCTAAATGAATCTTTATTACTTAAAAGCTTTTCTTTTACTGGTATATCTTCTATTGTATTACAAAAATCAATCATCATTCCATGCTCATTAATATCATTATGTGATGGAAGTTGAATATAGTCATTTGGATTCATCTTAAAATCATGTAATGAAAGTATAAGCTCCTTTTCCCACTCTTCAAATTCTTCAATTTTATGTATATCATCAGCTTTATATGTTGCCGTACTACTATCTTCTATGTACATTATAACTCCAGTGTTCTTATTATAGTAATGTGTAAGTAGTTCCCCTTCAAACTCTATACATTCAATTACGTCATTTAAATCAGCTTTCATTTTATTATCCATTTATAATCACATCTTTCTACTTTATATTTACAAACTATATGTTATTTTATTATACATCATCTTATTGTTTTTGTATCCTTATTATATTTTTTATTAAATAAAGTCAAATTATTGACATGCATTTTTTTTTATGATACTATTGTAAAAAAATATTGTTCGTCTTGAATTTTTAAAAAGACTATAAATTTTGTTGTTTCTGACTTTAAACAACGAGATTTATAGTCTTTTTTTCTGTTGAAAATTAAGACAACTACAAAAGATAACTATGTAAGTTTAAGCTTACTAATAAAAAGGAGATGTTAACAAATATGAATCAATCTTATATGAAAGAAAAACCAATTTTACCATTGCTACTTTCTTTAGCTTTGCCAAGTATGATATCTATGTTGGTAAATTCTCTTTACAATATTATCGATAGTATATTTGTAGCAAAAATGGGTGAAAGCGCTATGACAGCAATATCATTAGTATATCCAGTGCAAAATCTAATTATTTCAATTGCTGTTGGATTTGGTGTTGGTATTAATGCAATGATTGCCCTTTATTTAGGCGCTGAAAAAAAAGAAAAAGCTAATTCTATAGCAACTCAAGGAATGGTATTTAGTATTATTCATGGTATTATACTTACTATTATTGGAATCATTATTATGCCACAATTTTTAAAATTATTTACTTCGGATACTACAATAATAAATTTAGGAATACGCTATTCAAACATTGTATTATCTTTTTCAGTAATCGTTATGCTTGGAGTTACATTTGAAAAAGTCTTTCAATCAGTTGGTAAAATGGTAATTGCAATGATTAGTTTAGTAGCTGGTTGTATTGTTAATATAATATTAGACCCTATCATGATCTTTGGACTTGGACCTATTCCAGCTATGGGAATTGAAGGTGCAGCTTGGGCCACATGTATTGGACAAACAGTAACATTACTTATTTATATAATTGCTTATTTACTTAAAGCTATTAATATTAAAATGTCATTTAAATATTTAAAACCTGGAAATCATATTTGTTGGAAGGTTTATTCAATTGGAATTCCTGCCTCATTAAACATGGCTCTACCTTCATTATTGGTATCAGCATTAAATGGAATTCTTTCATCCTTCTCTCCAATGTATGTAGTTATACTAGGTATATATTATAAACTTCAAACATTTATATACCTTCCAGCTAACGGAATAATTCAAGGTATGCGTCCAATTTTAAGCTATAATTATGGTGCCAAAGAATATAAGAGAGTTAAAAAAATATATAATATTTCATTACTATTAATTCTTGGAATAATGTTTTTTGGAATGATTTTATGCTTAGTAATTCCAAATCAACTACTTGGAATGTTTACTGATAATCCTGAAACTATAAAAGCTGGTGTAATAGCTCTAAGAATTATAAGTATAGGATTTATAGTATCTGCTTTCTCAATAGCAGCTTCTGGTGCATTAGAAGCCCTTGGTAAAGGCTTAAATTCACTAATAATTTCTTTATTACGTTATGTATTAATAATTATTCCACTAGCATTTTTATTAAGCCTTCCTTTTGGTGTAAATGGTGTATGGAATGCCTTTTGGATTACTGAATTAATTACTGCAGTAATTGCATATATTATATATAATAAATCAGTTAATAATCAGTTAATATAAATAATATCTAAAAAATATCGCTAACTTACAGAAGCTAGCGATATTTTTTATTTAAAATTATGTTTAATTTTCTTCACTGATACAGTTTTTCAATTCTTCTTGATAATCTCTTACGGCTTCTAATGCATTTAGACATTCCTCTCCATCTTTTAAATTAATATATAATAAAGCAGATAAATTACCATCCCTTTCACTTATTCTTGTTGCAACTCTATAGTGATCCTCTAATTTTTTAATCTCCATTTTGTAAATTAAATCTAAATGCGTTGTTTTTCCATTTAATTTTACGTTTATATTATTTTTCTCTACTTCTAGTTTAACATCTTTTTCAGTAATTCCTTCACTTATATTTCCAAACTTAGTAAAAGTATAGGATGCTTGATTATAATCAAATCGATTGCTCTCTTTTAAATTTTTTAATATATATTCTCCATCTTTAACAGCTTCTATAAATTCTTCTTCTTCATAAAAATGATATTTTCCTACATAGTCTAAAGTATAACTTTTAAAAATATTATCATTTATAGCTTCGTTCATTATTAAATCACATCCATTTTTTATTGTTTGTTTAAAAGAATTTGATTACTTTATTATAGTATGTACTATATTTTTTCTTTTTATTTTATTCTCATTTACGAGTATATTATTTAAAAGTATAAATATAAAAATAATAGAGAATAGCTTTATAATAATTAATAAAACTATTCTCTATTTAGAAAAATCTATTACTTTTTATATGCTTTTGTTGCTTCAATGGCTTCTTCCTTTGAAGAAAAGATAAACTTACCAATATTAGAATCACTTACAGAATACGCCCCATTCCAATAATCACAATTATTGTCACTAGTTAAGAATATTAAATTTTCATTTCCTCTATTCTCTACATTTGATACCTTTAATTCCAGTAATGTTTTATGATCTGATTCAATAGTATAATAACTATCGCCTACGTTTATATTGTTCATTTTTATATCCTCTTTCTTTAATAAATTAATTAATTATTATTTATTAATATTTAAAACATTTTTTCACTTCCTATATCAAATCTATTTAGATGTGATTTTCTTTTTATCACCATTTTTAATAATGATTCTATATATTGCAAATTAAACCAATCAGCAAGATTATTATGTGCATATATGTTAAATTATATTCCTTTTTTAGTATTTTTTTCTCATTTTCTTACAAATGCATTAGTAATTATTTTTTATACAATTATATTTCTTTTATCATTATTGCTAATTATTAATCATATACTATATTAATCAATGCTGGGGGTACTTAATTTGGATAATAATAAAGATGATCAAATAATTACTACTAAAAATTCTTATAATGTTTTTGCAATCGTAGGATTTGTTTTAGGAATTATTTCTTTTTTCCTTAACTTTTTTGGTATTGTAGGAATTTTAGCTGTAGTTTTTTCTGCAATTGGTTTATCTCAAATATCTAAAAATCAACAAAAAGGAAAAGTCTTAGCTATTTTAGGTATAATCTTTGGAGCAATTAATATCATTTATGCTATTTGCGCTATTTCTCTTATTTTTTAACATTTTCAATTTTAATTGTACATTAATAAAGGATGGCATATGCCATCCCTTATCTTTTATTCTTCAGATTCATCTTCACTTACATTATTTGTTCTATAACTAATTTTAGCTACTGCTAAATCAACATTGCCTTCAATTACCATATCCTTTGAAATAGGTAAATCTCTAACAAGTATTTGGTTTCCTTCTTCTAATTTAGATACATCAATAGATATATTATCTGGGAACTTACCTACTTCCCCTTGTAATTCAACCTCATTAACAAATGATTCTAATAATAATCCTTTTGCTTCTAGTGCTTCTTGTCCATAGAATATTACTGGTATTTTTAGCTTTACTAATTCACCTTTACTTATGCTTTGGAAATCTATATGAATTATCTTTCCAAAAGGATCTTTTTGCATTTCTTTTACTATGCATTTCTTATAATCTCCATTTAAATTTAAAGATACTACAGAACTCTTAGGATATCCTAATAATCTAATCAACTCTCTTTTAGTGATTTTTGCAGATAAAGCCTTATTAAGATCTCTTCCATAAATAATACATGGAATTTGTCCATTCATTCGTACCTTTTTACCATTTTCACATCTTTCACTTATGTTGAATACTAAATTATCCATTCTAATCCTTCCTTTTCATTTATGATATATAGTTTTTTTATTCTGTACATCATATACTATTCAGAAAAGGTATTTAATATTACTTTAACTTCTACTCTTGACTGTTCTTATTTGTTATTTACATATAAATTTTTAACTAAAACATATCTTCTTAAACCACCATATTTTAATTTGTCTTTTTTTATTTCATAACCTAAATTTATAAATGTATTTACACTAAATTTATTATAAGGTGATGCTGTAGCACATAATAATTCATTATTATTTTCCTTTGCTATTTTTTCTAATTCTTCACACATCAATTTTTGAAGTTTATTTCCTCTATATTCATCTTTTACTATAGTTGCTTCTATTTGTCCGACCTTTAATATATCTTCGCCACATAAATCTAAATCATATGCATAATTAGATTCATCGTATCCCTTACTAACATATACGCCCATTGCTATAAGCTCATGATCACTTGTTACATATCCTATTACTTTTCCCTTACCATTTAAATATTCTTCAAACTCATCTTTTTCTGTTTCTGCATAAATTTCTTTATTTTCTAATCCATTTATTATAGCTTCTTGAAGCTCCATTATCTTATCTATATCTGATAATTTTAATTCTATTAATTGTGTATCTACCATTACTCCGTCTTTTCTTTTTAGTTTTAGTAAATTATTCATTTTTCTTTCTCCTTATATTGGTAATCCTAATTACTAAAGTGCATTATATCCCATGGAAATAAGAAAAGCAAGGATATGAACAACACCATATTAAACTTTAAGGTTTGTCCAATAATCCTTGACTTAAATAATTATAAACCTAATAATTTTTTCCAAGTATTAGGTCCTACAATTCCATCAGCAGATAATCCATTAGCTTTTTGATAAGAAATAACTGCTGCTTTAGTATTAGCTCCAAAAATTCCATCAGCACTTATACCTAATTTTTCTTGAAGTAACTTTGTAATATTGCCCCTAGCACCTTGCTTTAACATAGGGCATCCATTTAAAGTATTAGGACCTGCAATACCATCTACCTTTTGATTTGAAAAACCTTGTTTATTGCATTCTTCTTGTAATCTAGCCACCCAGCTATCATAATTAGTAGTTGGTGGGTTTGATGGAGTAGGCTCAGGTGTTGTAGAGTCTGTTGAATTTGTAGAACTATTGACTATAGCCTCTGCTATTGTCTTACCAATTTTATCATAACCGAGCTTCTTATATAAAGCAACATCTTCAGTTGCTTCAACAAAACAAACTTCTACTATCATTGATTTCATGCTAGTATGCCTCAATTCATACAAACCAGTTCTTACCTTTTGTCCTCTATTTTTAAATCCTAAAGAAGCCATTTTATTAACGACTCTTTTAGCTGTATCATATTCAGAATAAACACATACTTCAGTTCCTAACGCTCCATTATAAGAGCTATAAGCATTATTAAAGTGTATTGATACAAATAAGTCAGCACCCCAATTATTAGCTTCATTAACCCCATAACTTAAGTCTGAAGATGAAGATGAAGTTGTATCTGGTGGTGTAACATCAAGAACATTTATTCCTAATTGTTTTAAATATTTAATTACTGCATTTTTTACTAATCTATCTTCTGTCAATTCATCTATTAAAGCACTTGATCCTGGAACATTTGGACAATGTCCTCCTCTAACTGCAATTTTCATAATTAACACACTCCTTTAGTTTATATTATGAAAAGTCTAATGCTATTGTTCTGAATTTGTGTCATAATTCACCACTTTTCTTTTAAAACTCTATTTTTCTATTTTTTTTAACATTATATATTCTAGATTTTCATTCTAAATCGCTACTAAATAATGAAAATATTAAAGCCATATTTTTTAACTTTTCATTTATATAATACAAATACTCTCTTTAATTTTTACAAAAAAATAAAGTTAATTTCATTAAAAAAATTAACCTTATTTATTGCTTATTTCTTATTCTATTTTATGGCCAGTATTTTCTATGCAACTTCTTATTTCTTGTTCTGTAGCTGGGTTGTTATATATAACTTCAACACTTCCCCTTGACATATCCACACAAACATTATTTACTCCATCTATTTTTTCAAGTGAATTTTTAATTTGTGTTTTCATATTTTCATTTGCTATTCCATTTACTATATAATGTTCTCTTTTCATTAATTCGTCTCCTTATGTTTAAAATCACATAAATAATATTTACAAAAAGATATAATAATATTAAATTTATAAAAATCTATTACAAATTAGGTACTAACAAATTATTATAATTTAGTACTAATAAATATATTAGCTACATATATTTTTACTAAAAGATATCTTTTGTAAACGTTTTATTACTACTGTTATATTCAAAAATAATTATTCAAGGAGGACTTATTTTGATTAGTTTTTTTGTCTGTCTAGCTATTTTAATTCTTGGCTATTTTCTTTATGGTAAACTTGTTGAAAAGGTATTTGGTCCAGAATTTGATAGAAAAACTCCAGCTTTAGTTCATCCAGATGGAGTTGACTATATGCCAATGAAACCTTGGAAATCTTTCTTAATTCAACTTCTTAACATAGCGGGTCTTGGACCAATATTTGGTGCTTTATCTGGAGCTATATGGGGACCATCTGTATATCTTTGGATTGTTTTTGGTACTATATTAGCCGGAGGTGTTCATGATTTTCTAAGTGGTATGTTATCAGTTAGAAATGATGGTGCTAGTATTTCTGAAATAGTTGGTATTTACTTAGGAAAAGTAATGAAAAATGTTATGAGAGTTTTTTCAGTAATTCTACTTGTTATGGTTGGGGTCGTATTTATGGTAGGCCCTGCTGGTCTTTTAGCAAAGCTTACTCCAAATTTTATGAATATTACATTTTGGACAATCGTTGTATTAATTTATTATTTTTTAGCTACCTTATTACCTATTGATAAAATCATAGGTAAACTTTATCCTATATTTGGTATATGTCTAATAGTTATGGCTCTTGGTATTGCAGGTGCAACAATTGCTCATAGTGGAACTAATCCAATGATGGAAATTACCTTTGAAAATCTTCATCCAAATGGTGCTCCAATTTGGCCATTAATGTTTATAACCGTTGCATGTGGTGCTATTTCTGGTTTCCATGCAACTCAATCACCAATAATTTCACGTTGCATTAATAATGAAAAAAACGGCAGAAAGATCTTTTATGGCGCAATGGTTGCTGAAGGTATAATTGCTCTTATTTGGGCTTCAGCTGGTGTTGCTTTCTATAAGGGTACTGGTGGATTACTTGCAGCTGGTGGTGGTAATTCATCTACTGTTTATGAAATGTCTATTGGTTTACTAGGTAAATTTGGTGGTGTACTTGCAATGATTGGTGTTATTGTTTGTCCAATTACTTCAGGTGATACAGCCTTTAGAAGTGCAAGGCTTACCATTGCAGATTGGTTTAAAATTGACCAAACTAAAATTCCTAAGAGACTTATGTTAGCAGTACCTCTTCTTGGAATTGGATATTTAATTTCCCTTATCGATTACTCTGTTGTTTGGAGATATTTCTCATGGTCTAACCAGACATTAGCTATGATCGTACTTTGGGCAGGCTCTGTATATCTTGCTAAATATGCTAAAGTTGCTAAACCTGCTTCATCATTAATTGCAGCATTACCGGCAACATTCATGTCCGCTGTAAGCTGTACTTATATTTTATATGCAGAAGAAGGATTTAAACTTTCAACAACAATAGCATATCCTATAGGAATAATCTTTGCAGCTGTTTGTCTTTGCTTATTTTTGTTTAAAACATTTATTCCTGCATTAAAAGCAAAAGCCAATTACTAAAATTTACTAATTATATAAAAATAAAAGATTCACAAAGCACTTTTACTTTGTGAATCTTTTTCATTTAATATATTTTTCACTCCAAAATCATTATTATAAATTATTTCATACCATATTATAATTCATGTGCAGTTTAATTTTACTTTTGTAATATATTTGCATCAATCATCATATCTAAAGTTATTCCCTCATCACTTACTAAAATAGAATTTAAATCTATTCCATTAAAATTTTCTTTAGAAATTATTACTTTATTATTTTCATACGCTACTATAATATCACTATTTACAAACCAGTCTTTAATGAAAGTTTTTAATGCTAAATTTACAATAAAATCAGCTAACTTTAAATCAAGAATCTTTACTGATCCAATATTAATAACTAGGTCCTTATTTTCATTTAAATTAGGCGATATATCAACCTTAATAGGTGTACTAATTTTATCTGTAACTGCATAATTAACATATAAACTAATATTATTGTCTTCAGTAACTGCTTCTAAGTTACTCATTTTATTATTTTTTGTCTTTTCTAAAAAGTAATTTATACCATTTACTATTGATTCTTCTGGTACAAATATTTTACCTTTAACTCCAATTATAGGGTTATTTATTATTTCTAGTTCTTCAGCTTTAACTCCCGCAATTGCATTAAGGAAATCCATTATATCTGAATCTACTTTTTCATTTGTTTCCTCTTTTTTTATATCTTCTTTTATTTCAGGTTGCTTTTCAACCTTTATAGCTACAAATACTATACTTCCTAAAATAAATAGTCCAAGTAGTATAGCTATTATTATATTTCTCTTTTTATTCATAAGATACCTCTTTTGTATATAAAATAATTTTACTATATTATAATTCCATTACAATGATCTATTTCATGTTGAATAATTTGAGCTACAAACCCAGTAAATTTTTGCTTTTGTTTATTAAAATTTGCATCTAAATATTCTACTTCAATTTCTTCATATCTTATAGCTTTTCTAAAACCAGTTAATGATAAACAACATTCTTCTGCTTCATATCTTTTTTGCTTTTTTAAAATAACTGGATTTACCATTGGTACTATTAACTCTCCAGCAGCAAACACTATAATACGCTTTTTAACGCCTATCATATTTGCAGCCATTCCAACACACTCTTCAATATTTGCTCTTAATGTATCTATTAAATCTTCAATTATGCTTGCATCTTCTTTATTGGCATCTTCTGATTTTTGAGCTAAAAATAATTCATCTTTTACAATTGGTCTTATCATCTTTACTTCCCCTTTTCTACTATTACTCTTTTATTTTTATATAGTTTTCTCAAAAGCTATTCTTTTTGCACCATCTTCTAAAAAGATAATTCCACAATATTTGAAATTATTTTTCTTAAGTAAATTTTGCATTGGTATATTTTCCTCATGAGTATCAACTCTAATACTATGTATATTATTGCTTAAGCAAAGCTCTTCTGAATATTTAATAATTTCATGCGATAAACCTAATCCTTTATAATTACTATCTACTGCTATTCTATGAATTACCCCGTATTTATCATTTGTAATCCATTTACCATCAATAATATTTTCATATGATTTTTCTTCTTTAAATGAAACAACTGTAGTTGCTACTATATTATTATCTTTTAACATTACATAGCTTTGCCCATTATCTATGTCATTATTTATTACTTCTTTGTTTGGATAATTATTTTGCCATTGATTAATTCCTTGTAATTTAAAATACTCTTGAGCCTGTCTAATAATTTCCATTATTCTACTAACATCTGATTTTATCGATTTTCTAAATTCCATTTTATTCTCCTTAAGCTCTAGATTTTTCTTGCCAATACTTCTTTATATTTTCATTCATTTGTTTTTATAAGTTTAAATAATTTAACCTTTAACTGTTTTAGTATAATTAAATTTAGTTTAAACTTCAACTTTTTCCAATATATTTGCCAAAATTTAATCCACTAAAAAAGAGGTAAATTCTTATTGGATTATTAAACTCTATAATATACTTTTTAAAAATTGCCTTATTCTTTCATTCTTTGAATTAGTGAATTAGCTGCATTTTAATTCCATCTAAAAAAAACAAAGAGACGGTGTTGTTTAACAACATCATCTCTTTGTGTATATTATATATCTATTACAATAATTTATAAATATATTTTAGATATATATTCTTATTTTTCAATAAGTAATCAAAGAAATAAATCTTTATTACTTTTTTCTATATTAAGCTACCTGTTCAAATTGACTATTATACAACTCTGCATAGAATCCATCCTTAGCAAGTAACTCTTCATGATTTCCACTCTCTAAAATATCTCCATCTTTTAATACAAGAATAACATCAGCATTCTTAATAGTTGAAAGTCTATGAGCTATAACAAAAGATGTTCTTCCTTCCATAAGCTTATCCATTGCACTTTGAATTAAAAGCTCTGTTCTTGTATCTACTGAACTTGTTGCTTCATCTAAAATTAACATTGGAGCATCTTTAATCATTGCTCTTGCAATTGTAAGCTGTTGCTTTTGTCCTGCAGATAAATTAACTTTATCATTTAAAATTGTGTTATATCCATCATGTAATGTTTCAATAAAGTGATCTAAACCAACTGCTTTACATGCCTCTTTTATAACCTCATCACTTACTCCTTCTTTGTTATATACAAGGTTTTCTCTAATTGTACCTTCAAATAACCATGTATCTTGTAGTACCATGCAGAATAAATCATGAATATTTTCCCTTGTTAAATAACTTGTAGGAATATCATCAATTAAAATTTCACCACTATTAATTTCATTAAAACGCATTAGTAAATTTACTAGTGTAGATTTACCTGCCCCTGTAGGCCCAACTATGGCAACTTTTTGACCTGGCTTTGCAATTGCAGAAAAATCATTGATTATTATTCTATCTGATCCTTCATAACCAAACTTAACATTTTTAAATTCTACTTTTCCTTTAGCATTTTCAAGTGATTTAGTCTTATGACTTTCATCTTCCATTTCTTTTGCTTCTAAAAATTCAAAAACACGATGACTTGCAGCAGCTGCTGATTGTAAATTTTGAACTCCTTGAGCCATTTGAGCTAAAGGTTGAGTAAAGTAACGAACATACATTATAAATGCTACAATTACCCCAAAAGAAATATTACCATTCATTGCAAGAGCTGCACCTACTACGCAAACTGCAACATATCCTAAATTTCCTATAAATGTCATAATAGGCATCATTAATCCTGATAGGAATTGAGCTTTAAATGTACTATTTTTAAGTGTTGAATTTAAAGCCCTGAACTTATTATCCATTTGTTCTTCTGCATTATAGGCTTTTACAATAGTATGCCCTGAATATACTTCTTCAATATGTCCATTAATTTTTCCTAAATATTCTTGTTGTCTCATAAAATACTTTTGAGAGCTTTTCATAATTATCATCATTAGTGCAAAACCAATCATTGTAGCTAGTACTGCAGTTACTGTCATTATGACATTTGTCTTTAACATCATAATTAAAGAACCAAAGAATAAACATATTGCACTAATTAATGTTCCAACACTTTGATTTAACGCTTGCCCTATAGTATCTACATCATTTGTAACACGAGAAAGTAAATCCCCAGTAGTATTATTGTTATAATATGACATTGGTAATTTATTTATTTTCTTAGAAATATCACTTCTTAAGTTTTTAGAAACTTTTTGTGTAATAGTTGCCATAATATAACCTTGAGCAAAAGTTAAAATTGCACTAATTACGTATATAGCAACTAATGTTAGTCCTATTGATGCTATTTTATCTAAATCAATACTAGTCATTATCCCAGCTGTAATAATATCTGTCATTTCTGATAGCTTATCAGGTCCTATTATAGTTAATATAGTTCCTATAACTGCACTGGTCAAAGCAATAATTATTACTGGAATATATTTTTTACAATAAGTTATAAGCTTACTTAAACTTTTTTCTGAATTTTTACTTTTGTTTCTATTCATTATACAACCTCCTCCTCTGAAATATCTGAACAAGCTGCTTCCATGTCCACAGCTAATTCCTCCTTTGAAAGTTGAGAGTATGCAATTTCTTTATATACATTACATGTTTTCATTAATTCATCATGTTTTCCTATACCAACCATTTGACCATCTTCTAATACAATAATCTTATCTGCATCTCTTATACTACTTATTCTTTGAGCTACGACAAGCATTGTTGTTCCTATACTTTCTTTTTTCAAGAATTTACGAAGTTTGCTATCTGTTTTGTAATCAAGAGCTGAGAATGAATCATCAAAAATTAATATTTCTGGATAACGTGCTATTGCTCTTGCTATTGATAAACGTTGCTTTTGACCTCCTGAAAGGTTAGTACCACCTTGTGAAATATGAGCATCATATTCTCCATCTAAAATTTCAACAAACTCAGCTGCTTGTGCTGCATATACCCCATAAATAACATCATTTTTTGTAATTTCTGATTTGCCATTTTCTCCAAATGCTACATTTGATTCAACTGTTCCTTCGAATAAAGTAACCTTTTGAGAAACATATCCTAATTTATTTCTAAGATATTTTTGATCATATTCTTTTACATTAACTCCATCCACTAATACTTCACCTTCTGTAGCATCATAAAAACGTGGAATAAGATTAATTAATGTACTTTTACCAGCACCAGTTGCTCCTATAAATGCAATTGTTTCTCCTCTATTAGCTTTAAAACTAATATTTTTTATAACATAATCATCTGCATCTGGATATTTAAAACTAACATTTTTAAATTCAACTTGTCCTAATACTCCAATTGGTGATTGTGTATTTGTTCCATTTTTTATAGTAATTTTAGTCTCTAATACCTCATTAATTCTTTTTGCTGCTACAGTTGCACGTGGCATTATAATAAATACCATAACAAGCATCATAAATGCCATTATTACTTGTATTGCATATGATGAAAATACTATAACATCTGAAAATAATCCCATTTTTTCAGTAATATTTGCATTTTGAATTAATACTGCTCCAACCCAATAAATAGCAAGACTAACTCCACTCATTATAAATGTTATACTTGGCATTAATACTGCCATAACTCGATTTGTAAACAAGTTAACTTTTGTAAGATCATTATTTGCAACTTCAAATTTATCTTCTTGATATTTTTCTGCATTATATGCACGAGTAACAGAAATTCCCGAAAGATTTTCTCTTGAAACACGATTTAAGTTATCTGTTAATTGTTGAAGTTTTGTAAACTTTGGAAGAGCTAACACAATACAAGTACCAACAATTAATATTAATACTACAACTGCACCAGCTACAGTTAATGATAGTTGCCAGTTTCTACCTACAATCTTTAGTATCGCCCATACTGCAAGTATAGGAGCTTTTATTAAAGCTTGTAATCCCATAACTATAAATGTTTGAATTTGATTAATATCATTTGTAGAACGTGTAATTAAACTTGCTGTAGAATAATTATTAATCTCTTCCATAGAAAATGATTGAACCTTATCAAACATTTTAAATCTAAGTCTTGCAGACAAATTAGCTGCTATTTTTGCCGCTAAAGCAGCAACAATAATAGAAGCTACTAAACTTCCTAATGCACAAAGTAACATCCATCCACCTGAAGTTAAAATTTCACTCATCTCACTTCCTGGTGTTTGTACAAGTTGTGTAATTTCACTCATATAATCTGGTAATTTTAAATCAAGCCATACTTGTGAAACTACAAATGCAATACTAATAATTAAAAGTATCCATTCCTTCCCCTTAAAGTTTTTAAATATTTTTAACATATATTAAATCTCCTTCCTTGATGTCTTGATTAAATCATATATTATAAAAATTAACTGAAAATAAACTTAATCTACCTTTTATTAATTTAATTATTAGAAATAAAAAAACTGATAACCACTAAATTTATAGTAGCTATCAGTTCTTAAATAAATTACATTGTATTTAATTTTTATATTTGCTCTATTGGCAATATTATTGTAAATTTTGTTCCCTTTGAAACAATACTCTCACATTCTATTGTTCCACCATGCAATTCTATTATTTTCTTAACTATAGTAAGACCAAGTCCATTACCTTTAGTTGAATGAGAAGTATCTTCTTGATAAAATTTATCAAATATTTTAGATACGACCTCTTTAGAAATTCCTATTCCCGAATCTATAATAGTAATTAAAATTTCCTTTTCTTTTTTCTTCATATTAACACTAACTAATCCATTTTCATTATTAAATTTAATTGCATTATCTAATAAATTTAGCCATACTTGATTTAGCATTTCTTTATTAGCATATATATTACAATCTTCAATATTAATATCTAATGAAATATTTTTAGACTGAAACTTAGAATCTAAAAGTAATATACTTTGACGAATTTGCTCACCTATATTGAACATCTGCTTTTCTTTTAATATAGCTTGAGTTTCAATTTTAGAAAGATTTAAAACATTAGTAGCAAGTGATGTTAACCTTTTAGATTCTTCTATAATTATATCTAAATATTCATTTCTTTCTTCTTTAGAAAGATCATCATCCTTTAAAATTTCCGCAAAGCCTTTAATAGATATAATTGGTGTTTTAAATTCATGAGAAAAATTATTTATAAAATCTGTACGTAATACTTCAATACTACCTAATTCTTCTGCCATTGTATTAAAATTTTTAGATAATATTCTAAATTCAGGTGGCTTTCTTATATTTAAACGGGCTGAAAAATCTCCACGTGATAGTTTATCTGTTGCTTCGATAAACTCTCTAACATTTTTTAATACAGCTCTACTTGAACATGCAGAAACTACAACACCTATTAAAATACATGAAACTAATGTAATTATAGGTAATACCATTATACCTGTAATATTTTTTTCATTTAAAATTCCTAGAGCAAATGATATATACATTAAAACCCCTGTAATAACTGTAGTAATTAAATTAATAATGATACTAAATAATAAACTTAACATAAACAAAATGTTTATTACTGTTAAATACATTAGAATAAATCATCATATTTAATATTTTACAATAGATTTATTTACCAATCCATAATTCATATTATAATAATAAAAAGAGAAGTTGTACCCTATTTACTTAGTTGTGCAACTTCTCTTTTTTATAATTAAATCCTTATTTCTTTTTCATTGAACGTATAACTTCAACTCTTGTTACAACATTATTTGTTATTTTTGCTACTCTTAATGCAAATCCTGGATAATAAATACATACTCCTGTGCCTAACTCTAGTTTTCTTGCTTCTATTTCCTTTAGTACAATATCTTCTAATGTATCTTCTTTATTTTCATGTGGTATATCGATATGTTCTAAAAAGTTTATCCTTTTTACTCTTTCACTACTTCTATAAATAGTTTTATCAACTTCATCAAAGTTATAAAATAAGTACTTTCTTGTAGCAAACAATGCTGCTATAGCTAGTACCCCTATTAAATTTTGGAATATTGTCATGTGTTCAACTATTAATTGTCTTGCAATAGCAAAAAGTAAAACTTCAATTACAGTTTCTGGTGTATGTTTACATAACATCTTTATAAATTCTATTCCAATAACAAAGTTAAATGCTATTGAAAGATAATCATTAAATGCATCTAAATTATTTCTAAATGAGAATACCGATGTAATATCAAAAATTAGATATATAACAGATATTCCAATACAAATTGCTAAAAGTACCCCTATTATAGTCTCAAGTGTATCTACTACTTTTAGCACCTGTTCTTTTATAAATTTCTTCATAATATTTACCCCCCTACTTAATATCTAATTATTTAATAAAACTAAATATAAAAATAACATAATTATATCTCGTATTTTTACATTCTTATTTTTATTTATTTTTTTATTATATCATGAAATATCCCTCTTTTATGTGATAACAATTACATTTTTCTATTATTTTTACATTAAATATATTATTTTTTAAGTTAAAAGAGCTTTCTTTGTTATAATAGTTATAATAAACACTTTTTACTGGAGGTAATGTATGCTTATAAGAGAGATACAAGAAAAAGATAATAAAGCCTCCTAATCCAATTTGAATAATTGACTCGGAGGCTACATCATTTTTTATCTCTATTACTTACTATTAAATATACTATTAAACGTATCTATCCTAATAGTTTTCTCTGGCTTAAAATCTTTACTTTCCATATATTTAATTAAACTATATTGAAGCCATTCTGCTGGACTACTATCCACTATTTCTTTAAGGGGTGAATTGCAAACTAAAATTTTAGCTTCATTTACTTTAAATTCATAAACTAATCCTAACAAATGATTTCTCTCAAAATTATCAATCATTTGTACAATTGGATCAATCTTAACATTATCTAAAATAGATAAACGGGAATTCATAATAATATCCCACCATTGTGGAGTTGAATAAAACTCGCATGGAAAATTCATTAATGCAGGATGTTTATCATTTATTAATAATCCCATTGTTCCTACTGGTATAGGTTTACCCATACTTTCTGAAATAGATCTAAACATTGGATAACACCAGAAATCTGTACAATAAGTTCCTTCAATTGAATTTATATTTTCCTCTTCTTTTGGATAATATAATATCTTTTTATTATTTGAAACTCCACTTATCACTTCTAATAAATCATCAGTAATAATAATATTTTCTTTATCTAATTCTGGGACTATAGGATATACCCATAACTCATAGTGATTTAATATATCTAAATCTTCAATTGTTAATTTAAATGTATATTTTTGTGGTACTTCACATTTTGGTAATTGAAAGCTTACAGTTGATAAATTATTTACACCAATAGCAAGTTTACTTACTATTACTTCTTCCTTCCATAGACAACTTGTTTCATTCACAAGTTCTATCTTTAAAACCATATTGCAATTTTTAATTTCTTTTCTATAATTAGTAAGTTTTATATTACATTTAAATTTTTCTCCTGCATCCCATACATACTTTGAAAACTCTCCAAGCAATATACAATCCGAACAGAACTCTCTCCATTCTTCTGATGATATTATTCCCTTATTATCCATAAAAGCATCTAAAATCCCTACTAAAGCAGTTCCTTGTCCACTAAAATCCTGCAAGTCTAGCAATTGGAATCCTGCTAATTCATTGCTTCTAAATGCTGTTTCTAATTCACCTTTATAGCATTCTGCTGCTAATTTACCTGATGCTTTAAAGTACATATCAGCCTTATCAATTAATCCTTTTTCCTCTAAACGCTCTTTAAACACTTCGAAATTCCTAGCTTTTAATACTCCAGTATATTTATCTATTTCTTTGAAATTAGGAAAAGTTTCATATTGTCCAATTTCATGTGAAATAACTGGTACCTTAGGAATAAACTCTTCTGTTTCAGACACAAGTACTTCTTTTACTCCAGTTCCATATTGAATTTGCTTAACTCCAACTTCCCCTGCTGAACTTTTTTTCTTTGAAGTTGGTCTTATTATTTCATCATAATTATGAATTGTATTTGGTGCGTCTGTTTGTATATGACCTTGTGGAGCATCACACATTGCATAAGAACCTCTATATAATCTATCACCTGTAAAACGAACTCCACTAAAGAAATCATCCTCTTCTAAAATACATGGTGCCCATTGGAAGTTATTACATCCTTGTACATAAAGATGTCTATTATCATATTCTTTATATCCCTTTAAAATAGAATTTAGAGTTTCCTTGCTTCCCCATAATTCATTACCTAAAGACATCATAACAAATGATGGATGATTACCAAATTCATCTAACATTCTATATCCTTCTTTAATTAAATACTCTTCCATAGCTTCATCATGATTTTCATCTTCTTTTGTTGTTATTGTCCCCCAGAAAGGTAGTTCTGGTTCCATATAAATACCAACAATGTCTGCTGCCTCAAAAGCAGCTTTAGGTGGACAGCATGTATGGAATCTATAATGATTAATACCGTATTCCTTTGATGTTTTTAAAACCTTTATCCAGCTTTCTAAATCTGTTGGTGCATATCCTGTTAAAGGAAAAATTAACCCATCATGTTTTCCTCTAAGAAAAGTCTCTTGTCCATTTATTAAAAACTTCTTTTCATTAGTTTTAAAAGATAACATACCAAATGAATAAGTATCTTCATTTATAACTTTTTCTTCATTTTGAATTTGTATTTTCATTTTATAAGTATGTGGATTATATTCACTCCAAAGTTGAACATCCTCTCCCATTAAGTACTTTACTTCAAATGAATTATTATTTATGTTATAACCTTTTTTATCAAATACTTTAATCTCATCAAAAGCTGTCAATGAAACTTTTTCTATTTTATTACCTAAAATATTTCCTCTTACTATAACAGATTTATCTTCGATATTAGGATAAAACTTAACATTTGATAATCTAGTTTTATTAGTAATTTTAATAGAAATTTCCCCAGTAATTCCATTCCAATTTGTTTGAGTATCTGGTGAAGTCATATGTCCACCTTTTGTTGGATATGAGGTATTATCAACCATTATAGTTACCTTGTGCTTGTTATTGTTTACATAAGGGGTAATATCGTAATGATGAGATGTACATAAACTATTATATGTTCCCACATAATTATCATCTATCCAAAGGTGTGTTATCCTTGTTCTTTCCATTATTAATTCTATATAATCATTTTCACTTTTATTTGGAAATTCTACTTCTTTAGAAAACCAAGCAAATCCTTCGAATTTGTATAAATCAGTAAGATATCCAACTTCTCTATCAGTATTTATTTCACCTTTCTTTGCTTCAGAAGTTGTTGTTGGTAAAGTAATTGTATCATTTAATTCTTTTTTATATAATTCATTATTTAATCCTTGTTTATCTTTATCTAATTGAAAATTCCATTCACCATGCAAATTTATTTTAGTCATATCTATTCCCATCCTTTTATATAGTTAAAATTTATAATCTAATTATTATAAAAATACAATTAAATTTTATATGTAATTAATTATAATATTAACCTTTTACTTTAAATACCCGAAAAATATCACCAAAATTATAGTATTTATTTTATTACCTACATGAAAATTCAAATTATTTAATAGTTAAATAAATATATTTATTAATTAATTAATAAAAAAAAGTGCACTGATGTAAACTGATATCTATAAACTTAAACACTTTTTTATAAGTGTCTAGTCTATAGGTATCAATTTATAAGTGCACCTTTTTATTAATGTCTTCTTGCGAAATCTACAAATACAAATTTATCTGGCCTATGTCTTGACTCTGTATACTGAAATAAACTTGTATCATCTAAATATGTATAGCTTTTAACTACTACTATCATATCAAAGCCCTTCATATCTAAATACTTTTTATCTTCCTCTGAAGCATTTTGAACTGTTATTTCTTTTTTTGCATATGCTATCTTTAATCCTAACACATTTTCAACATATTCATATAAAGAATTCTTGCATATATCTTCAGTAAGATTTTCTACAAATTTTTGAACTACGTAATCCTTATCTAATATTACCTTTTCTCCATCTATAGTTCTTGCTCTTACTATTCTCCATACTTTCTCATCTTCATTTATCTCAAGCCCTTTTGAAATGTTTTTTTTAGGAATAATACACTCTAAAGCCTCAACTGTTGTTTCAATAGCCCTTCCTGACTTTTCACTAAGCTCTTTAAGACTAACTACACCTGAAACTGGGAAATTAAACTTATTTATGTCTAAAACAAATGAACCTTTTCCTTTACTTTTTTGAATATATCCATTTTGTTCTAGCATATTTAAAGATTTTCTTACAGTATCCCTTGAGACATTATACTCATCCATTAATTCCTTTTCAGAAGGTAATTTATCATTTGCTACATATTCTTTACTTTCAATTTTATTAACTATAATGTTATATATATTTAAATACTTCTTATCCATTTCATCACCATAGTTATTTTATCATAAATATCTACTATTTCTCAATATAATAAACTATTGACTCATATGGTCTAAGTATTATTTCTTCCTTTAATTTTCTAGAATTTGAATAATTTGATATTAATGTATTTACTTTATATTCATTGCATAATAATTCTGATGGTAATTTTACCATTGTTTCTTCACCATAGAAGTTATTTAAAACTACTAAAGTTTTATTTTCATAATTTCTTGTATAAGCTAATACTTTGTTATGTTCTTCTAATATCATTTCTATATTACCTTTTGAAATAACATCATATTCTTTTCTTAAAGATATTAACTTTTTATAATGGTAAAATACTGAATCCTTATTTTCTAATGCCTTTTCCGCATTTATTTCTTTATACATTTTACTAACTGGTATCCATGGAGTTCCTACAGTAAACCCTGCATTTTCTTTACTATTCCATTGTATCGGAGTTCTTGAATTATCTCTTGATTTTGATCTTAATATTTCTAAAATATCCTCTTCAGTTTCACCTTGTTCTTTTAATATATTATAATAATTTATAGATTCAACATCTCTATATTCTTCTATTGAATCAAAGTAAGGATTAGTCATTCCAAACTCTTCACCTTGATAAATATAAGGAGTTCCCCTCATCATATGAATAGTTGTTGCTAACATTTTACCACTTTCATTATGATACTTTTTATCATTTCCAAATCTAGATATTGCTCTAGGTTGATCATGATTGCACCAAAATACTGCACTCCATCCATTACCCTCTTGCATTTCCTCTTGCCATTGTTTGAATATATCTTTTAACATCTTAAAATCAAAATCCATCATTGTCCACTTATCACCATTTTTATAGTCAACCTTTAAATGATGGAAATTAAACACCATTGAAAGTTCTTTTTCTTCAGGATTTGAATACTTAATACAATTATCTACTGATGTTGAAGACATTTCTCCAACTGTAATTATATCTTCATACTTACCAAATGTATTTTTATTAAGTTCTTTTAAATACTTATGAATATTAGGTCCATCAGTATAAAATCTTCTTCCATCACCTATATTGTCACTTTCAAACACTTCTGGCTTTGAAATAAGATTAATTACATCTAATCTAAAGCCTTTTACCCCTTTATCTAACCAAAAGTTTACTACTTTATAAATTTCACTTCTTACTTCTTCATTATCCCAATTTAAATCACCTTGTGTAACGTCAAATAAGTGAAGATAATATTCATTAAACTCTTCTACATACTCCCAAGCATTACCACCAAATTTTGAAACCCAATTAGTTGGAGGTTCATTATTTTTCCCTTCCTTAAATATATAGAAATCTTTATACTTCTTATCACCTTTTAAAGCTTTTTTAAACCACTCATGTTCAGTAGAAGTATGATTAAATACCATATCTAACATAATATCAATATTTCTTTTTTTTGCTTCCTCTACAAGATTATCGAAATCTTCCATAGTCCCCATTCTTGGATCTATTTTGTAGTAATCTGCAACGTCATATCCATTATCTTTTTGAGGAGATACATAAACAGGAGTTAACCATATATAATCTACACCAAGTTCTTTTAAATAATCTAATTTTTCTGTTACTCCGTTTATATCTCCAATTCCATCTCCGTTTGAATCATTAAATGACTTAGGGTATATTTGATAAACTACACTTTCTCTAAAATCTTTCATTTTAACTATCTCCTTCTATCTAGCAAATAATGGACGATATATGCCTAGTAATTTTATACTATTCATATATCATCCTTTTATAATTTTTTATATTTTATTAAGCAGCTTTCTTTACTTTAGCATCTACTGATGCATTTCCTAATTTTTTTCTTCCAACAATTATTGTTAATACAAATGGAATTACTATTGCTACTACCATAGCTACAGCAAACATTAACATATGTTGAGGTTGAATTGAAAGTATTCCAGGAATACCCCCTATACCAATTGCATTTGCCATAACTCCTGTTGCTACTGATATTACTGCTGCAATACCTGAACCAATCATTCCACAAATAAATGGGAATCCATATTTTAAGTTAACACCAAACAATGCTGGTTCTGTTACACCTAAATATGCTGAAATACATGCTGGTATTGAAACTTGCTTTTCTTCTTCATTTTTTCTTTGTAAGTATATCATTGCAAGTACAGCTGATCCTTGAGCAATATTTGATAAAGCAATCATTGGCCATAATAATGTACCACCAACTTGTGACATTAATTGAAGGTCAATTGCATTTGTCATGTGATGTAAACCAGTAATAACTAATGGAGCATAAACAAATCCAAATATACCTGCAAATAACCAACTAAATGATGAAGTTAATCCTGAATAAACAACTGTTGAAATCATATCTCCAATTTTCCAACCAATAGGTCCAAGTACTGTATGTGCTATAAGTACTGATGGTACTAATGCAAAGAATGGCACTATTATCATTGAAATTGCAGCTGGTGATATTTTTCTAAAGAATTTCTCTAAATAAACTAATACAAACCCTGCTAATATCGCTGGAATAACTTGTGCTTGATATCCAATCATATTAACTTTAGCAAATCCAAAATCCCAGAATGGAATATCAGCTCCACCTGATACCGCATATGCATTTAAAAGTTGTGGTGATACTAATGTAATACCTAATACTATACCAAGTATTTGAGTAGTTCCCATCTTCTTAGTAATTGCCCATACGATTCCTACAGGTAAGAAGTGGAATATCGCTTCACCTATTAGCCATAAGAAACTATAAGTTCCTGCCCAAAATTGTGATATTTCAATTAATGTTTTTGTTCCATCTTCGAAGAACTTTACATCACCTATGATATTTCTAAATCCTAAAATAAGACCTCCAACTATAATTGCTGGAATAAGTGGTGAAAATATCTCTGCTAAATTTGCCATTAACTTTTGAATAAAGCTCATATTTGATTTAGCTGCATCTTTAACACTATCCTTACTTACTCCTTCAATACCAGAAACCTTTACAAAGTCATTGTAAAAATCAGTAACTGTATTTCCAATTATTACTTGGAATTGTCCAGCTTGAATAAATGTTCCTTTTACACATTTTAATGCTTCTATTTTTTCTTTATCTGCTTTACTTGTATCCTTTAATACAAATCTCATACGAGTTACACAATGTGTAACTGCACTAATGTTTTCTTTTCCGCCAACGTATTCTAGTAATGCTTTTGAGTCATCAATATACTTTCCCATCTTTTTACCTCCTAACATAATGACCTGTACGCATATTATTGTCCTACGCTATCAACAACCTGTACGTACATCTTGTCTATGTATCAATAATAACTTGTACGTATATGTTTGTCAACACATTTTGTAATCATTTTCTTAAAAATATTTGATTTATATATTTTATAAGTATTCTCAAAATGAATTATTTTATATGTATTTTCATATACTCTATTAGCACTTACTTGGAGGTTAATATGAAAAAATTTAGTGAAATAAAAGAAGATTTCACAGATTGGATTATCGGAGCTACTAAAGAAGATTTCTTAAATGTAGTAATTATTTATTCTAAAAGATTAGGATTAATAGCTTTAGGTTTTGTTTTAGCACTAATTGTAAACGTTATTTTTTCAACACCTGTAGAAGGAACTGAAGAATACAAAACTTTAAATTCTCTCTATGAAAGCTCCAAGGAATATGGTGAATCACTTAATGAAAAAGTAACTGAGTTAAAAAAATCTATTAAAGACTTAGAGGAAGAAAACTCACTCCTTACAAAAAAGGTAGAAGAAGCTGCTCCTTGGTTTGAAATGAAAGAAGAGGAACGTAAAGCCGAAGAAGAAAGAATTGCGCAAGAAAAGGCCCAAAAAGAAGCTGAGGAAAAAGCAAAAAAAGAGGCTGAAGAAAAGGCTGCTGCTGAAAAGAAAGCACAAGAAGAAGCCGCTGCTAAAGAAGCTGAAGCTCATAAATATGAAACTGGTCTAACTTGGGAAGACATAGCTAGAGAGGGTAAAATCGGAACACTAGGTCAATTCGAAGGTAAAATTATTCAAGTCATGAATGGTAATGGATATACTCAATACAGAGTAGCAATAAACGGAAACTATGATACTATAATGCTAGTTGAAATTGATGATAGCATAAAAACTGAAACTTTATTAGAAAATGACTATATATACTTTAAAGGTTCATCTGCTGGTAATATGACTTATACCACAGTTTTAGGTGCCGAAATGACTATACCAGCTTTTATAGTTGATGAAGTTACTAGATAATTATCTAATTTAAATTAAAAATAGATTTTACAGACCTCTAATAAATAGTATTAGTAGTCTGTAAAATTTATAAATACGATCTCTATTTTTTTTGCCTTTAATTAGTATACTAAAACAAACTTATGAAAACTTATTAATTATAAAATCTACCTTTATAAAATAATCTATGTATTCATAAACTAACCCTTTATATAAGTTATATAAAATCAAACCTCATAAGATAAGAAAAAATATTATTTTTTAAGTTTAATCATAAAAAAAATTTGTAACTTTACCTTTCATATGATATCTTTCTATTTAGCACATAATTTTTATCAAATTTTTGGAGGATATACTATGTCATTTATTCTTTTAATTATAGGTTTCTTTTTTCTTATAAAAGGAGCTGATTTATTTGTTGATGGAGCTGCTTCTATAGCAAGAAAATTTAATATTCCATCAATGATAATAGGACTTACCATAGTTGCAATGGGGACAAGTGCTCCTGAGGCTGCTGTAAGTATTACATCTTCATTATCTGGGCAAAACGATATGAGCGTAGCTAATGTAGTTGGTTCAAACTTTTTTAATATTCTTGTAGTTCTTGGTGTTTCTTCACTAATATCTAAGCTACCTGTACAAAAAAATACAATAAAAAAGGATACACCTTTTTTATTAATTGTAAGTGGTTTGCTTTTAGTATTTGGAATTAATAAATATATAAGCAGAATTGAAGGATTAATATTATTAATTGTTTTTGTATACTTTTTATATTCCACAGTTAAAATGGCCAAATCTGCAACAAATTTAGATAGTTCATCTGATAATGAAATTGCCTTAGCTGAAAGTGATACTACTACACAAACTCCAATATTAAAAACTGTTATTTTAAGTGTAATAGGAATTTTAGGTATTGTTATAGGTGGAGATATGGTTGTTGATTCTGCTACTTCCATTGCAACTTTATTCGGTATGAGTGCAAATTTAGTTGGTTTAACTATTGTTGCTATTGGAACATCATTACCTGAATTTGTTACTTCTATAGTTGCAATAAAGAAAGGTGAAACTGAAATTGCAATTGGAAATGTAATTGGATCAAATATATTTAACATATTACTAGTTTTAGGGCTAGCTACTTTCATTTCCCCAATAACAATTAGTACTTTAGCATTAATAGATATTATTTTTATGTTATGTATAACAATACTATTATATCTATTTATGAAAAAAGATTATTCTCTATTAAAAAAACATGGCATTATTTTAGTAGGAATTTATATAGTTTATATGAGTTATACAATAATTAGATAATATTTATAAATAAAAAGAAATCTTAGTTGCTTTTTTCAGCTAAGATTTCTTTTTTATATAAAACATATTTATTTCTATAATTTTCTTTAACTTCTAGAATAACCAAATACTAAAAATTAAGCTCTTTATATTTATCACGTACTATTTTACATGAATTATCGAAATTTCTTTGTTCCTCTTCTGTTAAATTTAATTCAACAATTTCCTTTACTCCTTGGCGATCAATTATTGCTGGCACACTTATAAAAATATCATGTTCATTATACTCTCCAGACAATAAAGTAGATACTGGTAAGATTCTATTTTCATTATGTAAAATAGTTTTTACTATTCCAGCTACAGATGCTGCAATCCCATAAGATGTGTTTCCTTTTTTATGGAATATTTCCCATCCCCCTTTAATAGTTTCTTCTTCAAGAGAATCATATGGTTCTACCCCAACTCTCTCTTTATTATCTCTTACAATACTTTCAAAATCTTTTCCGCCTACTGTAACAGTGCTCCAAGATACAAGCTCACTATCACCGTGTTCTCCTATAACAAATGCCTCAACACTTCTTGGATCAACATCTATACGTTTTGCTAAGTAATATTTAAGTCTAGCTGTATCTAAAGTTGTTCCGCTTCCAATAACTTGATTCTTCGGAAGACCTGATATTTTCCATGTATAATAAGTCATAATATCAACTGGATTAGATACTACGATAAAAATCCCTTCAAATCCACTTTCCATTACAGAATCTACAACTGATTTAACTATGTTTTGAGATTTTTCTAACATTTTTAAACGATCATTATCTGTAATTGCCATAGGTGCAGAAGCTGTCATTACTACAATATCAGCATCCTTACAATCTTTATAATCTCCTACACTTATTTTTACATTTCTATTCATAAATGCACCTGCATGATTTAAATCAAGAACTTCACCTAATGCTTTATCCCTATTTATATCTATTAATATAATTTCATCACAAAGCCCCTGATTTTGTAAACAAAAGGCTGTAGTCACACCTACATTCCCAGCCCCTATAATTGCAACTTTACTATTTTTTATTAGCATATTTACTGCCTACCTTTCTGTCTTTCATTTATACTTCGCCCCTATTTTTATATCCTATAGGATAATTATAAAGAACATATTTTATTTTCATATATGATTTTACCATTTCACTTAATTTTAGTAAATATTTCTTAGCATGACATAAGTAACATATCTCTTTCTCTATATTAACCTTATCCTTTTCATTTCATATATTAATATTATTAATTCTTTTAAGGTGCAATATGAAAATATACGAAAATATAAATATAAATGAACTACAACTATTAGGAAAAGGTACTCAAGGAAGCGTATATAAAATAGATGATAAAAAATGCATAAAACTATTTAGATAACTCCAACTGCTGACTTTATTGTAATATTAGGAGATTCAGTAGCTGGAGGTAATAATTCTAATGCCTTATTAAGTCAGCTTAACGATTTTAGAAACATAGTAGCTAGTTATTATGAAACAAAGCCTTTAATTCCTGTTTTAGGTAATCATGAAGTTAATATTAATCCTACTGATGATACTTTTGAAAAACTATTTAGCAAATGTTATGCTGATCTTAATGTAACTGATTATTTAGATGAATATAATAAAACAGTTTATTATATTGACTTTGATAATTATAGATTAATATTTCTTAATTCATTTCATTATAACGAAATCCATAAAATCACTAATAACCAATTAAAATGGTTTGAAAACATATGTAAACAAAGTAATAAGAATAAATTACTTTTTCTTCACTCACCAGCTTTTCCTACTGGTGCACATCTTGGGCATTGTCTTGATTTATATCCTAAATGTAGGGATGATTTTTGGTCAATAGTTGATAAATATGAAATTAAATTAGTATTTTCATCTCATGAGCATAATTATTCACGTCGTGTTGTATCTGGTAAAAATGATATTTATCAAATTATTTCTGGAGGTGCTGGTGAAAAACTCCGAAATAAATATAATAGTAAGAATGGAGTTATAATACCACCTATTGCTGTATATCATTTTGTTGTTATGGATTTACTTCCTAACACAATTGAAGTATCTGCTATTGATTTAAAAGGAAAAATACTTGATGAATTTATTATACATTTAAATGATAACTAATTTATGTTGATACATTATGTTATCCTACTAAAAGAAAATAGCAGTACTAGATTTTTATCTACTACTGCTAACTATTTTATATATTCACTTCATAAAAGTTGTATACATGCTACTATTATACCCATCATAATTAATGTAATAACTAGAGATACACATTGTACTACTATATAACCAACCAAATTTATTTTTGTTTTTCCACAATGCTTAAAGAAAAAATACCTAATAGCTCTATATGATACTGTTATTAAAAATACACATATAATAATTGTTATCATTTTGATAAGTATGCTAACTTCATTATTTATTGTTAGCCAATTTAGAAATACAATTATAGGTAACCCCAAAAATACAAACATTAAAAAAACTACTCTGAAATCCGGAATCTTATTCTTTTCATTTTTCATATATATGTTACCCCCTCTCATAGTATATTTTATGAAAGGTATTTTAAAATATAACGATGAACTTATAATATAAATAAATTAAAGTTAGCTTATTTTATTATCACCCAAAAGTTCTTTAACAAAGATATTCTTAGGATTTTTAATCAATTGTTCTGGTGTATCAATTTGTATTAACTCCCCCTTATCCATTACCATAATCCTTGTTCCAAGTTTTAATGCTTCCTTAATATCATGAGTAATAAATATAATTGTCATATTATATTCCTTATAAATTTTTAATATTTCATCTTGCAGTAATTTTCTTGTTATTTCATCTATAGCTCCAAATGGTTCATCCATTAAAATGATATTTGGATTAATTGCCAAGGCCCTTGCAATACCTACTCTTTGTCTTTGCCCGCCAGAAAGTTCATTTGGATAATTATCTAACATTTCTTCTTTTAACCCAACTTTATTTATTAATTCTTTAACTCTATTTTCAATGCTATCCTTTTTTTCTTTTTTTATTAAATTAGGTACATATGATATGTTTTTTCTTACAGTCATATGTGGAAATAAGCCAATTTCTTGAATAACATAACCTATTTTTCTCCTTAAAGCTATTTTATCTACTTTTGAGATGTCATTACCTTCTACATAAACTTTTCCATCATCTGGTTCAATTAAACCATTAATAAGCTTTAAAAATGTAGTCTTACCACACCCTGAGCTACCAATTACAGTTATAAATTCACCTTTATTAATTTTTAAATTTATATTTTTAAGTATTACTTTATTACCATATATTTTACTTATATTTTTGACTTCTATAATGCTTTTTTCCTCCATATTATCTCCCTTTTTTAAAAGATTACTTTACCAAACCTTTTTCTATTAAAAAGTCTTTTGCAACCTTACTTTCATCTTGTCCTTCTGTCTCAACTAAATAATTTAGCTTGGCCATTTCTTCTTCATTTATAATATTATCTAACTTCATAATAGCTTCTTTTAACTCTGGATATTTTTCTAAAGTATCATTACGTACTACAGTGCCACAATAATAAGTTTGATAAAAATCCTTATCATCTTCTAAAACAACAACATCTGAATTTGAAAGTTGACCATCTGTAGTAAATATATTCATTACATCTATTTCTTTAGAGTTTATTGCATTATACTTAAGACCAATATCCAAATCTACAGATTTTTTAAAATTCATATTATATTCTTCACATAAAGCATCAAACCCGTCATCTCTTTCATAAAAATCATATTCAGCTCCAAATGTAAGCTCTTCTGAATATTTTGCCAAATCAGAATAAGTTTTTATATTGTACTTTTCTGCTAAATCTTTTCTTATTACTAACCCAAATGTATTATTAAATCCAAACAAATTAACCCAAGTTAAATCATATTCACTATTATATTTTTCTTGTAATTGTTTATATAAAGTTTCATCATCTGGGATTTCTGTTTCCTTCAAAACAAAACTCCAACCAGTACCAGTATACTCAGGATACATATCAAAATCTCCCTTTAATATAGCTGGATGAATATTACTTGTACCTCCACCTATTCCTTTTGTAATTTCTACATTTAAATTTGTATTTTCTTCAATAATTAGCTTTAACATTTCGCCTAATATAAACTGCTCTGTCATTGGTTTTGTAGCAATTTTTATGGTCTCACTCTTCTTAGAACATCCTACTGGAATAATAATTAGTAAAATTGCCAAAATACATATTAATACCTTTCCCTTCTTTTTCACCTTTATAACCTCCACTTTCTTTTTATTATTTTCTCTATACCTCCAATAATTAAATCACATAATAAAGCTAATAATGCAATTAATAAACTTCCTGCTATAGTCATGGTTTGGTTATTTGTTGTTATTCCCCTATATACAGCAATACCAAGACCTCCTGCCCCTATAAATGATGCAATACCAGCAAGTGCTATAGTCATTACAACCATATTTTTAAAACCTGCTAAAATTACTGTTGTTGCTAATGGAATTTTTATTTTATATAATATTTGAAATTCCGTACTTCCCATTCCTCTAGCTGATTCTATAATCGACTTGTCTATATTATCAATTCCTGCATAAGTATTTCTAATCATAGGTAGTAACGCATATATAGTAAGTGCAATAATTGCTGTAGTATTCCCAATTCCTGAAAAGGGAATCAAAAAACCAAGTAAAGATATTGATGGTATAGTGTAAAGAAAGTTTGTTATGGATAAGACTAATGTTGATGTTTTTTTGTATTCACTTATTAATATTCCTAAAATTCCACCTATAAGAGTTGCTATTATTATAGAAATTCCTGAAATTTTTAAATGTTCTAATGTTAACTTTAAAAAGAAATCATACCTTTCTATATAAAGTTTTATTAATTCACTAATCTTTTTCACCTCCCATAAGTCTTATTTAAATCAGTTTACCTTCATAAATAACATAGTAAATGCTTCATTATATAATACTATTAATATAAAAAAAAATTCCTAAATTAAAATTTAGGAATTTTTTATGTTAAAGGCTTTCTTTTTTAATACTATAAAAATTGCAAATACTCCTATAGTAAAAATTAATAACCCTGGAAAAAGCCATACCTTACTTAAATTATAAACATATGATGATATTAAGGGTCCAATTGCATATCCAAGTGCTTCACATGCACCTACAAATCCAAATACAATTCCTTCACTTTTCTTATCTTCTCCAAACTTTAAAAGTGAATTTTGTAATCCTGAATTTAAAAATGTTGCACCTAAAAAATATATAATAATAGCTATTGTAAATATGCTTATTCTTCTTACAATTGATAATGTAGCTAAGGAAAGTATCATAAATATAAATGATATTATTAGTAATAATTTATCCCCAATTTTATTTGTAACAACTCCAAATGGTATTTGTATTAAAGCCTTTGCAAAACCATAAGATGACATAACTGCACCTATAATTAATGTGCTTATTCCTAATGAATTAAAATACAAAGGTATTATTGGTATCATTAAACTATAACTAAATCCAAAAGCAAACCTTTGAATGCAAAAATATAAAAGCTCTTTTTTAGTGAATAATATATTGTTTTTTATATTCATAATAAACCCCTTTGATTATAAGGAAGACTTTATCTGCTGACTAGTCATAATAACCTACTATAGATAGCAAATTCTAAACTTCAAATGAAGTTAAATCCCTATCTAAAGTTAAGAAGTCAGTTTATTTTATTATTTATCACTATAGCTTTTTTATACTCTAATATTATTTCATATTGATTTTTCTTTTAGTTAATATTTTTATATTCCTGATTTATTGAATAAAACCACATAAATTGCAGTAATAAAAATAGATACCATTAATAAACCTAAAAATAAATAATTTTTATTATATTCATAAATATAAGATGAAACCAGTGGTCCAACTGCATATCCAAGTGACTCTGATGCCCCCACAACTCCAAAAACAAAACCTTTAATTTTAGGATATGATCCAAATTCCGAAAGACAGCTTTGTACAGAAGCATTTAAATATGTTGCACCCAAGAAGTACAATATAATTATTATAGTAAATATAGTTACATTTCTAGTTATAATAAGACCTAACAATGTAAAATTCATAGTAAAAAAAGAATATAATAATTGCTTTTTATTTCCTATTTTATCACTAACCCATCCTGCTATTGGCGCACCTAATCCAAAAACTAATAAGTATACTGATATAATGGAAGAAGTATAAGACGTTGATACATGAAGTACATCTTGTCCATAAAAATGAATTAATGCTACAACACAAGAATAAATATAATCTCCTAAAAATGCACTACTTGATAAAATAATAATTTTACAAACAAATTCTCTTCTTCTTATTTCATATAAAATTTCCTTTATACTCTCTTTCTTATTATCTTTATTTTTCATAGGTTTTACTTTGTTAACTCTAATGATTACATATATTAATGTAAAAAATATTCCAAGAGATGATATATTAAATGCCATACTAAAGTTATTTAACTTTGTTAATATAAAACTTGCAATTGCAGCACCTATTCCCCCACCTAAAGTAAACACTGCTGAAGCAAGGCCAGTACACTCTCCTCTTCTTTTAACATTCAATGTCCTAGCAAGTACTGAATAAGTTGCAGGTGCTGCCATTCCAAGAATAGCACCTTGAATAACATATAAGCTTCCTGCCTGAAGGCTTGTATTTGATAATATATAGCCAATAGGTACTAACCCCATTAACAATAAAGCTAACTTTAGAGTTAATTTATCCCCTATTTTATCACAGACAATTCCAAAGGGAATTTGCATTATTGTCTTACTTACTCCATATAATGAAATTACCATTCCTATAGTTACAGTTTCCATTCCTATTGACTTAAAGAATAGTGGTATTATTGGTATCATAATGCTGTAGCTTATTCCAAAAAGCAGCCTATATATGCAAAACGCTCTAAATTTTTTATCATTTAATATAAACTCATTTTTCATAGTTTCTCCTAATAAATTTTCGATACTTCATAATAAACTTATGTGTACAAATAATTTATTATTACTTAAGTTAAATGAGTATTTAATTACCTTAATGTTTCATTCATACTTCCAGTTCTATAACCCTCTAAATCAAGAGTTATATAATTAAACCCTATTTCTTTAAATTTTGCTATAATTACCTCTGATAGTTGTAACACTTTTGGAATATCTTCTTTTAATACTTCTATTTTAGCTAAATCATCATAATACCTTACCCTAAATTGCTTAAAATTATTACTCAATAAAAATTCTTCAGCAATTTCTATCTTCTTTAGCTTCTCTCTTGTTATTACACTACCATAAGGTATTCTTGAAGCAAGACATGCCATAGAAGGCTTGTCCCATGTTGATAAGCCTAATTCCTTAGATAATTCTCTTATTTCATTTTTAGTTAGTCCCGCTTCTTTTAATGGACTAATTATTCCTAATTCCTTTAATGCTTTAATTCCTGGTCTATAATCACCTTCATCATCTAAATTACTTCCATCTGCAACAATATCAAAACCTTCTTTTTTGGCTATTTCCTTTAGCTTAGAAAATATACCCTTTTTACAAAAATAACATCTATCCTTACTATTTGCTACAAATTCTGGTACACTGTATTCATTTGCATCTAAAAATATATGTTTTATTTTAAGTGACTTACAAAATTCCTTACTTTCTTTTAATTCCCTATCTGGATACATAGAAGATCTAACTGTAATAGCTAATACATTTTCTCCTAAAACATTTTGTGCAACCTTTAATAAAAATGTTGAGTCTACTCCCCCCGAAAATGCAATACATATTTTTCCCTTTTCCTTTAGACTATTAATTAAATTATTATACTTCTCTCTCATAATCTCACCCTTTCATAATAATATAGTAGTTATATAAAACTGTTAAAATTATCTTTAGTTAATTATATATTTTTCTAAATATAACCTCTTAAATATTTTGTATTTACTAATATTTTTATGCTAATCTTCTTATAATTTATATAATTACACTATACCATTTAAGTTAACTCTAAAGTCAATGTTTTTTATCTATTATTGAAGAGTAAAAATAAAATTATCATTGATACTAAATACTTATTATTAAACTAATTCTTTAAGAAAATTAAATAAAAATATAATCTAGAAATAGAATATCACTATCCCACCTCTAGACTATTTTAACTTCAAAAGACACAAAGTATCTTTAGCTGAAAAGTTGGTATTTTTTATTTATTATTTTTAATCTTAAAAACTTTTATATATTTAGCTATTAATTTTTATGTATTTTTTCTAATAATATTGACATACTAATAGTGAGGAAAAGATTCCAAAAGCTTCTTTTTCTAAAAAGATAAAATACTAATGCATTGCTCTTATGTCATTAGTATTTTATCTTTTCTTTTTTATTCTTTATAATACCGATAATCATAACTTATTTGATAAATCATACTTTACACAAATTAAATATTACTACTTATATTATTTATACATGCACTTAAAGTTTGTGAATTCAGCATAATTAAAAGAATTTGATGCACATGCATATAATCCAATTACAACACCCGTAAATCCACCAGCAACTTCTGAAGATAAATATCTTGTTTTAGCATATCCAAGAATACTTTCTTCATTTTCACTTTTAATAGAAAAACTATAATAGCTATTACTTGCATTAATGATAAGTGAAATATTATTTTTATTTTCTAGATAGATAGATTTTTCAACTGATTTTATATCACCAATATTAAGACGTTCAATTGCTTCATACCCATTTTCACACTTACGTATTGCTAAATCATAATGGTGATTTTCATCCATATATAGAGTAATACCTGCTTCACCATCTGTAATCTCAACATTACATGATATAGTAGCATTGAAATCTCTTTGCCTTATTCCTATAAATGTAGGTGAATCAACATCATCTAATGTAATATCAGTACCTTTTAATATTAACTTATTTTTATCAAGCTTATAGTTTTTCTTATTAGGAATACGTAAATAACACCAATCATTATCCCACTTAGTATTTTCAAATGTATAATGTTTCTTTTCTTTTTGAATTACATCATTATTTATATAATTAATCTCAAAGCTCTTAGTAGTCCTTCCATTATCACCTGCCGTAAACCAGCCATCTTCTCCAAATATAACTGGAGTTAGGAAAACTTCACGTCCTAAATGATGATAAGCTTCCCACTGTCCACTTTGGCGGAATCCAAGATGTAAAAGCCACCAATTATCATAATTATCTTGAATAAGATCACCATGTCCTACCCCTTGAACTTCGTATCCACCTAAATTACGATTAGTCAAAACTGGATTATTCTCATAACCTTCAAATTTGCCATATAAAGAATCTGCTCTAGCATATGTTACCATATGGCCATATTCAGTTCCTCCTTCTGCTGCAACAAGATAGTACTTACCATTAATTTTATACATATGTGGACTTTCAAGATAACGTCCACCTGATCCTGTCCAAATTGTTTTACTTGGAGTTAACTTTTCACCACTTTCAATATCAATTTCACACTGAACAATACCACTTACTCCATAATCATCTATTCCATTACTCATAAAATATGTTTTATTATCTTCAAAAAATAGCGATGGATCAATTCCACTTTGATCTACATATATAGGCTCTTACCATTCACCATAAATATCATCTGTCCATACGTAAAAGTGCTGATGAGTTGTATCATTAGTAGTCGTCATATAAAAACGACCATTATTATATCGTATAGTAGGAGCAAAAACTCCCCCTGAACTATTTATTTTATCAAGTTGAACTTGACTCTTTCTTGTTAAACAATGTCCAATTTGTTTCCAATTAACTAAATCCTTACTTTCAAATAAGGGAACTCCAGGAAAATATTGAAATGAGCTACATACAAGATAATATGTATCTCCAACCTTACAAACACTTGGATCTGGATAAAAACCTTTAATTACAGGATTATTATATTTCATTTGCTTACCTCCAATTATTAATACCTAAATTTACAATTATAACACTATCTTTGTAAACGTTATTCTTTGATAATCTCTTTATATTATCATTAATCATCACTATCAAATACCCAAACTTCTAGTAATGAAATACATATATTTTTTTATTATTCAATTGCTATCCTTAAACACATAGATTTTATAAATTTTCTATATAATAACTAATGAACAACTTAAATTTCATTATTTTTTTGCTTTTCTTCCAATACTTTGCTATACTTATGTGACTTTAATTAAATTAGTGAGGTGTTAAAATTGAATAAAATTATTAATGATATAGGTAACTACTATGAAGTAAAAGAAGATGTTGCTTATATTACAGTATTAAAAAAAGATGGAACTGAGCTTATAACTAAAATTGATCTTGAAAATTTAGAAAAGATAAAAAATATGGGAACTTGGTTTGCAGAATGGAATAAAGATTATAATAATTACATAGTGCAAAATATTAGTTCGACAAAAAAGAATAAAAAATCTAAACCATTAAAACAAAGTCTTCAAAGTGTTATATTAAATGTAAATCCTAAAGCTCCTATTAGATATATTAATGGTGATACATTAGATAATAGAAAGTGTAACTTAGAGATTTTTAATCAAAATACTATGAATGAATATGAGAAAAAAGATGGTGTTGTTTCTATTATTTTAAAAGATAAGTTTGGTAAAAAGGAAGGTATTGCTTTAATATCTGAAGAAGATTTGCCTATTGTTATCAATGAAAAATATAGTTGGGTGCTACATAAATCTCATAATAAAATATCTGTTGTAGCAAATACTCCTGAAGGAAGAATTCATCTTGAAGATATTATTATGCCAAGAGAAGAAAATCATAAGATTGAACATATAAACAACAATCCTCTTGATAACAGAAAAAGCAATTTAAAACTAGTTAGTTTAGAAGAATAACTTATATAAGTATAGGCTATAGATAATTATATAAATTTATCTATAGCCTATAAAATATTTATATTATATACATGTTAGTTTGAATTTATTTTATACTCTTTATATTCCTTATCCTCTTCTAATTTCATCATCTTTTTAGATACCCATAAATATAAAACTATTGCTATCAAAATAGATAAAATATCTGCTACAGGCTGTGACTATGCAAGACCTGTTATTCCTAAAGCTTCTCTTAAAATAAATAATGCAGGAATATATATAAGTCCTTGTCTACTTAAATTAATAATTAAAGATGAAACTGCTGCTCCCATAGCTTGTAAAGCGTTAGTTAATACATAGAACACTCCAAAAAATGTACTTGTTGTAAGCAATATTCTTGAAAATTGTACAGAATAATCAAATGCACTAGGTTCGGTTAAAAATGCACTAACTATTGAATTTGTAAACAAATAACATAAAACTGTAAGTATTAAGCCAAGTAAGAAAGAAAATATCAATGAAAATTTCATTATTTTCTTAAATCTATCCCATGTATTAGCACCAACACAATAACCTAATAAAGGCTGAACTCCTTGCCCAATTCCCATTGAAATCATTCCTGTAATCATAGTTACTTTCATTGCAACTCCAATTCCAGCAAGTGCCATATCGCCATATCCAGCCATAAGCCCGTTCATTATAATTTGTGAAATACTCATCATAACTGACGCAAGAGAAGCTGGAATACCTATAATTAAAACACCACTACATATTTTATCTTTAATTGAAAAATCATTAATATTTATACTTAGAGATGATTTTCCCCTAATGAAATAAAGAATATAATATGCTGCTGCTGCTAAATTACCAATAACAGTAGCTATTGCTGCACCCTTTATATTCCATCCAAATCCTAAAATCATAATTGGATCAAGTATAATATTAAGAAAATTGCCTATAAGTTGACCCATCATAGCTTTATTTGCTTGACCTTCAGCACGTAAAATATTTGAATAACAATTTGAAATAAGTACAAAAGGACCACTTAAAGATACAATAATAAGATAACTTCTTGCAAAATCCCAAGTATCACTACTTGCACCTATTAAAGAAAGAATTTGATCCATAAAAATTAAAAACACTAAAGACATTGCAATACCCACAATTACACATGACCACATACAAAAAGAACATACTTTTTTAGCATATTCCTTACGGCCTTCTCCTAAAGCACGAGAAATTACCGATGTACCACCAATCCCAAAAACTGTACCTACAGCCATAAACATTAGAAATACTGGTGTTGCAAGAGAAACTGCTGCAACTTGATAAGCATCATGTGTTTGACCAATAAAAAAAGTATCTGCCAAATTATAAATAAGAACCATTAACATTGCTATCATAGCTGGAATAGCATTCTTAATTACCGCTTTCGATACTGGCATTGAATTAAATGCCTCTAAAGAGTTATTGTTTTCCATTATAATCCCTTCAAATTCAATCGCATACGATTGATTATATTTTATTATATGCTCGTTTATATAAACGAGCATTTTATTTTAAAGTATTATTAACTTTTTCTAGTAAATCCTTAAATAGTACTTTTTCTATTTCTGTTAAATTAGATAAAAGGAATGTTTCAGTTTTTAACATAGAATCTTCAGCTTCTTTACAGCATTGTTCACCAAGTTCTGTAATTCTAACATATTTAATTCTTTTATCATTATCATCAATATAGCTTGTTACAAGATTTTTTTGTTCTAATCTTGAAATAATCCCTACTGTAGTAGATTGTGCAAGATGAAGTATTTTTTCTAGCTCTTTAAATGTTACTTTCTTTTCTGCAGTATCATTTATACTAAACAATGCTGACACTTGTACAAGAGTTAATCCTTTTTCCTTTAAATCTTTATTTGACATTTTTTCTAATGAATTGTGTATTTGCCTAATTAACATTCCACAAGTATTATCTATATCCAATTATATCACTCCAATCTACATACATAATATACTATTTAAAATTATAAAAGTAAATAGTATGCGATTGAATTTTTATAATTACATGTTCTTATAAGTCCTAATTTTAATAATAAATTTATGCTATTATTTATTGTCTTTTATTTTTAAATACTTTTCTAGACCATTTCTTCTTAATTTACAAGCTGGACACTCTCCACATCCATTACCTATTATTCCATTATAACAAGTAAGAGTTTTTTCTCTAATATAATCTAATTTTCCAAAGCTATCTGCAAGTTCCCAAGTTTGTGCCTTATCTATCCACATTAAAGGAGTATGAACTACAAAATCATAATCCATAGCTAAATTAAGTGTAACATTAAGTGATTTAATAAATACATCTCTACAATCAGGATATCCGCTAAAATCTGTTTCACATACACCTGTTACAATATGTTTTGCCCCCTTTACTTTTGCCAAAACTGCAGCAAAAGTTAAAAATAACATATTACGTCCTTCAACAAAAGTTGATGGTGGCTCTTTGCCTTCTCCTTCTTTTATTTCTATATTATTACGAGTAAGAGCATTTGGAGCTAATTGATTTAATAAATCCATATCTAAAATATGATGCTCTACCCCTAATTCCTTTGCAATATTTTTTGCACACTCAATTTCTAAGCTATGCCTCTGATTATAATTAAATGTAACTGCTATTACTTCATCAAATTTTTTAAGGGCCCAAAATAAACATGTTGTAGAATCTTGGCCTCCACTAAATACAACTACTGCTTTCTTATTCATACTTATCACTCCTATTTAATATTTTTAGGCCTTATTTTATTAAATAAAAAAGGTTTATTTTATTACACAAACTAGCATAATAAAATAAACCTTAACTTTTTAATCTATTTAATATTTCTTAGCCTAGTTTTGTTTAAGGACAGGATGGTCTTAATGAACTGTCCATATTAAGTTTTTCAGTTTTTAGTATAATATACCTTATGGTAATTTTCAAATATAAAAAGTATTCTGCAAAAAAACTTATAACTTTTTATTATATTTTAACTCATAATATAGTTTTTTTATTTCTACTCACCGCTAAAAGCTTTCTAGAACCACAGGTCGAACCTGTGATATTCTAAATACATCAAAAAAGGAACTACTTAAAAAGTAGTTCCTTAAACTTAACAGAATTATCTTCTATTTTGTTGTTCTTTTTTAGCTCTTCTACAAGCAACACATCTTGTTGGTTCGTTAGTGAATCCTTTTTCTTTGTAGAATTCTTGTTCTCCAGTAGTGAATACGAATTCAGAACCACAATCTCTGCATACTAAAGTCTTATCAGTCATATAAATTTCCTCCTTTTCAAAGACAAATACATTTAATAATATAAGCTTCTAAGTAAGTAGAAATTTACATACATATATATATTAAAATCTTTATTTTTTTGGCTATGTTTATTATTTTATCATAATAAATTAAAATTGCAAGAGTTTTTTATTTATTATTTGAAAATACATCTAAATGTCCATCTAAAAACTCATTAGCCTCTTCAATACTCATCCCTTTAACTTCAGATATTTCTTGAACTACAAAGCCTCTCGTTGAATTTAATGTTTGACTTTCACTTGAATTTGCATTTCCACAGTTTTTAACTTGTGTTAAGTTACAAACTACACTTAAATAATCATCGAAAGTTCCATTTTTAACTTTCTTACTATTATTTTCTTCTCTTTCTCTTTTAACAGATTTTTGTAGATTATCAACTTCTTCAGTATAATTAACTATATCTTTAAGACTATTATCAATTTCCTCTGAATCACTAACTAATCTAATATTAGCATTTTCAAATCTACTAGCTGGTAATTTTAACTTCATTGTACTATTTACTATGTCTATTTCGTAAAAGTTTTGTTCCTCACCTTTAAACTCTCTTTCTTCAATACATGAAATAATACCAACACCTTGACCTGGGTAAACAATTTTGTCACCTACATTGAACATATAATTACCTCCTTATATGTTTATCATTATATTATATCATACTTTTACAATTTAAGGTTGATTTTTTCATAATTTTATGTATACCAATTATTGGATTAATATATTTATATAAAATAAAAAATTAATCCTGAAAATAATATTTTATCTACAAGATTAATTTCCCCCCTATTTTTTTAATTACGTACCACAATATGTTTTATAAGGACAAGATGGCACTTCTGGTATTTTTGAGTACTCTTCACTTATATTTGAATAATCATAAGGATTCTTAAGAGCTTCTAAAAACTTATTTATAACACTATAGTCATTATTATTTACTGCAGCTTTTATTGCATTCTCTACAATATAATTTCTTGGTATTACTGTTGGATTGTTTGATTGCATAAGTTTTTTAATTTCATCTCTAGATTTATTTTGTTTAGCTAATCTAGCTTGCCATGATTCATACCACTTTTTAAAATCATCACTTTTAAAAATACTCATTTCTTCTAAATTACCTAATGTTAAGTTTAAAAAAGTATTTGTATAATCAGCTTTAAATTTATTCATTATAGTTAAAAGTGATAAAATTAAATTTTCATCTTTCTCTTCTTTATTAAATAACCCAAGCTTTGCTCTCATTCCATTAAAATAATACTCATTATATAATTTTCCATAGTTTGATAATGCCTCTTCAGCTATTTTAATTGCATTATCTATATCATCATCTAGTAATGGTAGTAAACTTTCCGCAAATCTAGTTAAGTTCCAAACACCAATTTTAGGCTGATTTCCATAAGCATATCTTCCATTAATATCAATAGAACTAAATACTGTATTTATATCATATGAATCCATAAATGCACATGGACCATAATCTATAGTTTCTCCACTAATCGTCATATTATCAGTATTCATAACACCATGAATAAATCCAACTAGCTGCCATTTTGAAATAAGTTTTGCTTGATTATTTATAACCTCTTTTAGAAGATATAAGTAAGGATTTCCTTCATAGGTATCTTTTTTAAAGTGTCTATTTAAAGTATAATCTGCTAGTTTTTTAAGATCTTCAACATCTCCAAAATTTCTTGCAAATTGAAATGTTCCAACTCGTATATGACTTTTTGCTATACGTACTAATAATGCACCTTCTAAAATTTCTTCTCTTATTACATTTTCACCAGTAGAAATAACTGCTAAACTACGGGTTGTTGGAATTTTAAGCCCATACATACCTTCGCTTATTATATATTCTCTAAGCATTGGCCCTAAAGCTGCTTTTCCATCTCCACCTCTTGAATATTTAGTTTTTCCTGCTCCTTTAAGTTGAATATCAAATCTTTGTCCATTTCTTGATATAAATTCACCTAAAAGTATAGCTCTACCATCTCCAAGCATTGTAAAGTGTCCAAATTGATGACCTGCATAGGCTTGTGCTATTGGTGTACTTCCTTCTAAAAGTTTATTTCCTACTAAATACTGTATTCCTTCGTCACTATTTAAAAACTTTAAATCTAATCCTAAATCTTCTGCTAACTCTTTATTAAATTCTACTAATTTAGGATTTAATATTTTTTCAGGAATTTCTTTTGAATAAAATATATTTGGCAATTCACAGTATGTATTTTCTAATTTTAAGTTTTTATTATCCTGTATCATTATATCTCCTTTTTTATTTTTTTTATTTTATCATTATTTAATATTAGTATTTTGTATTATCTTAATATATATTCATTAGTTTATACAGTAGCTATATTTACTAATTTACTAATTTACTAATACTTAGATGATATAAAATACATTAAAATGACATTTAATATAAATTAAGGGACAGTAGGTATATTGCTATGAAAGCAACTCTATCTACTGTCCCAAAAAGCCACCGACTTAGCTAGTGGAAATTTATTTTTTATCCATATATATATTATCTACTTATTTTTACACCCAAATTGCAAATATCTTTTTACTATCAACCATTATTGTTTCACTTTTATATTCTTTCGTCTTATTAAAGTTATAAATAATAAGATAGCCACAATCTAATTCATTAATCTCTAAATAATCACTTAACTGTTTAAGACCTTTTTTGTGATATTCCTCACCTCTCCAAATCTTAAGCTCTACTAAATACTTTTCTTTTAAATAAGTAATTACAACGTCTAATCTCTTTTCTTCTGAAATTTGTACTTCTTTAAAGTCAAAACCAATTCCATTTATTATTGGTTTTATAAATGCTAAGAATAGAAGTCTACCTTCTCTTTCTATAAATTTAGAATCAATAGAACTATATTGTTCCTTAATAAACTGTTGGAATCTTAGAAGAATCTTTTTAAAATCTAACCCTGTAGAAGTTATAAAGTTTTCCTTAAAATTATAAGAACTCATATCAACTTTATTTTCCAACTTAGAAGAATAATAATTATATAATCTTTGTTCAAATATTCTATTTGATATTTTCACGTTTCCGTCCTTATTTATAAAATATCCAAATACATTTCCTAAATTAATTATAGGATTATCAAGATTAAAACTCTTTTCTTCTCCATTCATTATTAGATCAAATATATAGTCTTTTAACTCTTCATTATTTTCAACATTTTTTATTAAATCTTCAAACAAAGTATTACGCTCTGATAATAAGATTTTATTTGCCTTAATTATATATTCTTCTGTCCATTCTAAATTTTCTTTGTTAAGTTTTTCATCAATCATCTTGCATATTCTAGTAACTAAAAAAGGGTATCCACTTGTATATCTATATAATAACTGTGCTATATTTCTTGTATTCATAATTACATTTTTCTCTGAAGAATACTCTTTTAACATAGATTCTATTTCTTTCTCATTAAATTTCATATCTATGTCAAAATCAACCGCTATGTTCCAAGGACTATTATATTTCTTTTCATCTTCATTTCTAAATTTTAGTTTTAAATTTCTTATATCATATACTCCAGCTAAAATTACACTACTAAAAGTTTTATCTTTTCCTTGTTTCCTTAACAAATACTTATTTCTAAGCATTCCTAAAAAGCTCAAAAATAACTGATTATTAGAGTTCTTATCTACTTCATCAATAAATAAAATAACATCTTTCTTACTATCCCTAACAAACCTTGTTATAAGCTTAGATAAGTCTCTTAAATTATCAATATCATTTTCATATCCTAATAACCTTTTACTTTCTTCTTCGTTTGTAAATTCCAAGCTTTCTGCCATTAATTCTATAAATACCTTAGAAAATGTTTTTTCTTTAAGAAAGACTTCATCCCCTATCCCTTCAAAACTCATGCTTACTACCAAGTAATCATTTTTCAGTCTCTGTTCTAACATATACATAGTTGTAGTTTTTCCATACTGTCTTGGTCTATTTATAATAAAGTAATCTTTTTCTTTTATCAGTTCTATAATTTTATCAAGTTTATCTGTTATATCAACCATATAATGCATAGTTGGTATACATACACCAGTAGTATTGAATCTTTTTTTCATTAATATCGCCTCCTTTTTAAATAACATATATAAGATTATGTTAATTAATATTTTCTACAATCAAACCTTGCTATATCTATATCATCTTAAAATACATTTTTTCTCAAATGTAATTTTGTATAACTTTTTCCTTACAAATCATATCTTAAAAGAACATTCTTATTCATAATTTTATATTATTACTAAAAAAATAACTAGACTCAAACTAAATAAAATTTTATATAATTATCAAAAACATATAAACAATTTTCCTAACGTTTATTAATCTATATAATCCTCAATATTAATACCATTTCTCTTCAATTTCTCACTATAAGAACAATGATTATTATAATAATTCATCCACATATCACCAGTATCCAAAAAGCGTCCAATGCCATTAGGCTTGTTCAAAAAATTCGCCAAACTCCATCTATAATCATAAAAATAATCACTTTCAAATACCAATCCATAATTATTTATAGCACCAACAATTTCATCTACAGAATAAAATTTCAGAGCATTATCCATAGCCCCCTTAACTTTAGAGTCTAAACTCCCTATATTAGCTATACCTTTGTCATTCCAAGTATTTAAAATATATATATATAATTTATTATTTATATTATTATTAATATTATTATTAATATCATAACAACTAGTATCACTTTGGTATCTACCTCTGCTAAACCCTTTATTTTCAACACTTTCGTTCAAAATAGCACCTGGTGTTTTAAGGATACTAGTATCATAATAATCACCACTACCAGTACCTCTAGAGATACCAGTACTAGTATCATTTATATAACCAGTACTAGTATCACTTACATAACTACTACTAGTGACATTTTTATTACCTGTATCTATTTTATTACAGGTACCTATACTCCCAAATACCCTGGTACCATTCCCTATTTCACCCCTAGTTGTTATTCCACAACTCAAACAATCGTTACTATTAGAATTCATAGTATCGTTATTTTCAATTATTTCATTAGAAACAATTTCATCATTTATCATATAATCCTTAACTATTTTATAACTGCTAACCCTTCCTTTAGTTTTAATAATTTCTATATAACACTTTTCTTCTAATGCTCTTAATATATTTGAGATTTTTACTTTTCTTTTTGTTTGAAATTTATCCATTAAATATTTTAATGGAACAGTTACTATATTTTCTTCTGTCTTTAATGTCTCAAATAAAATTAACATATACCCCTCATTTATATTTATCTCTTTATCATTTAAAATTTTCCCTACACAATTATCCATAGTACAGCCCCCTTAAATGGCAAATATTTATATATGTATCTATATTTTACACTATCAATGTTGCAATAATATTGCATTTTGCACCTAAAACAAAAAAATTTTGTTAAATTTCGCAACATCTATCATATTTCATTATTTATATTGTCTTATGCATAAATTTTTAATTAAAATCAGTTCCTTATTATTGTTTTTATAATTAATACCTATTTAATAGTATATTGTTTACGTATAAGCTCTAACTTTCCCTCCATATAATTAACTTAAAACAAAAAAAACATTCTAGTAGATATGAAATGTCTACCTACTAGAATGTTTTTCACTAATACGAATTATTTATTATTTTAACACTTTTAATTATTTTAACTTACAATAAATTTCATCGCTAACAGCTTCAAGCCATTCATTACTTGCACCTTCTGCTGGTATCTCAATAGCTAGATGACAGAACCAACTGTCTGCTGCTGCACCATGCCAATGCTTAACTTCAGCTGGAATATTAACAACATCCCCTGCTTTTAATTCTCTAGCTTCTTCTCCCCATGCTTGATAATATCCTCTTCCCCCAGTAACAAGTAAAATCTGTCCACCCTTATGATGAATATGCCAATTATTACGACATCCTGGTTCAAAAGTTACATTACCAATACTAACTCCTTCAGTTGTTAACATATTTAAATGTGCATTTCCTATAAAATACTTAGAAAACATTTCTGGTAATGGTTCTCCCATTTTAAATACACTTAAATTCTTATTATCACTCATCTTAAAACTCCCTTTAATACCTATTTAATAAATTCTTTTGCTGCTGCATCAACACATTTTAATGCATTTAATGAGCGTGGATAACCAATGTACGGTAAACATTGTGAAATAATCTTAATTAAAAACTCCTTGTCATTTCCAATTTTCATATTTGCAGCAGCATGTGAAGTCAATTGTGGTTCACACCCACCTTGTGCTGATAAGAAACAAAATGTAATCATTTCTCTTTGCTTATAATCAAGCCCTCTACGAGTGTAGTAATCTCCAAAGCAGTTAGCTGCTAGCCAATAATTAATGTGACGTTTTTCCTCTGGTCCAGACTTCCAAAAATCCTTCATGTTATCTCCAAAAATATCTACCTGTACTTTCGTTCCAGATTCACGTCTATTTTCTGTATTAGTAATTGATTGACCTTCAAGTGGCAATTTAATTCCTCTACATTTAAGTATTTCATTTGTAGCTTTTAAAAATGGAAATACACGTGCCATACCAAGATAAGCAACTGCTTGATATACAATTTCCTTAACTTCAATTGGTGTTACTTCAAAGTTAAGTGCAACTGGAAGAATATCTTTATATATATCAATTCCTTGACATCCTATAAGAGTTGCTATAATTGCCATAAATCTTGTTTTATCATCTAGATCATCTTGATTAACTACTTCATCAAAAGCAAAATTTTCAAATATCTCAACAAATTCTGGATCAGTTTCACCAAACTCCGAAATACAACCTAATCTCATTTTTTCACGATACTCATTTGTTTTATTTGTAATTTTCATAATTAAACACCTCCATTTATTGGAATAACTTTATAATAGAACTTTAAGTTAACTCTAAGTCAATATCTAATTATAGAATTTTATTATTTATCATTTTTGCTATCTAACTTAAAAACTTCTCCTGCTGCAAGTATATTAATACGCTCTTGATTTACTAATCTTCCTATTAAATCAGCCGGGTCTCCATTAAAAGCATTCATTTCTGGAGCATCTACTGTTCCCCAATGAATTAAAATTAACTCTGCATCAGGATAAGTATTAGCAAGTTTAACCGCATCATCTAATCCAATATGCCATGAGTTATCAGAAAAATCTAATAATATTACATCAGGAGATGGCATTTCTAACTGCTCCTTTAATAGTCTTGAATCACCTGGTAACCAAATAGTACCTTCTGGAGTATCAATCCAAAATCCACAATAATCTTCAAACTCAAATTTTCTAATTTTACTATACTTACTACTTTCATTTTGCCATGCATGATCAGCAGGTGTTAATTTTACATTTAAATTTCCCACCTTAAAACTTTCATATATATCATGACCAATACCATTTAATCCTTCTTCCTTCATTAATTCTGCTACATAATGTGGTCCATGATATGAATTACATACATTAGAAAGATTTTTACATGTAGTTCTACTAAAATGATCATTATCACAATGTGTAATTAAAACAGCATCTAAATTAGGAACCTCTTCAGACTTAATTGGCATATCTACTAATAATGGTAAATCAAATCCTTCTAATAGTGGATCAATCATTATTACTGTTCCATGTGAATTTATCATTATTCCTGCACTTGATAACCATCGAATTTCAGTATCATTTATTTTATCAAAAGCCTCTCTCAAAATTGGTATAGTCTTTGGAGCTACTGCTTGCTTTTTTACGTTTCTCATTATTCTTAATCCCACTTTCATTAAATTTTTAAAACTTATTTTTCTTTAAAAGCACTTTTAATTTCTTCTATAAATTTAGTTGTTGCAGAAGAAAATATTTGATGTTTTTTCCATACAATCACTGTTCCAGTTTCAACCTTTGGAAAAATTGGTTTAAAACAAATATTAGTTTCATCATTAACATTAATTAAATTCTCTAAACTAAAAGCATATCCTACCCCTTCTTCTACCATAACAGAAGCATTTAAAACAAGATTATATGTTGAAATAATATTTAACTTATCATAATTCTTACCAAACCAATTAAAAATTTCATTTTGAATCATTCCACGTCTTGAACTAATTAAGGGCTTATCAATTAAATCATCAGCTGTAACATAATCTTTACTAGCTAAAACGTCATCTTTTCTCATTAAAACGCCCCAAACCTCTTTTTCCTTTAGACGTACAAAATCATATTTTGAAATATCTACTGGCTCAGTTAAAAGTCCTATATCAATTAAGCCTTTATCTATTTTCTCTTTAATATCATCAGCATTTGCACTATATAAGTTATACTGAACTTGAGGATATAAATCATGAAAGTCTTTCATTACTTTTGCAAGACTATGCATAGAATTAGTTTCTCCACTACCAATGAATATTTCTCCTGCAATAATATCCTCATAATTTGAAAATTCATTTTCTGTTTTTTCAGCTAACCCTACTATTTCCTCTGCCCTTCTTCTTAAAAGCATACCTTTATCAGTTAAAACTATTTTACTTTTACTTCTTATAAAAAGCTGAACCTTTAGCTCTTCTTCTAGTTGCATTAGTTGTCTTGATAATGTAGGTTGTGTTATATTTAAACTTTCAGCTGCCCTTGTAATATTTTCTTCTCTTGCAACAGCTAAAAAATATTTTAAAACTCTAATTTCCATGTTATCACCTCTACTTTTGTATATTATACATTATTTCCCTCGAGCTTAAATAATTATATACAATTTAAGATACTAATTTTTCTCTATTTATGATTTTATTTTCTTTAGTAATAACAAAAGTTAAAATTAAACATATTGTATTAATTCCTATAGCTAATATAAATGAAAAATTATATGAGTTTGTAAAATCATATATATAACCTACTAATGTTAATGCAAAAGCTGCACCTAAATTTGATAAAAAAGATATAATTGGAAATACCTTTGAGTAATTATCTATTCCAAAGAAATACTTTGTTAAAACTGGTAGTCCTACCGCACCAACTGAATATATAGATCCCAAAAGGAAGGCACCAACTATTATCATTGATGATAATCCACTCATAAGTAAAATAACTCCTAAAGTATTTATTACTATCATTGTAATACTTGCTTTAACTGGTCCAATCTTATCACTCATAAATCCAATTACTAGCTTTGAAATAACATTCCCAAGCATCCCTGCTGATAATAAGCTAGCTCCTACTGATGCACTATATCCTATTGATTGTGCAAAACCTGGTAAATGCTGAGTTATTCCTGTAATTGTTGTATTTATAAGTGCAAATATACAAAAGCTTATAAATATGGTTGTCATAAAATCAAATCTTTGATTTTTATTAATATTTTTATTTATAATTTCATTTGTGCTATAACCAAAAGGTAACTTACCTTCATCTTTTGCAGTAACTTCAAATGGATAAATAACTGCTGGTAAACATAATGCAAGAATTATTCCAGCTTTGACTATATAAGCAGTTTCCCATCCTAACACTTCAATACATCTAGCTAAGATAGGTGAGCAAATAGCTCCAGCAAGTCCACTAAAGCCAAAAACTATTGATGTAGCCAATCCATGATTCTTTTCAAACCACCCATTTACTATCATTGTCAAAGGCACAATTGAAAATAAACCTGTACTAAATCCTCTTATAGCACCTAATAAATAAAATATATAAATATTTCTTGAATAAGCCATCATTCCAGTAGAAATAACTGAAATTAATACACTAAGTATTAAAATTAATTTATATGAAAATTTATTCATAATTTTAGGTACAATAAGTGCTGACATTGCAGTTACAATAGAAAATATAGTCATATGCATGGAAAATGTTCCTCTCATAATTCCTAAATCTTCAGATACAGGAGTATAAAACACTCCTGATGAATTAATTGATATTCCAATTGAAGATGCAGCAAGTCCACAACATACAACTAAAACAAGCCAAGGCTTAATATTATTTTTATTCATCAAATAACCCTTTCTTATTCATGTCCAACAATATTATGTGGAATATATTTCTCTTCAAGATATTTTATATCTTCATCAGTTAATTTAACTTTTAAGGCTTGTTCAAAATCATATAAGTATTTTTCCTTTGTAACTCCTACAATAGGTGCTGTAACTCCTTTGCTCCATAACCAAGCAATTGATACTTGCGACTTTGTTACATTATATTTTTTTGCAATTTCAGAAACTCTTTCAACGATTATTTTATCGCTTTCTTCTGTAGTATCATATTTTACTTTTGCAACTTTATCCTCTTTAAATCTCTTTGAATCTGAATTCCAATCACGAGTCAATCGTCCTGCTGCTAATGGACTATATGGAACTAAAGCTACCCCCATATCCTTACATAATTGATTCATTTCTCTTTCCTCTTCACGATATAATAAATTATAATGACCTTGCATTACCGAAAACTTTGTCCATCCATTCTTTTCAGCTATATATTGAGCCTTTGCAAATTGCCATGCATACATTGATGATGCTCCTAAATATAAAACTTTTCCTGAACGTACTAAATCATTAAGTGCACACATAGTTTCTTCAATTGGTGTATTATAATCCCATCTATGAATGTATAAAATATCAATATATTCTACTCCTAAACGTTTTAAACTTGCATCAACCTCATTCATAATAGCTTTTCTAGATAATCCTGATTTATTTGGCCCTTTTCCCATTGACCCACTAACCTTTGTTGCAATAACAATCTCATCTCTACTTGCATAGTCTTTTAATGCACGTCCTAATATTTCTTCACTAGCTCCTAAACCATATACATTTGCTGTATCAAAAAAATTTATTCCAATATCTAATGATTTTTTTATTATCTTTCTAGATTCTTCTTCATTTAATACCCAACTATGAATCCATTTTTCTGGATCTCCAAAACTCATGCATCCTAAACAAATCTTTGATACTTCTAATCCTGTATTACCTAATTTTACGTATTCCATATATTATTCCTCCTTAAATCACTTTCTTTTACCTTATACTAATATTTTATTTTACAATTTCAATAATGTCTAATACCTATAATAAATATAAAATAATGCCTAATAAGCATTATCAATTTAGGCTTTCTAAAAAAAACTCTAATTTTCACACCTATCATTTGGATTAACTATTTCCTAAAATAAAACACTCAAGGTAAATTAATTATTATCACCTTGAGCATTTTCCTTATACTATATTAACCTATATATTTTTTCCCATTTCATAAGCCTCTAAGAATTGTGGAGTATTTTTAATTTCTCCCTTTCCCCATGCTCCAGTTCCATAAATTATCCCTTTTTCCTTTGCACCCGAAAGGCAATCTTCTGTAAATCCACGTATTGCCTCTACTGTACGTTTAAGCATATCTTTATTTGTATCAGCTGCAGTCATGATATAATAAAAATCCTTATTTCTTATTTCAGTATATCTTGGTACAGTTCTATCAATAAGTGTTTTTAATTGCCCATCCATTGAATAAAAATAAATTGGTGTTGCTAAAACAATTGCATCCGCACTAACCATTTTATCAAGTATTTCAGCCATATCATCATGTTGAACACATTTGCTAGTTGAATTACAGACTCCACAACCCATACAGTAATTTATTTTTTTCTGTGCTATAAATATTTTTTCAACATCATGCCCACTTTCTTTTGCACCTCTCATAAACTCATCACAAAGCAAATCTGAATTTCCACCTTTTCTTGGACTTGAAGATAAAATTAATACTTTTTTACTCATATTCACACCCCATTATATAATTAAAATTTTTAATTTAATTTTATATTTTAAGTATAAGTATTGAAGTTAACTCTAAGTCAATAGCATTTCTAAAGTTTTCTTATAAAACAAAAAATTAAATTCTTGATTGTAATACTAAATTAATCCTCGCACTACAAATTACAATCATCAAAACCACTAAAACTTATCTTATATGAAATATTTTCTTAAATTTATATTAATAAAACCCAAGTAGAACAATATAATCTTTCTACTTGGGTTTTTGAATTATTTTAAATTCATCTAACTTTATTTTCGTTGAAATTTCTATTATTTTAAAAAGCTTTTTACAAATTCAAACAAACTATTTCTTACCTCAATATTTTCTTCTAAAAAGTTTACTAAGGTCTCTATTTTAGGTTGCTTATATCTATGACCAATTCTATTTCTTATAATTCTTGCCGAATTTATATAATTAGCTATTTCATCTGAAAAGATATTTTTTTCTTTTAATAGTTTTATCGCTGCATCAACCGTAATTCCTATTTTATATATGTTATATTCTTTCAAAAGCATTGATATAAAATCCTCATATAAAATAAACATACTTAAGTACTTATATTTTAAACTATTTGAAATTTCCTTTCTTAATATATCGTTTTCTAAGTAATTTTCTAATAGTTTTAATGAATCTTCTATATCCTTACTTTCACTTTCTATATCATAAATTAATTTTTTTAACTTTTCCTTATTCACTATCTAAAACCACCCTATCTAATCTATTCCAAAACTCAATATTTTCTCTAAATAAGTTATCATAATAATTATATGTTTCTTCATATATTCTATCCTTAATTATAACCATATCACTATTTAAAGCCTCTATTTTTATAATATTTTCTATCTCCTCATCATTTATATCTATAAGATCTATGCTTCTTCCTAGAAAATCCTCTAACTCTAAAGTTAGATTTAAATCCACTGTATCTGATATTTTATTCTCTCCAATAATTGCTATATCAATATCTGATTCTTCATTAAAGTCATCTTTTGTTAAACTACCAAATATAATTACATTCTCTATATTATTTCTTTTAAAGATTTCCTTAAATTCATTACTTTTTACTAATCTTAAAATATCTTCTTTTGAATTCTCTCCTAATATATTTCTATTAAAACTCATGTAAATCTCCTCTAATTTAACCAAATTTTAATTAACTTCTATCATTAAAACTGACTTTTATATAAATAATTATAACATTTGTTATATAAAAAGTCACAATAACGTAATCTTTAATGAACATACACCTTCATTTAAATACTTAATGCTATTTCCCCCTGTATTTTGACGGTGTACAACCATAGATATTACGGAATGTTTTTGCAAAATAACTCATATCCTGAAAACCACACATTATACCAATATCAACTATTTTCATATCTGTATTTGTTAATAATTCAGCAGCCTTTTTAATACGAAAAGACTTTAAATATTGTATAGGTGTAGTTCCAATTGTATTATGAAAACAACGTAAACATTCACTTACACTTAAAGATACACTTTCAGCAATTTCATCAATAGTAATATTATCTGAATAATGTTCATCAATATATTTAATCATATTTTTCATACGCTGACTATCTCTTAACTTCTTTGTTGATGTATTTGATTCTATACACTCTAAATGTTTAGACATAAGATAAATGATCTTTGATAAAGCATTACGAACTTCAAATTCATACCCCTCTTCTTCATTAGCACAAAGATACCATGCTTCATCAATACTACAAAGTATATCTTTTTGCCAGTGTATTGAATAATCTAAAAACAATCCTTTAAAAGAAATATTACTCAAAATCGGATTTAAATATTTAGTCCAAAATATACTATTAGAACTTCCACCAACTAAACGAGGATGAAATACAATAGAATGAAATCTACAGTTAATACTTTCATAAATCCATCCACCATGAAGAACCCCTGTATTAATAAAAAATCCATTTCCTTCATTTACAATATGCTTTTCACCATCTACAGCAATAATAGCTCCCCCTTCTGAAACAACAATTAACTCTAATTCTTCATGCCAATGCCAATCAACACATTCTCTTTGTAAATCATCATGGTAACATGCTATAGGGAAACTAGCAATTCCATGTTCTATTAATTCAAGACCAGTTTTATCTATTTTTGATATACATTCTGATAAAGCCATAACTACTCCTTTTTGAAGATATTGTCATATGAAAACGACTATTTTATCTTATTAATTTTATTTTTTTGATGATATAATCATATCAATATATAAAGGAGGAAATCAATATGTTTAGTTTATTATTAGCAGTTATATATTTAGCTTTTATTAGCTTAGGACTGCCAGATTCATTATTAGGTTCTGTATGGCCTACAATTTATCAAGAATTTAATGTTCCTGTATCTTATGCAGGTGCAATTTTTATGATTATTTCAGCTGGTACAATTTTTTCTAGCTTGCAAAGTGATCGTCTTACAAAATTATTAGGAACAGGTAAGGTTACAGCATTTAGTGTTCTGATGACAGCAGTAGCTTTATGGGGATTTTCTATAAGTAGCTCTTATTGGATGTTAGTATTATGGGCAATACCTTATGGTCTTGGTGCTGGTAGTGTTGATGCTTCATTAAATAACTATGTAGCTCTAAATTATAAGAGTCATCATATGAGTTGGCTTCATTGTATGTGGGGTGTTGGCGCTAGTATAGGTCCATATATTATGAGCTTTGCATTACTTAATGGACAAACTTGGAACATGGGATATCGTTATATATCATTAATACAAGTTGTATTAACTATTATAATTATGTTAAGTTTACCACTTTGGAAAAAACGTCCTGTTATAGACGATGTAGATGGTGTTCAAGAATCTGAAAATAAAAAAGATAAAGCACTTACTTTAAAAGAAATAGTTAATATTCCAGGAGCTAAACAAGTAATGCTTATGTTTTTCTGCTATTGTGCATTAGAACAAACAACTGGATTATGGGCTAGTAGCTACTTAGTACTACAACATGGATTTGATTTAGAAATATCAGCAAGTTATGCAAGTCTATTCTTTATAGGAATTACAGTAGGACGAGCTGTTAGTGGGTTTATTACTATGAAGCTCAATGATAAACAAATGATTTATTTAGGACAAGTCATTATTTTAATTGGTATTATACTTATGTGTTTACCATTTGGTCATCAAGTTGCTCTAGTAGGCTTGGTTACTATTGGTTTAGGTTGTGCTCCAATATACCCATGCATTATTCATTCTACACCAACGAATTTTGGAGCAGATAAATCACAAGCAGTTATAGGTGTACAAATGGCAAGTGCTTATGTTGGAAACTTACTAATGCCACCTCTATTTGGTATTATTGCAAATCATATAAGTGTAAGGCTATTTCCAGTATATTTACTATTAATTTTAATAGTTATGGTAGTAATGCATATTAAGTTAAATAAAAGTGTATCAAAAGATATGTTAATAAATTAAAAAAGTGCTAGGTATTTATAATTTTATATACCTAGCACTTTTTCTATTAATTGTTCCCACTCAAAATTAATAGAATTCAAAAACTATACATTTTGTGGAGATAAATATTGTCTCTTTTGTAATTCATCATCAAGTAAATATAATGCTGCTTGGTTATCCCCAGCTCTTCTTACTTTTTTAAGTAAAGCATTAAAGTTATTTTCTTCTTCTACTTGTTCATCGATAAACCACTTAAGTAAACTAATTGTAGAATGTTCTCTTTCTTCATAAGCTATATCAGTTAATAAATATATCTTTTTTGTAACTAATTGCTCATGCTCATATCCTTTTTGGAACACATCAATTACTCCATCATATTGTGTTTGTGGTTTATTTACTTGCTCTAATTCAATTGATCCATTTTTTTGATATACATAATCATATAATTTCATGGCATGATCTAATTCTTCTTTAGCTTGAACTCTAAAGAAATTAGCAAATCCGCTTAAATCAATTGATTCACAATATCCCGCCATTGCAAGATATGTATAAGAAGAATAAAATTCAAAATTAACTTGTTCATTAAGAGCTTTTAATAATTTTTCACTAAGCATTGCCTTAACTCCTCCTCTATTAAAATATAACTATATAATATATTAAATATTATATTAATTGCAATAATTTGTTAGTAATTTCAACAAAAATTTCTACTTGTTAAATTTAATAATACTATTACTTTTATTCTGTTTTTATAAGTGAAAATGCACTAATTTCTGCAACACAAAATATCTACGTTATTATAAAATATATAGTACATATTAAATATAACAAAAAAAGATATAGAATCTAATGTATTACTAGACACTATATCTTTTTTATATAAATCTTTAAATAATTAATTAGAAACTTTTTTATTCTTTGAAATTAAGTAGTAAGGAATTGCTACAAATAAAATTCCTCCAACCATATTTCCTAAAGTAACTATTCCTATATTATAAATATATCCTGATACACTTACAGCTGCTGTTCCTGGAGCTAATAGTGCTATTGTAAGTAATGTCATATTAGCAACACTATGCTCAAATCCACATGTTATGAATATGAATAAGCACCAGAATATCATTATTAATTTTGAAACATCATCTTTACATCTAAAGCTACACCATACAGCTAAACAAACTAATATATTACAGAATAATCCTCTAAAGAATAATTCTGAAACTGGTAAGCTCATTTTTGTAGCTGCAGTATTTGCTATAAACTCTCCAACTGGTCCTGTTGCAAGACCTGTTAAGTAAAACATATATCCTGCTAATATTGAACCTGCTAAATTTCCAATAAATCCTGCTATCCAAACCTTTATAGTATCCATCCATGATACAGTCTTGTTTAATGATCCAACTGCCATTACAAAGTTGTTACCTGTAAATAATTCAGATCCAGCCATTACAACTAAGCTTAAAGCTCCACCAAAAGCAATTCCCATTACTATTTTAGTTGCTGGTGAACCTGCTGATGATAATAATCCTCCTATTGTAAATATAAGCATTATAGCCATACCTACAAAAAGTCCTGCTAACATCGCTGAAACTAAATATCCAACTTTATTATTTTTTAATAATTCATTTTTAGCTTTAGCTGCACCTGCAACTTTGTTAAATTCTTCGTTAAACATTATTATTCCCCCTAACTCTATTTGTTATTTTAATAACAATCTGTAAGGTTATTATAATGTCTAATTTGATTGTATTCAGTGATTATTATCACAAAATTGTTGTATTTTTTAGATTTTTTTCTATATTTTTTGTATTTTTTATTGTTATTTTAGTCATTTTTTCTATTTTAGTTATAATTAAAGTAAATTTTAGCAATTAAATTTTATTAAGATTATTCTTTTATTTGGATAATCAGAAAAAATACTATTATTTTATTTGATATTTTTTTATCACTTTTTTTAACTTATATCAAATAAATAAGAAAAGCATCTTTAATACTTATTATCAAAATAAATTCTAAAAGATATTGTTCATTTGCTGATAAAGTCTTTAGTTCTAATATATTGTTTAAGCGATATGAAATTTTTAGATGTCTTTAATGTTCTAATTTAATTTATCCTCCATTACGTAACTATCAACTTTTTTTATTTTACGTAATTTCTTTTCTTACGTAATTATGATAAAATTAAGTTAAATTGAATAAAGAAACTTTTTTGAGGAATTAGCATTAAAAAAATTTAACTATCATGGTTGATAAAAACTTAACTTTACAAGCAAAGAAATAATACCTTAATAAAGTAATGTCGTTAAGTAATTTAATAAATATATTTTTAGAAAATTATCTTAATAATACTAATAATTAAAATAATTATAGTTAAAAATAATTTGTAAAAGACTATATAAAAAAGTAATAAATTGAAATCAAGTTTATTATATTTTTTTAAACTTAAATGTTCTTATTAGATAGCTTTTTATTATTGTATTAGATATCTTTAAATACCAAATTATCTTTTATCAAAAACTAATTTATAAAAATATATCTAAAATAAATTGAATTTGATTAATATTATTACATTAATGAAGTAAATATAGAAAGTTAAAACTAAAGTTAGATTCAATACATCAATAGATTTAGATTACAATAATAGACTGGATAAACTTAGTGCAAAAACTATGATACCATGGTCGAAACTGGTTGATATATCTCTAGAACTACTATTTAATTAATATAAAAAAGTGATTTATCTGATACTAAAACTGATGTTAAGTTCATAACTCGTAAGGTTCAAGATACTGAAAAAGATGTTTTTGTAATTCAAGATCACTTAAATGTAATAAAATAAAATAAATTAATTGAGGTGATGAATTGGCTATCCAACAAATAAATAATAAAGTTTATACTTATTATGATTATTTAAATTTCCCAAATGATGAGTTTGTTGAAATTATTGATGGCAAGATTTTTGCAATGTCTCCTGCTCCAAGTAGAATACATCAAGAATTAATAATGGAAATTTCAGCAGAATTAAGAAATTATATTAAATCTAACAAAGGACAATGTAAAGTCTATCCTGCTCCTTTTGACGTTGTGTTAATTAACGAAAATGAAAATGAAAATGATAGCAAAAATATTGTTCAACCTGATATATCAGTAATTTGTGATAAAAATAAATTAAATGATAAAGGTTGCTTTGGTTCTCCTGATATGATTGTTAAGATTGTTTCTAAATTTAATCCTGGAAATGACTATGTAAAAAAACTTTACCTTTATGAAAAATATAAAGTTAAAGAATATTGGATAGTAAATCCTATGAAAAAAAACATTTTAGTTTATACTTTAACTGAAAGTGGCTATAATCAGCCTGATTTGTATACTTTTAATGACAAAATAAAAGTAAACATCTTCAACAACTTAGAAATAGATTTTAATGGTATTATCTAAAAATAATAGCTTAAAAGACTATACTTAAAAATAAATTAAAAACCTTTGATCTTTAAAATGTACCCTATAGAGTAAACAATATAAAAGAGTCTTATCCTATAGAGTACA